>NZ_CP104850.1:1876858-2595287 GCF_028864635.1 Cloacibacterium sp. TD35 | reverse complement strand
TATTATTGGGGTTCTAAAGAAGTTTGGCCATCTCTTTACCAATCATCAAGTGATGACGCTCAGTTCCGTACGCTTTTATAATTTGGTATGGCAAGAGTAGTAGCCACAGTAAGATCAGGTTTTGAAGACGCCGTAACGTTCTACATGAGCATTAGTAAAATCTGGAATGGTGGCGAAGTACGGGTAATTGGTGATTCTATGTTCCTTTCTATAGCAGATTAAACAAGAGAGCCTATAGGCAAACCACAAGATAAATATAGGATTTCTGCTATCCCTACGTTTTACAGGCAAAATTTGCAGTTTAGTAAGTTAGGTGGTTTAATGAATTTTCCTATAAATCTTCAAATTTTATTTGGTAATATCTTGTAATTAAATAAAAACTCTAAATAATATGATTTTCCATATTGGATTAAAAGTGTTTTTCTTTAAATTTGAGATTTTATATCCTTAATGTATGTCAGAAGAACAAAAACGTCAGTTAGAACAACAACTTTGGAATATTGCTAATACTTTGCGAGGTAAAATGAATGCCGACGAATTTCGTGATTATATTTTAGGCTTTATTTTTTATAAATATCTTTCAGAAAAAATACATTTTACTGCTAATAAAATTCTTGAAGACTCTGGTGAAAAAATTGATTATCAAGATATTGATGAAAATTCTAATGAGGGGAAAGAAATTGTAGAGGCTATTTATGAAGAAATAGTAGAAGATTTAGGCTATTTTCTTAAACCTTCTGAACTATTTAGCAATGTTGCTAAAAAAGGATACAATAAAGAAGAAGGTAAATCTAATTTCATTCTTCCTGAATTAACTAGAATATTAATTAATATAGAACAGTCGACTTTAGGAACAGCTAGTGAAGAAGATTTTGATAAACTTTTTGAGGATTTAGATTTAACATCCTCTAAATTAGGTAAAACAGAAGAAGAAAAAAATAAATTAATATCTAAAGTACTTTTTCATTTAGATGAAATTGACTTTAATTTAGCTGATACAAATGCTGATGTTTTAGGTGATGCATATGAGTATTTAATTGCGCAATTCGCTAGTGGTGCAGGTAAGAAAGCGGGAGAGTTTTACACGCCCCAAGAAGTTTCTACCATTTTAGCTAAAATTGTAACAAGTAGAAAGACTCAATTAAAATCTGTTTATGATCCCACATGTGGAAGTGGTTCTTTACTTTTAAGAGTAGCTAGAGAAGCTAAGGTGGCAGATTTTTATGGACAGGAAATGAATAGAACTACCTATAATCTTGCAAGGATGAACATGATTTTGCATGGGGTAAATTATGTTAATTTCGATATTAAACAAGAAGATACTTTAGAGAAGCCACAACACATTCATAAGACTTTTGATGCCATTGTTGCTAATCCTCCTTTTTCAGCAAAATGGAGTAGTAATGAGCTTTTTCTATTAGATGAAAGATTTTCTCAATATGGAAGGTTAGCTCCTGCTTCTAAAGCGGATTTTGCATTTATTCAGCATATGGTTCATCATTTGGATGAAAACGGGATAATGGCAGTAGTAATGCCACACGGTGTTTTATTTCGTGGAGCAGCAGAATTAGAAATTCGAAAGTATTTAATCAAAGAAAAAAATTATTTAGATGCAGTCATTGGTTTACCAGCTAACATCTTCTATGGAACTAGTATTCCGACTTGTATTTTAGTATTTAAAAAGTGTAGAGAACAAGATGAAGATGTTTTGTTTATAGATGCTAGCAAAGAGTTTGAAAAACAAAAAAATCAAAATATACTTCGAGTTCAGCATATTGAAAAAATTGTTGAAACCTACAGAGAACGCACTGTACTTGAAAAATTTAGTCATAAAGCAAGTTTAAAAGAAATCGCAGAAAATGATTATAATCTAAATATTCCGAGATATATAGATACTTTTGAGGAGGAAGAGGAAATAGATATTTTTGCTGTTATGCGTGAAATAAAAGATTTGGAAGCTAAACGTTCAGAATTGGATCTTGAAATTAATAAGTATTTAAAAGAATTGGGATTAGTAAGTTAAATTTTTTTGATTTTGTATAATCCTTAATGTTGACTGCTAAAACTATAAATTATCAAGATGGCAAAAGAAAATAAAAGTGTAAAGAATTTTCCTAATTCGAGAAATGTTCCCAAGTTAAGGTTTTGGGAATTCGCTAATGAGTGGAGAGCATATTATTTAAAAGAAATTGCTGAGAAAATAAACAACAAAAATAACGACAATAAAATTATAACTGTTTTTTCAAATTCAGCGGTTCAAGGAATTGTTTTGCAAAGTGATTACTTTGACAAAAGCATTGCAAACAAAGAAAATTTAGATGGATATTATATAGTTAAACCTTTTGACTTCGTCTATAATCCAAGGCTTTCTTCTATGGCTGAAGTTGGCGCAATGAGCGTTAATAAAACAAATCTCACAGGTTTAGTTTCGCCACTTTATACAGTTTTTAGAATTAAAGAAAAGAATGTTAATATTCCTTTTTTAGAATATCTATTCAAGTCTAAAGTATGGCATAATTACATGCGAAGTATAGCGAATTATGGAGCAAGAGATGACAGAATGAATGTTAAAAGTGATGATTTTTACAATCTTCCACTCTTTATTCCTTGTTTCTCTGAACAAAAGAAAGTTTCAACATTTTTGTCACTTATTGAAAATAGAATTCAAACCCAAAAGAAAATAATTGAGGATACTCGAAAGATGAAATTAAATTTTTCACATAACCTTTTTACTCAAAACTTTAGAATAAGTAAGAAATACATAAGCAAATGGGAAGAAAAAACCTTAGGAGATATATCTACAATCATAATGGGGCAATCTCCAGATTCATCTGCATATAATTCTTATGAAAAAGGATTACCATTGATACAAGGTAATGCAGATATTGTTCAAAGGTTTTCAAAACCAAGACAATTTACAAGTCAAATTACAAAGACGTGTGATATTGGAGATATAATATTAACCATACGTGCTCCTGTAGGTCATGCTGCAAAATCAAAACATTTTGCTTGTATAGGACGTGGAGTTTGTGCTATCAAAAGTAACGAAAAATCTGATTCAGAATTTATTTACCAGTTTTTACTATACTTTGAAAATAAATGGTCTTCTTTTGAACAAGGTAGTACTTTTACCTCAGTGAATTCATCTGATATAAAAACTATTAAAATAAATGTTCCAACAATAGAAGAGCAAAGAGAAATAGCACAATTTTTAAAAACTTTTGATGAGAAAATAAATATAGAAACAGAATTGTTAGCTCACTACGAAAATCAGAAAAAGTATTTATTACAAAATCTTTTTGTTTAAGAAAATTTTGTAAAGGTTTAAACAAACAAGTTGGCCAAAAGAAACTTCTTCTGAAGCTCTAACTTTTCTAAAATTTGTTTTTCTGTTTCTATCTTATTTTGAATGGTGGAGAGAAAATTGGCGATTTTAGTTTGTTCTTCTAAACAAGGAATTGTTATTTCAATCTTTTCAATTGTATTTTTAGACAAGCTAGGAACTCCAGAAGCTTCATTATATTCTTTCCAATTTATATTTTGAAAAATATTAAAAACAAATCTAGGAACTGAATTATTAAATGAATGTGTATAAAATAATGTATCAACAGTCCAAATTTTTCCATTATAATATAAAGGCTTATCTATAGTTCCTTTTCTTCCAATACAAACTGTTTCACCATCATACAGAAAAGAATCTACAAAAGTGATAATTCCTCCTGTCCCATAAACAGGAATAGCACCATTATTTAAATGTTTATAATCTTTCCCACTACCTATCGTTAATATATCTTTTATTTTCTTTCTTTCCCAAGCAGAGAAATCATTTCCGTGTTCCTCTTTAAACCTTAATTTCTGAGAAAATAATTTTTCACGATTAGCTCTCATTAAGGTTTCTAATTGTTCAATTATTTTCTTTTGGGTTTGAATACGAGAATCCAAAAAAGATACAAATTCTGATATTTTTCTTTGTTCCTCCAATTTAGGATATGAAAACTTTATTCTATAAAAATCTGAATGATTTAAATCTGGAATAGTGGATGTTCCCGCTAACTTGCTAATTTGATTTTGTATACTTGGTAATTTTAAAAAGTTATATAAAAATCCTTTTACAATATTTTTTGGATAAGATACTTTGAAAAAATTATTGTGAAATGCACCTTCAACATCAGTTACTACTTTTCCTGTATTTCCAGTTCTGGTCATTAAAATATCTTCTTTATTACAAAGTACTGATAGTGGTGGATTTTTAATGAAAAATTTTTTTTCAGAATTATCTTTTAAAAATTCATTTGTAATATAAAAATATGCTCCATCTCTAGGCCTAATTAATCTATTGGAGATTGGAATTTGTAGCCCTTGGTTAATCTTTACAACTTCTTGAAATCTATTAATTTTCCATTCCCCTTCAAACCCTGGAAATCGTAAATTAGGAAAGAAAGTCATAATCATCTCCTTTCCATAAATTAAGGAGAAATTTATCCACTAATGTTAAATTTTTGATTAGCTATTATCAATTCATATCTTTTGAGATTAATCAAAAAATCATTTAAAAATCAAAAATTATGACAAGAAAGAAAACATTAGCAGAAATCGCTGAACTATGGAAGAATGACAAAAAGCTGTACGTGAAAAAATCAACCTTTTCGGCTTATGTGCTGTTGCTGGAAAATCATTTACTGCCTGTATTCAAAGATTATTACGAGATTGGAGATGGAGAGGTGCAGAAATTCGTGTTTCAAAAGTTAGATCAGGGATTAAGTCAAAAAAGTATCAAAGATATTCTCATTGTTTTGAAAATGGTGTTGAAATTCGGAGCAAAAAACAAATGGATTGAGTTTATTAATTTTGATGTGCAATATCCAACGGTTAGGGAAACACATACGATTGAAGTGTTGAGCAGAACGCATCAGAAAAAAGTAATGGGTTACATTCAAGAGCATTTTACATTTAGAAATCTCGGAGTTTATATCTGTCTTTGTTCGGGAATGAGGATTGGTGAGATTTGTGCTTTGACTTGGGAAGATATTGATACGGATAATGGAATCATCAATATTCGAAAAACTATTCAGAGAATCTACGTGATTGAAGATGGAGAGCGTAAAACAGAACTCCTAATTGATACGCCAAAAACCAAAAATTCTATTCGAGAAATCCCAATCAGCAGAGACTTGTTGAGAATGCTGAAACCTTTTAAGAAAATCGTAAATCCTGATTTCTATGTTTTGACAAACGATTCTAAACCTACAGAACCTAGAACTTACCGAAGTTATTATAAAAATCTAATGCGCTATCTGGAAATTCCAGATATTAAATTTCATGGTTTGAGACACAGTTTTGCAACAAGATGTATAGAAAGTAATTGTGATTATAAGACGGTGAGTGTTTTGCTAGGACATTCTAATATAAGTACTACTCTTAATTTGTATGTACATCCTAATCTTGAGCAGAAGAAAAAAGCTATAGACCAGATGTTTAAAGCTTTGAAATAATACATGTCTTTTTGTTCTATTTTAGAGAAGTTTTTGAAGTCAAATCTTTTTGTTTTCATTTTTTGAAGATAAGATTGTTTGTCTTCATTTTTATTTCGTTTCTTGAATGCAAAGCAGTTTGTTTACTATTTTTGAAAACAACAGACTTTGTGTTTATAAATTTAAGTATTTAAATAATCAAATGCATTAGTATTCGAAATTTCATATATTTGTGTAGATAAATTTAAAAGATGGATTATAATTTAGATAATGCAGTTAATTATCATTATGGTAAGTTTCCCCCAGAGCATATTAATTACGAAATATTTATAGAAGAATTAATCAAAGCGACCGAAACTTTAGCTCGATTTGATCAAATGATCAAAAATTTACATAATAGTGAGTTATTGCTTGCTCCATTAAGAAATCAAGAAGCGGTTCTTTCATCTAGGATAGAAGGAACAATAAGTACTATCGATGAAATTTTACAATATGAGGCTGATTATGATAGCGGTTTGTCTGAAAATGCTAGAGCTGATGTAATAGAAACTATTCTATATCAAAGAGCTTTAAAAAATGCACAAGAGGCGTTAGAAGATGGATATCAGTTTTCTCTCAATTTTATTAAACAAATGCACCAGCAGTTGTTATTTTTTGGTAGAGGAGCTTCAAAATCTCCTGGAGAATTTAAAAAAGAACAAAATTTTTTGGCAGATCGTGCAGCAAGAAAGATTCAATTTATTCCTATAAGTGCAGAAAAATTAAATGATGGTTTACATGAGTTAATTAATTACATTGAAAAAAGTGATTCCCCTGCATTAATAAAAGCTGGAGTCGCTCATATAGAATTTGAAGCACTACACCCTTTTCAGGATGGAAATGGTAGAATAGGAAGGATGCTCATAACCCTTTTATTATGGAAGTCAGGGGTTTTGTCTCAACCCCATTTTTATATTAGTGGTTATTTTGAGGAAAATAAAGAAGAGTATATAGATGCCATGCGAAATGTATCCAAAAACAATGATTGGGATGGGTGGATAAAATTTTTCTTGACAGCTGTTCATCAACAAGCGGTGAAAAATCTTATGATTGCCGAACAGATTAGAGATTTATATGAAGAAATGAAAATAGAGTTTACAGATTTGCTATCTTCAAAATGGAGTGTAGCAACCCTTGATTTTATTTTTACTAATCCTGTCTTTAGAAATAGTAAATTCATAAATGTTACACAAATTCCTGCTGCTACAGCAACGGGTGTGATAAAAAAATTGATAGAAAGAGGCTATTTGGTGCCAAAAGAAGCAGCTTCAGGAAGAAGACCAGCACTCTATTCTTTTGAGCCTCTTATGCGACTTGTAAGAGTATAAATATACCTGATTAAAAATTTTAATTAAAAACAAATAAAACAAAATGACCAGTCAACCAGAATATATTTTAGAAGAAAAGTTAGTTGCACAACTTCAAGAATTAGGACACAAAAAAGTGATCATTAAAAATGAAGAGGATTTAATTAAAAATCTAAAAATTCAACTTGAAATTCATAACAAAAAAACATTTTCTGAAAAAGAATTTGAAAAAATATTAAATCATCTCGCAAAAGGAAATGTATTTGAAAAAGCTAAAATTCTTAGAGATAAGTTTCAATATTTAAAAGATGATGGTAGCCCCGAATGGATTGAATTCATTAATCAAGATCATTGGTGTCAAAATCAGTTTCAGGTTACTCATCAAGTTACTCAAGGAGGTGATTATAAAAATAGATATGATGTTACTCTTCTAATTAATGGACTTCCGCTTGTTCAGATAGAGCTTAAAAGACGGGGCTTGGAAATGAAGGAAGCTTTTAATCAAGTTAATCGTTATCAAAAACACTCTTTTGGTTCTGGTAAAGGATTGTTCAATTATGTCCAATTGTTTATTATTAGTAATGGTGTTAATACTAAGTACTATTCTAATAATTCCCATCAAAGTTTTAAGCAGACATTTTTTTGGTCAGATGAGGAGAATAATAACATCAAACAATTAGATGATTTTACTCAAGCCTTTTTAGAGCCTTGTCAGGTAGCTAAAATGATTACAAAATATATAGTTCTTAACCAAACTTATAAAATATTGATGGTGCTCCGTCCATATCAATATTATGCGGTGGAACGTATTGTAGACAAAGTAAGAAATACCAATAATAATGGTTTTATTTGGCATACAACTGGATCTGGTAAAACTTTGACTTCTTTTAAAGCTTCTCAAATTATTAAGGAAATTCCTGAAGTTGAAAAGGTGGTATTTGTTGTTGATAGAAAAGACTTGGATTATCAAACTCAAAAAGAGTTTGATGCTTTCGAGAAAGGAAGTGTAGATGCTACAGAAAATACTAAGCATCTTGTAAAGCAGCTTTCTGATAATACTAAACTCATTGTTACTACTTTGCAGAAACTTAATACTGCAATTACTAAAGAAAAGCATGGTAATAAAATAAATCAACTAAGAAATAAAAAAGTTGTTTTTATTTTTGATGAGTGCCATAGAAGTCAGTTTGGTGAAACTCATCAAAATATTAAAAAATATTTCCAAAAAGCTCAAATGATTGGTTTTACTGGAACGCCTATCTCTGAAGTGAATTCTATAGGTAGAGTGGAGGGACAACCAGCAACAACTAATAGACTATTCGGTGATTGTCTTCATAAATATGTAATTACTGATGCAATAAAAGATGAAAATGTGTTGAGGTTTTCAGTTGAGTATGTGGGAAGATATAAAGAGAAGGAGGGAAGCAATACTCATATTGATATTGATGTGGAAGATATTGATACTAAAGAGTTACTTGAAAGTGAATCAAGACTAAATAAGGTAACGGACTATATTATTTCTGAGTATAATCGTAAAACCCATGATAAAACATTTAATGCAATGTTTTGTGTTAGTGGAATAGAGGTGTTGCAAAAATATTATGACTTATTTTATCAGAAAAAACAAGAAGGAAAACATCAATTAAGAGTCGCAACTATATATAGTTATGGTGTAAATGAAGATGATAGAAGTGCTAATGGGATTATTGAAGAAGAAATCCTATTTGGAATAGAGAATGAGGTAAAAAACATTTTAGGAAGCCGATATTTACATTCTAGAGATGCTTTAGAAAAATACATTGGTCATTACAATGATATGTTTGGTACTAATTTTACTACCAGAGATAGTCAGAGTTTTTACAACTATTATAATGATGTTGCCAAAAGGGTAAGAAGCAAAGAATTGGATTTAATTCTTGTTGTAAATATGTTTCTAACAGGATTCGATAGCCCACAACTTAATACTCTTTTTGTAGATAAAAATTTGAAGTATCATGGTTTAATTCAGGCGTTTTCAAGAACTAATAGAATTTTAAATGAAAAAAAATCTCATGGTAATATTGTATGCTTCAGAAATCTAAAATCTGCAACTGATGACGCTGTTACATTGTTCTCTAATAAAGAAGCTGTTCAAGAAATTATTATTCATCCCATAGAAAATTATATTGATAGCTTTAATGATGCTTTAAATAAGTTGAAATCTATAACTCCTACTTACCAAAGCGTTGATGATTTAATTAGTGAACAACAAGAATTTGAATTCATCAAAGCATTTAGAGATCTTATGCGTATTCTTAATGTTTTAAAATCATTCTCAGACTTTAGTTTTGAAAAACTAGAACTTACTGAATGGGATTTTGATGGTTATAAAAGTAAATACTTGGATATTTGGCAAAAATATAAACATCAACCTAAAGAGAAAGTTAGTGTTTTAGATGATGTTGATTTTGAACTTGAACTTATCCATAAAGATGAGATTAATGTATCTTACATTCTAACACTATTAACTCAGCTTAAAGAGAAAAATCTTAAAGGTGATAAATTAACACAAAAACAAAAAGAAATTAGTGATCTTATCGCTGGAAATGTTCAGTTGAGAAGTAAAAAAGAATTAATAGAAAAATTTATTCTAGAGAATCTTCCTCACATATCTGACCCTGAATTAGTAAAAGAACACTTTGATAGCTTTTGGAATAATGAAAGAGAAAAAGCTTTCGAAATAATTGCACAAGAAGAAAATCTAAATAAAGAACAATTTCAGAATACCATAAGTGAATATCTTTTCTCAGAAAAAACTCCTAAAATTTCAGAGGTCTTACAATTGTTAGAGTTTAAGCCTAAACTTACTGATAGAGGTACAATAGCTAGAAGGATACTTGGTAAAATTCAAGATTTTGTTCAGACTTTTATGGATGGGATAGAATAGTTTATTTTTTATAAATCAATTAAAGTTAGAATTTTTTTAATTGATAAGTTATCAAAAGATAATAATTTTAATAATTTCACTATTTTGAATTTATTTATTTTTATTATATTTGTTTTAAACTAATAGATTGAAACTCAATATCCGAAACAAACCACTACAATTAATGTATTGTAATTATTCTAGTTATGAATTTCATTTATTGTTATGTACAAACAGTTTAAAAATGATATTTAATTTCCTAAAAGATAATAAAGAGTTAAAGAAAGCATTAAAAATAATTTGGATTTTAACTGTGTCTTTGTCCTTTTTTATCATAATTATAAGCCTTTTTGCATCACCAAATTTCATAACTTCAAACATTCCAATTTGTGAAAGTAAAAAAGTCGGAAAAGAATGCTTTTTGTGTGGAAGTACAAGAGCATTTTTAACTATAGGAAAACTTGAATTTAAAAAAGCATATGAATTAAATAAATTAAGTGTTTTTTTATTTACTACTCTTCTAACAAATATTTTAATCTTTATAATATACTTAATAAAAAAATCAAAGAAATTATGAAAACAGCAAGTTTAATTATGGGAATTTTATCTATTTTCGGAATGTTTTTAGGATTCATTCCGTGCCTTGGAGCGTTTAATTGGATTAATATTCCTTTTGCTATTTTAGGACTAATTATTAGTATTTTAGCATATACAAGAAATGACAATGAGCCCAAAGGGAATGCAAAAGCAGGAATTGCTATGTGTGCTATTGCTATGATTTTTGGTTTGGTGAGATTGATGTTAGGTGGTGGGGTTGTATAATTTCGCCGAATAATGACTTTGCAAATTATTATGAAATCATTTTTTTTAAAATAATTTTCATAAATAACCTCTTTAAAGTAATTTTAAAGAGGTTTATTGTTTTTTTTCGCGATCTCAATAATCTAATATACTACTTTTTTACTCTCAAAGTTTATTTGAATGGTCAATAATTAGTGGCTTTTAGTTCTAATGTTATAAAAAAAATCATGATGAATTTATTCGCCATAGTCAATACAAGGATGAATCTTTATCAGTTCATCTCGCAATAACTATTTCCTTTAACTCTAAATCCATTATCACTCCTTTTGGTAGATCCTGTCAAGAATTTATGGATTAGTACAGCCGAAGTTTCATTTTAAATTTTACGCCATTACCTAATTTTTATTTCATTTTTTTATTTAAATTTGTTTTAAACTAATAAACTGAAAATCAATATCCGAAACAATACCTACAATAACATACAACTGAATTAGTTTTTATAATTAATCGTTGTTTATTCAGTGCTAGTAGTAAGAAGTTTCTTTAAACAAATTAAATAATGAAAGGATACTCAATCATTGATGATTATACAATAGAACCTCATGTGAAATTTCTGAGAATCAATCCAATAGATATAAAACTAACGTTGAAAAATGTTCTTGATTCGTTAATGGATTTGAGTTGGTTGAGTAAATTTGATGAAGATTATCTAACTTATAGTTATAAATTGAGATGTGAACAGAGTATTAAACATATAGCTACTAATATTATCAAACAAAATGACTCAACCATAACAAGAAACTCTGGCGAATATGTTGTTTCAGAGTTAGCACGAAATTCTGTGGTTGATACATATTCTTATCTAGATATTCCAATTGCAGATTTATTCAAAAAACAAGCAGTAGGTAATCCTGGATTTGATTTTTACACTGTAAATTCTAATAAAAATATTCTTTTTGGAGAAGCTAAATATATAGCTAAGCAAAGTGGACATCTGAGCGCATTAAAACAATCATATAATTTTTATATACAAAAACAACATATCACAGAGATTGCCGATATTAAAGATTTTTTCTGTAAAGATTCCTTGTCTAATTGCAAAAAAGATGAAATTGGTTTTATTGTAGCATTTTCTGCAAAAACAACAACAACTGAAAATTTCATAAAAATCATAAAACTAAACCAATATTATAAAGAGCTAATTAAATTTAAAGAAGTCATACTAATAGCTGTTAATATATGAAAAATTTAATTTCTAAAATTATTAATAATGAAAATATACCCGAGATTTTTTCCTATGCGATAAATAATATATATAGAAAAGGTCCAATAGAAATTTCTGATTTAGAAATATTGACATATATCAGTATCTATAACAAAGAATTTTTTGATGAAAATCTAGATAAGGTGTTAAACTTTATGGGTATTTTTTACAAAAAAAATTTCAAATCAACTACCTTAGAAGAACTAATATTTGGACAATACAGAAAATATATAAAGGATGTTTTCAATGAATATTACACCCCTGTTCAATCTCAAATATTACACAAAATTGAAAATAAAAAATGTTATAGTTTTTCTGCTCCTACTAGTACTGGAAAGTCTTTTGTTTTTCTTAAAAAAATCAAAGAGTCTCAAAATGATGTTGTGATAATTGTCCCGTCAAGAGCATTAATAAATGAATATCTCTTGAAACTAGAAATCGCAATTGAAGATACATCCATTAATATTTTACCATTTATTGACAAAATCAACACAAAAAAAGCCACAAGAAATGTATTTATAGTCACACCTGAAAGATGTAGAGAGCTCTTCAAACTAAAAGAACAATTTCAAATTGATCTTTTTTTATTTGATGAAGCACAATTATCTAATGAAGAATCTACAAGAGGGATTTTATTCGATGGAATTGTTAGAAGGTGTTACAAAAATTATCCTGAAGCAACTTTTGTTTTTGCTCATCCATTTGTTAAAAATCCAGATGCTCAATTAATAAAAAATCATTTTGAGTTTGATGAAAAAAATTATAAACAGTTTAGCCAAAAAAATGTAGGTCAAGTCTTTTTTCATCATGACAAATCAGATTCAAATTTTTATCATTTTGGTATTGATAAAGGTTTAATGGGAAATATTAAAATAAATTCTAGTTTTGATCCAATAAAAAATGTATTAAAAAATAATGGTTCTGTACTTTTTTATGTTTCAAAAGCGTCAATAAAAAATAACAAGGTTTTTGAAGATTTTCAAGAATATATAAATCTTTGTACTAATTATCAGGAGGAAGAAATTTACGAATATTTGAATGAACTAATTGAATATACTGGCGGAAGTACAGATAAAAATAAGGATTACTATTCTAAATTAATTAGTTATCTAAAAAAAGGGATAGTTATACATCATGGCTCTCTTCCTTTAAAAATCAGAAGTATACTTGAAAAGTATACCAATAAAGGATACTGTAAAATTTGCTTTGCAACATCAACATTAGAGCAAGGTGTTAATATGCCTTTTGATTTAGTATATCTGAATAGGCTTGATGGTACAAAACCATTATCAGTTAAAAATTTAATTGGCAGAGCAGGTCGTTCTACTGCAGAGTATAAATTCGATTATGGATTTATAGTAGTCAAAAACATGAGTAATTTTAGAAAAATAATGGTAAAAGATGAAAAATTATCAGAAAAATCATTATTGGAAATTGATGAAGAAGAAAAAGATGAAGAATATAATGATTTTAAAAATGCAATACTAAATGACTCATTTGACGATGAATTAAATCTTACAGAAAATCAGGTTTCAAAGCTAAGTACTGATGAAGTTTTTGGAATAATTCATAACCTATTAAATATCATATTTGAAAATGATAAAATTATTTCACTTGAGACTTTAAATGAAGATGAAAACGAAAAGTTAGACTTATACGAAAACTTTGAGAAAATTTATTCAAAGTACCTAGGTAGAGATTTGAATCATGGGGAACAAAATGTCTTCAATACTGCCATAAAAATTATTCTTTGGAAAGTGCATGGTAAAACTTTTAAAAATATTTGTTGGTATAGATACAGTTATGCTAGTCATTCAAATTACAGAAGAGCAAATAAAAGCTTTCCAGATTTATTAAATAATCTTCAAGCTAAATTTTATACTGAGTATTCTGAAATACCAAATAAGAATTTAAACCCTTATAATGCATTAAATGGTGTTCTAGCTAAAAATGTAGATTATGACTTCATTATTAGTGATACTTATGATTTTATTGATAAATTGATAGGGTTTAAACTTATTGATGTTTTTTATGCTAGCCTAATCAAATACTATGAGAAAACCAATGATCTAAGAGCCATTAAACTTTCAAAATTTATTAAATATGGAACCGAAAATGAAAGACATATTCTGATGCTTAGATATGGTTTAACATTTGAAGATATTGAAGTCTTAGATGAATATATTTTGTTCATTTCAGAAGAAGAAATTGTTGTAAAAAAATCAATTTATGAATTAAAAGAAAACCAATTAAGCGCTATAAAACGTTATATAAATTTTTCATAACTAAGATTTGAGTAAAAGAGCTTAAGTAGTAAATTTAGTAATTCTAATACACATAATCCATTTATATTTCTTTTTTTCTTAATTTAGTAAATGCTTTATAATAAAGTTAGGACGAAATTGAAAGTAATGTTAACAACCACCCAAAAATTAGCTTAAATAATTGATAGAAAGGTGCAATAAATTAGAAAAGTGAAAATTTATAATAAATGATTGATTACAAATTTCTAGTTACAAATAAATTTGGAGATTTTCCTCCGGAAACTAAAAATACCATTTTACTAATTTGGGATAATTGGAATGATTTTTCATACTATACATTATTTGGAATAAATTATGTTAATTCAGAAGGAATTGATTGTGAAATTGGTGCAGTAAGAATAGCTCATAGGGGGCAGAAAGAAGGTCCAGATGAAAAATTATTAAAAATTGGTGATGTTTTTGAAAAACTTGATGATATTTTTTTTTCTCTTGGTACAGAAGATTCATATTATGAAACTCTTGGGGGAATATCTGATGAAGTAAGAGACTTTGTACTCAAAGGTTTAAATGATGTTGCTTTTGATACAAGCTTATTAAATGAAGTTATTGATGAAGAAGTAACCAAATATTCATTACTGCGTGATATTTCTTATAAGACTGTAATAAACCAATTTAACAGAATTGCTCATGGTGGAGCAAGACTTACTAATTATAGTTTTGAATATTTACTATCAAATGAGAAAGAAAATAAAATAAAATTCAGTGTTTTTGCTAATGAATATCCACCATCAAATATTCAAGTGATAATAGGAAGTAATGGTGTGGGGAAGTCTTATTTATTAAATGGAATGATTGATAGTGTCTTAAATAAGCATAATAGTGTTGGTGAATTTATATTCAATACGCAGTATGAAAATGATACCTTCTCTAATTTAATTTGTGTGACATTCAGTGCATTTGACGAATATGGTTTCCATCAAAAAAATGAAAATCCAAATATAAAATATCATTATATAGGACTTAAAAATAATAATTCAAAAAGTGACAATACATTGAATGATTTTGCTGATGACTTCACGTCAAGCATTGGACTTATAATAAGCTCTCAAAAATTTGGAAGATGGAAAACTATAATTAGGGAACTTGAAAGTGACTCTCTCTTCAAAAGTGAAAATTTTATAGAATATATTGAGAAATCATATAATGCTAATAGTAAGGAAAAATTAGAGCAAAAATTTAAAAAATTAAGTTCAGGACATAAAATTATACTGCTAACAATAACTAAACTTGTAGAATTACTTCAAGAGAAGAGCTTAATATTTTTTGATGAGCCTGAGACTCATTTACACCCACCGCTATTATCATCATTTATAAGAGCAATTTCAAAATTACTTATAAATAGAAATGCAGTATGTATTATGACAAGTCATTCTCCTATTGTATTGCAAGAGGTACCCAGTTCATGCGTATACAAACTTTCTCGGATGGGATATATTTCAAAATTTGAAAAGCCAAATCTGGAGACGTTTGGTGAAAATATCGGGATATTAACAAATGAAATCTTCGGATTAGAGGTAACAGAGTCTGGGTTTTATAAATTACTTAAGGAAATTGTGAAAGATAATTTTACTTATGAATCAGCTTTGAGTAGTATTAATGGTAAATTAGGGATAGAAGGGAAATCTATTTTAAGAAGTCTTTTTTTTGACAAACAAATAAATGAAAAGTATAAATAGGCCTCTAGAAAATATTAATGATATTCTAGATATTTTTTTTAGTGATAATCCGCAAAGTAATGTTCAAGGCCAAATAACTGCAAATAGAGCAAGTCTAGTTTTTCTTGAAGGTCAATATATTTCAAAAGTACAAGATAATACACTATTTGAGATGCCAAGAGGTATTCCAAATATTATTACATTATCTAAAGGAGACCTTATAAGATACTACAAATATAGAATGCTTAATAAAGAAAATGCTAGAAAATTTTATGATACACTTTTACTTTCAGCCCCAAATAATATTTGTCCTTATTGCACAATAAAAAATGTGAAGACAGTTGATCATTTTTTACCAAAAAGTGAGTATCCTTATTTATCTGTGGTTCCTAGTAATTTAGTTCCTTGTTGTAGAGATTGCAATACAGATAAAAAGATAAGCTACCCAATAGATAATGATACCCAAACTTATCACCCTTACTTTGATAATATTGAAAATGAATCATGGATTAAAGCTGAATTGATGTGTACAGAACCTTTAAGTTTTCAATTTAGAGTAGAAAGATTACCACATTGGAATGATAATAAATTTAACCGTTCTGTAAATCATTTTAAAACATATAATATTAACGAGCTATTTTCTAATGAAGCAAACCGAGAATTGCGAACTAGACAATTTTATTTTAAACAACTATTAAATAGGGATAATATACAATTAATAGAGCAAATTGAAGATACTTATAATAGTTGTTTAAATAGTGTAGGTGTACTTGATTGGCAAACAATAATGTATGCATGCCTAAAGGAAAATTCTTGGTTCTTACAAGGTTGTAATGGAAGTGATTACTTTCTTTGAAAAGGATCTCATAAACACTAGTAACTTTTCAAACAACTTTCATATTTCTAAAATAATCTTCAAAAAAACATAAATTTCAACTTCTCACCCTTGGAATTCTTCAGAATTCGAAGTTTTTATTCTAATTTTTTCCTCCTTTGATAGGGGGAGGAGGAAGAGGGCTCTATAAGATGGCTTTCCATAAGCTGACGGTCCTCTAACTAGTTCAGAAAACTAACCTCCCAAATCCTCATTTAAAAAATGGTTCCTCTAATTTCATATTATTTTTTTATTTAAATTTGATAAAAACTTATAAACAAAAACTCAAATGATAGCCAATTAATTACTTTTAATTGTTTAAAATGAATAGTTTTTAAGTAATCAATAATTTAGTTTCATATTGCATAAATATTTGATTTAACGTTAATTTTATACAAGATTATGCCTAAAACTAATTCCGAAAATATAATTTCTGAAATAAACTCAAATGTTTTTTTTAAAGAATTTTCATTTAGCAATAATGATTTTAAAGATGCCATAACAAATAAAGAATTAGAATTAGCTGATAATATTGTCTGGTTAGATGATATTTTATTTATTTATCAAATAAAGGAAATGGAAAAAAACTCAATTAATAATGAGTCTTGGTATAAAAATAAGGTTAAAAATAAAGCAGTCAAACAAATCAAAAATACTTTAAAATATTTTGATGAATTTTCTGAAATAATAGTTGAAAATGAAAAGGGGCACAAACTTAATATAAAAGAAGCTCGTGAAAATTCTGATATAAAAAAAATAATAATTTTTCATCCAAATGATGATTTTCCAGAAGATTTAAGAAGACTCAAGTTTTATAATAGCACTGAGATTGGTTTAATTCATCTCTTTCATTCAGAAGATTATTATTGGATTTGCAAATATTTAATAACTCCTGTCGAAATACTCGAATATTTAGATTTTAGGGAAGATTTTTATTATTACAACGAAAAAATGATTAATAATTTACCCGAACAATATCTTTTGGGACATTTTTTTGAAACACCAAATGCAGATCATTTTAATTCAGAATATATATCGAATTTGACAGATCAATATGAGAGGAAATCGGAATTTGATGTTTCACTAATTATTGAAAATTTTAATAAAAGTATAAAATTGATTTCTCACCAAACTGAGTATTATCCAATAATTAAAGAAATAGCAAAATTGAACAGAACTGAATTAACCGAATTTAAAAAAAGAATATCACTATCAATTGAAAAATGTGAAAATTTTGAAGTAATAATTCCTTATCGCATTTATACAAAAAGGACAGATTGTGCTTTTGTATTTATTCCGTTACATTCAAGTAAATCACAACATGCAATGACGGCATTACATAATTTTACAATGGCTCATAAATATAACATGAAAGCTACAAAATGCGTTGGAGTTGTTGTATATAAAGATAAGACTGAACATTATGAATTTTTTTGGCAGTATGCAGATGAAGTTTGGAGTTTTGATGAAGAATTAGAAAAACTATTAACTGATGATTTCCCATTTCGGAAAACAAGCGAAAAAAAAGTTGATAATCGCTATAAATAAAAAACAGTAGCTAATATTGGTCGTTGTTGTACAAATCTAATTTCTTTTAAAATAATTATTTCAAGTGTTTACAAACAAAAAGTCCCAACTCTCTTTGGGATTATTTTTTCTTTTTGGAAACCTTGAGTATATTATTTTCGCTCATATAATTTTCAAAGTCAAATTTTAAAGCGAAAAGTTCTTGTGGTTCAATTCCTGCAGCTAAAGATATACGTATTAATGTTGATAATTTTGGGATATTCTCTTTATTTAACAATCTATATATCTGTCTTCTATCTAGATTAGCTGCAGCTGCTAAATCAGCTATATCAATATTTTTATCTTTAAGTATTTCTTGTATATGATTAGCTAATGCAATAAAATATTTGTCTTCAATGTATTTCATTAAATAAAAGTGACATATTTGTCAAAGATTTCATTGACATATTTGTCACAGGTTGGAAAATTTTATTATATTTGTCAAATAAGTTATATAAAATGTAACTTTGCGATACTTCAACGAAATATTAGAAGCTATTGCTTAGAATCTCGATTCGAAAACTGGTAATTTTTAACATGCGAGAGGATAAGTAAAAAGCTCACGACCTAGGCGTGGGCTCTCTTATCTGCATGTAAGGTATACCAGTACCCCGAATCGGATAATGTAGAGTCCCATGCCGTTTTCTTTTATGCCGTCCGCATCATCTACATTTTTCTAAGCTGCTTTTCAAAATACAGTATCAAATTGACGGATACAATGGCAGCGCACCATTGCGGCTTTTTAGCTTTCACGGGACATTTCATCATTCATATTAAATCCAGACCACTTTGCAGAGGGAGGCTATCCTTTGGTA
This sequence comes from Cloacibacterium sp. TD35, assembly GCF_028864635.1. Classification (NCBI taxonomy): domain Bacteria; kingdom Pseudomonadati; phylum Bacteroidota; class Flavobacteriia; order Flavobacteriales; family Weeksellaceae; genus Cloacibacterium; species Cloacibacterium sp. TD35. Next base: position 2,576,266 of record NZ_CP104850.1, on the reverse strand, counting down.
TTCTTCCTCTCTTAGAGGTTAACTAAAACCTAAAAACCAAGAAACAGACAGCCCACAAAACCACAAACCATAGAAAAACTCAATTAAAAAAAGCCCTTTCCGCAAAAGTTTGGCGACCACGCAGAAAGAGCATTTACAGTCTTTAAACTTAATTAAAAACCTATTCAAAAATATGAAAAATATTTTTTGCAGGGCTTTCTTGTCCCTATTTTTAACCTTTCTGGCTTTCACCACGGGTTTAGCCCAGAATAAATCACTTACCATAGGAGAAGCGCTTCCAGAAAGTATATGGTCTACTCCCTTACAAATAGTCAATCATCCACAGAAAACCATGACCCTTAATCAGGATAAAGACAAGCTCATTCTTCTTGACTTTTGGAACACATGGTGCAGCAGCTGCTTGGCAAACTTTCCGAAAATGGAAGAACTCCAAAAACAATTTGGCGACAAAATAAAAATCATTCCAGTAAGCAACCAAGACCGTCCAACCCTAGAAAAATTCTTTGCCACTAAAAACGGTCAGCGCTATAAACAAGTGGTTTCAGTAGCAGGAGATAAAATTTTCCATCAGCTGTTCCCACATAGAGGCGTGCCCTATATCGCATGGATCAAAGACGGTAAACTACTCAATACTACCGATGGAGCTCAGGTCACAGAAAAAACCATAAAAGAACTATTAGGAGGGGAGAGCTCTTCTTTGCAAACCGTAGTGCAAAGAGGTAGAGAGAGGCCACTAATGCTCTCAGAAGATTTTGACCAAGAAAAAGGAATTTCCATGCTCTCTTATTCATTCTTAGCCAAAGGCAGAATAAGAGGAATGGGATTTGGCTCTGGCTTTCACCGCTCTGGGCAAACCGCCTATGGCAGACAGTTTACCAATTTATCGCTCTTAGAGATTTTTTCTGCCATTACAGATGAAATATTTCAGAAACAAAAACGTGCCTTTAATGAAAAACGAATAATCATAGAAGTCAAAGATCCAAAGCCCCTAGAAAATCCTAAAGATGAACAAGGAAACATCGTAGAAGCAAATCTCTACAGTTATGAATTCATTGTTCCTCTATCAGAAGCAGATTCATTATACCCTTTAATGCTAAAGAATCTGAGCCAGTTCACAGACTACAGCGCAGACATAGAAAAAAGAAAAGTAAAATGTTTGGTGCTGAAAAGAACCTCTACGCAGGATAAACTCAAAACCAAAAGCACTACCACACGCTTTTCATTTTCTGTATCCAAAACAGACCTGCAGAATACCTCTGTATATGCGTTGGTCAATAACCTAAATGCTTTGCCCTTTATTCCATATCCTATTGTAGACCAAACAGGGTACAAAACAAATATTGATTTGAAAATGGGAAAAATAGAGGATTTAAACGCACTCAGAAAAGAACTTTTACTCTATGATGTAGACTTGGTAGAAGAGGAACAGGAACTAGATATGCTCATCATCAAAGACAAGTAAACATAGTGGCCTCTATCTAGGTCATCTTTTTACAACAACAATGAAAATTCAAACCCAAACATTTTGATTATGAAAAAACTTTATGGCACCTTACTCTTGTGCTGTTCACTACAGATGATGGCACAAAACAGACTTTTAGGACAGGTGATAACAGAAGAAAATTCCCTTCCGCTAAAAGGAGCGGTTATCACCACAACCAAAACCAAAACAGCAGTGCTCACAGACCAAAACGGCCTTTTTGATTTCCAAATTTTGGAAAAAAAACTCACGCTAACGGTTTCCCATAGCGGGTACGAGACTCAAACTTTTGAACTGAGCCTACCACTCAAATCTCCCTTGAAAATAGTAATGACTTACAAGGTCAAAGAAATTCAGGAAGTCAACTTATCAACAGGTTATCAGAAGATTCCTAAAGAAAGAGCCACAGGTTCCTTTACCTTAGCCAATGAAAAACTTTTGAACCAACAAGTGAGCACTAACATTCTAGACCGCCTGCCCAATGTAGCGAGTGGGATGATTTTAGAACGAGGAAGCTCTGGAACTCCTAAGTTGATGGTGCGTGGGCTCAGTACCATCAAAGGGCCTACCGCTCCTTTAATCGTGGTAGATGATTTTCCGTATGAGGGAGACATCAGCAATATCAACCCCAACATGGTAGAAAGCATTACCGTACTGAAAGATGCAGCCGCAGCAAGCATCTGGGGAGCAAGAGCAGCCAACGGTGTAATCGTTATTACCACCAAAACTGGGAAATTCAAACAGCCCATAAAAATGGAATTCACAATGAATACCAGCTACAGCCCAAAACCTGATTTCGATTATCTTAAAACCATATCATCTGCAGACTTTATTGAAGTAGAAAGAGAACTATTCAATAGAGGATTTTACAACAGTGATATCAATTCCTCTTCGCATCCGGTTTTATCCCCCGTAGTCAATCTATTAAACAAAGCAAGAAACGGACTCATTTCTTCAGAAGAAGCCAACTTTCAGTTGGAGCAACTTAAGAATATCAATGCGAAAGAACAGTTCAGTAGATACATGTATATGCCCTCAGAAAAAAGACAATATTATCTAGGGCTCACAGGTGGTGCACCAGACTTCTCATGGACTTCCTCATTCGGGTATGATGATAATTCGGGTAACCTTGGCGAGAAATACAACAGAACCAATCTCCGTTTCCAAAATGTCTGGAAGCCACTTAAGAAACTTCAAATATCAAGCGGAATATACTACACAGAAAGTGCTACACAGAACGGTAGAACCGCTTATGGAGCAGTCATAATGGGCAGAAATGCCTTTGTTCCTTATATGCAATTGGCAGATGATTACGGGAATCCCTTAGTAGTAGTGAAAGACTATGACCAAAACTACAAAGAAAGCTTCGGAGCAGGTAAACTCCTCGACTGGAATTACTATCCTCTAACCGATTGGAAATTTAACCAAATAAAAACAAAAGTTTCTGAAGTGATGATTAACACCAGTGTTAATTATAAAATTGTAAAAGGACTAGAAGCAGATATTAAATACCAGTATCAACGTCAGAATGACAACTCCACCAATCTTCATACCGCAGAAAGTTACTATGCACGCAATTATATCAATAGATTTGCACAGCTGGAGACCAATGGTAATGTTACTTTCATAGTTCCAAAAGGTGGGATAATAGACATTTCAAATGGGGTAACGGTCATCAATAATCTCAGAGGGCAACTGAGCTACTCGGGTAAATGGGATAAGCATCAGCTCTCCACAATCGCAGGGGCAGAAAGTCGTGATGCCGTAAGAACATATAGCGCTAACCGCGCCTACGGATATGATGAAAACAGAATGTTTTCAACAGGGATAGACTATACCCACCAATATCCTTTACTTCCGAGCGGGGGAACAGAATTTATACAGAGACTGCAATCTCAGGGGAAACGAACCACTCGTTTTGTCTCTCTTTTTGCCAATGCTGCTTATACCTTTAATAGCAAATATACCCTTTCAGGAAGTATCAGAAGAGATGCTAGCAACCTTTTCGGACTTACCACCAATAACCAATGGAATCCCTTCTGGTCGGTAGGGGGACTGTGGGAAATCTCCAAAGAGAATTTTTATAAAATAGAGGGGCTCCCAAATCTAAAACTTAGGGGTTCTTATGGATTCAACGGAAATATAGACCCTTCTATGGTAGCAGTAAGTACCATTGCGTATGATATAGACAATTCTAGATACACAGGAACATCTACCGCAAGGTTTGATAATTATTACAACCCTCAGCTCCGTTGGGAAACCTCTAGAATGATCAATCTAGCCTTGGATTTTTCTTCCCGAAATAATAGAATTTCTGGTACTATCGAATACTTTACCAAAAAAGGAAGCAATCTCTTTGGCAATGCACAGATGGATTATACTACAGGTATAGGCTACATGCTTTCAAATGTTGCAGAAATGAAAGGAAATGGTTTAGATATATCACTTAATACGCTCAACATAGATAAAACGGTAAAGTGGAATACCATAGTGAACTTCAGTACCTATCACGACAAGGTAACTCAATATTACTTAGCAGATGCTTTAGCAAGTCAGTTTATAGGCAACGGAAGCGCTGTTCCCATTGGTGGGGTAGTAGGTAAACCCGTCTATTCTATATTTGCCTATAAATGGGCAGGTCTAGACCCTAATACTGGGGACCCCATGGGGATTATAAATGGAACAGTGAGCAAAGATTATGCTTTATTAGTAGGAGCAGGAACTAAAGTAAATGACTTGCAATACTTTGGTTCAGCAATTCCCACTGTATATGGTTCTTTCATCAATTCATGGAACTACAAAAAATTGAGTCTAGATATAGGATTGAGTTATAAACTCGGCTATTACTTCAGAAGAAGTTCTATAAACTATACTCGTTTATACACCAGTTGGTTAGGACACAGCGATTTTGCCTACAGATGGCAAAAGCCAGGAGATGAAACTTTTACCAACGTTCCTTCTAATACCTTTTTGAGCAATTCCAATAGAGATGCTTTTTACAATGGCTCAAGTGTGCTTGTAGAAAAAGCAGACCATATCCGCCTGCAATATATAAACTTCAATTATCAGGTAGACCAAGGCTCAGGAAAATCAAAAGTGTTTGAAAATCTGAATATATTCATGAATATTAGCAACCTAGGAATACTCTGGAAAGCCAATAAAAGTGGTATAGACCCAGATTTTAATTTCGAGAGCTCTGGACTAAAATCTCCTCCAGTATATTCCATTGGGCTACGTGCCAATTTCTAATCGTATAATTTCACAACTAAAAAATATAAAATGAAACAATCAATAATAAAATTAACAAAGCTTTTGTTAGCAGTAATGTTGTTAACGGGTTGTAACCGTTTTTTGGAGGAAAAGTCAGACTCCAATCTAGCTGTTCCCATGACCTTAGAAGACAATCAGGCATTATTAGACCGTTTGACGGATGTGCTGTCCAATTTTGCTTCTAGCGGAATGGCATCCAGTGACGAAATGTATTTATCAGATGCGGATTTTAACGCCATGGAATATCAAGAAGATAAAAGACTCTACACTTGGCAAGAAGATAATGTTTCTACCAATCAGGGAGTAGGGAATGATTGGGCTTATGCCTACAGTGGTATCTATATTTCAAATGCTGTACTGAATAATTTAGAAACCTATGCTATTGCGGGTGCGGAGAATGTGAGAGGTCAGGCTTTAGTATTAAGAGCAATTCGTTATCTCGACGCGGCTCAAATTTGGTGTCTTGCTTATAATAAAACCACAGCAGACAAAGACTTAGGTTTGCCCCTTCGCCTTAATCCTGATATGAACATCCCCTCCGTCAGATCTTCGGTAAAGCAGACCTATGATCAAATTTTAAAAGACCTGCACGAAGCAGTAAAGCTTCTTCCCGTAAAACAAGTGGCGGCTACCAGACCTTCAAAAATTACAGCACTAGGGTTTTTGGCAAGAACCTACCTCTTCATGGGAGATGATGAGAAGGCTTTATCCTATAGTTTAGAGGCGTTAAGTTTACAAAACTCGTTATTAAATTTTAATAACCTTAATGTTTCAGCATCTTACCCTATAGAGAACATGAATGTAGAAGTATTGCTCAGAGCTACCATGCGCATCTCTGGGCCCGTTCGCTTTGCAGTGGCAAAAGTACCCGTAAGCATTTACCAGTCCTACCATGTCAATGACCTCAGAAAAGCTGTCTTTTTTAGATTAAGCTCAAACGGTGAAGTAACCTTCAAAGGAAATTATACGGGGGGGTCTGCAGGAAAATTAACTGCTATAACTACAGATGAGTTATACCTTATTGCTGCAGAAGCCTATGCCAAAACCAATGATGTTGCTAATGCAATGAAGATGCTCAATAGCCTGCTCATTACAAGATGGAAAACAGGAACTTTTGTTCCTTTTACCTCTACCACAAAAGAAGCAGCTTTGCAAATAATAAAAGAAGAAAGAAAAAAAGAACTTTTGTTTCGTGGTCTCCGTTGGGCGGATATCAAAAGATATAATAGAGATGGAGACCAAATAACCCTCACCAGAACCGTAAATGGACAAACCTATACATTGCCTCCTAATGACCCTCGCTATGCCATCGCGATTCCCGAGGATATCATTGCCCTAACAGGAATGCCTCAGAACCCGAGATAAGAGATTGATGTAAACATGGAAAAAGAGAAAATTTAAAAACAAAATATAAAAGAAAAAATGGCTGGTCGTAGACCAGCCATCCTTGATGCATCAAAAAAGATTTCACCGAATAAAATCCTATGGTTTACGGTTCGGACTCATAGAGAGCACCTGTGAATTGGTCTTGCCAGACAAGACGTCATTCAAGGTCTGTCCATCAGGGACCACAATACTACATGGTCTTTCTCCTTCTTCTTCACATGCCGAAGCATTCGTGGTTTGCCAATGAGAGGGTTCAGCAAAAGCTCCTGCCGAAATATCATTGCTGTTATAAAAATAAGTAATAGAAGCATTGTCCTCTTTCCACAAACTAAAAGACATGAGGATGAGGGCAAATAAAACGGTTACAATACCTATAACATTGTTTTTTAAAAATGATGGTATGTTCATGATACTGGTCTTTTTATACATCAAAAAAGATTCCCTTAAAAACTTTAGAGACCTGTCTAAGAATTAGTATTCTCAAACAAATGGTTGTTAATAAATACATTTAAATTCTCGGATGATTAAACCGCTTTCGACGGTCTAATTTTAAGGTTAAACAAAAAAACTAACGTTCAGTCGAGTCTTCCACAGTTAACTATGGTTTCTATCTCCATCAACAGGCCTGTTGTATTTTTTATTAGAGACTAAAGCAAGAAAAGCAAGAACAGCACATCCTATATTGAAATAAAAATGCTGAGTCCAAGTCATTTTTTCTAAAATTCCACCACAAGAACAAGGAAGATTTTCAGAGGTGACGAGCATTATGCCAATATATACTGTGAAAATGAGCATTAAGATAAAACTTCCTAAAAGTCCTATATTTTGAGTTTTCTGATAACATAACAATCCTACCAAAAAAAGTTCAACTGCAATAATAAAAAGTGGTAGGAGTTCTGAAAATGGACTTAATAATGGTGAATCTTTCATCTGAATCTGAAATTTTTCAAAATCCATTATTTTACTGATTGCTGCATAGCAGAACAACAATATAAAAAAATAGCTAATGAAGGCTTTGAAATTTGCTTTTATGTGATGCATCGCTTTATTATCCTTTTCTAATTAAAATCCATTTTACACTCTTTCCACAATATGCAGGCATAGTTTCTCCTTTTGAGATGTAAACAACTGTACTAATTGTGCCCTCAACTTCCCATTCTCCACTAACAGTACATTTCTTTCCAGTGACTAGAACTACTTTTTGCTTTTCCATTCCATTTGCTTTTAAAGTTTAAATAAGATTACTTTAAATTATAAGATGGTATCCTTTATAATTCTCCAATGCTGTTTGTCTCTTTTAGGTTCATCATCCTTAGTGTCTGTTTCGCTTGTTGCGGTAGCATTGGTCTCTTCAATTTTAACAGTTTTTTTATGGCTCAAAGTTTTCATATTTTGATTCCTTTGTTGAGTAATTTTTACATCAGAATCGGATCTTTCACATGACTGCATAAGGAATGCAGATGCTATACTTAAAAGTGAGATATACTTTTTCATAATTTTTAATTAAGGGTTTTAAAAAGTTATCCCGGCCGGATTTTATTAGAATTCTTATGGCTAAATTATAGGGGTTTGAGGACTGAAAAAAACTTTATTGGGACTGATGTATCAATTCATTGGGAATAATTGATACATTAATCCTATTAAAAAAAACTACTACAGCATTGAAAATCAATTGGTAGTGTAAAGGATTGCATGTAAATGCTAAAAGAAATAATTTAATTGATGATTTTTATTAAATTTGAGCTTATTTTTAAATTATGTTCCGTAATAATAAATTATTATTGATTATTTTTAATTTGATTTTGTTCTCGGTACAAGGTCAGGAACGACAGGGGAAATATTACAAAGAATCTTACAAAAAAATTTATGGCTTATTTGAGTCTTATCCAGAAAATGATGATAGGGCAATGGTTTTTGTTAATAGATATATTCATAAAGCAAAGAGTGAACAAAATTTAAAAAAATTGATTGAGGGGTATGAGGAAGCAATTTATTATACAAAAAATATTGACCGGAAATTATCTTTTGCAGACAGTTGTATTGTCACTGCTATAAAGTACAATGATAAAGACCAGATTTCCAGAGCTTATCTTGGAAAAGGAATTATTTACTATTATAACCGAAGGCAGTATAAACCAGCTTTGGTTCAATATCTCAAAGCATATAAATTTTCAGAAGATTCAAAAGATGAGTATCTGAAAAATAAAATAACTTATCATTTAGGGATGGTTAAAAGCTATTTGGGGTATTACGAGGAAGCATCCAAACATTTTGAAAATACTGCTCATTATTTTGAGAGCAAAATATCAGAAAACTCTCATCCGAATCTTAAACTCAATAATGAATCTGGATATTTCAATAGTATTTATCGCTTAAGTACCTGTTATAGAAATTTGCGTTTATTTCGTAAAGAAGACTCCCTGATTACTATCGGGCTGGAAAGACTAAAAGATACAAATGAGTTTTCCATAGAGTATGGTTATTTTCATAAAGGTAAAGGCATTCAACTCTTAAGAGAAGGAAGATCAGGAGAGGCATTAGAGCATTTTATACTTGCAAAGGATATTTTAAGTCATAATCAGGATGATGCATCATTGAATACGGTGTATTTCTATTTGGGGAAGTTGTACTGGCAGAGAGAAAATAGAACAGAATCATTAAAGTATCTAAATAAAACAGATTCATTGGTTCGTAAATTTTGGTTTATTACTCCTGAGATAAGAGAAAGTTATGAATATCTAATTAAGGATGCAAAACAGAGCCAAAATAAAGAAAAACAACTCTACTATACCAATCAACTGTTAAAAGCAGATTCTATCATTAATGCTGATTTTGCTTTGCTATCGTCAAAAATTCACCGGGAATATGACACGAGTACATTACTGAAAGAGAAGAAGCAATTGGAAAGTCAACATAAGAACGGTCTTTTGTTTTTATATTTTTCAATGGCCAGTGCCTTTTTATTACTAAGTTTTTCAATTTGGAAATTCAGAAATTCTAGAAAGAGAGAAAATGAAATTACTTCCAAGTATCGAGAATTACTCAAAAAATTGAATAACCCTGAGAAAAATGATACTTTTAAAGATGCATCTATTGTTTCTTTAAAAGAGAAAAACTTATACAGTCAAGAAATTATTGATGATGTCAAGGCTAAGCTGGAACTTTTTGAAAAGGAAAAACTGTTTTTAAAGAAAAACCTAACGCTTTCAACCGTTGCTAAAATGATTGGAAGTAACCGGACTCATTTATCATATGTTCTCAATGAACATTATCAGATGACATTTACAATGTATTTAAAAATTTTACGCATTAAATACATTACCAACCTACTATTGGAAAACAACAAATACCTTAATTATTCCATTGATAGTCTGGCTGAAGAATGTGGAATGTCACACAGACAAATTTTTTCAAAACATTTTATGGAAATTACTGGTATGAGACCAGGTGATTTTATCAGGAAGAGAAAAGAGGAATTGAAAGAATTCTGAAATTTTACCAACAGCCAGGTTTTTACGTTAAAAATGATATTAACTAAAAATAGACGTATGAATCGAGAAAATTTCAGAAAAAAAGTAGATCAACTATGGAAGGAACTTACCTCATCGATAGATCAAATCAACAGAAGTGATAATGATATTGTCATTCGCGCGGAAGAAATTCTAATGGAAACAGATCTTACCATTAGAAAGCTAAAGGACTTATTAAAACAATATAAGTTTCTGGATTGGAGTGATGAGATTTTTTTTTTCAAAAAAACAAAACCACAATTCGTGGCAATTTATATTTACTATTCTAAGGTTTTGGCAATTGAAGCTTCCAAGCCTTATGCTGATGCTCATGCATTAAAAGCATATTATGAAAACGAAAGAGGAAATCTTCTCTATTTTTATAACGAACAAAAAGAATTTATTAGCTACTATCGTAGGAAGTCAACCTACCTTGATAAAAAATATTTTATTCGTTTCAAATTTGATTTCAAACTGAAACTCAGCCCTGAACTGTATAGTTATGATGAAGGTTTTTCAACATCTCATGACCATATTGTTTCTCAAATTCTTGCAAATGACCTTTTAGACCAATACTTAACCGATAAAATTGATTCAAAAGAAGTTAGGAAAAACTCAATCACTCAAATGCAGAATATGGAATGGACAGCACCAAAAGTCGCCTTGATTGAATTATTATATTCGCTTCATCAGACGAAATGTTTTAACGCTGGTCATGCTGACCTTGCTGAAATCTTTCGTTGGGCTGAAAATTCTTTACATATCAGTTTAGGTAATTATCATAAGACTTTAAGTGAAATTCGACTTAGAAAAACTGACAGAACTAAGTTTTTGTCATTGCTCACCCAAAATATGGATCAATATCTGAATGATTTGGATGAATAATAAATATACCTAGTCTTTAAGAGTATAAAAACGAATTATTTTGCAATGATGTAATCAAATTCATTACAGACTCTTCCAATTTAGTACTAAACTGTGTCCTATTAGTTAAAATTTAATTATTGGGTTAATGATTAATTCCTTTTGATAGGATGTACAGTGAAATCTTTCGGTAGTAACGAAAAACTACCGAAGGATTTTTTTTTGGATTTTGAAACTTTGTCAAATAAAACAAATTTTCAATTATGTCAATATCAATTATTACAAAAGAGGATCTTCAGCAATTTAAAACTGAACTCCTAGAAGGAATTGAACAATTAATAAAACAAAAGACAACTGAGCAAAAGTTGTGGTTACGAACTTCAGAAGTCAAGTCACTTCTGAATATATCTTCTGGGACTTTGCAAAATTTAAGAATTAATGGGACTTTATCTTGTAGCAAGATAGGAGGTACATTATATTACAATTATAATGACATACAAAAGCTATTAATGGAGCAAAAGCATTAATAATTAATTAGTAATGATGAAATATACAACAAATATAAATAGCTTTTTTGATTGTGTAATTCAGGATAATTGTTTGCTCCCCTCTCATATAAGCATGTATGTTTCTCTTATTCAATTATGGAGAATTAACGAATTTAGAACTCCTTTCCGTATTTGTCGAAAAGAGCTAATGAAATTAAGTAAAATCAAATCTTTTGCGACTTATCATAAATGTATTCGAGAATTGCATCACGCAGGTTATATCAATTACTGTCCGAATTATAATTCCTATAAAGGTAGCCTGATTGAAATTAGGGATTTGGGAAACAATAAAGTATTAGAAATACAATCAGTTCAAGAACAAAATTGCTTTTCAGAAATGAAAAATATCTTTTCTATTCCGAAATTTAACGAAGTTGAATTATACTTTAATGAAAGGGATTTGCCATCTTTTGAGGCAAATGAGTTTTACTCTTTCTATGAATCTCGCCAATGGAAACGAAGTGATAAAAAATTGATGAAGAATTGGAGGGCTGCAGCAAGGAATTGGATTTATAAAACAGAAGGCTCGCTCTGTGGAATGAAAGCTAGCTCAATTTAATAAAGAGTAAAATAATATTAAATGAAAAAGATAGATCCCAAAACTCCCATTTGGAAGCTTACTGTTGAAGAGTTTTTAGCAATTTCTAAAAATTTGAGCACAGAAAGTAAATATGAATATGGCCTCAAAGGCTTGGCAAAAATTCTTGGATGTTCTGTTTCAAAAGCATCTGAAATAAAATCTACTGGAATATTAGATAAAGCCATTATTCAAAATGGGAATATCATTATTATAGATAAAGAAAAGGCATTACAACTTTTTGCCAAAAAATAAGATGTATTATCTAGAATTAATACAACGTTTTTGGGAGTTTAATAAAACAACTAAAGTTAGTCCTACAGAGATTTCTTTGTATTTCTATTTGCTGAAAATTGGATACGATAATGATCGTTATGATTTTAAAATTTCTGATGTTAAATTGGGAAAAGATTTAGGACTTACCCGAAAAACGATAAAATCAACAAAAGAGAAACTCAAACAATTAGGCTTAATCTTGTTTCAATGTAAAAATGGAGTTCCTTGTCATTACCGTTTGTTGCTAAATTATTCCTTTAAAATTGATGCTGAAAAGTCAATCAAAATAGAAGAAAGCACTAATGTTGAAAAACCTCGAAAATCAAAAAATTCAATAATTTATCCTGAAATATTTCTTTCTACTCCAAATACACTTCAAGTATTACAAGAAATTGAAATTAATAATGATGGAAAGATTTTTCCAGAATTATCCCAAAATCAAAAATTTGAGCTGAAATATATACAAAAGTATGAACGGGAAGAAGAACAGGAGCAGGAACTACAAAACCTTAAAAATAGAAAAATTCCTTCTTTGGATGAATTTATGGAATATGCAAGATCATTGGAGTGCTACGAGCGCGAATTGGATTTAAGTATTAGTGAAAAATACGAAACTTGGAACAATAACGGTTGGAAAAACACCTCTAATCGTCCTATTAGTAATTGGAAATCTACATTAAAAAGTACTTTGCCTTATCTTAAAAATTCGAATGTAGAAAATACTTCTTTGTTGCAAAATATACCAAATATAAAACGTCCAGAATCTTAAAGAATTAATTGTTAAAACAAATTTCAAAAAAATATAAACTTCAAAATATAAGAGATAAACTTCAAAAAACTAATCTATAAACAATAAAAACAAAACAATGAAAATATCTGATTTAAAACCTGGGCAAAAAGTAAGCATCAATGGAATGTTGGCAGAATACAAAGGCATCCAAAAAGTAAGATTATCGAATTTCGGGAAAGTCGAAAAAAGAGTTTTTCAATGTGAAGGGATAAATATTTATAAATATTACAGTCTAAACGAAGGTTCTAAAACCCTGAAAAGTGAAAAAATAAGACTGTTATAAAAATCTGTCAAATCTGAATATTATTCTAATCAATTTAATTTCTCCAAAAGACTGAACGAATTATGGCGGTTTCGGAAAAAGATTTACGGCTTATCCGTAAAGTATTTGAAAATAAAAAAGAAGTGATTTCCGATAGGATAAGATTGGGAAACCAATTTGTAGATGATTTTATTTTTGATGATTCTGAAGCTGCGGATATTCCAATTAATGCACTTCGTGTTATATTTAACATTATTTCCATTATTAGTAACGAACAGTTCCGACCGCAAGACCGACCAAAACAACTTTCTCTTTTCGATGAAGAATTTGAAACAGAAAACAACATTTTTGCTTCTATAAAAATTAAAAATAGCAGGATTTCTCCAAGCGGATCGACAAAACAAGTTATACAGGCTTATGAGTTTCTTGCAAAATTCAAAATGGGTTGGTATAAATCTGTGAATTCTAAAGGAAAAGAAATTAAAACTTTCGGCGGATTGATTTCTACACCCAGTTACGATAAAAGAGGTTATACAACTTTTCTAGTCAGTAGTTATTGGCTAAAAAAACTATTGGTAATTCCTGAATATAACTATGTTTTGTATAATTTGGTTTACAATGTACGTAACAACAAACATATTATATTTGCCATTTGGCTTTCAAAATTGCCTAAAAATGGAACGGTTTTGAAACTTTCTACTCTCAACAAAAAGTTTGGATTGAACTATAAAACAACTAAGGATTTTTGTTTCAAATTTTTAAAACCCGTAAGGATTAGTTTAAATACATTCAATACACTTTCGTTCAATTATACTTACCAAAAAGATTCAATTTTTATTATTCCTTTTTTATCTAATTTGTCTTTGAAGGACAATTTATCCATCAATATAAAAAATCCATTGGACTCAAGTGAAACAAATGCTGTCCCTGCTGAAAAAATTACCCGAAGATTAATCTATTTCAAGAAAAGATATGGTTTGGAAGAAAATCAAATCCTGCAGTTTTCTCATCAGTATAGAAACATTCCCCAAACCAGAGAATTAATAGAAAAAGCCTTCAGAGAGTTTATTAGAATTAACCGATTAAAAAGAATAAAATCAACAATATTTCAAGGAAAGAAATTTTTATATGAAATTCAAGAACTAATCATTCAAATCTATCAGTCTACAAAAATGGGAAAACTATTTCCGAATGGTTATCCAATAATTGTATGATTTCGGAATTGTACTCACTAATAATTCGGAATTGTACTCACTGATGTTAAAAATTATTAAAATATCAGATTTTTTAATCTAGAATTCGGAATGATACTCACTCAAACATTTAAAGCGTTTTAAAAATATCTAAAAACATCAAAAATCGCGAATAATTAAGAATATTAAAACAGAATTAAAAAATGAATTCGGAATCGCACTCACCATAATTAAGGAAGTTTTCGGAATGGTACTCACTCCTTTCTCTGAATTGCACTCACCAGAATTCGGAATTGCACTCACCAAAAAAAGAGCTCAAATCCCTTTCTAAAAGTCGATTCGGAGCTTCATTAAAAGTAATGTAAAATAATTAAAAAGTCTTTTTTTATTAAAAAGGAAAATGTGAATAAAAAATGTGCTCTAAAAAAGAAAAAATGAATTGTGAAGAAATAAAAGAAAAAATAAGTATAAGAATGGTTTTAGAATCGTTCAATTTATTTCCTGTAAAAGAAAATAGAAATACGGCGTTTTATTTTGCGCTCGACAGAGAAGAAAAAATTCCTAGTTTGTCGGTTGACTTTGCTAAAAATAAAGCGTTTGATTTTGGAACGGGAAAAAGTTATGATGTGATTTCAATTGTTCAACAAATGAATCTATGTTCAATTTCTGAAGCGCTGAGATATTTAGAAAAATTTGATTTTTCTAATTATAATAAACTTCAAAGTGAAGAAACATTACACGAAAAAAAATATAAAATTATCATGGTTCGTGAAATTCAACATCCTGCTTTAATTCAATATTTAAAATCTCGAAAAGTATATGAACAAAAAGATTTAGTGAAAGAAATTGAGTATGAATTGAATGGTAAAAAATATTTCGGAATTGGTTTTTTCAATAATTCAGGAGGAATTGAAATCCGAAATAAATATTCTAAAATATGTTTGGGTAAAAAGGATGTGACTTTAATAAAAAATGAGTTAAATATTTCTAATGAAATTCTGGTTTTTGAGGGTTTCTTCGATTATTTGACTTTTAGGAATTTAGAAAAAAAACAAAATATTAATTCAGATTATCTTATTCTCAATTCTACAGCAATGCTTTTTAAAGCAAAGGATGAATTGAAAAAGTATGAGAAGATATCACTATTTCTTGATAATGATTCCAATGGAAAATCGTTTAAAGAAAAACTTCAAAATCAATACAAAAATGTAGAAGATTGTTCGTGGATCTATCACAATTTTAAAGATTTGAATGAATGGTATTGTGGTAATAATTGTAAACGCATTTAAGATTTTATTTTGAATTTTAAAATCAGAGCTTAATAAAAAATTCCCTGCTTAATAGCAGGGAAAATCGGTTTTGATTGTTATTTTTTAGATTCTTCAACTGATAATTTACGGAAATCTTTAAATAATTTACTTAATTCTAAAGCAGCTTTTCTTGCTCTAGTACCTGCAGCTTTGTTTCCTTTATCAATTTGTTGTTCTGCTTCTTTAGAAAATGCTTCATATTCAGCATTAATCTTTTCAATTAGTTCTTTCATAATGTATAAATATTAAATGGGGTGCAAATATAGCGGTTTCTAAGTATTTGTATAGGGTTATTGAAAGAATGTTTTTCAGTATTTAATATCAAATTAAAATAGAAATTTATATTCAATTATATTTGAGATACAATTTTTAATGATTTTTTCATTTTTTTCATTGAAAGAAACTTTGCTGAGTATCTTCCCAACTTTTGTTAGTCTTTTTACTATTGCAAATTTAGGATAGCATTATTCACTCAAAAAAATCTTTTTGGGTTTCTATAAAAATTCTTTCTACAAGTTCCAATAATTTTTCAGACACTCCTAAATCCTTCGGACAAAAAGATTTCTAGCCCGATTCAAAACTTGTAAGTAATTACAGGAATTGAACCGGGTTTTGTGTGCCTAATACTTTCCTATGATCAATCGGCAAAGAAAAAGCCGGAACCTCAGTTGTACGAATCAATTCAAAAGCAGTCGCTCTTTAAAATCATTAGAAAAATTAAAAAACTATGAAGAATACCTTTTTCAAACTTTAGTAAAAAAAGAAAAACCGAGTGTCCTCGATACCTAATCAATTCACTCAAAAATGACAATCCATAACAGACAGAATTTAACAAATAAAATCAAAATATTATGAACACTATCGTAGGGAGAATTACCCAAAATGCAAAAATCAACACTTTGAAAAATGACAAAAAAGTCGTGAATTTCTCAATCGCTATTAATGATAGCTACAAAACCAAACAAGGCGAAAGAAAGGAGCAAACTACTTATTACAACTGCTCTTATTGGATAAATGCTAAAATAGGAAAATTTCTGACCAAAGGTACTTTGGTAGAATTATCAGGAAGAATAAGCAGTGGTGCATGGATAGGAAAAGACGGAGAAATAAAGTCTGGACTAAACTTCCATACTTCAAACATCAAATTGCATGGTGGAAAACAAAAATCTGAATTGAATAATGAACCTACAGCAAGTCCACAAAATAACAATAGCAATCCATTTTCAGATGAAACTGATGACGATTTGCCATTTTAATTATTTTCAAAATTATGGAAACACAATTTAATTTTCAATTAAGACACCGAAATGATAATAGAGAATGGGAGGATATAGATGTGTATTATAAAACCCATTGTGACAGAACGACTGCTATACGTTATGCGAGAATACTCTCTAAAATATTTCATTCTGAAGTCCGATTGACAGAGGGCAAAGAACCGCTAAAGACAAGTGGAACATACATTTATGAACAAAATGAAATTTTAAAAAAAAATAAAAATTATGGCAAACTGGTGTAGCAATGCGGTTGCTTTTGAGGGCAACGATACCGCTTTAGAACAAGTGAGATTAGAATTTTTAAAAATGAAACTCCGTGAAAATAAAGAAAGTTGTGGGCAACTTCCTGAGTTTATTTCAGATAAAAATAAAGGATATTTTTTTGATGTCTCGTTGGAAAATGGGGGTTGTAACTTCAATTACCAAACAAGATGGTCACCCAATACAGAAATTCTATTACTCATTGCCGAATATTATAAAGTGGATTTTATCTACTATTATGAAGAAATAGGCAATCAAATCTATGGCGTTACAGTCTATTCTAACAACGAACTCAAGGAAATTTGTTTAGAAGAGGAAGACTTTGAACAATATGATTATCAAGAAGAAACAGACACTTATTTTTTCGAGGAAGAAAAATATGAAAGTGATTATGAAATCTTAGAAATATTACTAAAAAGGAAAATTGAAAATTATGAAAATCATTGACATTAATGGGTGTACTATTGGAATTGCCGACCTCAATAAAGCAATTCAAATAACCAAACGATACAAACAATATGAACACGAAAACAATGGTTTTTCAGAATTAGACAAAAAGCTCAATCTATACTGGACGGATATATATGAAAAGCTACTTAAGATAAAATCTCAAAAAGAAAGAAAAACAAAAAAATAAAATTATGCAAACCAATTTTTTTAGACAACTCGCCAATATGAATCTTACAGGCGATTTACAAATAATACTAAGACCAACAAAAGAAAATCGTTTTGTCCTTTCCGTAATGCTCAATAACGAGCAATGCGGAGATGAAGCGAGAAAACTCATTCCGCCACTTCATCTTCGAGGAACAGCGGAAGAATTAGACAACGGATTTTTTGAAAGTATTTCTATACCACTACAAACCGCATCTGGATTAATGGTGGATATGGAAAATTTCATGAAACAACTTGAAGAAGCCAAAAAGAAATCTGCAATGGAAAAAGAAAAAACCGACAGAGAGAAAAAAGAAAAAGAAGTCAAAGAGAAGAAATATAAAGAAGCATTCCAAAAAGCCGAAGAATTGGAGAAAGAGTGTAGATACAAAGAAGCGTGGTCGTCTTTACCAAAGGTTTCTGAATATCCCGATTTTGCAGAAAATATCCGTAAAAAGCAAGACGAATATGAAAGGCACTTCGCTCCAAGTCTTTTTAATGAAAATCAATCCTAAAACTAACCTCTAAATACTAAAATATGTTACTCGCAACTCATTTAGAAAGAGTTTTTATACTCAAAGACAACGGACAGGAAATAAATTTGCCAGACCCCGAACCAAAATGGAGTGTGGAAGCTGTAATGAATTTTTACGCTAATACTTATCCAATTCTAACCACCGCCAAAGTTTCTGCACCACAAATTAAGGACGATAAAGTTCAATATAAATTTGAAAGTGTAATGGGAACAAAGGGATAAATTTTAAATGATGTTTTTTTTGTTGACAGAATTTATAACTAAAAGCCGACAATCATCAACCGAATAACTGACAACCTAAATGAAAATGAATGCAACGAAATATTATATCGGGAAAAGTAAAAATTCTCGAAAGACAAAAGCAAAAACAGCTACACCGACAATTAGAAGAATTTACAGAGTGGATGAAACAAAGCAAAAACGCTTCGGAAGTTCGGAAAGACAAACGGAAATCAGTTCCGATAAATCAACTTCCAATGGTTTTCTAAAATGTACTTTTTTTCCAAAATTAATGGAAAATGATGTTCATAAATTGGCTTCAGATGAACAAAATTTAATTCAAATTCAAAGGAAAAACGCCAAAACAGAAAGAGATTTTTATCAATCTCTTTCCCAATTGGCTAAACATTATGGTTTAAATCCAATGGAAACAAAGCATTTGGGCTATCCTTACAATATTGCAATAGCTATTGATGATATTCAAAAACAATTGAAAAATAAAGTCAAAGATTGGGAAGAAATTAGATTGATTGAAGAAAAAGGAAAAACCTATTTTACAAGCGAGGAACGATTCAATACTGGAGCAATTTTATATTATATTCCAATAGTTCCGCTGTACCGACTATCTAAAAATCCAAAACGGAAACAATCCGTACAACTTTTACAATCCGTATGTTCTTATTTGTATCATTTTGCTAACGTCCCTTATTATCGAAAAAAGGATAGTTACTTGTTTTGGATGTACGAAATGGTTGAAGAATGGCTCACTTCTGATGATGAAAACGAAGAAATCCCAATTTACTTGTCTGAAATTAAACAAGCGGAACAAATAGGAGATTTTATGGAGCAAAAGATTTACAATCATCATAATCTAACCCATTTTAAAGAACATTTAAAAAACTTTAAAGCCAAAGATAGTTTTGACAATGATTGTTTTATGTTGGCAAGGAAAATATTTTTTCTTTATGAGCAATATCCAAATGCTACTATTTATCAAAACTTGCTAACTAATACAGAAGAAAAGGAATATGAGAATGATTCCATCGTATCAATGGACAAATACGTTTCTTTTTGTGCCGATGATAAAGGCTTACTATTTGAAACGCTTTTTGAAACAGTAAACTCCGAGTTCCAGGAATGTACTATTATGGAAGAGCCTACACTCATTAAAAAATTTGATGGAAGTATTATCAAAAATAATAACCTCGACTTTGAAAATAGATTATTTCCCTTGATTGAAGAACTGATTTGCATTCTGAACAACTTTTAAATAAATTGAAAATGAAAGATATTACCCAAGATTTTGGTAAACTTTACCACCCTACATCCGCATTAGTTTTCTTCCAAACCAATGAAAGAATTAAAGAAACTTATGTGGAATACTTTGATATGGATAAAAATGGGAATCCTATCAACGCACACCCTTTGACAGAGAAAGAAGCAAAAACATTGGTAAAAGCACTTAACACAAAAACCCAAAAAGAAAAAAATAAAGATTTTCTAAAACCGAAAGGAATTTTACCCACAAATATTCTTCAAATCAATCCTAGTGAAAATGGTTCAGTTTTATGGTTTACTAAATCAAGGAAACAACAACTCTATTTTACTGAAAATCTAGAAATTTCAAACGGAAGGGCAGAGGTACCTGCAATGTTATGGTTTGCTAATAAAAGAAGTCTTAAGATTTTTGCACTTTCAAGTAATCAAAGACCAACAGAAAAAACACCGCTTTTTTATGCACCGTTTTTCAATGTGTATGAAAATGGAAATGTTTGTATGGGAACGGTAGATGTTCATATTCAAAACTCTACTTCTTTAGAAGAATATATAAAAAATTGGGAAAATTATTTTTTTAATTCTTATTTCAGCCATTTGATGAATGAACACAATCCAGTAAAAGGGAATTGTGTAAACCTGTGGAAAAGCCTTATTAATGTTGATAAACCATTTCCAAAAGAAACTTTAAAAAAAGCAAACAGAACTTTAAAAAGTCTAATATAATGAACTCAGAAATAAATAAAAATAGAGAAATCAAAGCCAAAGTCCATTTTACGGATAATGCTTTAATCAATCCAACAAATCCCGTTACAGTTAATTTAATTGGAGCTGGTGGAACAGGTTCGCAGGTTTTAACTGCATTAGCAAGAATGAATCACGCTTTAACGAAACTGAACCACGCTGGTTTATCTGTGAGATTATGGGATGATGATGTGATTACAGAAGCGAATTTAGGCAGACAATTATTCGCAGAAAGTGAATTGGAATTATACAAGTCTGTTGCATTAATCAATCGTGTAAACAGATTTTTCGGAACGAATTGGAAAGCTGAAACTCAAAAATTTGAAAAAGATGATTTAGGGGAGTTAAAAAGCAATATGAAATCAGAAATTTATATTTCTTGTGTGGATAGTGTAAAATCTCGTTTTGACATTGCAGAAATTTTAAATGAATTGAAGATTGATGAAGGATATTACAGAAATCAATGCAAATATTGGATTGATTTTGGTAACAGTCAATTTACAGGACAGGTTTTGCTCTCTACCATCGGAAATATCAAACAACCCAACTCTGAGAAATATGAAACGGTGGAGAATTTGCCTTTTATTACTGATGAATTTGGAGGAATTTTAAAAATTTCAGAAGCGGAAGATAATACTCCAAGTTGTAGTTTAGCGGAAGCATTAGAAAAACAAGATTTATACATTAATTCTAGTCTAGCACAAATGGGGAGTTCTTTGCTTTGGAGTTTATTCCGTAATGGATTGACTGAAAACAGAGGTTTTTTTCTTAATCTGAAAAATTTTCATTCAAAACCTATCAACTTGTAGTTTTTGTCACCTTATGAAAAATTGGGTGGCAAAAATGCAATTCCTCACTTCGGCCGGAAACGCATTTTTGCAGAAAAAGGAGCAACCACATGTCAAAAACATTCCTTTCTGTTGCGATTTAAAGTTTTTGAAAAGAGGTTGTGGTGTTTTTGTTGATAAATTTTTAGTTAAAAATTAATTCCAATTTACTTTCAAGTCCTTAAATTCTAGACTTGATTTTGTATCTTCAAATAAGTTTCTTATAGGCTGTGAAGTTTCTTTGAATCTAAAAAGTTTTATAAAAAGGGGTTCGTTTTCTATATTCTTAAAAGAAAAAGTTAATTTAATAGGAGTATTCAATGCCAATTCAGGATATGGTCTGCTGGATTTGTAAATATCAATTTCATATTCTTTTCCTTCAATGTCAACAATAGAAATATCCTCAATTGTCATTTTTTTGTTCTCGTCTTTTGCTTCTACAAGAAAGATAATAGCAATAGTTTTTTCGGCTTTATTTCCAATTACTTTTGTTATTTTAAATGTAGAGTTATCTTTCTCTGTTTCTGAAATTGGTTTATTAATTTCAACTATTTTTTTCAGGTATTCATTTTCTGAAGTCAAAATTTTATTTGTTGATTGAAGGACTTCGTTTTCTTTTTTTAGATTTTCGCAATTAGTTTGGCTTAATCCTAATGATGTAATTGAGATTGCTGATAATATTAATAATTTTTTCATTTTTGTTTATTGTTACATGTTCTAGTTTAATGTATTAATTAGATACTCAAATATAAAATTAAATTTTACTGAAATTTTGAAAAATCACTAAATTTAAAAGCTAAATCAATTATAATAAGTCTAAAATCTTATACATATTAATGAAGACAAAGTATAAATGAGATTAAAACATTTGGCTGCTTATTCATTTCAAAAATATGAATTATTTAACGTCGAAAAATGTGAATGCAAATATTTTTAGGGAAAATTCTGTTTTTATTTATAAAAAAAGAAAAAACCACGCCCAAAAGCGTGGTTAAATTTTTATACCTCTTATCATATTTTCGAACGAAAACAAGGGAGGTTGAATATTCGGTGAGTTTTCAAACGAAAATAGGGGAGATTAAATATTCAGAGACAAGCTGATATTAGTTGACATTTATAATTTTTTATACCATATTTTTTTATTCAAAGAGGTAACTAAATCTTTAATGAAAATTTCTTGTTTGTTTTGATTTTTTTTTATTTTTAAAAAACTAAGAATAGTATTTAGAAAGAATCCAGATTCTTCGGGAATAAAATCTTTATAGTTAGTTTGTTGATATTCTACATCGAAATTTTTAAAAAATTTAATTAAAAAATCTAAAATATCATCCCCATCCAATCCAATATCTGAAAGAGATGTATTCAAATTTAATTTATCTTTTTCTAAATTAAATTCTTTAGCCAAGTAATCTATTATAAGACTATAATTTTTATTTTCCATTAATTATATTATTATAAATCTTTTGTGTATTGTAAAGTGTCATTCCAACATCATATGTTAAAATGCCCCAACCTATTGGTCCTGCCATTCTTCCAACAAACCTTCCAAAAACTTTTGTATACCTTAATGATCCACTTCTAAAGTGAGTAGGTAATCTTTTAGGCATCTCCCAAGGCATTAATTTTGACCCATATTTTGAGGCAAATGATGTTCCTGTTGATGCACCTTCCATTTGGAATGGCTTACTCAATAAACCTTGATTGTCTAAAGCTGCAGCTAGAGATAAAATATCTTTAATTCCAAACTGTTCAGCAGTTTGATCTAATAAAATTGCACCATATAATTCTCCTTTACTATTATAGGTTTTACCATTATACTTATAAGGAGGTTCTCCACCATCTTTAGAATTTTTATCCTGACTCCCACTTAATGGTTTATCTATTTTATGCATAGCACTGTTAAGTCCAGCTACTATACCCCCAGTTACTGCTCCCTGCCAGAAATTTCCTCCACTTAATTCTGCACCAATACCACCTGAAATAGCTCCAAAAGTAACCATTCCCATTGTGCTTTGAGCAAACTTATCCAATCCAACACCTTTCATTGTAGCTCCCCACAATTCTCCTCCCAAATGTCCTAAAAATCCCGCAGCTGCTCCACTCCAAAAATCACCGCCCTGCACTACAGATAAAACACCTTGTGCAACTCCGTGAGCCATTCCTTGGACTAAAAATTTAGCATTTCCAACTGCCTTGACGATAGAACCGACTTGAAACAAGTCTCCAATACCAAAAGTAACCGCTCCAGAAACCGCTCCAAAAAACATAGATTTCAATGCTCCTCCAATAGTCCATTTTTGTCCAGAGATTGCTACTCCTATTGAATAAGAGGCTAGTCCAACAGCTGCACCAATGATTACAGCCTTCCAAAATAGCACCCCAAGTCCAAGAAATACAAAGAACTCTCCGTTTGGATCATTGTACATCAATGGATTGTTCATAACATACCCATACTTATTGTAGTTTTGGGTATTATTAGGGTCTTGTATGTTTTCGTCTGCATTTAAGAATCTCCTTAATAAAGGGTCATACAATCTACCATTCATATGAATGATTTCCACATCTTTCAGATGTTCGTGAGAGGTGTAACCTCTGTCTAATAGCCACTCTGTGTTTTTGATGGTGTTTCTATCGGTAATGGTGGCGTTACTCCCACTTTTAAGATGGGTAATATTACCCCACGCATCAAAGTGTCTTTGTTCAAGTTTATTACCAACTTCATCACTAATAGCCAATATACTACCTAAATAATCTTTGTGTAAAAATACAAATTTCGCCTGCGCTTCTTGGAAGTTTTTCAAATATACAATATTACTTTCATATGGCGTACCACCTATGTAGAGAATGTGCTTTTCTTTACCAGTTTGTGTATCTCGTATAATTTCTGTGTCACCAGATTCGTTATAGTATTTAATGTACCTTGCTCCAGAGTTGCTGGTAAAATTGTTGCCATAGTACATTACCTGTCTGCTTTCTGACAAGCCATAATCAAAAGCATAATCTCCTTTTACGCCGTCTATCTTTATTGGGTCATTATTCTCATTATACGTAATGCTTTGTATTAGTGTACTGGTGGGTGTCCCTTGGTTATCATAATTGGCAATACCATTTGCATTAAGTGTCATCCCCGAAGGTCTATAAATACTTTGGCTATTGCTGTACTGTATGTCTCCGACTTGATCATTGTGAAGAATTCTTCCTTTAGAATCATAGATGTTAATAGATTGTTGCCCTGTTCTAGGATTTGTCCAGTTAATTAATCTGTTATTATCATCATAAGTAAAATACTCGGTAATGCTAAAATCTCCTCCAGTTGTTCTACTGTTCAGTTCATTCTTAATCGCATTAAAAGAATAAGAAATGCTGAGTATATTTGGTTTAATAGTAGAAGAATGGTTGATACTGCTTAAGAAATTATTAGCATCATAAACATTGGTAATGTTGGTTGCTCCTAACTTTTCTGTAAGAGTTTGTCCTCTTGCATTGGTGGTTTGCAGCTCCCAAAGAACAGCACCATTAGTTTTATTTTTAACCTGATATAGAGCTCCACTCCAAGAATCATAAGCATGTTCTATGTTGGTATCGGTAGTCACTCCAGAAGAAGTTAATCCTTTGGTGTAAGAGGTAACCCTACCATAGGTATCATAAATTACATTGTTTTTATAAAAAGATTTACTATCTGTAGTATTATTCTCTATGCTGGCAGTAGGTCTTCCGTAGGTATCATACGTTATAGATGAGTTGAAAGATTTACCTAAAGAAGTACCAGATTTACTTGTAATTTGACCTTTAGCGTTATAGGAATAAGTAATAGTTTTATTGGTAAGGATTACACCATTTTTAGAAAGGTATTCCGTTTGGGTATCTAGTTGTCCTTTGTTGTTATAAGAATATTGCTTATATCCTGTAGATGGGCTGGTTTCTTTGGTGAGTTTACCAAAGCCATCATTATACTCATAGGTGTATTTACCATTTGATGGGTCAAAAAATTCTGTTTTCCTGCCCCAAGCATCATAAGTATTGGTTACAACATTGGTGTCGTATTTAGCTTCTGTATTTTCTCCTGCAGCATTATATTTGAAATTAATAACGCCTCCCTTATCTTCGGTAGAAATAATATAACCCACAGCATCTGCTGTTTGTTTTTTAAATTTTCCAGTAGCATTGGTTTCTGTTACGGTTGCCGTTCTACCACTGTAGGTAGTTTCTACTATTTTACCTGTAAAAGAAGTTGCTTTTTTAGGTCTAGAATAATCATCATACTCTACAGTATTCCATTTAGACGCTCCTGAACCTTCAAAATAAGGTTCACTATCTTTTATTTTTCTACCTATAGCATCATACTGACTTTCAACAGAGATAAAAGAACCTGCTGTTTTGAATGCTTTGGTAGATGTTTTATAGGTTTGACCTAATTTATTGGTATAGGTAATTTTTTGTTCCCCAGTAGTAGCTGTTTTAGTTACTTTTGCATCTCCATTGCTAAGTTTTTCGTAAGCATAAGTTGCTGTAGCAGAAAGATTGGTTTTGGAGGTTAATGTTTTCCCCCAATTATCATAGGTATTGGTAAGAACAACGCCAAAAGGATCGGTCTGGGTGAGAACTTGTCCCCAATCATTATAAGTGATATTGGTAATCAATCCTAGATTGTCTTTCTTGCTGATTACAAATCTACCCAAAGTGTCAAAAGTAGCTTCTTCGGTAATGGTATTGGTATCTACATTATTAGAAGTTACTTTTTTGGTTATATTTCCAAAACCAGTAGCATTTCCAGCATCATAGGTATAAGTTTCTAATAACCAACCCGAATTGTCTCTGTTCCACGTTTTAAGTGTTTCTAATAGATTGTTACTATTATATGTGTATTCTTGTTTAGCCGACTTAGTGTCACTGGTAGGGTGGTAATATGCCGTCTCTGTTTTGGAGCTAGGTCTGCCTATGTAATAATCTTTTCCTATACCCGTAAAATTATGAATATAAGCTAAATCGGTGGTTGAGATAGAGTAATTATTATTAACATTGGTAATTGTTTGTGTTGGTAAGTAGTAGTTACCATAAGTCATAGAGGTAACTGAAGTAACGTCTTTTAAAAAATCTTTTGTTGTAGAAGTTTTAGGAAGAATTACTTTTACGCCATTTGCTAAAGTGCTAATATCATATGTGGTTAATTTTACAGATAATAGACTCGTGTTATTTATGTCAATGTTAGCAGGGAATACTTTGGTAACATCATTGGTTTTGATAGACCATTCTTTGATAGGCAATCCTTCATTTAGAGGATCTATTTCAGTTCCTGACCACACTATGGTATTTTCAAAACCAGTTGCATACCAAGAAGAACGTGCTGTTTGACGGAAGCCAATAACTCCTCTTCCTTGTAGATGAGCGGTAAAACCTTTGTACAAGAAAGATTGAAATCTATAAGTATTAGTTCCATAATTGGTTGCGAGGACTTGACCTAAGCCAGTTACTACAAATTTTTCAGGTATAGAACTTTCTAGGTAAGGATAGGTAAGAGTATTGGTTACAGGAATAAAACTTGATGTAGAATAAGCAATTTCTGTTTTTAAATCTCCTTGATTTATCCCTATGATTTTATTACTTTGAATATCAGATTTATGGTCATATGCCCAGAATTGACTTGGAGATGAAGATTGAGACTTACCATATATTAAGAATCTTGTATTGTATTGTCTATATATAAAATTACCTAAAACTTCTTGAAAAATATAATTACCCGCATTACCATTACTAATGGTCTCTTTTGGAGTAAATAATATTTTTCCATTGTCATAACCGCTTGCTTCATCTACTCTCAAGCTATAATTGGTAGGTTTATTAATTTTATAATAAGTTGAAAAATTGACAATATCTGTTTTACCATCATTATTAATATCAACCGCTTTTGCTATACTATAGTTTCTATAATCAGAGCCAGTAATATTGTATGTTGAATAAAATTGATTAAAGTATTCTGACGCAATAAAACCATTTCCTTTACTTAAATTAATTATATAATGACCTCCTACCGAAGTTTTAGCAAATAAATCTGACTTGCCGTCTCCATTAAAATCACCAACTTGTAAGTCACTATCACTTCCCTCAAACAGGTAATTTGCAATCGAAGAAAATGAATAATTTCCATAAGAATCCTTTACAATATTGTAATTTGTTATATTATTTATGGGAACCTGGTCTGTATAAGTAACATCATTACAAACATCTTGTTGACCATAATAATCATATTGGCACTCATTAACGATATAACTATATGGAGTTTTAGAACTTGTAGTAGAAACACTACCAATGTCAACAATTCCATCTCCATTAAAATCACCATATACAGCATCCTTTAATACATCTTTACTGGAGCTGGAATACATTTGTGTATATGGAAAGCTACTGTCTTGCTTAATTAAAATATAATAATAGGAGTTATAGTCGTAATACTGACAGTCGCCTCCTGGTGCTATTCTTTGGGTTATAGATTCATTGCTTTTAAGTTTTTGTTTACTTTTTGCAGTTTTATATAATTGAAGTCCACTACCTCCATCATTACAAACTGTTTCTGTTGTTGTATTTTGTTTTAATAATAATAATTCTGGAACACCATCTGCTTCTACGTCATATTCATATAATTTACCAATGCTTGTAAAAGTATCAGACATATAAGAACCATCATTCATATGATTTGTTTCATCATATTCTGCTTTCGTAATTACTTTGGTGGATATTAATTGTAAAGCATTTTGGGGATTTACTAGATCACTTTGTGATGAAATCTTCTTCGATAAATCTATTGCATAATAATAAATCGTAATGTTTTTAGTCGTAGGATCTATCTTATAATATGCAAATCCTTTGTTATTAAGAAGTTTATTTTGCGTATCTTTTATGGTAATAACGGTTGCATCTTTGAAAATATCAGTTGTTCCCAAATAATAAGTTCCACCCATCTGTACATAATAACCAGCAGCGCTATAGTTTACAGAAGTACCACAGCTACCGCAGCCTGGTTGGTAAACGGTTGTAGTACCACTACTATAATAACAAACTCCTGGAGCAGGGCTATAACAGGTTATCTGCTTAGAATATGCATAAACAATATTATCAATTGCTCCATTTCCATCAAAATCACCAGACAACTTAACATCATCAAAGTTAAAAGCATTATTATTTCCTAGTGTAGAAGTGCTTTTATCTTTCTGCTGTTCAAAAATTACAGGATTTGCTGCTTCATTTGCGGCATTATATTCGGTAATTTTATTTACAAACTGATATTGATTACCATTAGGATCTTTCGTATATTCAATGAGATACTTTTTAAATTGCGAGCCATTTGCATTTACTACGACATTAGACAGAATTTTATCCTGGATAAAGCTTACTCCATTTACATAAGATTGTTCTTTTAAATCTCTTGTTGCATAGTTGAAAATAATCTGATTAAAATGAGCTTTGCTAATAGTTTCATTTCCTCCCCATTGAATACTGCTTATTACTGCAACATTATTAGCTTGGGTGTAGTTATAAGTAATGTAATTGCCTTGTGCATCTTTCCATTTTACAATATTGTATTCAATAGGTGTTCTTGCACTACTTGTTCCTGTAGTGGTAGCACCATACCAAGCTTGCGAACCATCTTCAAAAGTAACTTCCCAATATTCAGGGCCTTGCCAAACTTGCCCAGAAATTGCGCCTAATGATTTTATCTTTATGTTAGAATATTTCTCAGTTACATATTCTGCACCATTACCTCCATTTGTTCCACTACCAGATTTTAGAATTAATCTTTGCCCGTTGAAACTATAAAAGTCAGAATTGTTAAGTTGAATTCCTCTTACTTCACCATCTTTTTCAATAGTTTTGCTCATTCTGGTGATACTTGTGATTCCAGAAATATTCCAACCATATCCAGCAATTCCGTTTCCTGTACCACTTGTATAGCCAAGATTTACTTGTGGAGCAACACTTTTCACCCCTGGAGGTAAAGCAATAGGTAAAGTATATTGAAGTTGACCACCTCCATTTACCTCTATGCTTCCTGTGGTATCGTGAAAATTAGTTTGAGCTATTAGAAAATTATAAATTCCTAAGAGCAATAGTAGATATAATTTTTTCATATGACTTTTCTAGTTCTTGGTTATTGTTCTATTGTAAACGCTTCCATCTGATAAATAGAATCTCAAATAATAAACACCATATGGATAATTATTCATATTAAAAACATAAGAATTTCCCTTTTGTGATATGATATCAATACTCTCCATAATTTGGAATGAGTTATAGGCTAAAAGATCAATCTTAACGATATAGTCTTTAATATCTTTTTCCCAAATTATATTAAGAGAAGTTTTTACCGGAACTGGAGCTGCTTGTATTTTATTTGCTACTTGGTCGGCTAGTGTAGGAGTAGAAGTGCTCTCTGTATTACTTACCATTCTGCCTGTGCCAGAAGTGGTACCTCTATAGATTTGGTTGCCTGCATCGTCATAATTAAAAATAACTTGTGACCTAAAGTATCCTGTAAACAGAAATACTAAAAAAAAAGAAAATAAGATTGTTTTTTTCATTTTGTTTTTATATAAATTATGATAGTATTAAGTAATTTGAAGGGTTCTTTCAAGAAAAAATAATGTAATTGTAGGGTAGCGTATTTCGAAGTCACGAAAGAAAAAATAAATCTTCGCAAACTAGACTTGTAATCTTGATTGATTTTTAATTAGCTGAATTACGATAAGTTATTAATACATGTTGATTTCGAATTGTGATGTTATTTAAAATAAATTTTTGATTAACAAATATCAATTGGTTTTTGATAAGACACAAACAAAGACAGCCAAAATTGATAAATATCGACCATTATTAAATAACTTTTATAAATATGAGTTTCTGTAATTTTATTCATAATCAAGTGATAGTGCTATTTTCTTATATAACATTAATATTTTATAAATTTGTACGTTAATTAGAATTATGAAGAAAATTTATTTATTTCTGTATATTATTTATCCTGTTTTATTTATTTCTCAAAGTATAAACGGATTTAAAATTCCAGATTCTTTAAAAAATAAAAACATAAATTATATTGAAAATGCATATAATCAGGTCTTTCAAATTGACAATGAAAAAGCCGAATTTTATGCTAATATTATTTTGCATAAAGGAAAAATTGAAAATGAGAAGAATTTAATTTATGATGGTTACTACAATATTGCACGAATAAAAAATTTGAAAGGTGAAAACGGACATCCTTATGCAGATTCCTTAATAGCATTAGTGAAAAATAAAATTTATAAAGATTATCCATCTAAAGCTTATATTATTAAAGGAATTTTATATAATAATGAGGGAAACTATAAAAGTGCTTTAGAACAATATGCAATAGCCTTAAAATTGAACCAAAATGAAAACCAAGAACAATTTTATTACATAAAAAAATTAATTGCCATCTTAAAAACAGCAACAGAAGAATACAAAGAAGCATTACCTCTTTTCATTGAATATTATTTATACGAAAAAAATAAGATAAATTCAAATAATAAAAATGAAAAAGACTATCTCTCTTCTATTTTTTCGTTATCCAATATTTATGCTAAATGTAAAAACTATCAAAAAAGTAATGAATTTGCAGATTTAGGAATAAAAGAATGTAAAAAATATAAAAACTATTCCAATTATTATTACTTGATAATGCTTAAGGGAATCAACTATTTTTATTTAAAAAAATTATCTTTATCTCTAGGATATTTGGAATCAGTTGAAGCTTCATTAAGAAAAAACAAGGACTATACAAATCTTGGAATTTTATATTATTTTATTGGGAGAGTAAAGTATGAATCTCATATGGAAAAAGAGGCAATAACATATTTTATTAAATCAGATTCAATTTCTTTTGCAAATAAGAATTTCGAACCAATTAAGAGAGATGGTTACGAAATCATAATTGATTATTACAAGAAAAAAGGAGATTTGAATAATCAATTAAAATTTATTGACAAATTAATTTATAGTGATAGTATAATTGCTGAAACTCAAAAAAATCTTTCCAAAGAAATATTTAAAAAGTATGATACTCCTTTACTAATAAAAGAAAAGGAGGGACTAATTAAAAATTTGAATAGCAAGAATTCAATTTTCTCTTGGTTGATTATTTTTTTATTGATAACTTCTGCACTATTCATTTACATCATAAAAAAATATAGACAAAAAATAAAAACCTATAAGAAGCAAGCAAAACTTTTATTGGAAAAAAATGAAAATAGGAAAAGTTCCTCTAAAGAAAATGAAAATATTCTCTCAAACACTAATAAGCAAGATGATGTAGATAACAAAAAAAGTATATCTTCTAATCCGAAATTTCAACTTATTATCAATAAAATAGAGTTGTTTGAAAAAAATAAAGATTTTTTAAGAAAAAATATCACATTAGATACACTGTCTAAAGAGTTAGACACCAATAGAGATTACCTTTCAAAGTTAATTAATGAATTAAAAGGAAAAAACTTTTCACAATACATAAATGAGCTTAGAATTAACTATATAATTTCTGAACTTAAATCAAATGAAAAAATAAGAAAATATACAATTGCTGCGATTTCTGAAGATATTGGTTTCAATAATTCTGAATCTTTCACTAATGCTTTTAAAAAAATAACTGGAACTCTACCCTCTTATTTTATAAAACTTTTAAATGAAGAAAATAAAACGTTAAATAACTAACTTTTTGTATTCCATTTTACATGTCGAAATTGATAAATTTCGACATGTAAATATTTACAATCACATACTTATAGCTTTCCTTTGTAGCCTCAATTTAAAACGATATAAAATGAAAAAGGAGAAAACAACAGAAAAAAAATTATCATTAAACAAACTTCAAATCACTAAAATAAAAACAGGATTGAATTCTATTAAAGGAGGTAGTGAAGGAGGAGGAACTGGAGCTACAGGAGACAATGATACAATTAAAGATAAAACAGACAATACAACTACTACGAAAGATGTGTTAACGCTAACTAATTAAATCTAATTGTTATTAATATTTAATCAGTAATTTTGAAAATTACTGATTTTTTATTTTATGAAAAAAATACTCATAATATTATTTGCCTTAATTTTTACAGGAATTTTTTGTCAAAAGATTCCTGTAAAACAACCTAGTTCATATAAATTTGAAGATTTAGATCCGTTAATGAATTACATTAGTTATGAAATTCAAAAAAAGTATGCTGAAAAAAACAAGGCGGTTAAATATGACAATCTTTTTAGGTTAAATATTATTAATAAAAATTATGATAAAGCTTTGTCTCAAATAGATTCTGTTAGAAGTGTTTATATGAAAAGCAACCCTAGTATAGCACAGGCGATGGGAAGTCAATATGAAATATACATTAAAACTTTATATAATATAAACAGTAAGAAAAATTTTGAAGATAGTTACAAAGTTGAATTTTTAAAAAAATACGAAAGTTTATCCATTAAATCAAGAATATTACTTCCTAGATATTTTAATGTAGATATTGAAAAAACCAAAAAAGATATTATATCTTCAATAAAAAATGATTTAGAAAACAAGGATAGTGTTGATATAAAAAAAGCTCTATTACTATGTAGAAACTATACCTCATTTATGGTTTCTAATAGTTCTTTTAATTACGCTAATAAATATCTAAAAGAATTGGATTTCTTAAATTATGATATAAAAGATAGTATTTTGATAAATAATAAAGTAAGTGTAAGGGTAGTTTTAAACAAAAAGATTAGATATCCTGAAGCTACTATTTTAGTGAATACAATATACCCAAGTTTAGATGATATAAATGACCAAAAAGAAATGGCGAGTTATGGGTATAACTCAATTTATGTATATCCTAGAGGTAAATATAATAGTTCAGGCAAAGTTCAACCTTTTGAACATGAAGCAGAAGACCTAAATAACGTTATTGATTGGATTGTAAAACAGCCATGGAGTAATGGAAAAGTTGGTATGTACGGAGGCAGTTATTTAGGATTTAGTCAATGGGCAGCAACCAAAAAAATTCATCCAGCTCTTAAAACGATAATTCCACAGGCCTCAGTAGGAATTGGGACAATGGATTTTCCTATGAATAACAACATATTTTCATCTTATTCTCTTCGTTGGCTAAACTATGTTACTAATAATAAAATGCTTGACTCTAGCTTTAACGATGAAGATAAGTGGAATTCTATATATAAAAAATGGTATGAGAGTGGAGAAGCATTTAATAAATTAGATTCTATTACAGGTAAAAAGAATGAAATATTTCAGCATTGGTTAGAACATCCATCATTTGATCATTATTGGAAAAAATTGGCTCCATATAAAAAAGAATTTCATAAAATAAATATTCCTATTTTGACTATTACAGGATATTATGATTCTGACCAATTAGGTGCACTATATTATTACAAAAATCACTTAAAATACAAAAAAAACGCAAATCATTATGTTATAATTGGACCATATGATCATTCTGGCGCTCAAGGATATATTAAGAATGAATTAAAAGGTTATATAATTGATTCAATAGCAAATATTGATATACAAAAAATTAGCTTTGAGTGGTTTGATTACATTTTAAAAAACAAGAAAAAGCCATTATTTCTTAAGGATAAAATCAATTATCAAGTAATGGGTACAAATGAATGGAAAAGTACAAATAGTATTAATAATTTTGAAAAGAAAACGTTGAAATTTTATATTCAATCCTCAAATGAACTTACTCTAGAAAAGAGGCAAAAAAAAGATTTTTCATCAGTTATCATTGATTTTAAAAACCGTTCCGATGGTGATGAACTGATCAAACAGACAAATAATGTACTAGATACTATAATTCACAAGTCAGATGCAATTACTTTTTCATCAAAAACATTTGAAAAGCCAGTTGAATTTACAGGAAATTTCGAAGGAAATCTAAAATTTTCAGTAAATAAAAAAGATGTTGATTTATATATGAAAGTGTATGAGCAAAACAAAGAAGGTAAATATTTTTTATTATCTACCTACTATGGAAGGGCGAGTTATGCCAAAAATCCTGAGAAAAGAAAATTACTTCGTGAAAATAAAGAAACAGTTATGGCTCTCACAAACAACGAATTTGTTAGTAAAAAATTAGAGAAAGGAAGTAAAATAGTTTTGGTTTTGGGAATAGTTAAAAGTCCATTTATGCAAATAAATTATGGAACAGGAAAAGATGTTAGTGAAGAGACAATAAAAGATGCAGAGGAACCATTAGAGATAAAATTTTACAATAATAGTTTTATAAAAATCCCAATTTCAAAAAATTAATGTCACGCTTTCCTTTTCAATTTTTTGACAATTATATTGTCAGAACACCAATATTACCTTACAAAAAATTTGAAACTATTTTTTCAAGCAAAAAAATAAACCATGAAGAACTAGAAGTTTTCGCAGACAGTCTGTTCAGAGAAGCCATTTATTTAGCTTCTCTTTCTTTGTATAATGAGACTAAGAGTAAAATTAGTGAAAAGTCTAAAATCTCGCTTTTAAAATATTACAATAGAGCTAGTACACGTTATACCCCATTTGGATTATTTGCTGGAGTAAGCTTAAGTAAATTTGATAAAAAAGATCATTTTCCTAAATCGTTTTCAGAGAATGAAAGATTGAGAGATACCAAGCTAGATATGCATTTTTTGGTTGAACTATCAAAGCATCTTAATTCAGTACCTCATATTAAAAATAACATTTTATACTTTCCCAATAATAGCATTTATAAAATTGGGAAAAATAAAATCCGTTTTGTAGAATATGAAAATAAAGAGGGAAAAAGAGATTACATAATTTCTTCTGCTCCTCTTTCTGAAGAGTTAGAACAAATATTACTTGTTTCTAAAGAAGGTAAAACAATTGATGAGCTGTCATCAGTACTTACTAATGAAGAGATATCTTTAGAAGAAGCTAGAGAATTTATCAATGAACTCATAGAAAATCAGGTTTTGGTAAGTGAACTAGAACCAAATGTAGCAGGAAATAATTTTTTAGATTCAATCATTTCAATTTTAGAAAGAATTGGAGCTAACGAAGAAAGAGACCTTTTGGTTGCCATAAAAATTAAAATGCAGCAGCTCGATTTAAATTTTGGAAATTCAGAAAACATGTATGCTGAAATTGAAGAACTTATTAATAATCTCAATTTAGAATATGATAAAAAGTATCTCTTTCAGACGGATTTATATTATGATAGCAAAATAAAATTATCATATGAATGGAAAAGACAACTAAAAAAGGGG
This sequence comes from Cloacibacterium sp. TD35, assembly GCF_028864635.1. NCBI lineage: Bacteria > Pseudomonadati > Bacteroidota > Flavobacteriia > Flavobacteriales > Weeksellaceae > Cloacibacterium > Cloacibacterium sp. TD35. The sequence continues at coordinate 2,540,732 of NZ_CP104850.1, read as the reverse complement.
ATTTCATTTTTAAATAAGATTACTATCTTAAATAGAGAAACTGTTTTAGAAAAATTTAAAGAAGCATTTTACGAAAGATTTGAAAATGAAGAGGTTTCCCTTTCCTATGCTTTAGATTCTGAAATTGGGATAGACTATTTACAAAATATTCCAACAAAAGGAGTTCATCCGTATTTAGAAGATATAGTCTTAGCTTCTTCTAAACAAAAAAAAGAACTTCAAATAAAATTGAATCCAATTCATATTGTTTTGAATCAAAAATTACAAAATGCCAATTGGAATAATGATTATGTCATAAAATTATCAGAAGATGATTTTAATGATTTTGAAGAAAATTGGAATGATTTGTCGTATACTTTATCGTTAATTGGAGAAATAGTTTTTGATAATCAACAAGAAAAATTATACATTAACAATATTAGTGGAAATGCAGGAAGGTTACTTGGAAGATTTTGTTCAGAAAAGTCAACAATAAAAGATTTTGTAATACAAATTTCGGATAAAGAACAAGAATTAAATCCAGAAAAAATTTTAGCTGAAATCATACATCTTCCAGAATCAAGAATTGGAAACGTGATAAGGAGACCTCAATTACGAAATTATGAAATTCCCTATTTAGCTAATTCTACTTTAGAGAAAGAAAATCAAATATCAGTAGATGATTTGTATCTTTCAATAAAGAATGATAAGTTATTTTTAAGATCAAAAAAACACAATAAAGAAGTTATTCCTCATTTGACTAATGCTCACAACTATTCTAATAACTCTTTGCCTATTTACCATTTTTTGTGTGACTATAGTAATCAAAAAATTAGAGCAAGTTTGTTTTTTGATTGGGGTGGATTATCTCAAATTTATGATTTCTTGCCAAGAGTTGAATATGAAAATATAATCCTTTCAAAAGCTCAATGGAAAATTAATTCGGAGCAAATTAAAATTTTTAATTCAATTATTCTATCTGAAAATATAGAACACTTGTTTCAAAAAATTGAAGCGTGGAGAAAATTAAAACAAATTCCACAATGGATTCAATGGGTAAAAGGAGATAATACTTTGGTAGTTAATTTACAAAACTTCGATTTAGTTCAAATGTTTTTTTCATCCGTTAAAAATGAAAAAGAAATTATTATTGAAGAGTTTTTATGTAATGATAAGTCTGATTATGTTCATCAATTCGTGTTTTCACTCTATAAAGATTTATAAACAAAATGTCTGAAAGTAGAATATTTTATCCAGGAAGTGAATGGATATATTTTAAGATTTATACAGGAGTTAAAACTTCTGATATATTTCTTTTAGAAGTGATAAAGCCATTAGTTGAGCAACTTCAGAATGAAAAAGTGATTAAAAAATGGTTTTTTATTAGATACAATGATCCGAAACCACATTTAAGAATAAGATTTAATATTAGTAACCTTAACAACTATAATTATATTCTGGAAAAAATTAATTCTCTATTTGGAGAATATTTGAATTCTGGAGAGATTTCGAACGTAATAATTGATACTTATAAAAGAGAACTTGAAAGGTATGGAGAAAATACAATAGAATATGCAGAGGAACTCTTTTTTAGAAGCAGTGAATTGATTCTAAAGTTTTTAGAATACAATGATGAAGAAAAAATAATAGTTGCTTTATTTTATATTGATTGTATTTTATCTGAATTAGGATTATCAAGTGAAGAAAAAACAAATTGGATTAAGAATTATGATAATTCTTTTAAAATAGAATTTAATTCTGACAAAAGCTTGAATAAGCAACTAAAGAAAAAATATCAAGATTTTCAGCCTAAATATCTTGAATTTATCCAGTCAAATGAGTTCAATGGCATTAGAAAATTAATTACAAATAATATTTCAGAGATTCATATTATTATTGAAAAAATTTTAGAATTGGACAAGAAAGAGTATTTGAATGTAGAAATGATAGATTTTTTTCAAAGTATATTCCATATGCATGTCAATAGATTGTTTATTTCCGAACAAAGATTGTTTGAAATGATTATATATGATTATTTATTGAGACTTTATAAAATATATAATATCAATTTGTTAAGATAAATAAACAACTTGTTTTTAACTAAAATTTATCAATTTCGGCATGCTTTTTTTGATAATTAATCCTTAAATCTTCAATTTTGAGAAAAATAAAAACACAAATGATTTTGTTTTTGAAATCAGTACTGAAAATATAATAAAATGTTTAATCAAATATTATAAAGAAATATAACTGTACGTAATTTCTTATTAAAAAAAACTTTATGAAATTTAGGATTTAAATTACTTTTAAAAGTTACATTATGAAACAAACTATAATTATTCTTTTTCTTTTTTTTTCTAAGTTTATATATTCTCAAGAATTAATAAAAATTAAGATTGTTGACAGTGAAGATGGTAAGCCTATTTCTAAAGCTAGAATTATCTTATTAAAGGATGTTTTGTACTCAAACGATGAAGGTTATGTGTTAGTTCCTTCAACTGCTAACAACTTTGAAATTACTGCATATAATTATAAAACTAAGAGTTTAAAAAAAATCAATAATCTAATAGAATTAACTCCAGTTTATAAAAATATAGATGAAGTTATTATTTCAAATATTGATATTAAGAAGTTATTTTCTGAGGTTTTGAAAAACTATAAAAAGAAATACTATAATGAGACATCTGTTTATGACATTACATATAAACAGAAAAATATTGATGATGATGAATTAAGTTTTCTTCTAATTTCTAAGGGGAAAATGTGGACAATGTCAAATATGTATAACTATAAAAGTGCTTACAATAGGAAGTACGATGATTTTATACAATTAGAGTTAAGTGATGTGAAATATTTTAAAAATTCAATTTCTGAAAATGAGATTTGTAAAGGACAATCTCTTAATCAATCTAGAGATTTTATAGGTAATTTATTTTTTAATTATGAACTTAATAGAGTTAATGATTATTTTAAGATAGAGAACGCAAAATATTCTGGGAAAATTATATCCCAATCTGGTGATGAACAAAACATCATTTTTAAGATAGATTCTCCAACTATTATTGTTTCAGGAAATTTAATATATGATAAAAAAGAAAAAGTAATACTTCGTTATCAATTAGATTATGATCAAACAAATTACCCTTCGTATAAAAGAAAATCAAAAGATGGTTTAGAATATGATTTTAAAGTTGGTAATGGTACTATATATTTTGATTTTTACAGAAAAGATAATAAATATATTCCATCAATTGCTGGAACTAAAGGATTTAGTTACTGTACAATAAATAACCAAAAACATAAAAATAGTTTTAGTAGAGAACTTATTTTTAATAAATTCTCAGAATCTAAATTTTTAGAATTGACTAATAAAGTTGATTTAAATAAAAGAATATGGAGTAATTTAAAAACTAGTATAAACAAAGATGATACTACAATCCTTTTATCTGAAAGTGAAAAAGAATTTATAAATGAGAAAGAATATGAAAAATAGTATTGTTTTATTTACAGTAATCATTAGTAACTTTATATTTTCTCAAACATATCGCTTTATCTATGATGTAGAATCCAGAAAAGATTCAACATTAACTTTAATTACTAAGGAAAATTATCATTTAGATATTAATGGTGAGGAAGTAAATTATTATACAAGAGATTTTTTTATCGCAGATTCTCTAATAATTAATAATCTTCCTTTCTCCCAAAATATAAAACTCAACACTTCAAATATTGTATCACATAAAAAAGGTAACAATAATTTTGAAGAATATGATATAATTGAAAATATTGTGTTAAATCTAAAAACTATAGACACTCAAGATTGGATACTTACAAATGAAAAAAAGACAATCAACGGATTATCTATACAAAAAGCTACAACAAAATGGGGTGGCAGAAATTGGATTGCTTGGTTTACAGAATCAATACCATTTCAAGAAGGACCATATAAATTTCATGGTTTACCAGGGTTAATAGTTGAATTAGAAGATATTAAAGGGAACTATAAATTTTCTTTAGTCAAATCTGAAAATTTAAAAAATAATTATGTTAATCAATTTATAGACATGTCAAAAAAATTGAGTGTATCTGTAAACTGGGAAAAATATAAGTCTATAAAGCTTTCATACTATTCTTCGCCAATTGGTTTTATTAGAAATAATGTTGGGGCGTCTATTGGTTCGGATATTTTTTTAAATGATGGAACCAAAGTAAATAAGGTAAATGAAAGAGAAAAAAATGAAAATTTGAGATCTTTAATTAAAAAATATAATAATCCAATTGATTTAAATAAATCTATCAAGTATTAAAAATAACAAATATAATACTAAAATCTAAGAATAAGTAAAACTATAAAAGATTAATTTTTGAGTCAACAAAAGTAGGAGAGTTCACTGAAAAATCAAATTTTGTTAATAAATACTGGAGGGAGTGTACGAGCAAGAAATAATAGTACATCATCTGGAGAACTACAGTATTACATAAAAATTATAAAATAAATTTTACTAAGAAAAAGAGAAAGTAACCAAACTTACAAAAGAACAATCTTTTTTATACAAGAAGGAGGTTCACAAAAAATTACAAATCATGATTTTACATGTTGTCTTTGTACAGGAGGTGATTATGAACCTTCAAGAACTTCTTGTTTGTCAACAGAAGAATTAGCAAATTAGATTGAAATATTATTTAGTAATTAAAATTAATTCAAGTCTCTACACAAAAATTTTAATATATTTTATAATGAAAAAGAAAAAATTAACATTAAACAAAGAGAAAGTAACCAAACTTACAAAAGAACAATCTTCTTTAATACAAGGAGGTGGTTCACAAAAAAGTACAAATCATGATTTTACATGTTGTCTTTGTACAGGAGGTGATTATGAACCTTCAAGAACTTCTTGTTTGTCAACAGAAGAATTAGCAAATTAGATTGAAATATTATTTAGTAATTAAAATTAATTCAAGTCTCTACACAAAAAAACTTTAATATTTTTTATAATGAAAAAGAAAAAATTAACATTAAACAAAGAGAAAGTAACCAAACTTACAAAAGAACAATCTTCTTTAATACAAGGAGGTGGTTCACAAAAAAGTACAAATCATGATTTTACATGTTGTCTTTGTACAGGAGGTGATGATGGACCTAAACCATGGACGGTAGAAGCAATTGGCTAATAAAAATTAATTGAAAGCAATTAGAAGTCAAATAATTAAAATTAACTAAACCTTAATATTTTTTATAATGAAAAAGAAAAAATTAACATTAAACAAAGAGAAAGTAACCAAATTAACAAAAGATCGATCTGCCATCATTCAAGGTGGAAACGAGCGACCGACAGGTTCTGCGTATAGTACAAATAATGGCTTTACATGTTGTTGGTGTACTACTGGTGATGACACTAAGGATTCTTGGAATACATGTACATCACAAGATATTACAAAGATAGAATAAACATTTTAATATTAAATTTATATTTTATGAAAAAGAAAAAACTAACATTAAACAAAGAGAAAATTACAAAACTTACAAAAGAACAATCTGCTTCAATTCAAGGAGGAGGTTCAGATAGTAGCACATGGCACGATTTTACTTGTTGTTGGTGTACTAGTGGTAGTGCTGGACCATCTAAAACAAATAATTGTCCAGTAGATCCTATGACTCCAACTTATCAAGAGCAAATAAACTAATTGTTTTATTTCAAATAAGAAGTTGTCTCGAAAGAAATGATCTTAGCATTATTCAAATTGTCATAGACTTTTGTGACAACTTCTTTTGTTTTAATTGTATGAAAATTGAAGAAAAAATTTATGAAATAGAAAATTCTATATATATAAATTGGAAAAAACAACCATTTAGAAGTGACATTTCATTAATGACAGGTTTAAGCGGAATTCCTTTATTTTATTATATGCTTTATTTATATAGTGATGAAAAAAAATATTTAGAGTATATTGAAAAAATAATTGAATATATTTTTGAACATATAAATGAAAGTGATCAAAAAATTGGAACAACTTTTAGCTCTGGTGTTTCAGGTATTGGTTTCATGCTAAATATTTTAGAAAAAACTGGTAACTTTAAAAATTTAGATTTAGAGGATAATTTATTAATAATTGATGAGATATTGCTGGATACAGTAGATTATTTTCTTTCCTATATTGACAATTTAGAGCATAAACAAAAGGTTGAACAGATTGATTTTCTACATGGTGTTTTAGGTATAGCCTATTATACATTAGAAAGATTCGAAAAAATTTCTGAAAAAAACAAAATTGTTTCTTTATTTGAAAAAATTTCTGAAATAATTATATCTGACGGACAAAATGCTTATGATCTGAGAGATGTAACTGAAATTTCTGAAAGTTTTCAGAAAACTAACTTAGGTTTAGCACATGGACATGTTTCTTATATATTAATTTTAATAAAATTTTTAGAAAAATTCCCTCAGAATTTAAAAGTTCGTGAAGCGCTTATTGAAAGTACAAATACAATATTATTATTTGAAAACGATAATGATAAAAGTTTTTGCAAATTTCCAAGTATTGCAGTAAATAAAAAAACGGCTTTTTATAACATTCATTTAGGATGGTGTTATGGTGATCAATCTGTTTCTTACGCATTATATAAAGCTGGAAATTTGTTAAAAGATGATTTCTTAATTGATAAGTCAAATCAAATTGCTTTATCTACATTAAAAAGAAATGATATTGAGTCCGCTTTAATTAATAAAGATAGATATGATGCTGGATTTTGTCATGGTACAGCAAGTGTTGCGTACAATCATTGTAAATGGTATAAAATTACTAAAGATAAAAATTTTGAAGATCTTTATGTGAAATTTACAAAAGAAACCCTTTTAAAAGCTAAATATGATGATGGTTTAGCTGGGTTTATGAAATATAATGGAGAAGGAGAGTTAGTTCAAGCGATAGGGATCTTAGACGGAATTACTGGCATAGGTGTTTTTTTATTAGATAATATTTTAAAAGAAAAATCTAATTTTAATTGGCAATCTATATTCTTATTAGAATAAAGCAAAATTTATGAAAAAGGAAAAATATATCCCTACTAACAAATATATATTACGAACCCCTCTTTTACCAATTAATTATTTTTTTGACTTATCATCTTCCCCAGATATAATTTCTGATGAAAAGTTTAAAGAGATTTTAAAAGATAAAAAGATAATTGAAGGTATTTTTTTGGCTTCTCCAACATTATATTTTCAAATTGAAAAGTTTCTAAAAGATGAAATTACAAGTATAGATAAAAAAGAACGTTTAAAGAATAGCGTACTAAAATATATTTCTCGCATGTGTTCACGTTGCACACCTTACGGATTATTTGCAGGGTGTTCTGTCGGTGAGTATTCAGATTTAACTAATATTTTACTGAGTAACAATCAAAAATATATGCGCCACACAAGACTTGATATGAATTATGTTGTATTTCTTTCTTATGAAATGCTAAAAAATGATGATATAAAAAAGAAACTTAAATTTTTTCCTAATTCAAGTCTTTATAAGGTAAACGATAAATATAGATATATTGAATATTATTATAAAAAAAATAATAGGCATTATGATATTGTTGCTGTAGAAGCATCTCAATATCTTGATAAAATCATCCAAAATAGTAAGAATGGTTTATTTATTGAAGAAGCTATAGCATTGATTACTGACAAGGACATAGATAATGAAACAGCATATGAATTTATTGAAGAGCTAATTGACTCTCAAGTATTAGTCAGTGAATTAGAGCCTTCAGTAACTGGCACGGAATTTTTTTCTCAATTACGCAATATATTAAATGAAAGAGCCCCCAATAATTTATATTTAAATTTCATAAATACCATTGAGGAAAAATTAAAAAATATTGACTTGAACATTGGAAATGATATTAATGAATATATTGACATAAGTCAAATTATTCAAGAAAGAGAAGACTATAAATATGATTTAAAATATTTATTTCAATGTGATTTAGTGTTATCAAACGAACAAAATACAATTAATAGGATTATTACTAAAGAAGTGCTGAGCACTATTTATTTTTTAAATAAAATTAGAAAAAAAAGAAATAAAAGTAATTTAGACAATTTTAAGGAATCCTTTTATGAAAGATATGAAGGTCATGAAGTACCTATTTTACAAGTTTTGGACCCAGAAATAGGAATAGGATATGGCAAAAATTCTCAATCAAATGATGATAATCCTTTAATAGATGATCTGTTTATTTCTCAACCTTTTGATTATAAAGATGCTCAAGAAATTAAATGGTCAACTATTGATAAAATAATCCAAAAGAAAATAATTAAAAGTATTGAACTACATCAACAAGTAATTAAAATTGATGACAGTGATTTTTCTTTTTTACCTGACATCTCAATTGATGAATTACCTGATACAATTTCTTTCATGTTAGAGATTATTAAAGAGGAAAACAATCACAAGATTAAATTCAGTGGTGGGGGCGGAGGAAGTGGAGCAAATTTGCTTGCTAGGTTTTGTCATGCGGATCAAAAAATTCATGAATATGTAAATGAAATAATAAGCATTGAGAATAATAGTGATAAAATAATAGCAGAAATTGTTCATTTACCTGAGGCTAGAGTTGGAAATATTCTTTCAAGACCAGATTTAAGAAGTTTTGAAATTCCCTATCTAGCTAGATCATTAAAGCCAAAAGAGAATCAAATTTCTTTGGACGATATTACGGTGTCAATTAAAAATAATAAGATTTTTTTAAAATCTAAGTTATATAACAAAGAAATTATACCTAAATTAACCAATGCACATAATTACTCTAATTCTAATTCTCTACCTATCTATAACTTTTTATGCGATTTGCAGTCGCAGTCAGTAAATAATTTAACTGGGGTTTTCTTTGATTTAAGTGTTTTTGAAAATTTATATAAATTTATACCAAGAATAGAGTACAATAATGTTATTTTATCATATGCTACATGGATTTTAGAAGCTGATGATTATAAATCACTAATTAATTCAAAAAATATAGTTGATTTAAAATACGAAATAGAAAAATTGAAATCGAAATTTAATTTACCAGATTATATCCTTTTATCAGATGGTGATAATGAACTTTTGATAAATACAAATAATATAAGTTATGTAAAGATGTTTGTTGATGTAATTAAAAACCGATTATTTATTAAACTAAATGAGTTTATATTCCTAAGCAAAGATTCAATAGTAAAAGATAAAAAAGGAAATCATTTTACAAATGAAGTAATTATGACATTTACAAAAATCAATGATAAAAAATGAAAAGATTAAATGTTTATAATATTATAGGTGGTGAATGGATTTATTATAAAATATATGTAGGTACAAAATCAGCTGATGATATACTTAATAATACCATTTTTAGTTTTGCAAATGAAATGATAGAAAAAAAAATAATTAATCATTGGTTTTTTATTCGATATAATGATCCAAAATTTCATTTAAGAATCAGATTTAATTGTGATATAAAAAATTTAGGTAGTATATTAGTCGCTATGCATGGTTTGTTAAGTCCATTAATTGAGGAATTTATTATCTGGAAGGTACAAATTGATACTTATAATAGAGAAATTGAGAGGTATGGATTAAATACAATGGAGTTTTCAGAGAAAGTTTTTTATTACGACACATTAATGGTATCAAAATTTTTATACAATTTTAAAGATGAAAATTTAAGGTGGCTTTTTGCATTAAAATCTATTGATTCTTTTTTAGACTTATTTAAATACGAGTTGGTTGAAAAAATTAATTTAATGGAGATTTTAAGTACATCTTTTAAAAATGAAATAGGTACATCAAAAATTCTAAATTCTAATTTAAGTGACAAATACAGGAAGAATAGAACACTGATAGAAAATGCTATAGAAGAAAAAAATGAGAACAAGGATTTATATAAAATAATTTATAGTAGAAACATTAATATTTCCAATGAACCTGTTTTTTCAAATTTTAATAAATTATTAGAAGTTCCTTTAAACAGCTTTATTTCTAGCCATATTCACATGACTATGAATCGTGTTTTTAAATCAAAAAATAGAATACATGAAATGGTTTGTTATGATTTTTTATGTCGCTATTATAAGTCTAAAATGGCAATTGAGAGAAAAAACCAATGTTAAATAAATTTCCTTTTTATAGGCAACCTGATGCAAAAGATTGTGGCCCTACTTGCTTACGTATTGTAAGCAAATTTTATGGTAAATCTATACTTCTGCAAAAGATTCGTAACATTAGTGAGACCACAAGACAAGGGAGTTCTTTACTGGGGTTAAGTGATGCTGCTGAGAGTCTAGGGTTTAGAAGTTTAGGAGTTCAAATAGATTTTGATACTTTAACAGAAGAAGTACCATTACCTTGTATAGTACATTGGAATAAGAATCATTTTGTAGTTGTTTATAAGATTGATAAATCAGAAAAAGTTTACGTTTCGGATCCAAGTTATGGTTTAATATCTTATAGAAGAGAAGAGTTTATAAGACACTGGATTGGTAATAATGCAAATGAAACTACCGAAGAAGGTATTGCGTTACTTATAGAAACAACACCAGAATTCTACCAAAACGAGTTTGAAGAAGAAGAAAGTAAAGCCAGCTTTTCTTTTCTGTCCAAGTATCTACTAAAATATAAATCATTTGTTTTTCAACTTACTATTGGTTTATTTGCAGGAAGTTTATTATCGCTCATTCTTCCCTTCCTCACTCAAAGTATTGTGGATGTAGGGATTCAGAACCAAGATCTAAATTTTATTTATTTGGTACTTTTGGCTCAAGTAATGTTATTTTTGGGTAGAATGGGTATTGAGTTAATAAGAAGTTGGATCTTACTTCATCTTTCTACGAGAATAAATATTTCTATTATCTCCGATTTTTTCATCAAACTTATGAAACTTCCCATCAGTTTTTTTGATACAAGAATGACGGGTGATATCATGCAACGCATCAATGATCATCATAGAATTGAACAACTTCTTACCAACTCTTCACTCAACACATTATTCTCACTGGTCAATTTAGTAGTCTACAACATCGTCCTTTTATTTTATGACTATCGTCTTTTTCTCATATATTTAGTAGGCGCTGTCGCTTACGTAGGTTGGATTTCATTTTTCCTCAAAAAAAGAAGAGAATTAGATTACAAAAGGTTTTCTCAGGTTTCACAAGAACAAAGCAAAGTGATTGAACTAGTCAACGGAATGCAGGAAATCAAGATGCATAATGCCGAAAAGCAAAAACGCTGGGGCTGGGAGTTTCTACAAGTTAAATTATTTAAGTTAAGAATCAAATCACTTTCTTTGGAACAATGGCAATCAGCTGGAGGAAACTTTATCAACCAAATGAAAGACATTTTAGTGAGTTTTCTTTCAGCAAAATTGGTTTTAAGTGGTAATCTTACTCTGGGGATGATGCTTTCGGTACAATACATTATTGGGCAATTAAATAGTCCTTTAATGCAATTAATAGATTTCATTAGACAATATCAAGATGCATCTATCTCTTTGGAAAGGCTTGCAGAAATTCACGATAAAGAAGATGAAGAAAATACTGAGGAACATTATGCTTCTGAAATCCCTAAAAAAGATATTGAAATCGAAAATGTTTCTTTTAGATATATTGGTTCTGACCAATTTGTTTTTGAAAATTTAAACCTCACAATTCCTCATCAAAAAACCACAGCAATCGTGGGAGCTAGTGGAAGTGGTAAAACTACTCTACTCAAATTATTAATGAAATTTTATGAGCCTAATAAAGGCGAAATAAAAATAGGAAACACCAATATCAAAAACATTTCTCCTAGATTTTGGCGAGAACATTGTGGTGTTGTTATGCAAGATGGTTATGTTTTCAATGACACAATAGCTGAAAATATTGCTGTCGGGGAAGATTACATTGATAAACAAAAACTTAGAAAAGCAGTGGAAATTGCAAACATCAAAGATTTTATTGAAGAATTACCGTTAAGTTATAACACTAAAATAGGTAATGAAGGAATCGGAATAAGTGGTGGACAAAAACAAAGACTTTTCATTGCTCGAGCAGTATATAAATCTCCAGAATATATTTTTTTTGATGAAGCTACTTCTGCTTTAGATGCCAATAATGAAAGAATCATTATGGAAAATTTAGAGCAATTCTTTAAAGGGAAAACAGCTATAGTGATTGCTCATCGTCTTTCAACCGTAAAACATGCAGATAAAATTATTGTATTGGATAAAGGAAAAGTAGTAGAAGAAGGAACTCATACAGAATTAGTGGCTAAAAAAGGAGAATATTATAGACTTGTTAAAAATCAGTTGGAACTTGGAAGCTAAAAAAGACATATTAGATAATATAGAACTTCGTTCAGAAAGTGTTCAAGACATTCTTACGAGACCACCACATTGGATGATTCGTTGGGGGAATACAATTATATTTATTATTTTACTAATGATATTGCTGATGAGTTATTTCATTAAATATCCAGAATTTGTACCAGCTCCAATTATAGTAACCTCCCAAAATCCGCCTGAAAAGCTGTTGACAAGGACAAATTCTAAAATTGAAAAAATATTTATTAAAGATCATCAAGAAGTTAAAAAAGGTGATGTTTTAATGATTTTACAATCAACTGCCAACTATAATGATGTATTAAAACTCAAAAAAATTGTTGATTCTATTTCACCCAATCAAATATTAAATTTTCCATTAAGTGAAACTTCAAAATATAAATTAGGAGATTTACAAAGTGATTACAATTCTTTTGCAAAAGCTTTTCAGGATGAAAGGTTGTTTTCAAGACTAAAGCCTTATGCTCCAGAAGATATTGCAACTAGCCAAAGCCTATCAGAAAGTAGAGGAAGAATTGCCACATTACAACAACAATTGAATTTAGAAAATGCTAAATTTGATTTAACCAAGAAAAATTATGAACGTTCTCAACAACTCTTTAATCAAGGAGTAATTGCTAAGATGGAATTGGAAAATGAAAGAATAAAATATCTTCAAGCCCAACAAAATGTAAAAAGTATAATGCTTTCAATTTCTCAATTAGAAGAGTCTCTTAATAATTTAAATAAAACAAAAAGTGGTGTAGCAATAAATTCTGAAAAGGATAAAATCAATTATTCTTCTCAGACCCTACAACTTTTTGAACAATTGAGAAAATCTTTGAAGCAATGGGAACAAAACTATTTGATTATTTCTTCTACAAATGGAACGGTGAGTTTTCAGCAATTTTTGGGAGAAAACCAATTTGTAAAAACAGATGAAGCAGTACTATCTATTTTACCAACAAATAAAGAAGCTTTAGTAGGCAGAATGTCTATTCCATCTGTAAATTCTGGAAAAGTAATTTCAGGACAAAAAGTATTAATAAAACTAGATAATTACCGATACCAAGAATTTGGTATTGTAGAAGGTAGAGTTCAAAATATTTCTCTTACACCAGATGAAAAAGGTAATTATTATGTAGATGTTCTTCTTCCAAATGGTCTTAAAACTTCATATAATAAAAATCTTCCTTTTGATAAAGAACTAAAAGGAAATGCTGAAATTGTAACCCAAGATTTAAGATTAATTGAGCGTTTTTTCTATCAAATTAGAAAATTATTGGGGTATCAATCATAATAGGAATTAATTATCATTACAAATCAAAGTAAAATCCGCTTACAAAACCTGCATAAAATTTACCCAACTATAATAAAAATAAAAGTAAATTCTATACAAGTTATCATTTCACCTATTTATAAATAAGTATTTTTCATTACTCAACCCGCACAAAAAGACACAGATTTTTGCTGTAACTGAGTATTAAACTTACAAACAGACAGTTACTTGCGTAAAGATGTTATGGAGAACTGTATCAAACTTCACTCTGCATAAAAAAGACATATTCTATTCCTAAACCTAAATAAATTATATTTAGCTACAACAAGAACCTGTGTGATTTTTACACACCTTCTGCTTATACTTTTGTAAAAATGTAGCAAACATTCTATCAAAATTAACCCTGTGTAAAAAAGAACATTCTACTGCTAAACCTGTATAAATTATATTCAGTTATTACAAGAACCTGCATAACTTCTGTATGGTTTATTAAAGTACCTGAGTAAAAAATACGCAGGCTCAAAATATTTTACTCAAAATTTTTTCTTTCAAAGCAATAAATCTCTAAAACATCTAATTATCAATATTATAGAAATATTTTTAGGGCTCTGAAAATTATGACCTTTTGTTTGGCAAGATGTGTCTTTGTACCCACAAACTTTTCAAGTTTTGAGTCCAAAGACTCTCTTGCCTTTTTTTACAAAAAGGGGAAAAAACTGCGGAACTTGTTTTTTGTTAAAATAGAGCTAGATATAATAGCAAATAAAAAACGGTATTTTTTCGTTAATGACTAAAAAATAAACATCAATTAATTTTGTAGTTAGAAACTACTAGGCCTAAAATAAAATCAACAAATTTTTGTTTGGCAGTTTCTCTATTGATGATTTTATTTTGGTATTCATAAGAATTTAACACCTTTATTATTTATTTGTAAGTAAGTAAAGTATCTCCTTTTAATTTTACTCGACCATTTCCTTTTTTGGTATTTATAATTTCATCATTTAAAGTTCTAACTTTGAATATAACAAAATCTGGAGACAGAGTTGAAGCCATAGATTTAGGATATCTTTCTACAATATTAACTTTGAAAAAATCAAATATAATGTTGTGAAAAATAATATTAGGAACAACTCCTTGTTTGTTGAGTTCAAGTTTATAATTCATAAATTAAAATTTTCATTTTTAATAAAGATGAAATTTGAGTAAAAATAATAATTCTGCATAATTAAAAAAAAGAATTTAGAAAATGCAATGTATATGCTTCATTACGTTGAAAATATTTTTAATTTTCTAAAATATCAATTTCGCTACTTTGAGAAAGTAAAAACAGAGATGCTTTTGCCCTTCCTACAAGAAGAAATAAACTTTCGGAATTTTTTTTTATTTCATTAAAATAGGATTTAATTTTCCAGATTAGTCCAAAATATTCTTTTTTAATCTTTAGAGAATCCAGATTAATCCAAACTATTCTTATTTAGCCCAAGCCCTTTGAATACTATTGTTTTAAAGATTTTTAACGCTCAATTTTGTCTCAGAATTTTAATCAAAAAGAGATGAAAAAATCGAGCTATCTTTTATTCGTATTATCTACAACTTTAATTTACGGACAAGTTGGGATTAACACCCAAACTCCAGAGACTACTTTAGAAGTTGTAGGAAAGCCAAACGATATTAGTCATTATGATGGAATTATTCCACCACGTATTACAGGAAATCAATTAGCAGCCAAAGCGTATTCATCTGCTAAGCAAGGAGCAGTGGTTTATGCAACATCTCCTCCTTCAAATTTGACAGGTCAGATTAAAAACATTACCGAAGCAGCCCCTTATTATTTTGACGGAACCTTATGGCAGTCTTTTTCAAAAGAGATAGCTCCTATTGAATACTATATTGTATTAACGTTAGATCCAAACAGTACAGCTGGACTAACAGCAACTTCGGTATGGTCTGCACCAGTGAACTATTGGGGAAATACTAATACATATCTGACCGCCTCAAAATCCTATACCATCGGAACCAAAAATTTCGGAGGATTAAAGGGAGCTATAACATTCAGAAAAATTCAAGGTATTGTCAATGTTCATTTTCAAATCTACAGATCCTCAGATTCTGCCCCTATCACTGGAGATGCTTTTATTAGCATTGCTAATATATACAGCGATATAGGCTATATTCCGAATCAGATTGCTCTGCTACATTCCGAAAATTCTACGCAGTATTTTCCTGCCTTACTCGAAAATTATGCCATACAAATTCCGCAGACTTCTTTAAATGCAATGTCCACTTCCTATTATACTTACGGAGAAGTTCAAGGATACTCCAACTGGAGGAAACCTTATTTGCCATAGAAAATAGCTACAAGGAGTTTGATAAAAAATGGAAAAAAGAGACTATATAAAAATTAGGATATCCAAAACAAGAAAACAACACTGGAAAAAAATTTGCAAAGAAAAAAACATCACTCTAACCAACTTAATCATCGCATCAGTTGAAAATAGAATTTTAGAAGATGAGAGAAAAAAGATATTGACGTTCATTGAAAAACAAGATAACATCTTCATAAAAATTGAGACCAACATCAATCAGATTGCCAGAATTGCAAACGCTCAAAAATTTATCAGCAGTAAGGAATTAAATTATTTCCAAAGCCAACTGAAAACCATTACTGAACTGAAAGAAAAGCAAAACGAAATTTTTCTCAAAATCTACTCCTTAATAGCTGATGATAGTTAAGATTTTAGGATCGGCAAGTTCCAATTTTCATGGTGTACAGTATAATGATAAAAAAGTAGAGAAAGGGGCTGGTGAATTAATGCTGATGAAAAATTTTCCTTCCTTCATTAATGAAAGCAGCAGTCAGGAAGAAGTAAGAAATTATCTCAAATCCATTTCAAAAAATGAAAAAGTAAAAAAGCCACAATTCCACGCGGTAATTTCAACAAAATTTCAACAGCACAGCAAAGAGGAATTAACAAAAGTTGCGGAAGATTTTATGCAGGAAATGGGTTACGGAAACCAACCGTTCATCGTGATTTTTCATAATGATACCGAAAATAACCACGTGCACATCATTTCCACAAGAGTTGATAAATCGACTGGGAAAAAGCTCAACGACAGCTATGAAAAACTCAAAGCCCAAAAAGCGCTGACCGATGTAAAGGAAAGGATTTATGGCAAAAACAACGAAGAGATTATTAGCAAACTTTTGAGCTACAATATAAGTTCGTTGAAGCAACTGGAAATCTTAATGGAAAGAAACGGATTCAAGTTGGCAAAGAACAAAAATGATAAAAATGCTTTGGATATTCTAAAAAATGGAGTTCGAGAGAAAACAATAAATGGAAATCAGCTCGTTTTCAGCAATGTTAAAAATGACAATAGAACAAAGCAAATCAAGGCGATTTTGAATAAATATAAAGAGGTATATTCTAACAAGGTTTTCAAAGTGGAAGACCGGAGACATTTAGAAAAAATGCTTCCTGAAGAAAAACAAAAAGAAAATTGGAAGCCTAAAATTGAATTTGAAAGCGAGCTTCAGAAAAAGCTCAGAGAAGTGTTTGGAATTGATGTAGTTTTTCATCAAGTCGATGAAAAATCTCAAAGCAAAGAAAAATCGGAAGGCGGACTCCGCCCTTTTGGTTACACTTTAATTGACCATAAAACCGAAACGATTTACAAAGGAAGTGATATTCTGAAAATGAATGATTTGTTTGAATTCACTTCCGAAGTAATGGATAAGAAACTATTTGAAAGCTTAAAAGATTACAATTTATCAGATGAAATTTCTAAACAAGTGTTGATAGAATATCTGAAGCAGGAGAATCCGGAAAATGTTCCCAAGGGTTTTATGCTATTCGAGAACAAGAAAAGAAAGAGCAAGGAAGTATTCAATTCGATAAAAAATGAGGTAAGAAACTATCTCAAAACACAAAGCAATAATAACGTTAAAATTATAAAATCAGAAGAAGGAATCTATTATGCAGTTAACGCAAAACAGCATTATGTAGGAGAACTTCAATCATTAATTGGAGAAAAGGAATATCAAAAATTTTTAAATCCAAATCAAACCAATGAAGCTAAAACAATAAACCAGACTGAAAGTAATGAAGCAAAAGAATTATCAAAAGCAGTAAATGAAATGTTTTTTGAATGGACAAAACATTCAGGAACATCAAAAGACCCTGCGGAAGAAGAACTCAAAAAAAGAAAAAAAAGAAAGAAATTATGATTATCACATTTGCCACGCA
Organism: Cloacibacterium sp. TD35; assembly: GCF_028864635.1. Taxonomy (NCBI): domain Bacteria; kingdom Pseudomonadati; phylum Bacteroidota; class Flavobacteriia; order Flavobacteriales; family Weeksellaceae; genus Cloacibacterium; species Cloacibacterium sp. TD35. Next base: position 2,522,902 of record NZ_CP104850.1, on the reverse strand, counting down.
AAAAGGAGGAACAGGAAAAACGACACTTGCCATTGCCTTTGCTAATTACATTTCTGCTTTATCAGAAAGGAAAATAAAGGTATATGATTTCGATTTTCAAAAATCCTTCTACTACAAATGGAAAGAAGACGAACAGTCAGACCTTCCAAAATTTTATGAAGTAGAAACCATTGGCGAAGACGAAGAGCAACCTTTTTCCGATTTTGAAACCCTCATTAATATGAAGGAAAGTGAAGAGATCAACCTTTTTGATTTGGCAGGAACACTCGACCAAAAATATACTGATTTACTCATTTACAGCGATTTTATCATCATTCCTTTTGAATATTCTGATGTATCGGTAAAATCAACTTTGGTATTTAAAAATCTGTTAGGCTTACTGGAAAGTGAAGCAGAACGAATATTTATCAGATCCAAATACGACAAAGGCTACAAATACCCTAACCAAAAGGAAATGGATGAAGAAATTTCAAAATATGGAACACTCATTGAAAATCCTGTACTCAAAAGAAACTGCCTTCAAACCATAGATACCAGAAAGCTGACCTACGAACAAAAATATGCCGTAAAAAAGCCTTTTAATGAAATTATTGACCAAATAAACAGCATTTTAAAAATAACCCTTTAAATAAAAACACAAATGTTAAAATATTCACTTATCCTTCTAGGAGCCTATTTCCTGTACTATGCTGGAAACATAGTTTACGACCTTTTTTTAAAAAAAGAGAAAACCATACCTACCGATGCTACAGAAGAATTTTCACTTGCTGATTTTGCGCAGTCAGAGAACCTTCCTCCAAGTTCAGTCGGAATTGAAGATGTAGAAAATATTCGCACTCCAAAATCTTTCTTGAAAAGTGAAATTCCGACAGCTCAAGCTCAAAACACCTTTGAAGAAAACCCCGATTTGGAAGAATTAAGAAGAAGATTTGAATCCGAACAAGACTTGGATGGTTTTGACCAGTTGGAAGAACCAATAAAAAATACAACTGAAAATATAGAAGCTATTCAGTCAAAAAATAACGAAAATCATCAAAACCATATTCAAGAAGAACAAGGTTTATCCATTCAAAAATCAAACAGAAATAAGTGGCATCAATTGCTCAATCTGGCAGAAACCAGCGTGCAGATGATTTCCCATAATGACGGATATAAGATATATCATTCCATTATGTAAGTTACAATAAAAATATTTAAAGCGCTCAAAAACAACGTATTAAAAAACCGTTGCAGGGTATCCTATGCTCTAATCTTAACCCCTCAAATTCAATATTAACCTTTTTAAAACCTTATGTATTATGAATCAAAAATTTAAAAAACACCAAATGATGAAAAAAGTATTTACTGCTTTCATCCTTCTTTTAGCCATTTCTCCAGCCTTTGCACAAGGAGGTGCCACTGCCATTTCCAACGCAGCAAGTGACATCAAAGATTATTGGGATCCCATCAAGCTGATTTTAAAAGCCGTGGGCGGACTAGTTGGTTTCATTGGCGGTCTTCGAGTGTATAATAAATGGACGAATGGAGACCAAGATGTCAACAAAGAAATTCTCGGTTATGGAGGAGCAATGATTTTCCTCATTGTCGTTCCAGAATTCGTCACCGCATTTTTTGCCTAAAATGGGATTTTACCTTTACAAGGGGCTTAAAAAACCCCTTGTATTTTTCGGACTCAAAGGGAAATACATCTTTTATGCAGTTGGTGTCATCGGAGGCGGAGTTATAGCCGCATTGATTCTCTCCAAATTCGGTTTACTCGGTTCATTATTAGGATTGGTAGTTACTGCAGGAGGTGTTTATTTCATCTTCAAAAGGCAGGACAAGTACGGTTTGTACGACAAAACCAAAAATTTCAATCAAATATTCATTTTTCCAAAAAGATTTAACAACAAAAGACTTTTGCAACATGGCAACAAAAAAGAAACAAGCATTTGATATTCCTTTTATCGGATACGATTACGGGAAAGATTTCAATTGGGATTTTGATGTTCTTTTCGGACAGTATGGAAACCCTATTATTGGAATTAAGATAAAAAATATGGTCGAGCAATATTCCGCCGATCCTGATAATTATCTCCATTTTCATACCATTTTAAATCAAGTTGTTTCGATTATTGGAGAAGGAAGAATTGTTCAGAAACTCGATATTTTTTCAAAAAAGAAATATATAGCAGAACCATCTCATCAGTTTCTTCAACAAAAATATTCAGAGCATTTTGATGGAAGGCTTTTTAAAACCATTGAAACGGTATTGCTGTTTACCGATATTGTGGATGACAAACTGAAAAAGAAAAACAAGCAGTACAACCACTCGGAAAAAGGCTACAAAGAACTTCGAGATAAATGCCAGAAAGTTTTTATGCTATTAAAACAGAGCGATTGCGAACCACAATTTTTATTGGAGAAGGATTTTGAGTATTACATTTCTGGAGTTTTGTCGATGAAATTTTCAGAGGTACCAACATTTGATAATATCAAAAGCACCAACGAATATCTGAAAATAGGCAAAAGATTTGTAAAAAACATTTCTTATGTCGATGTAGAAAATATTGATTTGCCTTCAGAAATAGAACCCTATTCTATTTTGGGAGGAAACGGAGCTGCATCAGAAACAGCCGTCGATAATTTCACCTTCATTAATGAATTGGAAGACTATGAAACGATTGTTTATAATCAGATTATTACCATTCCACTACAAGCACCACAGCAAAGAGAACTCGATAAAAAAAAGAAAAAGCACGAAGGAGCAGCCAACAATTCTCCGAGTAATGCCATCATTGCAGAAGAAATTCAAACCCTACTTCATAATATCGCTGTTGATGGACAACTCGTTGTGAATGCACATTTTTCGATTTTATTTTCAACAAATACGCTGGAAGAAATGGAGGGGACACAATCCCTGATTGAAAATAAACTCTTTACCAAAGGTATAATTGTTTCCAAAAATGCTTACAACCAGTTGGAACTCTTTCGAGCAGCCATTCCAGGAAATGCAACGGAATTAAGGGAATATGATTTATTTATGACGACAAGCGAAGCGGCCTTGTGTTTTTTTTTTAAAGAAAGTTACCCCGTGAACGAAGAATCGAATTTTTATTTACGATTTACGGACAGACAAGGTGTTCCACTGAAAGTAGATCCTTCAGATTTACCTATGAAAACAGGAAGAATCAACAACAGAAACAAATTCGTTTTAGGTCCATCAGGTTCGGGAAAATCATTTCTGATGAATAATATTATCGAGCAATATCTCACGTATAATTATGACGTAGTCATTGTGGATACAGGAGATTCCTATTCAGGAACCTGCAAGTATAAGGGAGGAAGATATATTCAATACACCGAAGAAAAACCCATTACTATGAACCCATTTCTGATGAACAAAGAAGAGTTTAATATTGAGAAAATTGAATTTTTAACCAATTTGATTTTCTTGATTTGGCAAGGTCCCGATGCGGTAATGTCATCCGCACAAAAGTCTATACTAGATAACGTACTGATGTCTTATTATCATCAATATTTTAATTCGGGAACATGCTGGTATGAAAATAAAAGTTCAGAAGAATTGATTCTTTATCTGAATAAATATAACATTCACGAAGAAGATCTATTTACAGAATATGAGAATGAAACCAATAAGCAAAGAAGCTACTATGATATTTTAGGTATTCCATTCGATGCCAAATCTGATGAGATTAAAGAAGCCTTCCGAAAGTTGGCAATTGAGTATCACCCCGATAAAAATTTAAATAATCCTGACTATGACAGCGAAAAATTCTACAAGGTTTATGAAGTGTATGAAACATTGAATGACGAAGAAAAGCGAAAAATTTATAACGAAACACAACTCATTCTTATCAAATCCAATGAAATCATTAGACAACCTAAATCTGCAGAAGAATGGAACGAATCCTTTAGAAAAGCCATCATCAAAAAAATTAAGGAACTCGAAGAAAAACTGGAAACGAAAGAACTTTCTTTCAATGGATTCTATGAGTATTGCGACCGGTTCCTACCGGTTTACTTAAACAATAAAAAGCACAAAATCAACGAAAAAGAATTCAACCTGCGTACTTTCTTATTTGTTCTGAAGGACTTTTACAAAGGCGGAAGATATGGAACCACCTTAAATAATAAAGCAGACGAGAGTCTATTTGATGAACCATTCATTGTTTTTGAAATTGACAATGTAAAGGACAATCCCAAATTGTTTCCGATTGTAACGCTCATTATTATGGATACCTTCATTCAGAAAATGAGATTAAGAAAAGACCGCAGGAAAGCTTTAATCATAGAAGAAGCGTGGAAAGCCATTGCAAGTAAACTGATGGGAGGATATATTCTCTATCTCTACAAAACGGTTAGAAAATTTTGGGGAGAGGCTGTCGTGGTAACTCAGGAACTCGATGATATTATTGGAAATGCTGTAGTAAAAGACTCCATCATCAACAATTCTGATACGTTCATTTTGTTGGATCAGACCAAGTTTAAGGACAATTTTGACCGAATTGCTGCTTTACTTTCTTTAAATAAGGTGGAACAGAATAAAATTTTCACCATTAACAACTTGAACAACAAATTTGGAAGAAGCCGATTCAAAGAATTTTACCTGAAAAGAGGTTCTAAAGGAGAAGTCTATGGAAATGAAGTATCATTAGAACAATATTTAACCTACACAACCGAAAAACCCGAAAAGTCTACAGTTGAATATTACGTGCAGAAATACGGAAACTATGATGAAGCCTTATGCAAGATTGTTGATGATTTAAAAAATTTCGGGGACAGCCTTGAAAATTTGGTTTCGCTCGTGAATCTCTACCAAAATCCTTTGGATGATAAAATAAATTCTTTTTACAGATTGATGAAAACAAAACACAAAGGAAAAAATATGTTCAAAATTATTTTGCAAGAATTAGAAGATCAAAACATCAGTTTTTCAGAATTAATCAAACAAAAACAAGAGCTATATGAAAAAGTTTAGTCTAAAAATAGTAATGCTGCTTTTCTCTTTTTGGGGAATAATGAGCTTTTCCCAAAACACTTACATCGACCCGACTGTAACGGCTGCTATGATTTTGTATTCAGAAAATTTGAAAGCCAAACAGAATGAAGTCATTGACGAAACCTCCAAATTGAAAGATGCACAAGAGTGGGTAGGAACACAGATGGTAGCTGCCAATGATATTCAGAACAAAATACTGAAGGGGCTGAAAGAAGTTTCAGGAACCTTACAAAACGGAGTTCAGGTAAAAGGAATTTATTCTGAATTGAATAAATGTTATACCTATTCCTCACAAGTGGTACAATTGGCATCACAACATCCGCAATATGCCATATTTGGAGTTAAAGCTTCACAGAAAACCTACGAGCAAAGTCTAAAAATTGTTACCGATGTTTCTGATATTCTGGCATCTGGAGAGCTCAATTTGGCTACTGCAGGAGACCGTTACAAAATCCTGCATAATATTTCAGAAAATGTAAAAAATCTAAAATTGTGGCTTTTGGCAATCAAACTGCGATTAGAAAAAGCCAACCGATTAGGATTTTGGAATTCCATTAATCCATTTGCAGGATACATCAATACTGATAAAGGCATTGTGGAAAGTATAATGAACCGATATAAAAGAAATTTTTAAAAATCTTACGATGAAGAAATTTTCTCAAATCCTATTGATACCATTGATTTATGTTGTGTTAACTTCTTCCGGAGGTGGTTCCACACCAGCTTGGCAGCAGGAAAATGTTTCCTTTCCAATGATGAATCTTGAGATTAATGCGACAATGAAAGAAAATGAAAGGCAAAAAGAAATGAGGCAAAAACAAACAGCCAATGCTACCATAGAAACCGCCAATAGAACCCAATGGAACAACTTTAAAGACAAAGTCACTAAAGTTCAAGACAGATTGAGGATTGTTTCATTTGCCATTCAGGCAATTCCTACGGGAATAGCAATGAGTAGAGAAGTTAATAAAATTACTCAAAATCAGACAGACATTATCAATGAAATCAATTCAGCTCCTTATTCCATTATTGCAGTATTGCCATCCCAAGTACAGTTTGTGGACGATTTGCAAATGGTAACACGGTTAATCATGGGAATAGTGATTTCTTATGGAGCTATTAATCAAATGGAAAAATCAGAACGCAAAATTTTATTGGATTACGCATTGGGTGAAGTCAAAACACTTAGCAGAAATTCTACCCATATGCTCTTAAAAATCAGAGATATCAAAGCCAAAGTATTACGCAACAAAAGGGCTTTCCAATATTATGTCAACAGAGATAAACAAGTGGTAGAAAGCATTATGAAAAATATTAAATCTTTTTAGAAATGAAATCGAAGATTATCTCCTTTCAGTCGATGAATACATTTCGTGAATACCTTACTAAGAAAATAATAAAGTAATGAGCAAAAAAATAGTAACCTTTGGATTATTGACATTTTTTGGAATTTTAATCAAAAGCCAACAAATAGTATTCAATGACAAGCTTTTTGCACAAATGACAAAAGATCATGCGGTAAGAATGGGAAGCGAACAAGCATTTTTAAATTCTTATGAAAAGCAAAAACAGTTGTATGACGATATTAAAAACAAAACTGCACAAGTAATTGCCGTTCAAGAATACATTTATCAGCAACTCAAAAATGTCAATTCAGCGCTTACTCAAAGCAAAAAACTCATCTATCTCTATCAGTATCTAGGCAAGGTTGTGACCAACTCAAACAGAATGCTGGATTTATCTGCCCAACATCCTGAATATGCCATCTTGGTTTCCAAATACTATGTCGAAATCGGAAATCAAGCAATGAAGCTTAAACAAGAAGTATCGCAGGATATTCTGAATGAAAACAAAGATTTCTTGATGGATGCCAGTGATAGAGAAATGCTCATCGAAAAAGTCTTTACAAGGGTAAGAAACATCAATGGAAATATTCTCTATATCATCTTGCGATTAGAGAATGCCAAGAAAATCCCTTATCTATATCAGATTCCCAAGCTTCGAAATTATATCAACATAGACAGAGCAATTGTCGGAGATATTATCACAAAATATAAATACATCTTTAATTAGAAACAAAAAGATAAACAGATGAAAAATATAGTTAAAAAAGGAAAATTTGTCCTCTTACTATTTATTGCAACTTCAGCATTTGGACAAAGTATAAAGAAATTGAACGATCCCTCCATTGTAGCCCAACACAAAAGAATGACTTTTGAAAGCTGGGGAGATTGGCGACCTTATCCGAAATATTTTTTAGGCATTCAGACCAATTTTGCCTATGCTACAGTTTGGGGAATGTGGGCACCGAGTATCAATAGAGCCTATAAGAATGGTGAAGATATTCGACCATTAAAACCAAACGGAGAACAAAATTTAAGATTAGCCCAGTTAAAACTTCAGGAAGAAGAAGCAAAAAAAATCAAAGCCGCTTCTGATACGATTTACAAAAGAAGTGTTCAGGATTTTGCGCATTGGACTTCTGCCACCGTTGATGCCGATCCGCTATGGCTTTTATACTATAAGAGGATGCTGAAACCCATTACTGAATTTCCCAACACCCCTCAAAATTTTATAGAATGGAGACTGAAAGATCAGCAAACATATGAAACGCTCAATACCACAGGCACATTAAAAAGATGGCAGGAAGAATTGGATCTTATTAAAGAAAAATATGCCATGTCCCGAAGTATGGATATGCCCAGAGGAAAACGCTTCCTGATGTACCATGAAACACTCATCAAATGGAGAAATTTTGTTCAGGAATTAAAGAAGTACAATGACAGGACTACACTTCTATTAGATTATAAAAATATTTTTAAAAACCATTTATCTACTGCTTTACCCAACCAATGGACACCTGCTTCAGATAAACAAATTGTTCATAACACCATGCAACAATATAAACACCGATTTTAGAAATGAATAAAAAACTCACCTTATTATTTTGTCTTTTGGCAATAGTATTGCCAATTATGGGATTTTCCCAAACAGACAGCGATTACAGCAGTCTGCTCCAATTTTTAAAAGGCGACGGCGCTTTCGAAAAATGGTTTATGGAAATCTTTACCAAATTGGATAACAGTGTACAAGATAGTGCTCAAGGTTCTGCCTTGGTAGGAAAAGCCATTGGAGGATTAGGAGCCTTGATGTATCTCGGATATATGGGCTGGCAAATGGCGGCTGGAGACAGAGAATGGGAAATTACTCCCATGCTAAAACCAATTCTGATTGGATTTACGCTTGTTTATTGGCCAGGATTTGTCAATCTGATACAAGCCCCTTTTGAAGCCATAGCTCAACCAGGAATTGCCATCTTCAGTGACATTGAATCTGAAGTCAATGATTTACGAGTGCAAAGGTTCAAAAAGCAACAGCAACTATTAGATGCCGTCATCAAACTCAATGCGGAAGAAGATGCCAAACAGGAAGTCATCAACAACACCAGTCAAAACGCTGATGATTCTTGGTTTGATGTAAGTGAAGGATTAGACAAATTGATACAACCCATCAAAGAATGGCAGATTAGAATGCAGTTCCAAATGCAAAAATTAGTCGCTGAAGTCATTGAATTTGTCTGTCTTTCCATCTTGAGAATTTGTGTGTATCTTATTTTCTTCATCCAAAAAATTTGGGCATATATCCTTATTATTTTAGGACCTATTGCGGTTGGAATGGCACTAGTTCCAGGATTTGAAAATTCCTTGTACAGCTGGGTGTCTAAATTTATCAATATCAATCTCTACACTTTTGTGGCTTATACGATTATCAATATCGGACAGCAATTGATTGCTTCTGGCTATACCATGGAAATAGAACGATATGACACCCTTCTATCCAACGGAACCATCACCAACCTAGATGCTCTGATGATCTATGTAAGTAATTCGGGAATGATTTATAACCAATTGTTTACCTGCGTTGCCTATATCGTTACGGGAATTGGAGTTCTGATGACACCCACCATTGCCGATACCATTGTTACTGCAGGAGGAGCTGGAGCGATGACCAAGATGAAAAGTGCTGTAGGAAAAATGACGAGCAGTGCCAAAACAGCAATATTAACTGCAAAAACAGGAGGAGCTTCTATCGCATCATCCGCTGCAAAAAGTGCAGCAGCAGGTTCAGCATCAGGAAGAGTTCAAGAAGCCATGAAAAAAGGAAAGTAAATATAATCATCAAACCGACAACCGACAACCGATAACCGACAACTATCAACTATCAACAATCAACCAACAACCAACAACCAACAACTAAAAAAAATGCTTATTAAAAATATAGAACAAAGAATTAAAATCAACAAGGTGGTTTCCATCTCTGCCATTGTGTTTGCGGTCTTCATCGTTATAGCAGGTTTCTTCTTTGCATACAGAATAATTGAAGATTCCAGAAAATCCATTTATATTTTAGATAATGGAGTTCCTGTACTGGCAAAGCAAACCGATGTTTTACTCAACAGACCTGTAGAATACAAAGCGCAGATTGAGCTTTTCCATCGATTGTTTTTTACGCTAGCTCCAGATGATGCTTATATCAAGGATAATATCCAAAAATCATTATATCTCATTGATGACAGTGGAAAAAAAGAATACACCAATCTGAAAGAAAAAGGCTTTTACAATCAAATTATTGCCTCTAGTTCAATGGTCAGTATTCACGCAGATTCTATTACAATTAATATGGAGCAGAAGAAGTTTGCTTTTTTCGGAAAGCAGATGATTACCAGAAAATCTTCCGTCATTACAAGAAAACTCATTACTGAAGGTTATTTTGATGACATTATCCGAAGTCCTAATAATCCTCATGGCGTAATGCTTAAAAACTGGCGAATCCTAGATAACGAAGAAATCTCTAACCAAACCAAAAATTCGTACTAAAAATGAATACTACACTAACACAAACTGGACAAAAATGGCTGAATTGGGCAAGTCAACATCCGAAAAAATTCTTCATCTATTCGATGGTATTTTTATCGGTTTCCTTTATTGGCTCTCTCATTCAAGGCATCTTTTTCCCTTCAGATAATGCTTTTAAAATAAAGCCTCCGATTTTGTATTCCAAAAGTAAAATGGAACAAAATACCACCATAAATAATGAAAAAGAAATGAGAAAAATAGTGGATGAACTTAAATCACTGAAAGTGAAAAGCGAACATAAAGAATTACAAAAAGAAGACAGCTTACGAATTGACTACTTGTTTAACCAATACCAAAAATTGCGAAATGGCCGGTAGCACCGGAGGCAATTTATCTAAAAATCAAAAATAAATGAAAAAAATTGACTTCAAACAGAGAAAATATGTTTTGCCACTTTTAGCATTGCCGTTTCTGCTGCTATTTGTATATGTAGGAGCACAGTTTACCAAAGAAGACACATCGGAAAAAGATCAACCTAAAGAATTGTCACTTTCACTCGGTGAAACACAGGATTCTATTATGACGAAGAATGATGCGTATGATGCATTTTTCAAAAAAGATGACAACAGAACCATGTTGGAAGGTTTGGACAAAGAAGAAGACAGCTTATACAACTATGATGACCAATTATCACTAGCTCAAAAAAGAAAAATCGATTCATTAAAAGCCGTTTCTTCAAGACAAAATCAATATCGTGAAAAAGGAAATCCATCTTCTTATTATAGCCCTAATTCATCTCAGAGAGAAGATAAAGATTACCAAAGGTCTTCTGAAATTATCAGGATGCTGAATGACAAATCTTACGGAAAGCAAGAAAATGGATTTGATTCAGAAAGTCAGAAAGCTCCTTCCAAAAATGAGCCACAAGATCCCGTAAAATATCTGAAACAGCAAATGCTGGTGATGGATTCTTTAGAAAAAGCACGAGACCCAGAGTATCAAAGCAAACTAGCAGCTGAACAGAGACTCAAAACCAGTAAAGAAAAAATGGACGAGTTTCTTAATTCTACTTTCAATGTTAGCAAATCAGGTATTAATAACGATTTCAATGCTTTTTACAAAGAAAAAGAAAACAGCTTTATCAAAGCCGTGATTGATGAAAACAATAAAGGCTTTCTAGGAAGCAGGATTAGATTTCGACTGTTGGAGGACATCTTCATAAGCAACAGAAAAATAAGCAAAGGTTCCATTTTATATGGACAGATTTCGGGATTTTCAATGCAAAGAGTTGATCTTACAATTGTATCCGTATTTACGAAAGGAGAAATTTTTCCTGTCAATCTTTCTATCTATGATGTGGATGGAATGAAAGGATTGTATGTACCCCAAAGTGTTTTCAGAGATATGATAAGAGAAATGGGAAGCAATTCTGTACAAGGAACTCAAATGGATATGGGCGGACAAGGATTTTTTACCAGTCTTGGTTCTAAATTATTTACATCCACTTCCAAATCTATTGCCAACCTGATTAAAACCAACAAAGCCAAATTGAAGTACAATTCTTACGTATTTCTGATTGACGAAAAACAACTCAAAGATTCACAAAACCAACAAAAAAATAAAAAATGAAAACGATATTATATAGTCTGTTACTATTTACAGCTCAATTTTTAACCGCACAAACGGCAACCAAAGAACAAATTATTTCGGATTTACCCGAAATAGAAATTACAGAAGGAATTAATTTACACATTATTTCACCTGAACCGATTCAGTACGTTGATTTATCTACTCAAAAACTTACGGGAGATTTACCGACCACCAATATTGCCAGAATTAAAATTACGGACAGTCCCGAATCTAATGAGACAGAAAAAATAAAAAAGCAGACAACTTTTACTAGTGGACAAAACATTGGAGTTATAAGTGTTGTTGGACAATCATTTATTGCTCAGTACAAAGCAGTTTACAGAAATTCCGAAAACTTAAATACGGTTACCAATATTCATATTCAGCCCGAAAATATGCAACCTATTGAGTTTGATAAAATGGTGTTTTCTAATCTTGAATTGAGAAAGTTTGCAATGGATATTATTCAGAAAAGCTCAGAAAAAAATCCCATCAGAGAAGAGAAAAATCTGAAACTCAATATTCAGTTGAACAATGTGTATGTAATGAGTGATTATATTTTTTTGGATATGACTTTTAAGAACAATTCAAATCTGAGTTATGATATTGAAGACTTGAAATTTTCCATAGAAGACAAAAAAATATATAAAGCCACCAACAATCAAAGTATTGAGATGACTCCCATTTTTCAACTGAATCCACAAAAACACTTCCGTAAAAATTTCAGAAATATTTATGTCTTCAAAAAATTCACCTTTCCAAACAGTAAAGTAATGATGGTACGATTAATTGAAGAACAACTTTCAGGAAGAACCATCGAAATGAAAGTGAACTATTCAGATATTCTTAAAGCTGATACATTCTAGAGGCAGTGTCTCTTCCAATTTTTTAATCTTTTATTCCCTTAATTTTTTAATTCAAGAAATGCAAGAGCAACAACATCAAATCAAGATTTACGGTTTCCTACAGAAGGCAGTGTATGCTGTCGTGGCATTAGATTGTGCATCGCTTTTTTATCTTCATGCCAATATTCCAGTTGTATCCTATTTATTGAAAAACTTCTCAAAGCTGAGTTTTATTTACCCTCCTATCAATGCCAAGTTTGCCACATTGATTTTGATAGGATTGGTAGCTGTTGGAACGAAAGCCAAAAAAAAGAAAGACTTAAATATTTCTACAGAGATTGTGGTTCCAATGGTATTAGGATTAATCATGATTTTTTCATCTCTGATTGTGCAGAATGAAGCTGGAAATGTAAAACTCCCCAAAATATTTCCAGGCTTTAATCTCTATCAGGTCATATATGCAATTCTTTCATTTTTGGGAGCAGTCATTCTTCAGATGGGAGCTGACAGCATTTCAAAATTGATGCAGCAAAAGATGGGAAAAGACCGATGGAACGTCGAGGAAGAATCTTTTGACCAAAATCAGGAACTGATAAAGTCAGATACTAATATCAACATTCCTTATTTATTTAGATACAAAGGAAAAAGCAATAAAGGTTGGATTAATCTGAATCCTTTTCGTGGAACAATGGTGATTGGAACACCTGGCTCTGGAAAATCTTTCGGCGTGATTAATCCAGCTATCCGACAGATGATTGCCAAAGGTTTTTGTCTTTGCATTTATGATTTTAAATTTCCCGATTTGGCACAGATTGCATACTACCATTACCTGCTGAAAAAAAGCAAAGATTCGGATTATAATTACAGCTTTCATGTAATTAACTTAAATGAAGTCGAAAAATCAAGGAGAGTCAATCCATTTCATAAAAAATACATCCAAACTTTGGCGGAAGCCCAGGAAATGGCAGAATCAATGGTGTCATCTTTGCAAAAAGGAGGTTCAAGTTCGGGAGGAGGCTCTGAAGCATTTTTCACCCAATCTGCTATCAACTTTTTGGCTTCCTGCATTTATTTTTTTGCAAAACTAGAGAACGGAAAATATTCAGATTTGCCCCATATTCTTTCTTTTATGAATCGCAGCTATCAAGAAATTTTCGATACATTATTTACCAATGAAGAGATTGGTTCCTTGCTTTCACCATTCAAAACAGCCTATGATAATAAAGCGTTTGACCAATTGGAAGGACAAATAGGAACATTAAAAATATTTCTTTCAAGATTAGCGACTAAAGAAAGTTTTTGGGTTTTTTCAGGAGATGAAGTCGAATTGAAAATAACAGACAGAGAAAATCCGTCCATTCTAATTCTCGCTTCCGATCCAGGAACACAGGATATTAATTCGGCGCTGTATTCTGCAGTTCTGAACAGAACTTTACGTTTGGTCAATTCCAAACATAATTTACCAGGAGGAATTATCGCCGATGAGTTTCCTACTATTTACATTCATAAAATCGACAATGTGGTAGCCACCGCAAGAAGCAACAGAGTTGCAGTATTATTAGGATTGCAAGAAATACCACAGCTTCGTCAGTTTTACAAAAAAGAAGTCGCAGATACTATTTCTGCCATTGTTGGGAATATTCTTTCTGGTTCGGCAAGAGATAAAAATACACTCGATTGGTTAGAGAAACTCTTTGGAAAAATCAAACAGAAATCGTTTTCCCAATCTATTTCACAGCAAGGAACAACAACTAGCATTAATGAAAAGATGGACTTTATGATTCCTGCGGGAAAAATTGCAGCATTAAGAACAGGAGAAATGGTAGGAATGATAGCTCAAGGAGAAGAAAATGATACCGATGAATACAAAACATCAGCAATTAATGGAAAAATCAACTTGGATATGAAAGCCATTAAACAAGAAGAACAAAACTACATTCCGATGCCAGTTTACTATTCATTTATAGACAAAGCTGGAAACAACCGTAAAGAAGAAGTTCTGATGACCAATTTCAGAAAAATCAATAAAGAAGTGGAACTCATTGTCAATGAACATATAAAAACAGCATAAATGAAAACCATAGAAAAATATTTTATAGCAGTGTTAATATTGTCTTTTCAGATAACAGTTTTCGGGCAGTTCAATACGCTGACACCTACACTGCCGAAGAAATCGGAAACTCCAAAAGTAATAGAGCAAGTAAAAGAAGCGGACAATCCGAAGCCAAAAAAAGAGAAAAAGTCGTGGAAGGATTTTTTTCACAGTACCTCAAAAGCCGACTTGAAAAAAGAACTCGACTCTCTGCAAACATTACTTAAAGAGAATTCATCCGCTAACAACAAAAAATGGAAGTTCAAAAAATCACAGGATTCCTTGATTTTAGTAGCTCAAACTAAAATGCTCGATCAAATTAAAAATAATAATAATCAATTGTCTCAATACAGTTTGGTAAATGAAGCACGAGATATGAATTATTTAAAAATTGTAATGCCATTAAATAGTGAAATCTCTGTCACATCACCTTATGGAATAAGGACTCATCCGATTTTTGGAGCATCTAAATTTCATAATGGAATTGACTTGATTGCGAATTACGAAAATGTCTATTCGGTTCTGGACGGGAAAGTCACTGAAACAGGATGGGACAGTAATGGTGGTGGAAATTACATAAAAATTAAACACTTTGACCGTTTTGAGACTGCCTATCTCCATCTTTCAGAAATTTATTATAGTGTCGGAGAGTTTGTAAAAGCTGGTTTTATCATCGCTAAAAGCGGAAGTTCTGGAAATTCAACTGGACCGCATTTGCACTTTTCTGTGAAAGAATTCGGAAAAAACATCAATCCTACTCATTTTTTAAATGACCTTATAAAAGTAAACCAATTAATAACTACCAATTATGCAAAATGAAAATTTACCAACCGAAGAACTAAAAAAGTTCGGGATAATTAATGAAGACTTATCATTCTCAACAAAACTAAAAGCAGATGATATTCAGAAATTCCTACAAGGATATACTATTGTTGCTGACAACGAAAACAACAGGGCTACTTTTCAACTCACCGAAAATAACACTAAGCTAAAAGTTATTTTTTTGGAAAGAGATAAAAACCTATCAGAAATACTGGATAAGAGTAAAGAAAAAATTCAGTATTCTGAAACAAGATCACAATACTATGTTAATGATAATAGGCATTCTGCTCAATTGGGATTTTCAAAACAGGCATTTGTTTTTGACAAGGAAACAAATACCATAAAAGAAATTGATTTGATCAAGAATGCTCCTGAACTTACCAAAATCGTTTCGGAAAGAAAAAATCAAGAAGAAATCAATCAATATAAGTTGGAGCTAGAAAAATTAAAAAGTTTTTTACAAGAAAAAATAGGGTTATATCCAGAAATCGCTAAGAAAATTACAAGCGATTTGAATATTGTTTCTCGAGAAATTGATACTGTGAATAGTATTACGCTAGATGAAAAACAAATTGCAAAAGAAAATAATTCTAAGCTTCAGCTGAATGTAAATGACAAAGATATGTATGAAGATTCCAACCGAAATCGCGAGGAACAAGAAGAGCTACAGTCGGAAGAACAAGAAAAATCACGAAAATTTAGAAGATAGATCAAAAAATTTATCATTAGAATATTAATCAATAACAATCAAACCCCAAACATTATGGAAACACAGAAAGAATTCGACCAGGTAGAGTATCTAAAAAATCAATTAAAATACCTTGGTTTTGGAGAAGGAGAGAAACTCCACAAAGATTTAGAAAAAGGTATCAAATCCAAAAATCAACAATTTGAAATCAAGACGACTTCTGACAAAGCATTATCTGGAAATAAGGCAGATTTTACTTTGAAATTCAACAAAACAGATAGTGGAGGTATTTTTCTTAATTCGTACAACGCAAAATTGACGAACGAAAAGAATGAGGAGATTTCTCATAATTTCCCTGTGAACCGAGAAAATACCTTTACCGCAAAAGAAGCTATTAATCTTTTGGAAGGAAGAAGTGTGAAAATTGAGTTTTATAACCCTAAAAGTGAGCAGAAGGAAATTGCTTTTGTACAGTTAAATTTTGAAGAGCCTAAGACAGAAAAAGGAAACTATCTATTTCAAAATTTTTATAAAAATTATGGTGTTGAGACCGAAAAGATTGTAGAAAAATCCAACCTTATTTTTGATAAGCCTGAGTATAAAGAAAATACTATTAAATCTTTGGAAAAGGGAAATATTGTTAAGGTGAAGTTTGAGCAGGATGAAAAGGTTATTGAAGGAAAAGCTATACTTAATCCTCAAAACAGAAATCTCAAACTCTATGATTCTGATATGAATAGAATCAATACTAATAAACCCTTGGAAGGTATCGAACAAGACAATAAACACGAAAAAAACAATGTGAAGGAGCAAAGCATAAAGCGATAAATAATTCCTTAAACTAATTTAATAGCGGTAGGTCTTCAGATTTGCCGTTTTTTTAATCTATAAAAAATGAAAAAAAAATTAACATTCCCATTTTTTCTTCTGCTTTTTGTTTTGAATTCTTGTCACAAAGAAATAAAGGCAGAAAATGGAGGTATCGACATCATTTCCAACGTTTATTTTGATGCTTCCAAAGGATTAAACAAAATGCAAACCTTCCATATTTCTAGACTCAACTATCAAAATGATTCACTTATAGAATTAGTTTCTGATAAAGAATTTCCAGAAATAATAACAGACATTTATTTCATAAAAGATACTGTTTACTACAATTTAAATAATAATACTTCATCAGTTTTTTCGGAAATACAAAAACAGCAAAAACCTACTTCAGTATATGCCAAAACTGTAGGAGCTGTTTTTACAAAAGCTACACTTCTCAATTACAGAAACCGTAGGAAATTAAATGACACCATACTATTCAAAAAAAAATACAAACGTTTTGAAATCAATTCGCCTTGGAATTATACCCGATATTACATTTATCCAACTGATACCATTTTGCCCTATTCAATATACAAAGAAGTTGGTAAAGATTATAATGGTAGAATTGAAAGGATAGACTCATACGATAAAAAGAACGACATCTTTGTATCCCTTCAATTAATTCCCAGAAAAAATTGGGATGATACAGCAAAAGAAATTTTTGAGTTTAACCACTTTGTAAAAAACCGAAAAAGTGAGTGATAAAGAAATTTTGAATCCTTTTTTTGATGATATCTCCGTTGAACAGGGAACTAAAAACGAGTTGATTGTCTTTAAAAATCATAAAGACAAAGAATCATTTTTGGCACTTTTGAAGTTGAATAATCAAAGCAACAATAGAACTCTCGTAACACTCAATGCCGATGAATATTCTAAAAGATTTATTGATCGATTTCAAAACTATGAAGGTAAAATATTTCTTTGTCTGGAGGGGGATAGAACAGGAAGTATGCATACACTTAACATTCTCAAGGAATTTAAAAACAAAAATATTAAGGATATCAGAACATTGTATGGGATTTCTGAAAATGCCAATCATAATTTGGAGGAATATTTAAAAAATAAACTTCAATCTAATGATAAAAATGTTACTTTAGTCGAACTAAAAAAAGCACAAAATGAAAGAGATAACGCTAGATCCGAAGGAATTTCCAATACTCAGCACTTGGGATCCAAATCTATTGGAAGAGATATTGGAAAACTTAGCAAAAACAGCCAATCCGAACAAATCGAAAATCACTCAATCGGACAAAGATTGGGCAGCAACGATGCTGGAAATGGACTTGCAGACACAATCTGGAAGCATTTGGTCGGAGACAGAGAACGAGAAAGAGAAAGAGGATACGATGGTGGTCCACAACAAAATGATGATGAAAAAAATGAAAGAAGAGAAAATTCCTTGGGAGGAATCATATCCAGGAGAACTGTATCCCCTAGAACAGAAAAAACATTAAGTCCTAATTCTACAAATAATGAGGAATTAGACTTACTCATATCAAAATATAAAGGTCAGAAACTGACCAATGAACAAGTTGCAGAAGTAGTTTCTGTAGCTTGTTTTGTTTCTAATAATCAAAAAGTTTTTCTGAAAGAAAATCTCAAAATCACTGAGGATTTAAAAGAAATTTGTAACCAGTTCAAAAGTGGTGGAACTACAAAGGAAGGCAGAGGGATTTTAGACGAATATTACACCGACGATAAAATCGTAAATACAGTTCGAAATTTAATCAGAGGTCAAATTATTAATCAAAAAGAAATTTCAGTTTTAGAACCAAGTGTTGGAACGGGTAATTTTCTTTATGCTACAAAGGATTTAGCACTAAAATCTATTATTACTGCTTTTGAAATCAACGAAACTACGGCAAAAATTGCAAAAATTCTGCATCCCGAAGCAGATATTAATCTTCGTTCATTTGAAACCGAATTTATTGATGAAAAAGGAATTAAAAAAGAAGAATATTTACTTTATGACTTAGTAATTGGAAACCCTCCTTATGGTGAACATCGCGGCTTATATAAAGGTTTGGGGGAAGAGTCCAAAATTTCAAAATACGAAGATTATTTTGTAAAACGTTCTTTAGATTCTTTAAGAGCAGATGGGATTTTGGCTATGGTGCTTCCTTCAGGTTGGCTGAATAGACAAAAGGATTTGCAAAATGCGAATATCGTAGAAGGTTTTCGTTTGCCAAACGGAGCTTTTGCAGGAACTCAAATAGGAACGGATATTATTATTCTCAAAAAAAGTATTCATAAAATTTCTACTGATATTTCGAACTATTTTGAAGTTAATCCTTCAAGGATTTTAGGAGAAATAAGGGAAAAAACTAATCGTTTCGGACGTTTAGAAAATTATGTTCATGGAAGTTTAGAAGAGGCTTTATCAAAAATTCAAAATTTTAAAAACAAAAAGGAAACCGCAAGAATTGGAAATCTTTTCGAAGATTTATTTTTAGAAAATACCGAACAAAAAATTGATGAAAAATTTGAAACAAAAATTGAAACTAAAACAGAGAATGAAAAGCAATCCATCGAAAAAGTGTTTGATTTAGCTCAAGTTAAAATTGAAACGGTACTTTCTCAACTCAATAATATCAAATTTAAATCGCCTACAATTGTTTCAGAGATAAGAAAATATGAAAGATTTCTCGAAGACTTAATAGCAAAACCGACTTTGTTTTCAGAAGAAAATTTAAAAGAGATTATTGAAAAAAGTGATAGAATAATTTCTATTCACAATAACAAAAAGGAGAATGAGTATAAAATTCAAACCAAACCTGAACTCAAGAAAGGAATTTTAAAATATCAGTTTTCCAAACGAGATGAAATCGTCAATACTTCTTTACAAAATAGTTCTGATATTACCAAAGAACAAATTGAAGCTTTTAGAGATACCTCTTATGATGGAACACTCAATAATCATGAAAAACATTCTCGTTTTGCAAATTATATTGATGGTAAATGGGTTCATGATTTTTATTATGCTGAAGGGAATATCTATAAAAAATTAGAACAACTTGAAAATGATTTTTCGGTTAAAAATGCCAATGGAGAAATGATAAATCAATATGAAAAACAAAAATCTTTATTAGAAAGTGTACTCCCCAAACCAAAATCTTTAGACGAAATTTTCATCAGTCCTAATCACGAGTTTGTACATAAATTTGATTTAGGGATAATAGATAAAGATCGATGGAATCCGAATACAAGACAAATGGAATCCATTACAGAAAATTACAATCTTGCGGAAAAATTCAAAGATTTTGTTGGGACTTTATCCAGTGAGGCTTTTGCGGGTTCATCGGCTTGGGAAGTGCGAAGTTTTGTAAATAATGAAACAGTCACTGGAAGTGATAAAGAAAGAAATGCTTTGGTCAGAGAAAGAAGAAAAGCTGCTGCGAATGATTTGTTTTACAAATTTGTTCGGGAAGAATTAAACGATGTTATTAGAAATCGTTTCGTGAAAGAATTTAATAGAAATTACAACAATATACATGTTCCGGATTATTCTAAATTTCCACTATTCTCAAAAATTCATCAAAATTTCAAAGGAAAAGAATTAAAACTAACCGAAGTCCAAAAAGCTGGAATTGGACGACAAACCACCAAAGGAGTAGGGCTTTTGGCGCACGAGGTTGGCTTTGGGAAAACATTGTCTGGTATTCTTTCAATGCATGAAGCTATGGAAAGAGGAAATGCTAAAAGACCAATCATTGTTGTGCCCAATGATAGTATTTTGAAACAATGGGTGGAAACCATTTTTGAAACCATTCCGAATGCAAAAGTGAATGTTTTAGGAAATCTCGGAAAGGATTATGATTTGTCAAAGTTCGATAACAAGGACGGTGAAATTACCATCGTGACTTATGAAGGGTTTAATAATATTGGTTTTTCTGAAAGCATAACTCAAAATCTGGCTTCCAAATTTTCCTACATTTCTGAAAACGAATTAAAAAGTGTAAACTCCATCAGTGAAAGAGATTTTCAAAAGGAACTCGAAAAAGTTAAGGAAACAGAGGGAAAGATGAAACGTGGGAAAATCTATGATTGGGAAGATTTTGGTTTTGATCATCTCACTTATGATGAAGTTCACAACGCCAATCATATTGTTGGAAAAGTTAAAATCGAAGACCGCAGATTTGCTTCAGACTTCAGAAGCCAAAATCAACAAACTTCAAAGTTGGGAATCAATACTTGGATGGCTGCACAATACATTCAAGATAAAAACGATTGCAGAAATGTTACTCTTCTTTCAGCAACGCCTTTTACCAATAAACCTTTAGAATATTACTCAATCCTTTCATTAATTGCCAATAAACGACTTGAAGAATCAGGATATTTTAATGTGAATACTTTCTTTGAAACCTTTATGGAGGCAGACAATGATATGGAGATTGATGCAAAAGGTGATGTGAAATTTAAAGCTAATGTCCGAAGGTTTAAGAATAATTCTTTGTTTCAACAACTTCTATCTGAATTTATAGACATTAAAGGAGAAGAAGACAATCCAGAATTAAAACGCCCCAATAAAATCAATAAAGAATATAAAATTGAGCAGAATGATTTAACCAAAGAACAATATGAATTACTCAATGAAAGTTTTAATGAAACTCAAAAAGGGGCAATTCTTACACATATTCTTAATGCACGTCTGATTGCAATTTCTCCATATTTATCACCTTACTATGATGGCAAAAATTCTTCATTAAAAGAGTTTATTGAAAATTCTCCAAAGTTGAAGCAAACGATGGATTTAATCCAGCAGAATAAAAAAGATATTCCTGAATCTGGACAAATTATTTATTCTGAATTGGCAGTAGCGGAATTTCCAAAACTCAAAGAATATCTCATTCAAGAAATTGGTTACAAACCAGAAGAAATTGGAATTATCACGGGAGCAACAAATAAAAATCAAAGAATTGCTATTCAAAATGATTTTAATACTGGAAAAATAAAGGTAGTGATTGGAAGTGAGGCTATTCAGGAAGGAATGAATCTTCAAGAGAATACAACGGATATTTATATGCTTTCTTTGCCTTATAATTTCACTTCTTTACGACAAGTTGAAGGACGAGCTTGGCGACAAGGAAATAGAAATGAAAATGTACGAATCAATTTTATGTTGACTAATGATAGTATTGATGTTTTTATGCTTCAAAAATTGCAATCTAAACAAGCAAGATATTTGGAAGCGATGAAAAAAGGTGCAGATGTTTTGGATGTTTCTGACATCAGTACACAAGAGCTAAAAACAGCCATCATCACTAATCCTGAAACCAGAGCTAATATTGAAATTGAACTGATGAAGAAAAGGATAGAAAGTGAAAAAAATAAGCACCTTGCAGATATTGCTTTTGTTTTAAGAAAACATCAGGATTTTTTAAAGGTACAAGAAGAAGTTACTAAAACTCAGAATAATTATAACAGGATTCTTGGTTATTCTAAAGAAGAGGGAGAAAATGCCAATTATTGGAGAAGCCAGCTTCCTTTTTATCAAAAGTCAATTCATTTGGCTAAAGAAAAAGTACAAGAGGAAATGGAGCATTTATTGCAAAAAGGGGTTAATGTTTCTGAAATTGAAAGTAAAAAAGTAGCAACCGAAAATAAAATTGAAGAATTGGATAAAAAGTTGGAGGAGTTGCCTAATGTTCGAGAGGAATTGGTTGCTAAATATAGATTAGAAAAAGAGGAACAACTAAAGACTTATGAGATTAAGAATTATTTGAAAGAACAGGAAACGGAAAACTATAGTCTTTTTAGAAAGTCAGATTTTGAAGATAAAAAGAGTCTAGATATGATGAGGGGGCACAATACATTTTCAAATAAACAAAAATGTTCACCTGAAGAACAAACTATTTCTTTAAAAAGAAGCAGGTAGGTTTAGCCCCTCACAAAAATTCCGAACTTAATTATTTTCTTCTTTCTGCTAAGATACAATTTTATTTGATTTTAGTTTCTTTTACTTGACCTCGTCACCATAGCGTTTTCGTAACGTTTTCGTACTGATTTGAAAAATATCAAAAACCTGATAAAAATGATATCGAAAATTCCGAAAATCGATGTGCAGGGAAGTTACTGTAAATGCATAACCAAAAAATAAAAAATAAAATGACAATTAAATGCAGAGAGATTGATTTGAAAAACAATCTCGTAGGAATCCAGTTAGACATCCATAAAAATGGGTCTCGTAGAAAAAAAATGCTTGATATCAGATTGATTAAAAATCCAAAAACTCCGATGGAAAGGGAAATCAATCGTGAAAGAAAGGAAACGATTAAAAAAATTATCGCAACAATTGAACTTGACGAAATCTATTCTGATAATCTTTTACAAAAAGGATATGAGACAGAAAAAGATTTCTTTGAATATTGCCAAGAATTTATTGAAAGAAAAGCACCCTTTAGTGAAACAAGAGCCTATCATTCAATGCTTCTCAAACTGAAATCATTTACTAACAAGAAAAAGTTGCCTTGTTCTGAGATTACTGAAAATTTCTTGATTTCTTTTAAGGACTATTTAAATGGTAATTTGAATGGTAGCAGTCCGTTTAATTATTTTAAGAAATTTAAAAGAGTTTTAAAAGAAGCAACAATTGCAAAACATTTTAAAAGTAATCCTGCCGCACAATTTAGAAACTCAAAAGGGATTTCAACTGAGAAAGATATCTTAACACTGGATGAAATCTTAACACTCTCGGGAACTGAGTGTAGCAACTTGAATGTATATCGTGCTTTCCTTTTCAGTTGTCTAACTGGTCTTAGGTTTTGTGATATAAAAGTGTTGAAATGGAATAATATCAGCAATGATGATGTTTTATCAATAGTACAATTGAAAACAAAAGAAAAACTGGTAATGCCCCTTCATTCAAATGCTATAAAACTACTTAGAGAGAAAAAAACTGATAAATCTTTAGTTTTTAATTAGCCTACTCATACTGGTTGTTTAAAAATCTTAAAAAAGTGGGTAGAGAGTGCTGGAATAAATAAACACATCACTTGGCATTGTGCAAGACATACATTTGCTACATCATTAGTTTATGAAGATGTTGGTATTAATACCGTATCAGCACTTTTAGGTCATAAAGATTTAAGGCAAACTCAAATCTATGTTAGAACGGCTGAACTTTCTAAAACCAATGCAATTAGCAAACTTCCTAATATTTTATTGAACTAATATGAAAAGGACAACATTTATCGATACGATAACAGAAATAAGAGACTTAGTACTTGGCTTAAAACCAATACTTGATGTTGATGAACTAACTGCATATACAGGGTTTGAGAAATCTTATATATACAAAATGACAAGCACTCGGAAAATTCCTCACTACAAGACACCAGGAGGTAAAAAGATTTTCTTTAAAAGGGAGGAAATTGATGAGTGGATAACTTCAAACAGGATTAAGGCGTATTATGAAATTGAAGAGGAAGCAAAACTAAAGTCAAAAATCCTGCGAGAAAAATTTAAATAAATTTCCTAAAAAAGGAAACTTCAAAACCAGAATAATAAAATTTAAAAAAACAACACCCATTTTCTGCTATTTCTTATAGAAAGCGGATTAAATACCTAAAAAAAGGAATAACAATAGAATAGCAGGAAATGGATTTCAACGAAAAAAATATTTGACTTATGTTAGATACTATCAAACTTCGCCTTTATAATCAATTTTATGATTTATTGGATTTAAAATCAAAAATTGTCCCGAATTTAAAACCAATCAACAAAAAAATGTTTGCGGGGAGAATAAAGCCGACAGGAATGTTGAGAAATATGGCTATATACTTCTACGATGAGCAAATTGTCATTGAAGGAAGTATCGCCAAATTTGCTAATGGTAATAATATTGAAAATTATGATTGGAGACAATTGAAATTTGCACTCAATAAACTTTCTGAGGAATTAGGTGGCGTCAATTTAGATAATGCCAAAATCAGCCGAATTGATGTGGGATGTAATTTAATCCTCAACGAAAAAGTTACTGATTATTTCCCTGAATTGGGACATCTGAGATATCATCAAAGAGTTATGGAACACAAAACCACATTGAGATATTATGGAAATAGTATAAGAGTTATCTATTTGTTTTATGACAAATTCTCTGAATCTATTAAAAAATGCAAATTGATTGATGACCAATTTTCATCACTTTTTAAAAGCAAAAATATGATGAGAGTTGAACTTCAAATTCAAGAGAGATTACAACGTGTATTAAAGAAAAAGGATATTAGAGTCAAAGATTTATATCAAGCCGATTTTTGTAAATTACTTTTAAAACACTGGTTTGAAATGTTCTTGGAAATTGAGAAGAAAATGATTCTCGCATATCCTGTAAAAATCAAAGGTCTTGGAGGATTTAATATTTTAATGAAAAAATATCTTGTCTCAAAATTAGGATGGGAGCAACTGGAATTTTTATTAAGTAAAGGTGTAGAAAACAATTGTATCGCATCAAAAGCTAAATCAGTCAAACTAAGTCAACTTCGTGAAGCAGTCTTTGAAATGAAAGGTTTTAAGTATCAAAACAACATTAAGGAATTGATTCATAAAATGAAAGTGATGTATGTCGAAGGTTTGAAACAAGTATATAAAATGTAAAAAATAATAACCTGTTGATATTTGAAATCAAGATAGACACTGTGCGTTTTTGCTTGTCTTATTCCTTGAAACAAGCAAATTCAAAAGAAAAAACTGCTAAATCGGCTTGTCGGGAAAGAAATCTTTAATTGAACAATCAAACTCTTTTGCTAGAGTGTTGAGGTGATTCAAATTATACTTTGAAGGATATTTCGGACTTTCTATTTGACCAATGAAGCCTCTTGAGGTGTTTAGAAAGACCGAAATATCATCCTGAGAAAATCCTTTTGATAAACGAATTTCTTTGATTTTGTCTATTACAATCTGCTCTATTTTTGTCTTTTTATTCTTAGTCATAGATAAGCAGTTGTAAAATTCCTGAATAAGCGGTATTTTCGTGCTAAGTAATAACTAAGAATATGAAAAAATTAATTGCTTTTTGTTTTGTTTTATTGAGTTTTGTTGCGTTTGCTCAAACCTCAAATGAAGAAAATCTGAAAGATTGGGTATTTCCAAAAAATATCAAAGAAAAGAAATTTGAATTAAAATCATTTGAATTTGGTAAAACTACAAACTACGAAATGAATTTTTCTGAAATCTCGGAGAAAACTTTTAAAATTGACAATAGAAAATATGAAGTTGATAATAACAGAATTTTATTGTCGGAAATTGATTTAGATTATGACGTAAATACCTATACTGAAAATAATATTTATTGGGAATTGCCAGAGTCTGAAAAAATAAAAACTTGGAAATACGCTGAAATTAATGGTTACTTTATAAATTTTAAAAGTTATTGGAAAACAATTGACGGAATTAAATTTTTAATTACTGAAAGAATAACAATTGACAAATATAATAGGAGCAATAATTTACGAAAAGTTGAATACTATCAAAAATATAATGGCTTGACAAAAGTTGATTTATTTGACTTAAATACAAAAAAATTGAGCGAAACACATAAAGAGTTAAGTTCTGAAAAATTTGTTGAAAATGGTAATCTTCCTGAATCTAATAGAGATACTTTATCAATTAAAAATTTGGAAGAAAATCAACTACAAGCAGAATCTTTTACTGATGGAAAGATTGTGAAATATTATAAAATTGTAATTGAGAAAGACGAAGGATTACCTTATTTGATAAAGGATTCATTAAACATCTATAATTCAAGAGGAGTTGAAGGTATTCCTCCACCCAAAATAGACTTAAAGGAAGAATCAATCTACTATGATGGAAGCAGGATTTATAGGAGTGGTCTGCGAAAAATGAAAATTGTCAAAACTGTTTATTTCAAAGAACCTTTCTCAATCAATAGAGAGTTATATTACTGCGATGGAGAAAAAAATTTTTATAAGGTAATTAATGACAAACTTCAAATGAGTATTCATGATAAGGTTGAAAGTGAAATAAGTTCAGATGATTTTCAAATTCAGAAAAATGAAATTGATAAAAATAGCGAAATCTATAAAGAACTAAATGGACAAGTTAAAGAACAAGGGATTTATGTTCTAATCAAAGAAACAACGGAAGATAATGTGAGAACTCAAAGAATTAGAAAATTCAACTTTAAAAAAAATGATGATTAAAGAAAAATATAGTTTATTTCTTATACTTTTAATGATTTCATTGATTTCTTGCTCAAGACGAAAACCAATAGAGCAAGTTGATTTTGATTTGAAACGTGCCTACCACAATAAAGTAGAAATACAGCAATTAAATATCAAAAAAATTGCATCATTTTCGGAAAATGGTAAAAAGTATGATAGCATTTATTTTGATACAAATCTATTGATTAAAGAAGACTTTTTTACTGACGAAATGAAGTTCTATAAAGGAATGAAAATTATAACAGAAAATGATGTTTTTGTTTATGAAAATTCTTTTGAGCCAATTCTTGTTGGGTTTAAACTCGGATATGTTAAATTAGAAGAGGTCAATTAATTCAATAATATCACTTTTTTTATAGTTATAATTCTTATATTTGATACTATGTCAAAGATAGGAAGAAACCAACCTTGCCCTTGTGGAAGTGGGAAAAAATTCAAAAAATGTTGTATTAATAAGACAATACAACCCTCAAATATAAATTCAAATAGGAAAAATAGTTTTGAGGAATTTGTTAAAAATAATAAATCAACTTCTTTGTTGAAGTTTTTCTCATTACTTCAAGTTTTACCTGAAAATCACGGAAAAATCATTAGGTTGGAGGACATTCAGACAACTATCATTTCAAACCTCAATAACTCACAATCTAACATTGACCTATCAATTTTAAAAAAAATTGTTGATAAAAATTTTCCTGATGATTATAGAGAAGACCCTCCCGAAAATTGTTTTACCGAAAATATAATGTTTCACAATGGTAACAATGTTGTTTTCACAGGAATAAATCACAATGCAACCGAAATAATTCAAAATCTTATTAGAGTAATTTTTCATACTCCAAACAATCTCAATGAAGAACTGAAAAATTATGTTAGTGATGGTTTATTATTTATGTTGCTAATTCATAGTGAAATAGCGAAAAATTTGGGGTTTTCAAGAAATATGTCAGGTATTAGTTTGGAAAACAATATTACGTTTCCATCCAATGAATTATTACATTACACTCAACTTTTTGAGTTTCCCGAAAAAATGATTTTGGATTTGTTCAAAAAACTTGGAATTAATAAAGATATTATTAATGACTTTCTATGTGATATTAATTTGATTAAAGAAAATCAAAATAGCGAAATTCCGCTCTTATGCTACAAACCATTTATTAAAGTAAGCGATACATATTTTCTTGTTCTTCCAAGTAGCGAACTTTATGCGATAAATAATTTCATTGTAGAAAAGTTTAAACAATTTGGTGAACTTGACAATCTAATCAGTTTTTTTGATAAGTTTTCAATTTTTGAATTTAAAAAGTTATTTATTGGGATTGGATGGGAGCAAAACCAAGAGTTTTCATTAGATGTTGAACAATCATTATGGAAATTTGATGAAAACAAATATGCATTCATTCATTATTTGGGAACAAATGATTTTAATAATTCGCTGAAACTTCAAAAGAAAATTAATGATAAAGTTCAAGAGATAAAAAATGTCTTGCCACCACACGCAGAAATTCTAATGTTATTTGTTTACAGTCAAATATCAATGATTGAGATGTTTGCGATTAGAACTTTTGATGTCAAGGCAGCGAAATATCAATCAGCACTAAGTCTAATTGATTTTGAAAGAATTATTCAAAACTATAATATTGATAAACTTTCTCTCTGGAAGTTGTTTAAGGCAAAAGAAAGAGCAAGAGAGAAAGGTTTGTATTTATTTGCAACACCTGCTCATAGCATAATTACTGATTTTGAATGGTATAACAAACAAGGAGAAACATTTTTACACCCTGATGAAAAGTATGATTTTGTTAATTTTAGTTTTGATGTTCAAGGAAATGCGGCAATAAAATCCATTCAAAAAAAGGACATTCATTTAGTAAATTACATTAATGAAGATAAAACAAAAGGTTTTCTTCCAGTAATTAAGTCTGAAATTTATGCTCCAATTTATTTGTCTGAAGAAATATTTTTCGGAAAATATAGATTGGTTTTAGAAAAATATAATTTTCCATTATGGATAACCTTTGAAAATAAATATAGAAAAATTGGCAGTTCATACGCTGAGGCAATTGCCTATTGGTTTAATCGAATTCATTATTTGCTAAATCCTCTCACTAAAAATTTTCACGAACCCATTGAAGTAATTTTGAGTTTTGAAGATAATTTTATTAATCTTTCAATAGAAGAATTTAGGAAAATAGAAAAAAACACTGTTTTGATTGATTATCAAATTGATAGTGATACAAACAGGATAAAATTAAAAATCCCAAATACTTTTTTTAATTTAACAAATAGAGATGATAATTCAAGTGAAATCTATTTGATTAGAGTATTGTTAGAGTCTTTAGGAAAATTATTTGTGAAAAAAACAAAAGTAAATATTTCTGCTGAAAATATTCAAACGATATTAGAGAGTATTCCTAATGACAATACTAAAATGTTACTTAGTGCTACTTCAGAACTAAAAATTGACTTGGATGAAAGGTACATTCCAAAGGTAAGATATATTCCAAAAGCAGATTGTTCAATTGTTTTAGAGGAATTAAAAAATTGGGTTCCAAATAAAATTCCTGAAAAAATTGATAATAAAAATGATAAAGTTAAGCTATGTGATTTAATTATATCAAGTCTAATAAAAAAAATCAGAGAAGAATTACAAAATTATAATTGCTTTGAGGTTTTAGAATATTTGATGCTGAGATACGAATCGATATTAAATTTTAGAGCCTTTAGAAGTATAAAAGTTGTAACTCAATTAAAATGTTTTGGGGAATATAGAGATATATTAGAGGAATATCATAATTCTGATGTGCAAGCAGTTAGGCTTTCTCTTTCTTCAAGATGTTTAATTGAATTTGTTACTGCTGAACCTTATTTTGGAGAAAAGCCGATAAATGAGGATGATTTAGATTTTTTGTTAGCATTAATGGATGAGTTGACTTATTTTGGTACTGTCAGAGATTTAATTTTCTTTGATTTAGATAATCCAAAAGTTGGCTTGTTGGCATCTGGAAGAATTGGTGTAAGTAAAGAATTTTTTGATGATACAATGTCTAAATTCAATTTAGAAACACGTAAAGATGAATTAGGTCATTATGTAAAATCATTTAAATCAAACTATATAACTACAAAACAGAGAGAAAGGAATAATACCATTGAAAATGATAATGAAGATTATTATCAATTATTAGATTCAGCCTTTTTAAACGACTGGGGAATGACTTTGCCAAATATTGTTGGAGTTTTAAACTTCATAGCACATTATTGTTTGGAGAGTAAACGCTCATGTATGTTTATGAAAGAAGATGACTTCATATCACTTTTAAAAAATGAAATTAATATTTCAGAGGAAGAGGTTAAAAGCATTTATACATTATTAGTTTTGAATAGTAGAGGGAAATTTGATGAAAAAGTAAATGGTTATGAATATGCTGAAATAATACCTTGGAGATACAATAGAAGACTTTCATATCTATTAAAGCCAATATTAAGAATAAACGACAAAGTCAACAATAACTTTATAATCTGTTTTAGCGCAAGACATCTTTATATTGCTGGACAAAACCTTTTGGCAATATTTTTTGATGGAACATTAAAAGTAGATGATGATTGTAAGCGAATTAGGGAGTTTGTTAAAAGAAACTCCACTGAAAAAGGTGATGAATTCAGAGTAGAAGTGAGGGATTGGATTAGAGAAAATACAAATTTCTTTGTATTAGACTACGAATTTGATATTACTACTAAAATTGCAGATAAAAACTACGGAGATGTTGATGTTTTGGCTATTGATGAAAAACGAAAAATTTTATATTCTATAGAATGTAAGAATACAAAACAAGTTAAAATTATTTATGATTTTTGGAAAGACATTAAAAATTTTACAGAAAAACAACTTCCAAAACATATCAATAGGGAGAAATGGTTAATAAATAATCTATCAGTTGTTTCTCAAAAAATTAACAAGGATGTAAATGGATTTAAAGTAAAATCTATTATTGTTTCCTCGAGTGTTTTGCCTGTGAAATTTGTAGAAGATTATAAAGATATAACGTTTACAACACTTTCTCAATTAGTTTTAGATAATATTTTTCTAAATCAAAAATAAATTAGATATTCGCTTTGCAAGGTCGTGTAAGAGAATTTTGTAAAATCGGAACAAATTCGTAACTTTTAGTAAAAATAGAACCTCTGAATCTTGATTAATTCAGAGGTTTTTCGGTTAAGTTTAGTAGCCCGTAGGAATACACATTTGATTGGAATAGGAATATTAAAATTCTACTGATAAACTTCATGGAAAATTGTCTAAATTTCTTTGTATTCAGTTTTTAAGTTTCCATTTCTGCATTTGTATAAAAAATGTGAATTTGTTTATTAATATTTTTTATTATCATATTAATTTTGATTAATTTTATACAAAAATTAATATTCATTATAAAACAAAAAAATACATGTTACAAAACTACTTAAACGCAAATCTACTTTTATTAACCGATGATGGAGATTTCAAAAAATTAAAAAAGTCAGCCGACGAAATAGCTAAAAAATTGGTAAAAAATAAAGCTAAAATAGTGTCATATACATTATCGGCAATTGACCCCGATGTATCCGTTGATAATACTGACATGCTAGAAGTCAAAGAGATTATAATTAAGAATTGGAGTACCTTTTCAACAAATGCAAAAGATACACCACTAACCTATATTAGAGCGGTTATATTAGAAGCACTAAATAGCATAAGTAATGATGTTAATCACTCACTACTTATTTGGTTTGCGAGTAGAAATATTTTACAGTATTATAAGCTAATTGGCAAAGAAAAAGAAATTGTATTAGAATTTCTTGCAAAGCTAGGCGACAATATCAATAGAAAGGCTAATCAAGAATGGTCGTTGTTAGGAAATCATTCGTTATCAAAAATTGATATAGACTTAAAGGAGGTAACTAAATATCTTATCAATGACGATACACTTATAAAATACTTGGAAGATGCTGTAGGTCCTCAAAATAAAAACGGTTCAGCAAATTTTGATTCTCCAAATCCCAATTGGCCTAATTCTGCTCCAAGTTGGGCCTACGAATTTCCATCAAGAGCGGCAAAAGGTGTTAAAGCTGTTATCGATCCTTGTCTGAGAGCAATTGTAACGATTACGAATGAAAATAAAAACACAATTCAAAACAGCTTAACTATAGCGTTAGAACAAATACAGGAGTATGCTTCAAGTAGTAACAAATCTTTACAGTTACGATCTGAGCTCTTGTGGTGGAAAGAGGCTAAATATTCATCTTCAATGGAACGAAGTTATGAAGAGTTGGATAAAAATATCTTGGAAATAGTATTGGCTTATGATTATTCAACCTTTATTCCTGTGATTTACCCAAAAAGCGTCGACTTCTTTTTGAAAGAAACTTATAAAGGACTCAAAAAAAGTACAGGGGAAGAATTAACTCTTGAAGACTTTCTTAAAACGGTTCAGCATCATAAGGAGGAATTGAAATACATATTTCCAGAAGAGGAAGCATTAGCTGACAAATCAACATTGCTGAACTTCATCAACGGGCTTATATGGAATAAACATCAGTTAGCTCAATTTGAAGAGCTTGTAGGGATACCATTAAATATAAAACTAGCTCCAAATGAGTTGACGACTTGGTTATTCCATGACTTTCAATTAGTAAAAATTCTAAAAATAAAGTAGTATGACAGGAAAATGTTCAAATCCTGATTGTGTTGCACCAATAAGTTGTCATGAAGGAAAAGGAGAGCCTACTGAATGTGAGTTCTGGTTGAAGTCAAATGCCTCCCGATCCAAAATCAAAACGGTTCCCAAAAAAGAGAAAAAATCCGATTTGCCATGGACAGGGGACGCTTTGACTGTAGACGAATTGCCAAAAGTAACCTATAGAAATTCACCTGTGATTATTGGCATCATAGGAAAAGCTGATGCGGGGAAGACAACTTATCTCGCTATGCTCTTTACATTACTTCTTAGAGGAATAAAACTTAAAGAATTTGATTTTTGTGGCACGAAAACGATAAAAGCATGGGATGAGTTATATCAAAAATTAAAGGTTCAACAAGAAGGCGTTACATTTCCTGATCCTACTCCTGCCCAATACATCCGTTTATTACATTTGGCATTACGAAATCATTCTAAAAAATTAAAGGACATTTTAATTTCTGACGCATCTGGTGAGGTTTTTTCTATTTGGTCAAAAAATAGAAATGATGTAAACGCAGAGAATGCAAGATGGGTTTATGAACATTCAAATGCTTTTATACTCTTTATTGATTGTGATGATTTGATTAATAGAAAGGCTCTAGCAAAGACTGACATCGTGGATATGGCACAAATGTTAAAACACGATTTAGGAAACAGACCCGTTATTGCTGTTTGGTCAAAAAGTGATAAAAAAGAAGAAGTGCATCCTGTAATTCGAGAAAAGCTACAAGGAGAACTGAAAGAGCTTTTTGAAAACTACAAAGAGATAGATATCAGTAATTTTTCCTCAGATGACCCTGATGTACTAGTTCACAAGAACAATATTTCTGTACTAGATTGGCTACTTTCAAGAGTGTTTACTGTTAGCAAGTCTGAGATTCTAATTGAAAATGATAGCAAGATAAATGACATTTTCTTAAATTATAAAAGCACATAAATGGGTACATCTATATTACTTATCGGAAAACCGCATTCATCCAAAACGGTATTCCTTTCACAATTTTACTCAAAATTGCAAAAAAATAAGAGTAAGTTGAAGCTTTATAAATCAGTGGATGATTTATCTCCTATTACCGAGGCAAGAGAAGCATTAGCGTTAGGAGAAGAACCTCAGACCACTCCATCTGAAAAAAGTGTAAATTTTTACTTGCCTATTCAGGTAGCAGAAAAGCAAGTTGATTTAAAATGTCCCGAATATGGAGGAGAACAGGTTTTAAGTATTGTTGAGAATCGGGAGTTGAATAAGGAATGGACAACTTCCATACAGGAAAGTAACAGTTGGATTTTGTTTATCAGGTTAAATAATGTAAACAAGTCTTTAGATATCAGTGATGTTACCTATTCTGAACAACATCATAAAAATGCGAAAGAACCGGTTTCTGAAACCGAGTATAAAATATCGGATCAAAGCTTTTTTATCGAATTATTACAAATCCTTTTACATGCTAAAGGAACAGACTACCATAAGGTAAATGATAAGCAGAAGTTGACCATTGTCTTAACCTGCTGGGATGAAATGAATACAGAAGAAAAGCCTTATAATGTATTGCAATCTAAATTACCACTCTTACTAAACTTCTTGGAGTCTAACTGGGATAAAAATTATATGAACATAGTTGGTCTTTCTGCTCAAGGGTTTTCTCTGACTACACCGGAGAACAAAGAAAAATATCAGATTGAGGGACCCGAAGAATTTGGATATTTAGTATTACCTGATGGCGCTCAAACAAATGACATTACAGAACTAATAGAACAGGCATTATTGTGAAAGTAATAATACATCAATCCATTTGCGGAGAAGTGAATAAAGCATGGGGTTTAATAAAAACCACTTTGCCGGATGTTAGTATTGCTAAGAGTATTGCCTTTAGAACCGATTTACAAGATCAAACTAGTGGTGTCAATTGGGAGCCTGCGATTCGTGGATTTTTAGAAGGAGACTTCTTCCTGATTATGAAGACCTTTGAGGATACATCTCCTGATGTACGAAGAGGCAGGAAATTTTCTCATGTTCTGATGATACCAAAAAAAGAAATAGTAGGAATAGATAACATAAAACAGATTATAAACCTGTTACCCCAAGAAATAAATAAGAATACGGATCTGGAACCGATTTCAATAGAAATATCCTCAAGTAATGCCGTCAGTATAGCGGATGCGATTCGGGGGAAATTCAATAAACTCATTAATGGCTATCTTAACATAAAAACCTATAAAAATACATTAATCTGGATTGGGCAGGAAGGCTTCGATACAGCGGTTATAGAGCTGTGGAAACGTCTAACCGTTATTGAACGACAAAGTTTTCATTTTGGGATTGCATTCAATAATGACCATAAAGAAGCTCACAATATAAGTTTAATCGCAGTACCTGAAAGTGTTCAAAGTAAGTTTGTCAAATCAGACTTCTTTATTATAAGAAAGAACGATAACCACGAACCTACTGAGTTAATTGAACAATTATTAATTGGTGATGAGTCCGTCCAAAAACGTATCAGTAGTTTCGAGAAAACGATTGGATCAAAGCCGCTTTCGAGAGATGATATCACCATAATAGCAAAAGGCATTGATACATTTGAACAAGTAGATAGTGTAAAAGATCTTAAAAAACTAAATACTCTTTCACATATTGTAGCACAATATGCGCCTTCGGATGAACAAGGTACAGATTTTAAGGAACGATTATTAAATAAGATTATTCAATTATCAGAATCAGTTAACTTCTCTGACCTTATTGTGTTAAGAAATTTCAAAACAGAGAGCTTTAAGAGCTCAAAAAAAACTTTATCTACAACATTAGTAGGTTGGATAAAGAAA
Source organism: Cloacibacterium sp. TD35 (assembly GCF_028864635.1). NCBI lineage: Bacteria > Pseudomonadati > Bacteroidota > Flavobacteriia > Flavobacteriales > Weeksellaceae > Cloacibacterium > Cloacibacterium sp. TD35. The sequence continues at coordinate 2,487,392 of NZ_CP104850.1, read as the reverse complement.
CATATTTTTTCAAATGATAATAAATCAATTGGCTATACCTCATTTTTCACGCAGCTAAAAAAGAGTAATCCGAATTGGTGGGATAAAGTAATAATACAAGAACTTAAATCCTTTTTAGGAACCGCTCAAGTTTCCAAGATTGCTACTGTCTACGTTTGGTTAATGGAATCACCATTTATTCTGTCTATAATTAAATCTTTTATCGATAAATCCAAAAATGCTGAAAGCTGTTTTATTGAAAAATTACCTAAAAAAATTTCAAAGGAACTAATTGAAGAATTACAAGGATTCTCGATTAGCAATAATTGGTTAAGGTTATACGCTCATCTATTGGATAGGCAATTTGAATTAGGGACTGCTTTAACAGAACTATTCAAAATTGATCAGGATGAAAACTATTTTGAAGCTATTGTGGCAATCATATCAGGAAAAGATGATAACTCGGTTATTGATTATGCAGTTGATACTGGTGAATCTAGAATGATTAAATTTGCTGGTAAATCTTGCCACAATGCACCTAAACATCTTAAGAAAATGGATGTCTTAAATGTCAATTGGCAGCTAATTTGGGCAGAGGCTATTGAAAATGGAAATGATATAGGCGCAGGATTAAAAGAGCCTGAAAAAGAAATATATAAATTGTTTGACCATCTTATTGGTGGCAATTCGGTTTCTGAAAGACTTATTGATAAAATTTCCCGCTCCGAATTTGGAAATCTACTATTGTATCCTAATAGGGCTATTTTATGGGGTAAACTACCTTTATCTGTAAAAGACAATTTCTTAAATAAAACATCTTCTACATTACTTGAACAACTCAGTAAAAATTCAACCATTGAGATACCGGACGATACTGTTTTGTTAGATCATATTAGTAGAAAGGGTGTTTTCGACTTCTTATATTACAATAGAAATAATATAAAATCAGTAATCCCAGTATTTGAAAAATTTTCTCAACTAAGTGACAATAACCTTCGGGATTATCTAAGTAATTTCTCAGGACAAATTGATGCTATTGATGCCACTCGATTGGGGAAATTCATAGCAGTTAGGTATTTTTCTAATTCTGCATATACGATTAATTCCAAAGCTTCAAAAACCAATAATTGGAAGTATGCATTAGCAGAATGTCATCATCTTATGGATTTTATAACTAAAGGAATTTTATCATTTTCAGGGATTTTGTCCACGGTCAAAATTAGTACCGATCAATGGTGGCAAAGTGCAGAGGAATTAATCATCGAATTATATCCAAATGGAACTTCATTAACAACCATTTGGAAAAAGGCGGGGGGAAAAGAATCTGATCTACTCGCAAAAGGAACATCAAGCGAAATTTGGAGTGATGTGTTTTATAAATTACGTAAGGAGCACTTCAAAGGAATAACAATGAATAATTTACTTAAAGAAGTAAAAAAACAATATGGGGAAAACCAGAAGTTTAAAATCATATATGATTTGCGAAAAAACTTTATAAAAACATAACCGATTATGGGTCTAAAAGAATTATACAAAGGAACAAAACTCATTGAAACCATAGAGAATTATGCTTTAGCTGAAGAAGTAAACTCTCTAAATGAGAATATTTCAAATGATGAAAGTTTTTGGTTCTCTAATGATGAAGAGTTTTGGAGAAACGTAATTACTGATCCCACTAAATATTGGAATCAAAAAATTGACTTATACGATTTTGTAGTTTCTGATTGGGTTGCTCGTGTTCCCGGGCTTTATTGGACTTCATCATCAGAACAAATCAGGCAGCATAAGAAAGAGGATATCGCTTTAAAAAGTAAGCAGTGGATAGAGTTTTACCCTCCAGGAAAATCTAAAAAAGTGATGGGAGGTGTAGGTACATTATTATTACCACCGACTGACGAAGGAAAAATATTACTATCAGTTAGTGCTGGTTGTAATGCATCAACCGGGATTCCTTTGTTATGCTTCCCTGAAGTTTACGATCATTTGAAAATCAAGCAAGGAGATTGCGTTATGATTAGAGGTGCTAAATGGCTACCAATGGATATGCGCTGGGCATCAAAATTTGCTTCAACCAAAGATATACCAAGAGGATATTTGGTAATTGATTCTATTGATAAAATCCGAGTGTTAGACAGAAACTATCCTGTCGCTTATCATCCTTTTTCTTTAATGGAATACGAATATCAAGATAGTCTTTTTTATGACTTTGTATATGTAACGGCAGATAGTAAAGTGAAAAACGTTAATAGTGAAATTGAACATTTCTTTAAAGAATATGCAAAGAAAGAAGGACGAAACGGTGAATACCTTTTAAATCCCAATATAGTAAACCCAATTTTTGAATCTAGGTATTCATGTCCATCAGAATTATCGAGTACTTCTGAAAAGGCAAAACTAAACTTACTGTATGAGAGAATTCGTAAAACATATTTCAAGGATCAATCGGTAGAAGTGTTAATGATAAAGCTTCCGCAATATTATCAATCTAGTGTATCAGTTAGAACTTTGGCAAAAAAAATTGGAGTGAATGTTTCATTATTGGTAGAAGACTCGGCAGTCAATATGTCTTTCCAACTTATTGATTTGTGTATCAAAAAAGAAATAGTAGAAAACCTTGTTGATAGAGTAACAGTAGATTATCCACAAATATTTATATAAAATGGCTTGGACAAAAAAACTTACACAATTAAATGATGTTTTAAGTGATTTGGTTCCTAACAAGGATGGAATCACAAAATATGTAAAAGCTGCAGGGCTGAAACCACAACATATAAATGAAAGTGGTAACGCTATGGACGTTTGGAGCAATGTTCTAAGTGAAGCAGAGAAGAACAGTAAAGTTGATGAATTAGTAAAATCTGTATTAGATACCTATCCAGATAATCAATTTCTAAAATCAGCATTATTTGAAAAAGAAATTGATTTTTCGGTAGCTCCCGATATTGACGACACCTCAGATTGGCAGGATGTTTCAGAAGAAACATTAGAAGTTCTGACAATGGGACAAAGCACATTGTTGCCTGTAAATTTTCTAGCGAAAGGAGTACAAAGAAGTAAATCAGTAGGAAAAGTTGAAATCAAAATTGGTAGTAACAGATATAGTGTAGGTACTGGGTTTTTATTCAAAATAAAGGGAATAGAAGATTTGTTTTTTATCACAAATTATCATGTAATCAATGATAAAAATTACATAGAACGAACAAGAATTATTTTCGATTATGAGCTTGATATTGAAGGAAACACGGTTCCATCAAGAAGTTTCAAAATCGATGAAACTGGACCGTGGTATTGTTCTGAAATAAAAGAGAATGATGCGACAATCTTCAAATTGATTGATGAGCATAATACACTTGCTGAATATGGTTGGATTGAACTAAAAGAAATTGAAATAGCACAGAATGATTTTGTAAATATTATTCAACATCCTGAAGGAAAAATGAAGCAAATTTCACTTTACCATAACATTGTCACAAATACCAATGAAAGAATTGTTCAATACCTTACAGATACATTAAAAGGATCATCAGGTTCGCCTGTGTTTAACTCTGATTGGGAAGTTGTTGCATTACACCATAGTGGTGGTGGAAGTAAGCCAGAGGAGCCAGAATTGCCAAAAGGAATTAAGTCTCGGAATGAAGGTATTTTAATTAATAAAATTATTCAATTTGTAAAAGACAACCATAAAAACTGAATTTATGATAAGTGAAAAATTATTTCAAGGCTATGATGAAAAATTCATCTCAAATCAAACAGTGCCTTTACCCAACCTTAGCTCAGAACAAAATGATGATTTGGTTTTAGATGATGAAGGTAATAAAGTTATAAAATATATCAATTACAGCTTACAACAATCTGCATCTCATAAGTTTCCATTCTACACAGCAACAAATATTGATGGAATTCAATTTAAGAAAGTTCCAAGAAAGGATAATTGGCGAAAAGATACAAGATTATCCCAAGAGTTTCAATGGGGTAAAGAACTCTACAGTGCACCAAAAAGTGATTTTGACAAAGGTCATATGACTAAACGGGAAGACGTACAATGGGGAGAAACTTCTGGGATAGCGTTAAATGCAGCTAACTCAACATTTTATTATACGAATGCGGTTCCACAGCACAAAGATTTAAATAGAGATATATGGCGAAGTTTAGAGGATTACATACTCCATACTGAAACAAAGCAAAATGAATTACGTATTTGTGTTTTTACAGGTCCAGTTTTATTAAGTTCAAATCCATATTTTGTAACACCTATAAATGGTAAACAAATACAAATCCCTTCTCTATTTTGGAAAGTTGTTATTTTTCAAAAAGAAGATGGAAATCTTTACAGGGTTGGATTTATGATGAGCCAAAATAAATTGCTTCAAGAAAATCATATTATAGAAGAATTAGAATCAGAAGATCAAATTTTTAACCAATTTAAAGATGCAGGCACTTATCAAGTTAACGTATCTTTGATTGAAGAAATGACAGGTTTAGAAATTCCTAATGCAATTGATTCATATAATGACACGAGAAATAAGAAACTAGTTTTAAAAGAGATAGATATTGATCCAGAATTGGAAAGTGATTCAATTGAATATCAATTGGGTTTTATAATTGAAAATCTAAACCTTTAGAGTATCTATTCAGAATAAAAATATAAAGATTTTCATTTTAGGGTCATTATCACATTGCTAAAACAATAATCACAAATATAGTAATCTGGATTTTTCATTTCTCTAAAAGTTAATGCTCAAAATTAATTAATTTGATAGGGGTAAATAAAATTATAGCTATTATTTCATTTTACAAATAATTATGATTGATTGTTTGTTACGAATTGTACAATTTTTTTAAATGTAAAAATTATTACATCAATATTTCACATAAAAAAACATTTTATATCTTTGCTATAGTGCAAAGTAAAAGGGAAATATCAATTTTACAATACTTTTTAATTTGTTGCACTTATGTTGTACCAATGAAATAAAAAAAGCCCAAAAACTATTTGTTTAAAGGCTCTATAGGGAATTTATTTTAACCTTGTCAAGGTTTCAAATTACTACTGTCTAGCAATTTATTTTATCATAATAGTGTTCAAACTTCAATCTTTTCTCCTAAACTAGTAATCAAAATTTAATACTAAACTTTCAAATCATAATTAATAAGAATACTTTTCTTAGAACTAATTAATGTGGTTTATGCAAAAATTAAGTAGAAAGATTTTATATTAATTTTAATAAGAAAAGTTACCATTAGGCAGGTTTAAGAAAAGAGGGAGAAGTGAATTTATATAAAATTAGATCTACTTATTTATTGTATAATAAATAAAAATTCATTAATTTTGTTTATACGATTTGAGTAAAATTGCTACATTTTAAAAGGTGGAATATTCGGTTACCTAAAAATTATTAAAATCTGAAATCTCCCACTATAAGGGGTTTAAAGAAAAAGCATATATTCCTGGAGTAAGAGATGTTTTTATTTTCAGTTGCTACACAGGTTTGGCTTATATAGACATTTTTAATTTAACCAAGGAAGATATTTCAAAAGGAGTAGATGGTAGTCTATGGATAATTACCAATCGCCAAAAAACAGGCTCTACTTCAAATGTTCCCTTGTTGCCAATTGCTGAAGAAATAATTGATAAATATGAAAATCATCCGATGGTTTCACAATCGGGAAAATTATTACCGGTGTATTCAAATCAGAAAGTAAATGAATACTTAAAAACAATAGCAGAAAATTGCAATATTAATAAGAAACTTACTTTTCACTGTGCAAGACACACTTTTGCAACCACAGTTACTTTATCTAATAATGTTCCCATAGAAAGCGTGAGTAAAATGTTAGGTCATAAAAGTATAAAAACTACACAACACTACGCAAAAATACTAGATTCAAAAGTCAGCAATGACATGAACATTTTAAGGGAAAAATTAGCAGTTAAGCAAGCAAAAATGAAGATTTCTTAATCTTCATTTTTTTTTGGAATATATAGTTTTAATATTTTTCCATATTCTAAATATTTTAACATCATATTAATTAATTTTTAAATAATTTTAAATAATTGATAGTGAATAATTAACGTTATAGCGTTATTTTTAACATAATTATTTATGAAACAGGTGTGTTAATAAGTGCTGAAATATTATATTTTTAGAGACATAAAAATTAATAAAACTAACACCTTGAAAACAAAATCTATTGAACTCTTAGCAGAGCTTAATGGACAAATAGAGTTTTTAGAATCCGAATTTGATAATGAAATCCTCAAAGCTGAAGAAGTTATCAGAATTATTCTGAAAACACTGGATAATCTAAAGAAAATTGTCACTAAGCACAGATTTAAGAGTAAAAATGAAGAAATCAATTTTTTTAAAACCATCAAACCACAATTCACCTCTAAACTTTATTATTACAATGCAGTTTTTAGAATGGCTTCACATAAGCCAATTGGAAGTACATTTATTATCAAATCATTTTATCAATCAGAACAAGAGAAAATAAAACTATTTTTTGACGAAAATCTAGATTTTTACAAATACTACAGAACCAATAGTTCTTATCTTGATGAAAAATATTTCCTCAGAGGAAATTATGATTTTAAAGTTAATTTAGACCATTATTTCTTTGAGTTAGACCCAAAATTTTCTACCTCTCATGATTATAAAATCGCCATGATTATGGCCTATGATTTATTGTCTATTTACATCGATAAGAAAATTCTGGAAACCGAGAAAATAAACACTCTCCAATCACAACGCAATCACAACTCGAAATTAAAATGGACAGGCTCAAAAGTCGCACTTATTGAACTAATTTACGCACTTCAAACCGAAGGAGTTTTCAATAACGGAGCTTCAGACCTCAAAGACATTGCAGAATATTTCCAGGAGATTTTCAATGTAGAATTAGGGCAATACAGACGTACTTTCTTGGAAATCAGAACCAGAAAAGAAGACAGAGCAAAATTTATTTCTTCCCTCAGAGATAAGCTCATATTCAGAATGGACGAATCTGACGAAAATTTCTATTAATTTTTATCACAACGCAATCCCCGTTGTGAATAAAACAGATTAAAACTATACAAATTTGCCATAAACAATTCCGGTGATGATGTCCATTGCCGGAATAATTAACCTAAACCTAAACCAATTATTATGGCATTAGAAATTATTACAAAAGAAGATCTTCAAGATTTCAAAAATGAATTATTTGAAGAACTAAAAAACCTATTCCCTTCAAAAACTCCACACCAACAGCAATGGATGCGTACTGCAGATGTTAAAGCCCTTCTTAAAATCTCATCTGGGACACTTCAAAACATGAGAATCAACGGCACGCTCAGATATTCCAAAATAGGAGGGACTTTATACTACAAATACCAAGACATCGAAAAGCTTTTACAGTCTAAAAATTAATCAATCACCAATCATCATGTCACGCTGAGCGGAGTCGAAGCGACCATCACCCATCATCCAACACCCAGCATTTAAAAAAATGAACTACATCCGTCACCTAACAGGATTTTACGAAAAAATCCATCAAGATAACCGACTAAATCCTACGCACATCAGTTTGTATTTGGCTTTATTTCAGTTCTGGAACCTCAACCACTTCCAGAACCCAATTAGCATTTCCCGAAACGAAATGATGAAACTCAGTAAAATTGCAGCTTTAGGTACTTATCACAAGTGTATCAAAGAGCTTCAAGAATTTGGTTATATAGAATATTTACCCTCGTTTAATCCGTATAAAGGCAGTTTGGTAAATCTTCACAATTTCGAAAATTCAGATGTTCAACAAATGAACAAGAACCGTATCAAAAAACAAACAAGTTCTGAACAAGCATTGAACCAGCACCATATCAAAATCGATACAGGTATTGAACAAGCATTGATACCTTCTATAAACTATATAAACTTATTAAACTATAAACATAATAGTATTACCACACCCGAGACCAGTTCAAATTTTAAACAAGCTTTTTTACCTGCAATTCCTTTCCAAGAAATTATCCCAAAATCACTATCCCCCAAAAGTGAAGAAAAAGAAAAGTTGCGCAAAAAGAAAAGCACACAGCTTTCGCCAATATCAACTCCCAAAATCCCACCTACCTTTGCTGAGGTTAAACTTTTTTTCGAATAAAAAGACACTCCGCTTTCCGAAGCCGAAAGATTTTTTGACCATTACGAATCCAATGGCTGGCTCGTTGGTGGAAAATCCAAAATGAAAAATTGGGAAGCAGCTGCACGCAATTGGCTCAAAAACTCCCAAAAATTCAATGATAATTTAAAACCACGTAGACTGAGCGGAGCAGAAGGCAAACCCAACAATCTACAAGCCACCACCAACAAAAGCTACAAAGAACCTCTCTAACCTCTACCTCAACCTCAACCTCAACCTCAACCTTTACCTATGAACTTCCCAACACCACCCATAGAAACACAATATGATTATTACAAAATCATTCCGGAATTCAAAAAATTTGCTTCCGAATTTATCGGAAAAGACTACCTCATTCCAGATGAAGAAAAACCCATTGTCTTCGCCACACTTGCTTGGATGCTCCAAGACGATTTAGTGGCCAAAGAAATGAACTTCGACCTCCGAAAAGGAATTCTCCTTTCTGGTCCTATTGGTTGCAGAAAAACAACCTTATTTAAGCTCATGCAAAAATTTACTGGCAATAAAAACAAATTTGGCATGGTCTCCACACGCCAAATCGTTTCAGAATTCATGCAGTCCGGCTATCAAGTACTGGAGAATTATTCTAAAGGAAACTTCACCCACGATGCTCGCAAAGCCAAAGTCTATTGCTTTGATGATTTAGGCATCGAAACCTCATCTAAGTATTACGGAAACGACTGCAACGTCATGGCAGAAATCCTCCTCACTCGCTATGATATTTTCAAAGAAAAAGGACTCATAACACACCTCACCACCAATTTATCAGCTGCAGAAATAGAATCTATCTACGGAAATAGGCTCCGCTCCCGAATTAGAGAAATGTTCAATCTTTTCGGCTATGATGAAAGCTCCACCGATAAAAGAACATGATTTATGTCATTGGAATTTAATTTGTTGTATTTTAATATGTTATGCTTTTATTTTGACTTTTTTTAAGAATTGAGAATAATTAATTTGTATCAAAAGAAATAATGTTTAAATTTACAATCGAAAAAAAACAAACCACGAAACACACGACGAAAAATTCATTTAACAAAACTGAATAAATGAATGGTGTAAACATGAGAAAAATTTATATATTAATAATATTTATTATTTATGTATTATCTATTACTTCAGATCCAATTTTAGGAGATAGCTTAGTTTTTACAGTTCAAGCATATAATGGGTTTGATATTGCAACAAATGCTACTAATCATTTTTTGTATTCAAATTTTCTTGCTTTAATACATAAAATCATTCCATTTACTAATCCACACTATCTATTTGTTTTTATAAGTATTATATTTTCCATAGGCTCACTCATTGTTATTAAAAAAATTCTATTATTATTTGATATATCAGATAAAATATCAAATGCCTTGATTTTGTTATTTGGTGTTTCATTTACTTATTGGCGCATATCAATAATAACAGAAGTCTATGCTTTTTATATGTTTTTTGTTGCCTTATTTCTGTATAATTCATTTAAATATTTAAAAATAAGAAAAATCAAATATTTCATTAAATTATCTTTTTTGTTGGGTATTTTATTCTTAATTCATATACAATCAATATTATTTTTACCTTTTTATTTTTTATTAATAATTGAAAATTATGAATCAAAAACAAAACAAACTTTATATGGAATAATTTTATTTTTATTTGTTGTCTGTATTCTTCTCATTCCAGTTTTTCTTGGAAAGCATAATTTTTTAGCTATTTTAAATGACAATGCTTATCAAGATTCCTTTTTTAATTTTAATCCTTACGTTATAGTAAAGTCTTTTATTAGAAATATGGGATTTCTTATTTATAATTTTTTATTCTTTTTGTATTTCATTTTTTTTGGATTTAGAAAAGTAAAATATAAAAAGTATATTTTATTCATTTTTATCCCTTTCTTGGTATTCATCTTGAAGCATAATGTGTCTGATAGCTATGTTTTTCATCTGGTTCCGTATATTTTTTTATTAATAGCTATGGGCAAAGGAATTGAGTCAACATTTCCAAATTTTAAAATTGTGGTTGTATTAATGGTCCCATTATTTTATTTTGTTACATATAAAATTTTAGAGAAAACTTCAATTGGAGAAAAAATAGATACAGAGATAGGCTTTAAAGGCGGGGTAAGATACTTTTTCTATCCTCCACTTAATGGAAACCCGGAAATTGAATCTTTTGTAAAAGCTTATCAACAAAAAAAATTAAAAAACATTGAAACATTTGATAGACAATACCAATTTGCTCTTGAATGGCTAAAAATAAAAAGAAATTTTAAAAATATAAATTCAAAATAATTATGAAAAAGATTTTAATTTCAACAACACTTTTTTTAAGTATTGTATATTCAGCTCAAACATGGAATACCACTGGAAACTCAGGTACAAATTCTACAACAAACTTTATTGGTACTACGGATAATCAAAGTATGTCTGTAAAAACCAACAATATTGAAAGATTAAAAATATCTAATACTGGAAGATTTATATTCCACAATTTTACTGGATTAGGAAAATCATATGATAAAAATTTATTTCTTGGTGGAGGAACTGATAATCCAACCACATACATGAATACAGTTTTGGGAATTAGTGCTCTAACAAACAATATAACTGGGAGTGGTAATACAGCAGTAGGAAACAACGCTATGAATACTTTAACTAATGGCGATTTTAATTCAGTTTATGGTTTAAATGCTATGTCAAGAGCAAATTCAGGATCTCTGAATTCTTCATATGGAATGAATAGTATGGAAGGAGCTGGAATATATAATGAAAATTCAAGTTTCGGACATATGTCTTTAAGAAGAGAATTTGCTACTTCTACAGATGTTGTTTCATTCAATTCTGCTTTTGGGAACAAAACATTAGGATATTTAAAAAACGGACAAAATAATGTTGCAATAGGATATAGAGCTTTAATGATTGAGTCAGGAAATGATAATATTGCAATTGGTGCCCATGCTGGAAGTAATTTATATAGTGGTACTAATAACATTTTAATTGGAAAAAGTGTAAATGCTTCTTCATCTTCAGTTAGCAATGAACTCAATATAGGCAATTGGATTTATGGACTAGATGGCAAAATCTCTATTGGTGGTAGAGCCACATTTACTTGTTCAGATTGTACAGATTATAGCTTATTTGTAAAAAATGGAATTAAGGCAGAAAAAGTAAAAGTAGATGTGGCTTCAGCAAATGGTTGGGCAGATTATGTATTTAATGAAAATTATAATCTCAAATCTTTAGAAGAAGTAGAAAAACATATTAATGAAAATGGTCATTTGCCTAATATTCCTTCGGCAAAAGAAGTGGTAGAAAATGGCATTAACGTAGCAGAAATGGACGCAAAACTTCTAGAGAAAATAGAAGAACTTACCCTTTATTCTATAGAACAAAATAAAAAGATTAAAGAGCAAAACGAACGGATCGAACGTCTAGAAAAAATGCTACTAGAATTAACTCCAACTCCTAAAAAATAATTTTATGAAAGCAAAAATACTTTCTGCTTTTTCTGTAGTGATAGGTTTTTTAGGTTTTTCACAAACCACTACAGAGATCTATTTTAAATATGATGAAGCGGGCAATCAAAGATATAGAGGCACTAACATAAGTGCAAGGCAAGCTGCACCGGATAAAACAAAAACCGTTACTTCTCAAAAAGAAGATGAAAAAGATAAAAAATTCTGGGAAGGCGTAAAAATTTATCCTGTTCCAGTAAAAGATATTCTTACACTAGAATGGACAGATGAAAACAATGAGCTCATAGAAAATGTTTCATTATATGAACATAATAGAGTAGATTTTGTTTTCCAACAGAAAAACATTCCTAATATCAATAAGCAAGTTCAGATTGATATGAGTAAAATGTATATGGGAGTTTATATATTAAGCTTCCAGTTAAAAGACGGAAAAGTTATTTCTAGAAATATAATTAAAGAATAATTTCACCTGTATTTTCTGAACAACATAATAACCATACGAATAAAAGTGTATGAAGAAAATTAATTTTCTTATAGCATTTGCTATATCAAGTATAGGTTTTTCACAAACCATTCTCAACCAACAAGAAACAACAAGCAGAACGGTACAAGATCCACAAACGGTAATTATGTTACCAGGATTTCATGCAACTTCTACTACTGTAAATCCATTCATTGCTAAAATAGGTGATAATGGAGAAGGTAGCGGACCAATAGATTCTGGAGCAGGAGTAAATAACCCTTCAGGAACTGTCGGAACAAACTATTTTCATGATACACAGGGTAATATAGAAGTGAACGGAGGCGGTCAAATGCAATATACGCTACCTATTGCTTTGCCACCCGGAGTAAAAAGTGTGGCGCCACAGATTAATCTCATCTATACCAGCGGCTCTGGTAATGGTATTGCAGGCTACGGATGGAGCATGTCTGGTGTAACCAGTATTACAAGAATAGGAAAAACCATAGATAAGGATGGAGAACCCAAAGCCATACAACTGGACAATACTGACTATTATAGTTTTAACGGACAAAGACTTATTTTAAAATCTGGAACTTATGGTGCAGATGGAGCCGAATATGTTACTGAAAAGTATTCTAATGTAAAAATTAAATCTCTAGGAACAGCATCTTTATCTGGTCTATCTGGGCCAAATACTTTTGAAGTTACTTTTGAAGATGGTTCTCAGGCTATTTATGGAGGTTATACAAGTACTGATTTATTAGCTCCAAATTCTAGAACTCCAATTGAGTATAACATTTCCAAATGGAAAGATGCACAAGGAAACTATATTACTTATAACTATACCCAAAGTAATAATGTTGCAGTAATATCCTCAATACAATGGGGAGGAAATGAGACTTTGAATAAACCCCATTTTAATGAGATTATTTTCAATTATAATACAAGAGACTTTAAAGAAGCTTCTTATGTGGCGGGAACACAATTTATACAAGATAAATTGTTAAGTAATGTCATTGTAAAAACAAATGGAACACAATTTAAAAAATATGAAATTGCGTATAAAAAACTAGGAACTAATTACCAATTTGTAGATAGTGTTACCGAAAAAAACTCCCAAGACCAATCTGCAAATGCTGTGGTTTTTGAAAACAATTCAGACGCTACAGTAATTAATATTTTTAAACAAGATTCAAGATATGATGATATTTATGGTTCAGATGTTATATCTGGAGATTTCAATGGAGATGGTAAGCTGGATTTTATTAAAGGTAACAAGATTTCATTTTCTAGATTAGATGGTAATTCAAGTTTTTTAGATGTAAGTTATGCAGGGTATATTATTGGTGTAGGGCAAACATTAACAAATAATCAACTGAAAAATAAACAAAGTATATTTACTTCTGAAATTAATTATAATACTAAAAAGTTAATAATAAGAAATTATATTCTTGATAACAATAATTTGAATTTATCTATTATCAGCACAAAAGAAATTGATCTTTCTTTGTATTCTGGATTCATAGTAGGTGATGGCTCAACAAGTTATGATGGCTCATGTTATTATACAATGAGATATCCTCAAAAATTTATAGAAGGGGATTTTAATGGAGATGGAATTTCAGAATATGTTTTATCTATCAACAAAATATTTACTAGATTACCTTGTATTAATCCATTAATCCAATATTTGGATTATAAAGTATTTTATATTGATACTAAAGATAATTCATTATCCGAAATAACACCATCGTTTCCTAATTATGATTCTTTTGAAAAACAAACTTTTGTTTCAGATTTTAATGGCGATGGTAAATCGGAACTGCTAAAAATCGAAAATGGTAATTTAAACGTTTATTCACTTAATACACAAAAACAGTTTGCTCAAATATTTTCAACTACTAAAGAATCTCTTGAAAACAATCTTTATCTTGGTGATTTCAATGGCGATGGAAAAACTGATATTATAGCACCAATCGCTGAAGATTCTTCGGATTGGCGAATGTATATTTCTACTGGAAATGGTTTTAGGAAAGAGTATTATTCCAATCTTTTCCTATATAAGCCAGTTTGGCAGGGAGCACCAAGAAAGAATAGAAACATCCAAAGAACATATACTACTTCGGATTTAAACAAAGATGGAAAAAGTGATTTTACTATTTTTGAATCCCAAGTTTGGTTTAGAGATGGCGTTACGGATTGGAATAATCCAGACTCTAGTTATGGATTCAATTATTTAAGAAATGAAGGAGTTGATTCGAGTGGAAAGCCTATATTTTCTAATGTTTATCATATCGATCCTAAAGAATTAAACTGGGATGGAGAAGATATTAATTATTCTATGTATGGGGAGCATTATATTCCACTTTTTGGTAATTTTAGAATCGCCCAGTTGAATACCGATTTTGCCATCATCCATAAAACTAAATTGATTACTTGGGATTTAGGAAACAAACTCAATAAAATTTCAAAAATTAAATCTATTACTCAAGGAGGGGTAAAAACAGATATAGAATATGCCAATCTTACTTCTACAGGAAATATTTATAAATCATTTTATGATACTAATCCTGTGCAATATCCTTATGTGAATATTACAGAAAATTTAAACTATGATGTAGTTTCTAGATTAGTACAAGGAAATAGAAAGCAAGAATTCCGCTATAGAGATATGATTGGACATTTGCATGGAAAAGGAATGCTGGGTTTCCGTCAGTCTGCTCGTTCAACTTTTTATGCAGATGGTTTTGAAGCCACCAAAGTTTGGAGCGGATCAGAGATGAGTCCTCTTAACGAAGCGTTGCCATTGAAAGATTGGAGTATTAAAACAAATGATGAAAGCGCTATCTTTCCTTCGGATATTTCATTGAACAATACCCAATTGTTATCCTACAAGGACTATCAATATAAAATAGATAAGCTACTTAATGGATCTGTTGTAACAAGCTATACCGATGCAGACAAACCCAAGATTGTAACTTCTATAAATCCTTATATTACTACATCTAAAGATTTCCAAAAAGATATTAAAACGGTACACACTGTTGAAAGGTATAATAGCATATATCTACCCGAAAAATCCACAACCAATATTAATGATGGATTTGCTATTACAACCACTGAACTTGCGTATAATACTCCAAATAATACAGTAGGTGGCAATTATGCAATTGGAAAGCCTCTTTGGAAAACGGAAACCATGCAGGTGTATGGAGATACAAAAGGTGGAAAAGAAGAATACGAATACAATGGAAATTTACTCACTAAAAAAAGAACTTATAATAGAGACTTATCTGAATATATAGAAGAATCTTATTTGTATGATGGTTTTGGAAATATTATACAAAAAACGGTTGAAAATCCGTATAACAATGATGATGTACAAGCTGCCACAACCAAATTCCAATACGAAGATAAAGGTAGGTTTGTAGTTAAAAAAACAGATAATTTAGGCCTTGAAACCAACATTACTTATAATGACTGGGGCTTAGTACTTACTCAAACAGATACTCTGAATAATATACTAACCAACGCTTATGATTCTTGGGGTAAATTGCTCACTTCCAAAACTAATTTGGGAGGAACTACCACTTATACCTATGAAAAATTAAGTAATGGCGATGCGAAAGTTATAGAATATTCTCCTGACGGAGACCAAAAAATTACTTATACAAATAATCTTGGACAAAATTATAAATCATCGGTAAAAGGTTTTGCAGATGGCTCTTATGTGAGTTCAGAGGTAGTATTTGATGCTATTGGCAGAAAAATAAAGGAATCTGAACCTTATTTTGAAGGTACTTCAGCTTCAAAATGGAATGTGACAGATTACGATGATTATTCCAGACCAATAAAGTTTACTACTTATACTGGAAAAATTACTACTAGCTCATACAGTGGCAGAACGGTTACAGCAACAGAAACCAATGCGACTGGTCGTTTCAAAACGCAGGTATTTGATGCTATCGGCAATCTTTCTTCGGTTACAGATAAAGGAGGAACTATCAATAATACATACAACGCAGCAGGCGACATTATTGAAGCAAAATATGGTACGAATAGTGTAACCACAAAATATGACAATTGGGGCAGAAAAATAGAATTTAATGACCCTTCAAACGGACTTTATAAATATGAGTATAACGGCTATGGGCAACTTACACACTCAACAAGTCCTAAAGGGCATAAATATTATAATTACAATGAGTTTGGTCAGCTTTATAATCAATATGAAGTTTCTAATGATAATACCTCTACCAAGAAGAATATCATTTTTGAATATGATAATAAAGGTAGAATTATAAAAAAGAATGGTACTAGTAATGGGCAATTTTATAGTTCTTATATCAATTATGATGCTAACGGAAGAGTAATCTCTTCTGGTGAAAACAGCAATGGCAGATATTATTTGAGAAAAAACATTACCTACGATGATAAAGGAAGGGTTACTTCTTATGAAAAAGGTCTTGTTTCTTCAGGGGTTTATACAAAAGTAGTTATAGAAAATGTTTATAGTACTTGGAGTGGAGAAATTTATCAAGTAAAAGATAGAAATTCAGGAAAAATTTTATCTGAACTGATAAATGCGAATGCAAAAGGGTACGTAACTATTGCTAAATTAGGTGGTACTAGTATAGAAAACACTTATGACACCAATAATTTACTCTCTGCTATTAACCATAAGAATACGGTCAATAATAATTCTGTTTTATTAATTAACTATTCTTTCAATGCCATTAAAAATGAATTGAATAGTAGAACTACAGGCGGAAGTCTTAATATATTAGAATCTTTTACTTATGATGATAATAATAGACTTACGAGTTGGACAAATCCAAAAACTGGTCAACAATCAACCAACGTATATGATGCACAAGGAAGAATAAAAGAAAATGATCAGATTGGCACTATAAAATTTGATGATGCCACAAAAGTTTATAGACCAACTGGTGCTACACTTAATGCTAATGGACAACAAAATTACAATGGAGACTTAATACAAAGTATTACCTATAATGAAAATAATGATCCTATTAAAATAGAAGGAGAAAAAGGAGATGTGTACTTTACTTATGGACTTACTTCTATGCGCCAAGCTGTGGGCTATGGAGGCAAACTTGACTGGACAGACGAAGGACATTATACAAAATATTATAGTGAGGATGGTGGCTATGAAATTACTGTAGATAACACCACTGGCAAAGAAAAGCATACCTTTTATATTGGTGGAAATTCTTATACAAGCAATATTGTGTTTGTTAAAAATTATTTGGAAAGTAATGGCTCATATAAATTCTTACACAAAGACTATTTAGGCAGTATTTTAGCCATTACAGACGAGGCAGGAAATGTATTAGAACAACGCCATTTTGACGCTTGGGGCAATCTCACTTTATTTAAAGTAAATGGGGTTAATGTTGACGTAAAACTCTTTAATGAAAAATCCTTATTAGATAGAGGTTATACCAGCCACGAACACTTTACCGAAGTGGGCATCATCCACATGAATGGCAGGCTGTATGACCCACTGTTAAGAAGGTTTTTAAATGCAGATGAGAATATACAAGATCCACAGAATACACAGAATTATAATAAGTATGGATATGTCCTGAACAATCCGTTAATGCATAATGACCCTACAGGAGAAATTATGGGATGGGACGATGCTCTCATCGCTATTGGGATTGCCATATTTACTTCTGTGGCTACAGATTATTACCTGAATAGACCTGTTAATTTAGAAAATATGTTTCAGTCTGTTGTTATGTCACTTATGTCAGCAGGTATATCAAATGGAATTGGAGATGTATTTAGAGTAGGAGGAAAAATAGCTGAAAGTCTCGGAAAAACAGGCACCATTATAGCCCGTGCAGGAGCACATGCTATAACGCAAGGAGCTCTTTCATATATGCAAGGAGGTAACTTCTGGAGCGGTGCATTAAGTGGTGCTTTTGCAAGTGCGGCTGGGGACTTGTTAAAATTGGCTACTAAGGGGGCTGGAGATTTTAGTGTTGTAAGGAGTAAGGGTTTTAAAATGTTAACAGGTGCTATTACGGGAGGTATTGGTTCCAGTTTAGGAGGTGGTAATTTCTGGCAAGGGGCAGCAATAGGAGGTATTGTAACGGCTTTCAATCATCTAGGTTTACACGAACCCCCTCCTGAAGGTTTTGATGGAGATTATTGGTATGATAAAGATAATGGCGATGAATATTTTAGGCGAAGTGATGGCTCATATAAAATTAAACATGTAGATGGTTCTGCAGAAATTTTAATAAAAGAAGTTAATATTTCAAAATATAAATGGTTACAGCGAAACTTGTCAAATGCAGATAGATTAGGAAAAATTGGAGATGCCGTTACTCTTTTAGGTTATGCACTAACTTTAACTGGATTTGGAGCTGAAATTGGCATTCCTTTAGTCGCTATTGGGGCAGGAATTAATATTGTATCAGACGTATGGAAGGTTGGAGCTAATTTAAAATATAACGACACAAATAAGTGGTCTGAAATCGGAAAAACAGCCGCTTGGGCTGTGGCAGGAGAGATTATTCCTGAAAGTATAGCAAGGCCATTAGGTAAATATGTTGGGCCTTATGGAGAAGAAATTATTAAACAAAATTTAGGAATAAAGGTTTCTATTGTTGAAGAAGTTGTTAATTTAAATAGTGAAAAAGGTGGAAAATAATTTTTTATATGGAGTATTAATGATTTTCACGGGTTTAGTTATTATTATACTTAAATTAACTAAAAAGTGGATTTTCGATGAAAATAAAAATGCTTATGAGTCGGCATTAGCAGTCAGAGGTTGGATTGGGGCGATACTTCTTGTTATAGCAGGCATTTTCTTATTAATGGGAAAGAATTAAAAAGATACTCTTGCTAGAACAAACATCAAAATATCAATATTAACATTATGATTGTTGGTTTTGTCTTAATATCGACCGCTATTTTATTAATCTATTTACAGGTTAAAAACAAAATCTTTTATAAAAATGAACATAGAGAAGACTTCTATATTCCTCCAGAAGTAAGGGGTTTTTGGGGAATTATTTTAATGATGATAATTGGAGGATTAATATTAATTTATCAAAATTTTTAGGACCTCACCGAATTTCGTTTGAAAATACAACAAGAGGGACAAAAATTTAACCACGCTTTTGGGCGTGGTTTTTATGTTTTTATTTACTCACCGAATATTTAACCTCCCCGAATATTTACCGCTGCGCAAAGTCTACCGACTTTGAGCAATAATAAAAAATAAAAAATGAAAGAAGACTATACCCCGCTGCGCAAAGTCTCCAGACTTTGAGCAATTATAAAAATTAATACTAAATAAAGTCAACTTTTAATAAGTTGGCTTTTTTTGTAAAAATGACCCGTCCTAAAATAAGTTTACACCCAATAGACTTATTATGGAAAATCGAGAGAAGACAGTAGAAAAGCGTACACAACAAGATTACACAATGGCTTTTAAATTAGGTATTGTGAGTCGTGTAGAAAAGGGCGAATTCACTTACAAACAGGCACAGCAACATTACGGTATCCAAGGTAGAAGCACCGTTTTGGTTTGGCTCAGAAAATATGGTAATTTAGATTGGAGCAAACCCACCATTAATACCATGTTACAATCCAAAGAAACACCCGCCGAAAAGATTAAAAGATTAGAGAAAGAATTAGCTGATGAGAAACTAAAAACCAAAGTTCTCAATATGATGATTGATATCTCGGACAAGCAATACGGCACACAGATTCGAAAAAAGTTTACGCCCAAACAGTCAGACAACTCCAAGAAAAAGGATTGAGTTTATCCAAAATCTGCAGATTGTTTGGGATAAGCAGACAAGCCATTTACCAGCAGCGCCAAAGAGTATGTGTTCGGGAAAAAGAATTGGAGAAAGTTAAACGATTTGTTGAGGAGATTCGTTTAGAACAGCCCAGAATAGGAACAAGAAAACTTTATTATTTGCTTAAAAATAAGTTCAAGCTTGAAAAGATAAAAATAGGCAGAGATGCGCTGTTCAATTATTTACGAAGAGAAAACCTGCTTATTTATCCTAAGAAAAGATATACAAGAACAACTTTCTCCAAACACTGGCTCAGAAAACACCCCAACCTTTTGAAAACGACTTGCCTGAAAAGAAAAGAACAGGTATTTGTAAGCGATATCACTTATATAAAAACCAAAACGAATGTCTGTTATTTATCTTTGGTTACGGATGCTTACAGCAGAAAAATAATGGGTTACGAATTAAGTGAAAATATGAATGCTGAAAATGTAGTCAAAGCTCTGAAAATGGCCGTTAAAAACAGAACAACACATCTTCCGCTTATTCATCACTCAGACAGGGGATTGCAATATTGCTCAGAAGTGTATCAGAAAGTACTTGTTAAAAACAAAATAAAACCTTCAATGACAGATGGCTATGATTGTTATCAAAATGCTTTGGCAGAAAGAATAAACGGAATATTGAAGCAGGAATTTTTAATTTATAAATGCAAAAATATTCAGGATTTAAAACAAATGATTAAAGAAAGTATTTATATTTACAACAACAAAAGACCACATCTTAGTCTGAAGATGAAAACCCCGGAAACAATCCACAAAAAATCCGGAAAATTAATATCTTCCGGATTGGTATTTTAATGTAAAACTTGTAAACCTATTTTAGGATTAGTCAATTAGATATCAAATAATATCAATTTTTCTCAATTCGTGAGGTGACCTATTCGGTTACCTCTAAATTTTTTAGCATATAGGTAACCGAATTCTCTGGAAAAGCCCATGAATAAGCTTTTTTTATTTTTGAACATCTTGTGAAAAAGGGCACTTTAAATTTATTTTAACCTTTAAAGTCACCAGTATGAATGCAAAAGTTTCGGTATTATTCTATGCGAAAAAATCCAAAACAAAATCTAATTTCCGCGTTCCTATATATTTACGAATTACCGTGAATGGAAAACGCGCAGAATTTTCTACTGGAAAAGATGTAGAGATTTCCAAATGGAGTTCCGCTCAAAATCGTTTAAAAGGTAATTCTGAAGAAGCGAGAGCTATAAATAAGTATTTAGACATCTTGAAATCTAATGTTCTAGTTTTGGAAAACAAATTAGCGCTATCAAGGGAAAGTTTTGATGCAATAGATATTAAAAACCTATTAACAGGTGCAAATACTACTGAAAGATACCTCATTCCAATTTTTGAAGAACACAACTCCAAAATAGAAAAACTTTTAGGTAAGGAATACGCACCAGCTACACTTAAGAATTTTAAAACTTGTTTGGCTCATTTGAAAGAATTTTTGTGGAAGTTTCATAAAAAATCCGACATTGATATTCAGAAACTGGAACCATCATTTCTAAACGATTTTGATTTTTTCTTGCGAACCAAACCCAATATCAATAATAATTCAGCAGTAAAACACACCAAAAATTTAAGTAAAATATTAAAATTGTGTTATCAGAATAATTGGATTGAAAAAGATTTGGTAATTTTTTACAAAGGTAGATTCCATGAAGTAAATGTTAATTTTCTTACGGAGGAAGAAATAAAAACAATTAAAAATAAAGATTTTATTGGTAGTGGGTTAAATATAGTTAGAGATATTTTTATTTTCAGTTGTTACACAGGATTAGCTTACATAGATATTTTTAACCTTACAAAAGAACAAATTACTATAGGTGTTGATGGAAACCTTTGGATAATAACAAATCGTCAAAAAACAGGAATAAATTCAAATATTCCCTTGTTACCAATAGCAGAAGAAATTATTAAAAAGTATGAAAATCATCCATTAGTTTCCAATTCTGGAAAATTGCTTCCAGTCTATTCAAACCAAAAAGTAAATGAATATTTAAAAACAATAGCTGATAATTGTAATATCAATAAAAAACTTACTTTTCATTGTGCAAGACACACATTTGCTACTACTGTTACTTTATCTAATAATGTCTCAATGGAGAGCGTAAGTAAAATGCTTGGTCATAAAAGCATTAAAACTACTCAACATTATGCTAAAATATTGGATAAAAAAGTAAGTGAAGATATGAATAATTAAAAAAAAATACTTAATCAGAAAGAAGGAATTTTATGAATAAGATAGATATTATTTTTTAGTAATTGTAATGGATATGCTTATTTTATATAGTATTGGTTAATGATACAGTTTAACTTAAAAAACCTATTTCTATCTATAATGATAAGTTTAAAAAAAGTTCCAATATTAATAATTAGTTATAGAAATTATTAGATATTATGATTAAGACTCTAATTACATTAATTATGATAGATATTGCTTTTTTAAGTATTTAGAAATTGATTTTTTTAATTATAGTTCTGCGAGTTGTAGAATTAAATAAATCCAACTTGACAATAGAAATAAAAAGCTACCTTCTATTCCCAAAAACAGTAAATTAGAATTTTAACGGATATAAATTTTAGGATATCTGAAATATTTTATATAAACTATATTTTGGATACCGTGTTGAGTTTATTAATATACTCAGACATAAGAGACTTTGAAGAGCGAGTATGTAGGGAGATTTAGAGATCACTTTTGGTTTCTGGATTTATTTTGACCTAATGAGCGATTGGAAGGTGTAGCCCATAAAGGCTTTGCATGTTGCTAGGAAGGCATTATGTTATTTGCTACGGCAGAGCGGGGAGGTTTAAGTACAAAATGTAAAAAGACGCATCGCTGCGCCTTTAATGTATAAATAGAAGTGTGACTTTTGTTAGATTTGGACGTTACTTCTGATCTATTTTAAGGAGACTTGCATTAAGTGCGACCACGATGGTGCTTACACTCATCAGCACTGCGCCCATGGCGGGACTCAAGACAAATGTAGGATACAGAACACCCGCAGCAAGTGGAATAGCCACGACGTTGTAGCCCACTGCCCATACGAGATTCTGGATCATCTTGCTGTAGGTTTTCTTTCCAAAATCTATCATTCTCACCACGTCTCGAGGGTCACTGTTGACCAGAATAATATCTGCGGTTTCGGCAGCAACATCAGTTCCGCTGCCAACTGCAATGCCTACATCTGCTGCTGCCAAAGCCGGTGCATCATTTACGCCGTCACCTGTCATCGCAACGATTTCCCCTTTATCCTGAAATTCTTTTACTTTTTCCTGTTTGTGGTGCGGAAGTACATTTGCCAAATATCCGTCCATTCCTAACTGCTTTGACACCGCCACTGCTACCTTTTCGTTATCACCTGTAAGCAGGAATGATTTAATGTTCGTGCTTCGAAGTTGGTCAATAGCTTCTTTTGCGCCTTCGCGAATGGTATCTGCTAAAGAAACAATACCCACGGGCACGTCATCAATCAAAATAAAGTTCACTGTTTCTGCATCCTGGTTGATTTCTTCCGGAATGGCAGGTACCTGTTTATTGTTTTGAACAAAATAATTAGGACCAGCCGCGACAACCGATTTACCGTTTACGATTCCTGTCACTCCAATTCCCTGCATGTAGCGGAAATTGCCTGACTTCCATAGCTCCAGTTTTTTCTCGGAAAGGGTCTGCATGATTCCTTTTGCAATGTGATGTTCGGAGTTCTGCTGCACTGCTGCTGCATACTGGAGTAAATCGTTTTCCGAATAGTGTTCCGTTAGAGGAATGATTTTCTGCACAGTGTGGGAACCTTTCGTAAGGGTGCCGGTTTTATCGAAAATAATGGTCGATAATTTTCTGGTGGTTTCAAAAGCCGTGCGGTTTCTGATGAGTAAACCATTTGTCGCTGAAAGTGTAGTGGAAATGGCCACCACCAGAGGGATTGCCACTCCTAAAGCATGAGGGCAGGCCGTTACCATTACCGTTACCATCCGTTCCAGAGCAAAAGCCAAATCTCCCATGGTGATGTACCAGTAAGCGAAAGTTCCTACTCCCACCACAATTGCTACTATAGTAAGCCATTTGGCTACTTTATCCGCCAGATTCTGAGTGTTCGACTTTGCTGCCTGCGCATCCTGAACCAAATTAATGACCTTATTGAGGTACGAATCCTTTCCAACCCCTGTTGCTTTTATCTTTAAAGCCCCGTCTCCATTGATAGACCCTGCGATAACCTTTCCACCGGACTCTTTTCTTACAGGAACACTTTCTCCGGTCAACATACTTTCATTTAAGTAAGAAGTGCCCTCGACAATCAGACCGTCTGCGGCGACTTTTTCGCCCGGTCTTATGATTACGGTATCTCCGTTTTTCAGCTGTTCCAGTTTTATTTTGACGGGACTTCCGTTCTGTTCTACTGTTACCTCATTGGGAAGTAAAGCCACTAATGATTGCAACGCTTTTGAAGCTGCCATCTGTGAACGCATTTCGAGCCAATGACCCAGAAGCATGATGACAATTAGGGTGGCGAGCTCCCAAAAGAAATCCATGCCCGGCAGCCCGAATACGACGGCAACGGAATAGACATAAGCTACGGTAATCGCCAAAGCAACGAGCGTCATCATCCCAATAGCTCCGGCTTTCACTTCGCCCAAAAACCCTTTGAAAAAAGGCATTCCACCGTAGAAATAAATAATACTTCCCAAAACCAACAGCACGTATTTATCACCTTGAAAAGCTATGGTGAAACCAAGCCACTGCTGAATCATGTGGGAAAGCAGCAGCACCGGGACAGAAAGTACCAGTGTAATCCAGAATCTTTTTAGAAAATCCGGAGTATGATGACCTGCATGTTTGTCAAATCCCGCCGCTGAACTATCAGATTCTGAGTGATGATCATGATTCTGATGATGATGGCTGTGTTCGTCTTTTTCAGGTCGGGCGGTTCCACCCAAGGGAATTAAGTTCATTCCGCAAAGTGGACATTTCCCAGGTTCGTCCTTCAATATCTGGGGGTGCATGGGACAGGTGAATTTTTTCATGATTTTCGGTTTATTGTGGGTTTGTTCTTGAAGTAAAAAAATCTAACAGCATCTTTCTTTCCTCTGCTGTTAATTTGGAATCACTGTGCAACAGTAGATAAGATTTTAAAGGCATTTCGTCTTTCTCAATCTGGCTGATGATGCTTTTTATTTTTGCTTTTTTACGTCTTTTTGAATAGTTATTGAACTCATCAAAATTGAGTTCTTCTTTGCCTTTTTTAATATGCCGGATCATGAACCACGCGCCCGGCTGTAATACCGAATACCAGGGATAACGGGTATTATTTGAATGACAGTCATAGCAGGAAACTTTAAGGATTGCAGCCACGTTGGCGGGCACCTTTTCGGTTTTTTCAAAACTTTGACCTGGCTGAACGGTGGAGACATTACGCTCCACCGGTATGACCTGAATGACTAAAACAATAGCCACCACTAGCACCGCCAGCCAACCTATCATATTCAATTTTCTCATATTACATTGTGCTCATATCGTGACCCGCCATGGGATCAACCCCTTTCTTGAATATGTATTCACTGTTCAGCAGATAGGCCCCGGAAACCACTACTTCGTCCCCCGCCTTAATTCCGGATGTGATTTCTATTCTGTCTTCATATTCCAGACCTGTTTCCACCATTCTGTTTACGAAAGTGTTCTTCGCTGTTTTCACCCAGACGGTGGAGGATTTCCCATCCCTGATCACCGCATCTACAGGCATTGAAAGTCCATCACGTGATTTGTTTTCCACAAGAACATATACCGGCATGCCGGGTTTCAGCATGTTTCCTTTGTTGGGCACGGAAATGCGAACCAGATTTATCCTGCTGGAGGCGCTTATTTCAGGGTTTGTAAAATCAACCTTCCCATTAATCTTCAAATTATCCAGATCGGGAATATATACGGTGACCTTGCTGTCTTTCTGAAGGAGAGCCATTTGAGAGGAATAAACCTGCGCCTCCGCCCACAGCGATGAAAGGTCTGCCAGATTCACGATGGTGCCGCCTTCCGCAAGATAATCGCCTTCGGCAATGCTCAGATCGGTGATGTACCCGGCTGCATTGCTGAACACGGTAGTGGTTGGCGTGGCTTTTCCTGATCTTTCCAACTGTTTGATCTGGCTTTCGGACATTCCCCATAAATAAAGCTTGTTGCGGGAACTTTGGAGCAACTGATCAAAATCAATGGAAGTATTGCCGACAAACAGTTTGCGTCTTTCTAATGCCAGCAAATATTCCTGCTTTGCATTATTGAGTTCTTCACTGTAAATATCGACCAACGGCGCCCCCTTCGGAACAAAATCGCCAATGTTTTTATAATACAACCGTTCAACTCTGCCCATTACTCTGGAACTTACTGCCTGCATTTGGTACTGATTAAAATTGAGTGTTCCAGTCAGGGTAAGTTTGTCGGCCATAGACCCATCAGATAGCGCGACTGTTTTGATATTCCCAAGTTTAACCTGCTCGTCATTCAAAACAATTTCGTTAGGATCCGCATTCTTTTTCTTCTCCACAGGCACCAAATCCATGTGACAAATGGGGCATTTTCCGGGTTTATCGGAGACTACCTGCGGGTGCATGGAACAGGTGTAGTAGGTATCGTGGCCGGCATGCGGATCTTCCTCCTTTTTACAGGAGTAAAGAAAAACCAGCAAGGCCAGCATTAAAATATTAAATTTCATCTTATCAATTTTTATCTGTTAATTTTTATGAAACTTTCGCTGTCCATCAGGTACTGTGCATTTTCGGCAACTCCATCTTCAGGAAGCAAACCACTGACGATCTGAATTTTATCGCCTACCACCGCGCCGGTAACAACCTTGTGGGCAATAAAACCGCCTTCTACTTTTTTGAACGCGATTTTATCAATCCCTAAAGAAACCACCGCTGATTTCGGCAGCCAGTCTGCCATTCTGTTGTGGCTCATAATCTCCGCTTTAACCTGACTTCCGACAGGAATTTTTGCGGTGGAATTATCAAAATAGACGCGCGCCGTTACGGTTTTGCTGCCCTGCCTGAAAAAGGGTTCAATAAAACCGATGGTTCCTTTGAAGCGGTTATCCGGATTGGCTTCTGGGATGATCATGACTGACTGTCCTTTGCTGACCAGTGCGATGTCTTCAGAGAAAATATTGATCAGAGCCCAGGTTCTGTTGGGATTGTAGACACTGAAAATATTCTGTCCTTTTTGAAGATACATTCCTTCCTTCAGCGGTAGTTCTGCGGTGACCGCGTTATTTGAAGCCATTGCGGGTGCAGATTGTGGTGATGACCCCATGCTTCCTGCCGATCCTGCCTGCTGAATGTGTCCGCTGTAATTGCTGAAAACCGGAACTGTGAGATCAGGTTTCCCTCGCTGGATGACTTTCTCAATCTGTGAAGCCGGCATTCCCAAAAGAAGGAGTTTCTGGCGTGAGGCATCAATCATCGTTTTGTTTGAGCGGTCATTTTTAATAACGAAGAGCAGGTTTTGCTGTGCTGTTAAAAGTTCCGGGCTGTAAATATCTAAAATACGCTGGCCTTTGGACACTTTCTGATATTTATACCGCACATAGAGTTTCTCGATACGGCCCGCAACGCGTGAGGAAATACTACCAATCTGTCGAGTATCGTATTCTACCGTCCCTAAAGCATCAACCGTGGTGGGTATGTTTTCTCTTTTTACTTTTATTACGGGCTGTTCCGACACTACAAATTCATTGGTTGGTTTCAACAGATCGTCGAGTTTAATCCCCTCTTCCTTTTTTTCAGGGGCATCTTTCAGGACCAAATCCATCCCACATTTGGGACATTTGCCGGGTTTG
This sequence comes from Cloacibacterium sp. TD35, assembly GCF_028864635.1. Taxonomy (NCBI): domain Bacteria; kingdom Pseudomonadati; phylum Bacteroidota; class Flavobacteriia; order Flavobacteriales; family Weeksellaceae; genus Cloacibacterium; species Cloacibacterium sp. TD35. The sequence goes on along the minus strand of NZ_CP104850.1, from coordinate 2,459,631 downwards.
TCTGAAATCACTTCCGGGTGCATCGGACAGGTATAAGTATGCATTGCAGCTTCTGCCGAGTGCTTATCTTCCCAGAACTTAACTTTGTCACACGCCGTCAAACCAAATAAAAGCATAGTGAATATTATAATTTTTCTCATCTTCTTTCAATTAAGCGGTCAATTTCAGTTTGCGTCTGCAGTGCTTTGGTAAGGATCTCGAAATATTCCAGTTGGGCCATATTCAGCTGTTCCCATGCGTCATATAACATGAAGAGTTCTTCCGTATTCTGCTCATAGCCCAACTGCATGGATTTGTAGTTGTTTTTTAAGGCCGGAATAATGGTGTCTTCATAGAGTTTCAGCTGATTTTTATTCAGATCCAGTTCATTGCGCATTCCGTAGGCCATTCCGCTGTATTCGTTCACCATCATTTCTTTCTGTGCCTGCAAGGCTTCTTCTTTCAGTTTCAGGCTTTCAATATTGGCTTTATTCATGCCTGAAGCCCAGGATACGAAAGGCAGTTTTGCCATCAGCATCAGAGAAAACTGCATGGGCTGGCCGCCAAAACCAAACATGTTTTCGAACTTTACGCCAAATTCCGGCTTTAGATTCTGCTTTTCCAGATCCTGTTTGAGTTTGGCAATATTGATTTCCCGGTCGATGCCGCGGAGATCACTTCTGTTCTGATAAAATAGATCCTGACCAAAAGTCTCGAGAGAATAATCATTCAGGTTGTATTCCGGTTCAATCTCCAGTGGCGCGAGCGGGTCTCTTCCCATGAGGGCATTCAACCGGATCCGGTTGACGCGGAGGTCATTCTCGTACATGAGCTGCATGTTTTTGGAGCTTCCGAGGGCGGCTTTGGCTTTGTAATAGGCGGATATTTTGGAAAGTCCGTTTTTGTACCGGATCTCGGCGTTTCTGATCATGAAATCCAGCATCTTTTCGTTTTCCTTAACGACCTTCAGCTTTTTATCCAGGACAATGGAACTGTAATACAGTTTTTTTGCATCCTGAAAGTTTTCATTGAGGGCGGCATAAAGTTTTTCCTTTTCTACAGCAGACATTGCCTTCATCAGATTTTCGTTGGCGTTGAGTTTCTTTCTGTTGGGCAACATCTGTTCTACCGAAACTGCTACTGAGCCCATGCCGAGCATATCGCCGTCGCGCTGCCAGAGTTTTGCATTATAGGGCGTCATGAAGAAACCTGCTCCTACGGTTGGAGGCATCCAGCTTCTTGCTCCTTTTGCGGCAGCATCCATTGACCGGATTTCGGCATTGTACATTTTAACCACCGGATGGTTGGCTGCGATACTGTCCATTACTGCGGGCAGGGACATTTGCTGAGCATCAATGGTAGTGTAAAGGAAGGCCAGTACTGCTGTTATTATTAATTTTTTCATTTTGTAATCATTTAAGGATTAATGGGCAGCGTCGAGGACGTCAATTTTCCCTAGTTTGTTCAGTTCCCATTCCTTCTGCATATAAAAGATAATTGGTGTTACCAAAAGGATATGAATGGCCGAAGTGAAAACACCACCAACCATCGGCAATACGATTGGTTTCATCATATCACTTCCCACGCCGTGGCTCCACAGGATGGGTACAAGCCCGAAGAGGGTCACGCAAACCGTCATAATCTTTGGTCTTAATCTTTTGGCTGCACCATGAATGACATATTCACGAAGTTCTTCATTGGTGATGGTCTCCCTTGAGTTGCCATTTTTTGCAATAAGCTGAACCATGGCGTCGTTCAGGTAGATGACCATCACGATTCCGGTTTCCACCGCAAGTCCGAATAGGGCAATAAATCCTACTGCTACTGCTACGGAAAGGTTCACCCCCCAAATCGAAATCATAAAAACGCCCCCGATTAATGCAAAAGGAATACTGATGAGATTAAAAAAAGCTTCGCGGTAAGAATTGAATGCAAAATACATGGAGAGGAAAATCACGACCAATACCAGTGGCATAATCATTTTTAAGGTCTGCTCACCCCGAATCAGGTTTTCATACTGGCCGCTCCATTCCACGAAATAGCCTTTAGGCATTTTGGTGACCATGCTGTTGAGTTTTTTCTGTGCTTCTGCTACGGTACTGCCTAAATCCCGATCACGGACGTTGAACAGAACAGTTCCGCGTAACATGGCATTTTCAGAATTAATCATTGGTGGACCTTCTGTAAGGCGGATGTCCGCCACTGCACTCAGTGGGATGGAACCAAATTCCATGGTCTGCATAGGCAGTCTTCTCAGTGACTCCAGATTATTTCTGAAATCCTGGCCGTACCTGGCGTTTACCGAGAATCGCTGTCGGCCTTCGACGGTGGTGGTTAGTTTCATTCCGCCAAGGGCACTTTCTACGACTGCATTTACATCATCCACGCTTAGCCCGTATCTTCCTACTTCTTCGCGTTTCACTTGAATGTCCACATATTTTCCGCCGGTAATCGGTTCGACATACATGTCCTTGATCCCTTCAATTCCTGTGAGTTCCTTTTTAATCTTTTCTGAAAGGACGGCAATACTGTCCAGGTTCTGTCCGTATACTTTTACGCCCACATCCGTTCTGATCCCGGTTGAAAGCATATTGATTCGGTTGGAAATCGGCATGGTCCAGCCATTGGTTACGCCTGGAATCTGCAGTTTGGCATTCAGCTCATTGATGAGATCATCTTTTGTTTTGCCCTCGCGCCATTCGCTTTGCGGTTTCAACAAAATAATGGTTTCAATCATGGAGATGGGTGAATTATCTGTCGCCGTGTTGGCTCTTCCGGCTTTTCCGAGGACATGATCCACTTCCGGAATTCCCTTAATGATTTTATCCTGTACCTGCAGTAATCTTTTGGCTTCAGAGTTTGAAATATCGGGAAGGGTAACCGGCATAAAGAGCAGGGATCCTTCATCCAAAGGCGGCATAAACTCACGTCCAAGGTTCATTATCATTGGAATACTGATGAGCAGTGCCAAAATATTAATTCCCAGCGTGGTTTTTTTCCATTTCATGCACCATCTTATCAGCGGTTCGTAAATCCGTTCCAAGCCTCTGTTTATTGGGTTTTTATTATCGTCCTTAAATTTTCCCTTCATGAAAAAGGAGATGAGCACCGGGGCAAGGGTAAGCACCAGGATTGCATCAACAATCAGGATGAATGTTTTAGTGTATGCCAGCGGATGAAAAAGTTTACCTTCCTGACCGGTCAACATAAATACCGGGAGAAAAGAAACCACGATGATTACCGTAGAAAAAAATACGCCTCTGGATACCTGTAAGGATGATTTTTCGATAATCTTCAACCGAATGTCTTCGGGAATTTTAACGTAACTGTCTTTCTCTTTGTCTTTTTTTCTGAATATATTTTTAAACCAGTTGGTCTTCATTGTTATGGGTTTTTATTTTGTTGATGGTTCTGCCAATCGGAGAGATTTTTATAGGCATTTTCAGACATGATAATTCCGTTATCTACAATCACCCCAATTGCCAGCGCAATTCCTGTAAGGGACATGATATTGGAGGAAAGTCCAAACGCATTGAGCAGAATAAAACTGATGGCAATGGTGACTGGAATCTGAATGATGATGCTCAATGCACTTCGCCAGTGGAATAGGAACAGAATAACAATGATTGCCACCACGATAATTTCTTCAATCAGCTTGGTTTTAATATTGTCTATTGCCCCTTCAATCAGCGTACTGCGGTCGTACGATGTCTTGAAGGTGACGCCTTCAGGGAGTCCTTTTTCAACGTCCTTCATTTTCTCTTTCACATCGTTGATGACCTTATCCGCATTTTCGCCATACCGTGCCACCACGATACCACCCACGACTTCACCTTCACCGTCCGCATCAAAAATACCCAGCCGAAGATCTCCACCCATTTGTACCGAGCCAATATCTTTCACCCGCACGGGAATACCGTTGTAATTTCCCACCGCGATTTCTTCGATATCGGCTACATTCTTAATGTAACCAAGTCCACGGATGACGTAGGCCATATCGGCCATCTCAAATTTCCGTCCCCCTACATCGTTGTTGTTAGCCTTTACCTTATTCATCACCTCCATGAGGGAGACGTTGTAATACTGCAATTTTACAGGATCTACGATAAGCTGGTACTGTTTTTCGAAGCCGCCAAAGGATGCCACTTCCGCGACACCGGGAACCGTCTGCAAGGCAAATTTCACGTACCAGTCCTGGAGTGCGCGCTGGTCTCCCAAATCCATTTTGGGTGCATCAAAATGGTACCAGAAAACGTGACCAACACCGGTGCCATCCGGTCCGAGCGTAGGGGTGACATCTTGTGGGAGTAAACGCTGCGCATAATTGAGCCGTTCCATTACGCGGGTTCTGGCCCAATAAATATCCACATTATCTTCGAAAATAACATATACGAAGCTCATCCCAAACATGGAAGAGGCGCGGATGTTCTTAATTTTTGGAATTCCCTGAAGGTTGCTGACCAGAGGAAAAGTCACCTGATCTTCAATAATCTGGGGACTTCTGCCCATCCACTCGGTAAAAACGATGACCTGGTTCTCACTCAGATCCGGAATGGCATCGATGGGATTGTCCCTTACCGCAAAAATACCCCAGATAAAAAGGCCGATTGCAATCAGCAAAACGAAATACCTGTTGCGGAGGGAGAGTTTGATTAAATTTTGAATCATGATTTAGAATCTATTTACTTAATTTCTTCCTGAACCTCACCACATGAAGCCATTTTTTTGCCGTAATAAGGGTTCTTGATCTCGCGTGAATCGCTGAGCCAGAAGGCCCCTTTGTTGTCATTATACATCGGGCAGAATATTTTGTACACCGTTTTTGATGTTCCGAAGTCTTTCAGCAGGTCGTAAAAATCTTCACTCATTAAATCCAGATGTTCGCGCTGATGATCAATGTTTCCGGCATTATCCGCAATATGCTGTGCGTGTTCCTTAATGCTTGATTCCAGTTCTGCATATTCTTTTTTCTGTTCAGCGGAAAATCCGTTTTTGTCTATTTTAGTTAGCGCCTCTAACATCCCCTTAGCAGCATTGACTGCTTCTTTATCATCATCACCTGAGAGTGCAAATGTAAGATGGGTGTAATGGGAATAGAGTTCTGTAAGATTTGCGGAAGTTTTTTTTGCGTCAATCACGGTTACCTTTCCATCCATAGGCATATCGCCCATCGATGAACTGTCAGACATCATGCTCATATCATGCTGCATGGATGTTTCAGTAGTGCTTTTCTGTTCTTTGTTTTCTTTACAAGAAGAGAGTGCCAATGTTCCGATTGCCAAAAGGCTGAATACTAGTATTTTCATTATTTTATAAGTTTAAAGGTTATTTATTATTTATTAAAAAAGGCTTCGTAGTTTGCTTTATTTTCGAAGTACACGACATTATCATTTTTATCAGAGATTGCAATAATTGCGGTTGCTTTATCGATGAGTTGATGAGAAATCGGATCGTATGCCATTCGTGCATTTTCTTCCTGCGGGATTCTCAGTTTGCAGTTTTCGCAGCAGCCGTAATACGTTTTACCTTCGTGCTGTACTTCGAGTTGTTTTTTACCCATATAGGCGTTATTTACCATACATACCTGATCGTGCGGAACAATGTCGCCGGTGGTGAACTTTGCGACCGAGATTTGGGTGTTTTCAGCTTTTGAATTGTTGCAGGAAACGAGAAATACCGATGCAAAAGCCAGTATTCCCAAAAGAATATTTTTCATTAAATTTTAGATTACAGGTTAATTTTAAGTTTCCTTGTTAAGAAACTGCTTACGAACATTCAGATCTTCAAAAGCGTCCTCGCTCCAAAAGGAAAATCTTTTGTGAAAGATTTACTTTTAAAGGAAAAGTTGAAGTTCAAAGGAATATACAGCGCTGATAAGTCATCAGGGATAAAGTGTTAAAAAACTCTTCACGACCGGACATAACTCGGGCTGTAAGAAAGAAGTATTACCCTATTTTGGGCGGTTTCCAAGCGGTATGGAATTCACAGGAGTAATGAGGATTCTGATAATAGAAATTGGAATTTTTGCTATAGTAGCCGGAGGCTTCAGTATTGGAATCCTCTAAGAAATTACTGTAGACTAAAAGGGTGTATTGAGCAGAACTGCAAAGGTTTCCGCTGCAGTTTCCTGAGCATCCTTCAGTTTGACAATTGTGTGATTTGGTGTGACAGCATTTGTCTTTGCAATCGCCACTGTCGCAAGATGGGTGGATCGTCGCGAATGACTGTTTGATGAAAGTTTCCGTATGTGCCCGGTTTTTAAAAAGCTGCTTCTCCTTTTTGCTGCAAGCTAAAGATATCCCCGGCGCCAGAAATAACGCGAGTGTAAAGGAAAGGAATAGTATTTTTAAATTACCGTGCATTATAAAGTAAAACAGTACAAATGTAGGAAATATTTTTGAAGTTTCAATACTGTCCTAAATAAAAATTATTAAAAATAGAAACAGCCTAAATACCTATTTTACATTTAGCTTACATTTAATTTCAAAAAAGAACCCCTTGATAATAGTTTTTGGGGTTTCAGGCGGTTGCTCAAATGGTTTGTCGAGCCAAAATTGAAGATTAATTTTAACAAAAATATTCAATCGGATAAAAGCTACCAGATTTGATAATTGCCAATTATATTTAGCGATGGATTTCAGGTATTTCAAAATGAGAATAGTGATAAGTGCCGTCCAGATTTGGATTTTCACTGCATTTTCAGAAGTTCCAATGAAGGTTTTGATGTGAAGCAACTGCTTGATATCTCTAAAAAAGATCTCAATTTGCCATCTTTGCTTGTATAATTCTGCTATGGTAGAAGCAGCCCAAGAGAAATTATTGGAAATCATTTCAATGGTTTGCTTGTTTTCATTGTCCCAAATAGCCACTCTTCTTAATTTTTTTGGATATTTTTCTTTGGATAAAGAATTTGAGAGTACTATTTCTTCGTCTTTTAGGATGCTTTGAGCTCCTTTTGGTGGAAGTTCTCGTTCCTGTAAATTTTCAAATTTCAGATTTTCTTTATGTCTTATTACGAAGAAAACACCTTTGCTGTCCCAAATAGAGAGCATTGGAGAATCGTTATAGAATCGGTCTGCAACAATGACTGCTCCCTTTTCCAAAGGAATGTTTTCCGCTCCCTTGTTATCAGCAACACTTCCTTTGGTAATATTCACATAAACAGGAAGTTTCCCTTCATATTCAAGTAAGGTATGCATTTTCACGGCTCCTTTTTTAGTTCGATATATTGCCCAATCGAACAAAGACAGGCATAGAGAAATAAGGGTAGAATCTAATAAATAGACAGGAACTTTTATTTTGAGTTTTATCCGTCTTTCTTTCGTGTGCTGTCCTAATTGTTCTAATAGTTTGAAATACACGTCTTTAAACAAATCTGCATCTCGTTTTCCATTCTGGTAGCTAATAGAAGATTTGGAAGGTGCTGTTTTTATCCCTAAATGATTCAGGTTTCCTGTGGCACTGCGAAGTCCGTTGGAAATGTCCCGAACCGAAGTGCTTTTGGTAAAATGACAGAAAAGCATAGAAACTAAGTGGTTACAACTATCAAATCCTTTATTTCGGTAATCGGTTTTCTTCTCAATTACTATTTTTTTGAAAATTCCTTGGTCTATTTTTGAAATGATTTGGGAAAATAATGTTAATTTTGAATCCATAAGAAGGTTTTTTTGTTGTGCAACCTCAAAGATACTTTGAGTTACTTTAATTCCTTCTTATTTTTTTATTTAGGACGCTATTGAAAAAATTACAGTTTCCCATAATTTTATTTCATTCCTTTTATTATATTTGTAATGAACTAATAATCATAAAACTAATATGGAAATATTCCCAACCGCCTCTTCTTAATTTTCTTGAATATAGCCAAATCTGTCAATGTTATGCCCTTGGTTTAATTTCCTTGCGCTAATAAAATGATGATGTGGTTAAATTAATCCTACCCAAAAAACCAATAGTTTCTAGCCAATACGAACTCTACCTAACAAGTGAAAAACAATTATTAGAAGAGTTAAATAAAGAGTTGGAGAGTTTTGAAGGGAAGGGAGAATGAACAATAAATGCTCTGTTTGTCAAACAAAACCAATAAAAATTTAATAATTAAAAAAATAAAAATAGATGTCGATATTCTTTTACAAAGACAAAGGGAATATTCTTCAATTAAAAAATAATATGGAGTGGAGAATTTTTGGAACTGTTTTGACCTAGATTAAAGCGTTTTTTATTGCAAAAGTATGATTATGCATCTATAAAATGAAAATGTAGGTATCATTACAATATTTAGAAATGATTAAACGACATATTAAAATTTAATGATGTGATTTTTGCTAGATGAGTGTCAAAATACTTAAAATTTCAATGTTTTTGCTTGTGAATTTTTAGATCATTTGATTATTTCAATAAGATTTGGAAACATTTAGACGTAAAAAGACAAGTTATATTCTTTGACATTCACTATTCTAAAAAATCACAAAACAATTTCATATAAAAAAATCCCACGGAGTACGCAGGATTAAAGATTTTCTTCGGCTTTTAGCCTTATTGTGAATTGCTTATTGCAAATATAAATACAATTTTTTTAATTACGATTACGGAAATCCGTATTGTAGAGTTTTTTTTTATTTTTTATTTTTATACAATCTCTAAAAACTAATTAGTTATGGGTAAAATATTAGGAATCGATTTAGGTAGTAATAGTACTGGATGGGCAATTAGAAATACAGACTTAGAAGGTAATCAGATAGAGGGTTTTGGAGTGATTATTTTTGAAAAAGGAGTAGCCTCTGAAAAAGGTAATGAATACCCGAAAGTTCAAAAAAGAACAGAGAGTAGAGGTAAAAGGAGAAATTATCAAGCAGAAAAGTATAGGAAGTTTGGAATTTTACAATTCCTAATTGAAAAAAATATGTGTCCTTTATCTATTGAGGACTTTAATAATTGGAAAACATACATAAAGGGAAAGAAAAGAGAATACCCACAATCTGAAAAATTCTTGAATTGGATACGATTTGACTTTGATGGTGACGGCAAGCCAGACTTTCATTTGTTTGGAAAGGATAAAGATGAGAGTTATTATGTTTTTAGAACTTTTGCTTCCAATCCAGATTATAAAAATGTATTTTACGAAAATCCTCAGATTTTAGGAAGAGTTTTCTACCAATTGGTTCAAAGAAGAGGTTTCAAAGGAAGAGATGAAGAAGAAGCTAAAACAATGCTAACAGAGGGGAAACCTTCGGTAGAAAAAATTTACGCATCAACTAATAACGAGGATGATTTATTGCAAAATATAGCTTCCTTAAACCAATACAGTGAACATCCATTGGCACAAGCAGTAGTCAATTATGCCAAAACAAAATCTATTTCATTAATTGAAGTCAAAGATTTTGAAAATGTTACAGGAAAAGGAGTTACGGGAACGGTTACCAATAGAAAAGTAGCATTAGGCAATAAAAAACTAATGAAACAGGTTAATGCAACTATTTCTGACGATTTAGAAAACAAAATTATTGCAGAACAAAAACTTGGTAAAACGGTTTCTTACATTGCTGTTGATGGTGCTACAGTTGGTTTTGTTTCAATTACCGATGCGATAAAAACTTCAAGTGCAGCAGCGATAAAAGAACTAATGCTCCAAGGTGTAGAAGTAATTATGCTTACTGGCGATAATGTTAATACAGCCAAAGCAGTAGCGGATGAATTAGGTTTGTCTTCCTATAAAGCAGGATGCTTACCCGAAGACAAACTCAACGAAATTAAACGTTTACAAGCAGAAGGGAAAATTGTAGCTATGGCTGGTGATGGTATAAATGATGCTCCGGCATTAGCACAAGCCAATATCGGAATAGCTATGGGAACTGGAACCGACGTAGCCATAGAAAGTGACAAAATATCTTTAGTAAAAGGCGATTTATTAGGTATCGTTAAAGCAAAAAATTTGAGCCATGCTGTTATGAAAAACATCAAGCAAAACTTATTCTTTGCCTTTTTCTATAATGTGCTTGGTGTTCCAATTGCAGCAGGTATTTTATATCCATTTTTCGGAATTTTATTATCACCAATGATTGCAGCTTTAGCAATGTCTATGAGTTCTGTATCGGTAATCGTAAATGCATTGCGATTACGCAGCTTTAAACTTTAAATGAATTATTCAATAAACAAAATGGAAAAGAATAATCATGACTTACGATTCAAAACAAATGTTAACTGTGGTGGATGTGTAGCATCTGTAAAACCGCATTTAGATAATGCTGATGGCATTTGTCATTGGGATGTGGACACAACAAATAAAGACAAAGTACTGACCGTAAAATCAACAGGAATTACAGAGGAACAAGTTATCGAAACGATACAAATAGCAGGTTTTAAAATAGAGCATCTGACTATAAAATAACTTTCTATTTGGGATGCCTTTTTAATTATTTTCATTTGAATATTTGAAGGTGGTAATTAAATAGGTATTCCTTTCAAGGGAACGGAAATCGCTAAAAAACTTATACAGTGCAGTGTATATTTTAGATTGAAGATTTATGAAAGTGCAAATTATAGCAATTAAAAGAAATAATTTCTTAATTTTGTAGGGTTGAAAAATTTGAGTAAACATATCAGCTTTGTCATTTTACTATGTTTGGGCTTTTTCCTAATGCCAAGCATAAGCTATGCTTGTGCAAAAAAAGTAGCAAAGACCGAGCAGGCTTCCTGCTCAAAAGAGCAATCCGAAAGATCAGAACATAAAAGCAGTTGCAAGGACAAGTCCTGTAAAAAATGCAAGGATGGTCACGACTGCGATGGCAATTGCAAGCACAGTTCTTGTGGATGTAGCACTTCTTCATCTTCTCTAAGCATACCGATACCAACTGATTTAAAAGTAACAACCCCTTTTGCCGAAACTAAAAAGCAAAAATTTGGTTTCAAACAAGGCTATTGTTCTTCAGGCTACTATTCTATTTGGCAACCGCCTAAAATAAGCTAAAACGATGGCTTAACACCCATAGTTATGTCTTGTCGAAAGCTATTAAGTTTTCGCACAATCTTTGTATATCTTATTAAATTAAAAATTTTCAAAATGAAATCATTATCAAAAATAGTGATGGTAATCGCCGTATTACTATCATCAGTAAACAGTTTCGCACAAATCAAAAATGAAAAAACAGAAACCGTAAAAATATATGGCAACTGCGAAATGTGTAAAAAAACCATCGAAAAAGCAGGCAATTTAAAAAATGTAGCCACGGTAAATTGGAATAAAGATATCAAGATGGCTACACTCAACTATGATGGTAAAAAAACAAATCAGGATGAAATACTGAAACGTATTGCTTTGGCAGGTTATGACAGTGAGAAATTTTTGGCTCCGGATGATGTATATGCAAAATTATCCGACTGTTGCCAGTATAAAAGGGAACTAAAACCAGTTGCAAAAACCAAAGATGCAGGTATGGATATGAAAAATGAACACGCCAACCATAACCAAAGCGATATGGCTCAAAAAAACACCACTGAAACGCAAAATGTACCGCAATTAAAAGCCGTTTTCGATAACTACTTTTCGGTTAAAGATGCATTAGTAAAAACTGATGCAGGTATCTCATCTGCAAAAGCCGCTGAATTGGTAAAAGCTATTAAAGCAGTAGAAATGACAAAACTTTCTACTGAAGAACATACTGTTTGGATGAAAGTAATGAAAGACTTAACGGCAAATGCTGAAAAGATTGCTACTTCCAAAGATGTTGCCAAACAAAGAGAAACTTTCGTTTTGCTTTCTAAGAATATGTATGAATTAACTAAGGTATCAAAACAAGAAGCACCTGTTTATTATCTGCATTGCCCTATGTACAATAATGGGAAAGGTGCAAACTGGTTAAGTAAGGAAGAAGTGGTTAAAAACCCATATTACGGTTCTAAAATGCTTACCTGCGGTAGTGTGCAGGAAACTATTAAATAACAAATAAAAAACAATTGTTATGGAAAGTATGAAAAACCAACACGGAATGCAACATACCCAAAAGAGTGAAGAAAATAATCCCAATCATTCTTTAGCAATGTACAAACGTTTTGCTCTAATGGCTGTTGCAATGTTTGTAGCTATGTATTTTATTATGTATGCTATGATTGACGGTTTGCAGAACCTTATCCCCAACATCAATAATTTATATATGACCCTACTAATGGTTTCGGCAATGTTGATCATTGAAATATGGATAATGAAAGGAATGTATCAAAACAAAAAAATCAATTGGGCAATCATAACAGTTTCCCTTGCGATTGGCATCTTTTCTTGGTTCGGTATTCGGGAGCAATTATTTGTGGGAGATAAGGAGTTTGTAAAAGGTATGATACCGCATCACGCAGCAGCAGTGCTGATGTCTGAAAAAGCAAAGCTAACCGACCCCGAGCTGATAGAGTTGCAAAAAAACATACTCGAAACACAGGCAAAAGAAATCGAACTTATGAAGCGTAAGCTGAAAGAATTTGAAAACAAATAAATAAGATAAATTCCTTTAATAATATTAGAAATAAATAAAATGAAAAATATAATTTTCTCAATCATTACATTAGTAGCAATTGCAGTTGTAACAATTTCCTGCAATCAATCTTCAAATAAAAATAACAACCAGCAAACTAATGATAGCACAGCCATAACTGAAACCCAAGATTTGTCAGCAGCAACACAAAATGATACAACAGCTACCGTTACTTCAAGAGATACACTATCTCAAAAGGTGGAAAAATCCGCTGTAAAAGAGCAGGCGCAAAACTTCTCTATTGAACCAATTATAAAAGATTATCTGGTTTTAAAAAATGCACTCGTTGCAGATAATGACAAAGCAGCTTCTAATGCAGGAAAACAACTTTTTGCTACTTTAAGCAAGGTGGATATGAAAACCATAGCTGCAAACAAGCATAAGGAGTTTATGGATATTTTCGAAAATGCTAAGGAAAATGCAGAACACATTGGCGATAATGCAGGCAAAATAGACCATCAAAGAGAACATTTAGCATCATTAAGTAAAGATGTTTCCGATCTTATAGTATTATTTGGAACTACACAAAAATTATATCAAGACCATTGTCCAATGTATAACGATGGTAAAGGTGCTGTTTGGATTAGCGAAGCTAAAGCTATCAAAAACCCATACTATGGTGGTAAGATGCTTACCTGTGGCTCTGTAAAAAAAGAGTTCTAAAATGAAGAAAGTATTAAAGATAATATTGGCAATAGTTCTGTTTATTTTTATTGGAATACAATTTTATCAGCCTGCCCTTAATGTAGATAAAGGGCAGGTTTACACAACCGATTTTACCCAAGCCTATAAAATGCCTGTTCAAGTAAAAGCGATGTTTCAAACCTCTTGCTACGATTGTCATAGTAACAATACTAATTATGTTTGGTACGACTATGTGCAACCTATGAGAGCATTAGTAGAAAATCACATCAAAAACGCAAAAGAGGATTTGAATTTCAACGAATGGGATACATACTCAAATAGGAAGCAGGAAAGATTATTAAACTCAATTAAAGAACAAATCGAAACTAAACAAATGCCCTTATCATCATATACAATGATGCATAAAAATACAAAACTGAATGATGAGCAAATCAAAGTATTAACCAATTGGTTAAAAGAGCAGGAGTAAGTTTCAAGAAAAAAAATATCAAAATGAATATACCTAAAAATATTACGATCAGGTTGCTGCAAGCAGTTTTTATACTGTTATGTTCGCAATCTCTCTTTGCACAAAAAGTAGTTCGTTACGAGTTGTATGTAAAAGATACGCTTGTCAACTACGCAGGCAAAGAAAAAAGAGCCATTTCCGTAAATGGTCAAATACCAATGCCAACGCTTACATTCACAGAAGGTGATACAGCCGAAATTGTTGTACATAACCAATTAAAAGAAAGTACCTCATTGCATTGGCACGGAGTGTTCCTGCCCAACAAAGAAGATGGTGTGCCCTGGCTTACACAAAAACCTATTAAGGCAGGCACAACGTATACCTATCGTTTCCCAATTATCCAACACGGAACGCATTGGTATCACTCACATTCTGGTTTGCAGGAGCAAATTGGGATGTATGGTAGTTTTATAATGAAGAAAAAGGATGATGATAAAACCTTTAGAAAAGGAATAGATGATTTACCAACCGTTCCCATAATTTTAAGCGAGTGGACAAATCTTAACCCCGACAACATTAACAGGATGCTGCATAATGCCAACGATTGGGCAGCTATTAAAAAAAATGCAACACAGTCTTACGCAGAAGCCATTAGAGAAGGACATTTTAAAACAAAAATAAAGAACGAATGGAAACGTATGCTGGCAATGGATGTAAGCGATGTTTATTACGATAAAATTTTAATCAACGGAAAGTATACTACCGATTTAAAAACTGTTGACGGCAAAACGCTAAAAGCAGGCGATAAAGTACGATTGCGAATATCAAACGGTGGAGCTTCATCCTATTTTTGGTTGCGGTATGCAGGCGGTAAAATAACCGTAGTTGCCAATGACGGTAATGATGTAGAGCCTGTGGAAGTAGATAGATTAATCATTGCAGTTTCTGAAACTTACGATATTGTAGTAACAATTCCTGAAGATGGTGTTGCTTATGAGTTTCTAGCTACTACTGAAGACCGAACACAATCCGCAAGCTATTTTGTGGGCAATGGCATCAAACAATTAATATCTCCACTTCCTAAATTAAAATATTTTGAAGGGATGAAGATGATGAACGATATGATGAAGATGAATGGAGATTTGGACGATATGGGAATGAAAATGAGCCTGAACCAAATGGATATGAACGTGGTAATGTATCCTGAAATTACTGGAGAGGCAAAACCAAAAGAAGACCATAGTCAACACAATATGAATATGGAAAATGATCCCAACCGTTACAATGCAAATGCTTTGGGAGAAATCAAAACGCTGAATTATGCAATGCTACAATCTCCTTCCAATACGGAACTTCCTAAAGATGCGCCAGTAAAAGAATTGAAATTTACCCTTACCGGAAATATGAACCGTTATGTGTGGAGTATGGATAATAAAATACTTTCAGAAGTTGATAAAATACCTGTAAAAAAAGGAGAAATTCTACGAATTACCATTCATAATAACTCAATGATGCGCCACCCGATGCACTTGCATGGTTTTGATTTCAGGGTAATCAACGGTAAAGGCGAAAAATCACCACTAAAAAATGTTATAGATATAATGCCAATGGAAACTGATACCATTGAGTTTTTAGCAAACGAAGAAGGAGATTGGTTTTTCCACTGTCATATCCTTTATCATATGATGTCGGGAATGAACAGGGTTTTTGCAGTGGATGATTATCAAAATCCGAATTTACCCAACAAAAAACAAGCCTATAACAAGTTGCAGAGAGAAAGCAATATGCCACACTTTATGGCGCAGAATGATTTTGCAACTAATGGTAATGATGGTGATGCAATGCTCCAGAACTCAAGATGGTCTTTAGGTACAGAATGGCGTTTGGGCTACAATGATATGCACGGTTATGAAGTAGAAACTCATTTAGGACGATATATTGGTAAAATGCAATGGTTTATGCCATTCATCGGTTTTGACTGGAGGTATCGTAAAAAGGGAATGGACGAACACGAAACAAATTTGTTTGGGCAAAAAAATGAGAAGGATACACGTAGAGCCTTTAGTTTAGGTTTTATGTACACATTGCCAATGTTAGTCAATTTTCAGGCAGAGGTATATCACGATGGCATTGTTAGGTTGTCATTAATGCGTGAAGACATTCCTATTTCTAAAAGATTAAGAGCAGGATTTATGGTCAATACTGATATGGAATATATGGCAGACCTAAAGTACATCATTAACAAAAATATGGGCATCCGTACACATTACGATAGCGATATGGGTTTTGGAGTGGGGCTCGTAATGAATTATTAGTAAACAGTGTATATATAATACGAATTAAGGGTTAAAACTATCAATTAATTTGCGGTTTGTTACAAAAAATTAAACATTGCAAAACCATAACTATTAAAATCCAACCCTTAATTCGTATTAATAAGAAATTATATTGTAGATTAAATATAAATAGCAGAACCCTTAGTTTGAACACCCTTTTAACATAGCTCTCAATTTAGAATAAATCATAATAGAAATTAATCATTATGAAAAATGAAGAAAATATTTTACAACAAAGAAATATTAAACCCACAGCAATGCGTTTGTTGGTAGTAGAAAAATTGTTGAAACAGCAATATGCCATCAGTCATAAGGAATTAGCAGAACAGTTTGAAAAAGCTGATAATGTCACTTTATTCAGAACGCTGAAAACTTTTTTAGAGCACAAACTTATCCATACTATTGACGACGGAACAGGAATTGCAAAATATGCACTTTGCCAATCTGGGTGCAGTTGCAAACCTTCAGAACAGCATACACATTTTCATTGCTCCCAGTGCCAGCGAACTTTTTGTCTTACCGATACGGAAATTCCAAACATCAATATTCCACAAAACTTTAAATTAGAAGGTATCAATTTGGTACTTAAAGGACGATGTGACAGATGCAACTAAAATACTATGAAACTTTGCAATCGGATTGCAAGGATTATTTTTCTATATTTGCACTATAAATGAGATGGATAATCACAATATGGACTTTTTACCTGATGGTACTTTCTTCATTGCCTTGTAGCGATGGAAGCAATCAGTGTGAGGATACCATTCCTAAAATTGAAACCGTTCAATCTCACGACCACAATCAAGATAGCGATGACAATTGCAGTTCTTTTTGTTATTGCAATTGTTGTAGTATAAGTATTGCTACTTACCATTTCAAACCTTTTGAAATCAAGCAACCTAAACCCACTATTGTTGTTAAAAAAATTACACTTCGTGATTTTACTTTAATTTCCTTCTACTCAGGAAGTATTTGGCATCCTCCCAAATTTACTGTTTAATTTTTTCAGATTTTCTTAATGCTATTGATGGTTTGTTGCAAGCCTCAGTAATTGTATGCCTTTTATTGGCTTTACGGTACTGTTAGCGTGTTCGTGTTATGTATTTTCTATGAATGTTTGTTTATAGAAATAATTACAGGCATTATCCACTTCATCCAATAGTTATTTGATTATCTGTTGGCTTCTTATGGCAAGAGGTAATAATTTATTTATCAAAAAATTAAACAGATACACGTGTTAGATAACATTATAAAATTCAGCATCAAAAACAAGCTCGTCATTGGGATAATGACCTTGTTACTCATCATTTGGGGAGTGTGGAGTGCCACAAAACTACCCATTGATGCCGTACCCGATATTACTAATAATCAGGTGCAAATAATTACGGTTTGCCCCACATTGGCAGGACAAGAAGTAGAACAATTAGTAACCTTCCCTATTGAGCAAAGCATTGCCAATATTCCAGATATAGAAGAAACAAGGAGTATTTCAAGATTTGGCTTATCGGTAATTACAGTAGTATTTAAAGATAAAGTAGACATTTATTTTGCCCGTCAGCTTATCAACGAAAAACTAAAAGAAGCAGAGGAAAATATACCTAAAGGTATTGGCAAGCCAGAACTTGCACCAGTAAGTACCGGATTGGGAGAAGTCTATCAATACATCATCCATCCGAAAAAAGGCAGTGAAAAAAAATACAATGCAAAAGACCTACGCACAATGCAGGATTGGATTGTAGCAAGGCAATTATATGGAACTCCCGGAATTGCCGAAGTAAATAGTTTTGGTGGCGAACTGAAACAATACGAAGTAGCAGTAAATCCCAATCGCTTAAAAGCTATGGGGGTAAGTGTTACCGACATTTTTACTGCATTAGAAAAAAATAACCAAAATACAGGCGGTGCATACATTGATAAGAAACCGAATGCCTATTTCATCCGAGGTATCGGTTTGGTAACTTCATTGGATGATGTAAAAAATATCAGTATAAAAAATGACGGTGGCAGTATTCCTATTTTTATTAAAGATGTAGCCGATGTAAGATTTGGAAGTGCGGTAAGATATGGCGCAATGACTTATAACGGCGAAGTAGATGCAGTTGGCGGTGTGGTAATGATGTTGAAAGGCGAAAACAGCAATGAGGTTGTAAATCGCATCAAAGAGAAATTACCAGTTATTCAAAAATCCTTACCCGAAGATATAATTATTGAACCCTATTTAGACCGTACAGAATTAGTTGGCCGAGCAATGAGTACTGTAGAAAAAAACTTGATAGAAGGTGCATTGATTGTCATTTTTGTTTTGGTTCTTTTCTTGGGGAATTTTAGAGCGGGATTGATAGTAGCATCCGCTATTCCTTTGGCAATGCTGTTTGCTTTGGCTTTAATGAATGTGTTTGGCGTAAGTGCCAATTTAATGAGTTTGGGAGCAATAGATTTTGGATTAATTGTAGATGGTGCGGTAATTATTGTAGAAGCCACATTGCATCATTTAGGTTTAAGGAAATCTACACAAAGGCTCACACAGCAAGAAATGGATAATGAAGTATTTACCTCAGCTTCCAAAATTCGTAATAGTGCAGCCTTTGGTGAAATCATTATCCTAATCGTTTACATTCCTATTTTGACTTTGGTGGGTGTTGAAGGAAAAATGTTTCGGCCAATGGCACAAACAGTAGGTTTTGCAATCTTTGGAGCGTTGATTTTGTCTTTGACCTACATCCCGATGATGTGTGCTTTATTCCTATCTAAGAAGCCAGTACACAAAGAAACTATTTCGGATAGGATGATGAATTGGCTACAAAGAAAATACCAGCCATTGTTAGAAAAAGCCATCAGAATAAAATATTGGCTAGTAGGTATAACCGTTGCCATATTTGCTTTTAGCCTTTTTTTATTCAGCCGAATGGGTGGCGAATTTATACCACAGTTACAGGAAGGAAATTTTGCCTTTCATTGCATTTTGCCACAAGGAAGTTCATTGAGCCAGAGTATAGAAACCTCAATGCAAGCTTCAAGAATTATTAAAGAATTTGACGAAGTAAAAATGGTAGTAGGCAAAACCGGAGCCGCAGAAGTACCAACCGACCCAATGCCACCTGAAGCGACAGATTTAATGGTTATTTTAAAACCGCAAAGTGAATGGAAAAGTGGCAGAAGTTATGATGAATTGGCAGATGCTATCAATGAAAAATTAGAAGCAATACCTGGTGTATTTTTCGAAAAGAACCAGCCAATACAAATGCGTTTCAATGAGTTGATGACAGGTATTAGGCAAGATGTTGCAGTAAAAATATTTGGAGAAAATTTAGATACGCTTGCCTTGAATGCTGATAAGGTTAGTAAGGTTATACAAACAGTAGAAGGCGCTACATCTCCACAAGTAGAACGTGTGAGTGGCTTACCGCAAATAAATGTGGAATATGACCGTACTCGCTTAGCCAATTACGGAATAACAGTGGAAGATGTGAACAACGTGGTAAGCACTGCGTTTGCAGGTAAAAGTGCAGGAGTAGTTTTTGAAAACGAAAGAAGGTTTGATTTGGTCGTACGTTTAGACAGTACATATCGTAGTAGTATAGAAGATGTAAATAATCTGATGATACCCACTTCAACAGGTAATCAAATACCATTATCACAAGTAGCAAATATTGATTATAAGTTAGGTCCGGCACAAATAAGCCGTGAAGCTGGAAAACGTAGAATTGTAATCGGATTCAACGTTGCAGATAGGGATGTACAAAGTGTGGTAGAAGAAATTCAACAAAAATTAAATACACAGGTAAAATTACCACCGGGGTACTATTTCACGTATGGCGGTCAATTTGAAAACTTGCAGGAAGCCAGTAACCGATTAATGATAGCCGTTCCTATTTCCTTGTTATTAATTTTTGTGTTGCTCTATTTCACGTTCCGTTCCTTTAAGCAAGCAGGTTTAATATTTACCGCAATTCCGATGAGCGCCATTGGTGGCGTATTGGCTTTAATGCTTCGTGGAATGCCTTTCAGCATCAGTGCAGGAATTGGTTTTATCGCCTTGTTTGGTGTAGCCGTTCTTAACGGAATTGTATTGATAGGCACTTTCAACCAATTGGAAAAAGAAGGAATAAAAGATGTTTTCAAACGAGTAATCGAAGGAACAAAAATAAGACTTCGACCTGTATTGATGACGGCAACCGTTGCGAGCTTAGGATTTTTACCGATGGCACTAAGTAGCAGTGCAGGTGCAGAAGTTCAAAAACCTTTAGCAACCGTAGTAATCGGTGGTTTGGTTACGGCAACTTTCCTTACGCTGTTCGTTCTGCCTTTACTCTACATCATTTTCAATTCAAAAATTAATTTAAAAAGAAAACCCAAAGTGAAATCTATTGCAACTATCATTGTATTGCTTCTGTCATTAACAGGCTTTACAGCAAATGCACAAACACAGCATTTATCAAGTGTTGATGATGCGATAAATATTGCGCTTCAAAATAATCAAGCCATTAAAGCTTCAGATTTAGAAATTGATGCCAGCAAAGCGTTGAAAAAAACAGCCGGAGAATTACCTAAGTTGGATATTAATGCACAGTTGGGACAATACAACAGCACCAAATTCGACCAGTCTTTTCAGGTGTCACAAACCATTCCTTTTCCGTCATTATTCGGAGCAAAAAAGGAGTTGATTAATGCTGAAATTAAAGGTAAAGAATTGCAGAAGAACTTGAGTGTTTTAGAATTAAAAAACCAAGTACGTACTTATTATTATCAAATTTTGTACTTGCAACACAATCAAAAACAACTACAGGAATTAGACAGTTTGTACAACAATTTCATAGGCATTGCAAAGCTTCGTTACAAAACGGGCGATACCAAAAAAGTGGACATCAGTACGGCAGAAGCCAAGAAAGGCGAAATCAATTTGTTATTAAAACAAAATGAAGTTTTCTTAAATAATGCCGTTGCCAATCTGAAAACATTGATGAATACGAAAGAAGATTTTACCATATCAGGAAATGGAAATTTTCAGCCTTTACAAATTTCAAATTTGTTGGATAATGATGCAGTAGCCAATCATCCTGCTATTCAATCTTTGTATCAGGAAGCAGTTATTGCGGAAAAAACCAAAAAAGTAGAACGGGCACAAGGTTTACCCGATTTTACGATTGGGTATGTCAATCAGTCTTTAATTGGTTTTCAAAATGTGAATGGAGCTGAGAAGTTTTTCAATGGCGGAAACCGGTTTAATTCTGTAAACATCGGCATTGCAATTCCCATTACTTACGGTGCTACCAAAGCCAGAATAAAATCTTTGGATTATAGAAAGCAAGCAGCCGAAGCCAATGCACAACAGCAACAGAGAACGTTGGCAACGCAAATGCAAAATGCTTTGTTGCAATACCAGCAGGATATGAAGCAGTTCAATTATTTTCAGCAAGAAGCTTTGCCTAATGCTAAAGAAATTGTTTCAGCAGCACAATTAGGTTACAAAACAGGCGACATCGGTTATGTAGAATATCTTTTTGCCTTGCAAACCGCAACCGATATTCAGTTGAATTACCTCAAAAGTATTCAGCAGGTCAACCAATCTGTAATCAATATTTATTCATTCATCAATCAATAAGTACAAATGAAATTCAATATAAAAAAAATCACGTTGATGACAGCCATAGCTGTTTTACTATTTGCTTTTTCTGCCTGTAAAAATGATAAGAAAGCAGAAGATAAATCTGCCGAAACCAAAACTGCAGGAAAAGAAGAAGCACCACACGAGGAAGAAACGCCAACCATTGCCACACTTACCGAAGAACAAATAAAAACGGTAGGCATACAATTAGGCACCATTGAACACAAGGAATTAACAGCAACCATCAAAGCAAACGGAAATCTGAAAGTTCCCAATAACAATAAAGCCAACGCCACTTCTTTGTATGGCGGTGTGATAAGAACACTGAAAGTTCAAATTGGAGATTATGTAAGAAAAGGTCAGGTTATTGCAACCATTGCCAATCCGCAGTTCATCCAATTGCAGGAAGAATATTTGAGTACAGCAAGCAGAATTACGTTTGCAGAACAGGAATTAGCAAGGCAAAAAGAACTGAATGAAGGCAATGCAGGTGCAAAGAAAAATCTGCAAAGTGCTACTGCCGAATTAAGCAGTTTAAGAACCCGCAGAGCTTCCTTGCAACAGCAGATACAATTAATGGGCATCAATCCAGGTTCGGTATCAAACGGAAATTTAAAATCCGCATTGGTCGTAACCAGTCCGCTGAATGGTACGGTTAGCAACGTTTTTGCCAAAATTGGAAGTTATGTAGATGTTTCTTCGCCGGTTATCGAAATTGTAGATAACAGTTCATTGCATTTAGATTTACAGGTGTTTGAAAAAGATTTACCACAGGTAAAAGTTGGACAAACTATTCATTTTACTTTAACCAATAATCCTACTGCTGAGTATGATGCTACAGTTTTCAGCATTGGTTCATCCTTTGAAAACGAGAGCAAAACCATCGCCGTTCATTGTCGTGTAAATGGTAATAAAAGTGGTTTAATTGATGGAATGAACATCACTGGTATTGTCAGTCTTAGCAATGTAACAACTCCAGCTGTACCCAATGATGCGATTGTAAATGCCGATGGTAAATACTACATTTTTGTACAAACCAATAAAGAAGCAGAAGCCCATCACGAAGAAGGCGAAAAAGAAGGCGACCACAAAGAGGGCGAAGAAAAAGACCATAAAGAAGATAAAACTGCTAAGAATTTTGAAAAGGTAGAAGTGCTGAAAGGCGTATCTGATATGGGTTACACCGCTGTAACTTTTGTAAATGAAATTCCTGCCAATGCTAAAATTGTAGTTAAAGGTGCGTTTTTCGTCAATGCAAAACTAAGCAATACAGGTGGTCACGAACATTAAAAATTGAACGCTATGGTTTGGTTAAAATTTTATTTGCCGGTGTATTTGGTGTTGTATATTATGGTAGCTTTTGTGCTACCATAATACCGAACCTACAAGCAAACGGGCATCAATCCCATAACTTTTGGCAAAACAGATATTGCACACGACTATATCGGTTTTGTGATGAAAGTATTGATAGCATTGCTTTTCGTTGCGGTATTCATCTATTCGTTCAGCGATAAAATGTATCAATATTTAGTACCGATTTCTTATTTAATGAAAGACGTGTTTTTAATCATTGCATTAATACTGATACACCTTTCATTACTATGGATTTCAGTAGCGCAATATCAAATGAGTAACAGTTGGCGTGTCGGTATTGATGAAAATAACAAAACCGAATTAATCACAAAAGGATTATTCTCTTACAGCCGGAACCCGATTTTTTTGGGAATGATAATCAGTGTTGCAGGAATATTTTTTATACTACCCAATACACTTACATTTTTCCTGATGCTTACTACCTATATCGTTATTCAAATTCAGATAAGACTGGAAGAAGAGTTTTTGGAAAAACAACACGGAGAACAATATTTAATTTATAAAAAAACAACTAAAAGACTACTCTAATGGAACACAAACATAAATACGATGCACAAGGCAAACAGCTTTGCTGCACACCACAGGAAGAAAAAATATATACCGATGCTAATGCTAAAAAATTATTAGAAAAGCATCACAACAATGACGGTCACAACCACGAACACAGCGATGATGACGGTCACAACCACGGAAGTACCGACAAATCTACCTTTCAAATGTTTTTACCTGCCATTATCAGTTTTGTTTTACTGATGATTGCTATTGCTTTTGATAATTGGCTACCGCAATCCTGGTTTACAGGTTGGGTAAGAATTATTTGGTATGCAATAGCCTATTTACCTGTTGGATTTCCTGTAATTAAAGAAGCATTTGAGAGCATCCGCAAAAGCGATGTATTTTCAGAGTTTTTATTGATGAGCATTGCCACTATCGGAGCTTTCGCCATTGGCGAATATCCAGAAGGTGTTGCTGTAATGTTGTTTTATGCTGTTGGCGAAGTATTCCAAACATTGGCAGTAACAAGAGCTAAAGCAAATATTAAAATTTTGCTCGACCAACGTCCCGATGAAGTAACTGTTTTAGAAAACAATCAGCCAAAAATAGTAAAAGCAGAAAGTGTAAACATTGGAAATATTATCCAACTAAAACCCGGAGAAAAATTAGGATTGGACGGAGAATTGTTATCCGAAACCGCCTCATTCAACACCGCAGCACTTACCGGAGAAAGTAAACCAGACACCAAAACCAAAGGCGAAACTGTATTGGCAGGAATGATAAATCTAACGACCGTTGCACAGGTAAAAGTAACAACTGCTTATACTGATAGCAAGCTTTCTAAAATTTTAGAATTGGTACAAAATGCAACCGCACAAAAAGCACCAACAGAATTATTCATTCGCAAATTTGCAAAAATCTACACACCGATTGTTGTATTGTTGGCAGTGCTAATTACCATAATACCTTATTTTTTTGTGAGCGATTACGTTTTTAGTCAATGGTTGTACAGAGCATTGGTGTTTTTGGTTATTTCTTGTCCTTGTGCCTTGGTCATAAGCATTCCTTTGGGTTATTTTGGCGGAATTGGAGCTGCTTCCAAAAATGGTATTTTGTTTAAAGGAAGCAACTTTTTAGATGTAATTGCCAGTATTCAAAATGTAGTAATGGACAAAACTGGTACAATGACCGAGGGCGTTTTCAAAGTGCAAGAAGTTATCTTGAAATCTGAATTTAATAAAGACGAAATCCTGAAAATGGTAAATGCTTTAGAAAGTCAAAGTACCCATCCTGTTGCTACCGCTATTCATCAATATGTAGGCGAAATTGATAGTTCTATAAAGTTAGAAAATACAGAAGAAATAGCAGGTCACGGTTTGAAAGCCAATGTAAATGGAAAAGAATTATTGGTAGGAAATTTTAAATTGATGGATAAGTTCAATATCAGTTATGATTTAGACCCCACCACAATTGTTTACACTTTAATTGCCATTGCTTACGATGGAAAATTTGCAGGTTATATTACCATTGCCGACAGTATAAAAGAAGATGCACAGCTAACCATTGACAAACTGAAAGCATTAGGTGTAAAGACCACAATGTTAAGCGGAGATAAAAGCACCGTAGTAAGGTTTGTTGCCAATAAATTAGGAATTAATAATGCCTTTGGCGATTTACTACCTGAAGATAAAGTAAATAAAGTAAAAGAAATCAAAGCCAAAAACGAAACCGTAGCGTTTGTAGGTGATGGCGTGAACGATGCACCAGTAGTGGCTTTGAGCGATGTTGGTATTGCAATGGGTGGTTTGGGTAGCGATGCTACTATTGAAACAGCCGATGTAGTCATTCAGGATGATAAACCGAGTAAAATACCGATGGCAATCAATATCGGTAAGCAAACTAAGAAAATTGTTTGGCAGAATATCACATTGGCATTTGTAGTAAAAGGAATTGTATTAGTTCTGGGAGCAGGTGGTTTGGCTACAATGTGGGAAGCCGTTTTTGCTGATGTGGGAGTTGCATTATTGGCAATTTTAAACGCTGTACGCATACAACGGATGAAATTTTAAATTAATAGTATGAACAATAAAATCTAAGAAATTTAGGGTTTTCTATTAGTAAACCAAATTTTAAGACTTCAAAATAGCCAAATGAACAAATTTTATACAGAAACACTATATAAGCTGGAAACAGAAATCAACGATTTGGAGATTGAAGCCGATCACTCTATACAACGGATAGAAGCCGTTATAGGTATCATTCTAAAGTGCTTGTCGGAAGTAAAGAAATATGTTCTAAACAGAGGATTTAAGAATATTGGGGAAGAAATCCATTTTTTTAAATATCAAAAACCTACTATCGTTTCAAAACTAATTTACAGCCCAGATAGAAACAACGTTATTGCAATTCAAGACCAAACGCTTGCTCAAGCTTACAAAATAGAGTTTGAAGAAATGTGGGGCTCTAACACCCTCACACAGATTTTATGTTGAAAAATAATTTATCATAGCTTAAAGTTTCAATTTTGTAGTTTTACAACGGCAACCATAAGTTGCCGTTTTTTTTAATTTTGAAAATTTCTTCAAAATTTATATTAGCATTTTCTTCAAAATTAGAAAAATAAACCAATCAAGTTTTTAAAGATGCCGAAACAGAGTTGGAAGACAGAATCCCGAAGGAAACAGAGATTGATGAAATAAAGCTAAAAAATTCAAAAATAAGAAGAGCAAATGCTTTAGCAAAATGGGTAAGCAAATTTGAAAAGAAATTTCACCTGCATTTTGATGGAGAATTTAAGATTAAATCAAAAAGAGGTATTGAAAAACTTGAAGGGACTGGAGGACATAATCATTCTGTTATTGGACAAAATGTAAAAGTGAGGAGGTATCTTACAGAACCAGTGGATGATATGCCTTTTGATGCTTTAATAGAAGTACGCTACAAAAACGGACAATGGATAGAAAAAACAGCAAAATCTTGTATGTTTCCTAAAAATTGGAATATTACAAGGGTTAAAGAAGAAATCGCTTTAGTATATGATGAAATGATAAAAAGTGGAAAAACATTTAACCCACAATCAATAAATAGAAAATTTGACTTTCCTTGTAGTACAGGTCATTTTAGGATTCAGATAGAATTTGATGAGTTAGGAAACTTAACAAATGCATACCCGATAGTCAACTAATAAAATGTTTAAATTATGAATTACAATTTTAGAAAAATAAGTTATAGTACTCCAAGTATAAATCCTCTTTGGCAATACGGAGTAGAAGCTAGAGACAGATCATTAATTGCTTTAGAAAAAATTGAATGGTGGGGTTGGACACCATCAGAAGTTCAAATGATTATTGATAAATCTAAAGCTTTAACAGGAGATGAGGAATATGATTATCAAGTAGAAGGAAGCGATTTTTTAATAAGTATAGATAAAAGTGAAGCTCATTTTTTTGATATGCATTCAGATAAAAAAGAAGCTGATATTATTTGGTCATTTTCAGAGTTCATAGATTTTATGGAGAAATTCAAAAAATTTATAGAAGAGAATCAATAAATCTAAACAAAACATCTTAATTTTTAAGGTGTTTTGTTTTTTTATGGGACATTCTCATTTTTCTGTTACCCGCTTTAAAAGTTAGAAAAATTTCACAAGTTGAAACTGTTGCCGCTAAAGAAACCACAGAAGAAATTTCAGAAGAAGCTCTTAACAAATCTGCCAAGGAACTTTCTGAAAAGTTAGAATAAGAAACTGCGTAGAAAGAAGTAAAGGAAGCTTACCAAAAAAGCAAAAACAGAGCTAGAATATAGAATTCCGAAGGAAACAGAGATGCTTAGTGAAGGAGGCAGGAAGTTATCTTCTATTTGGAAAATAAATTTAAAAGAAGGAAGGTATAATTGTGCAAACTATGCTACTGCAGCAGATACAACGTTGGTGGAAGACCAACACCAGCATTGCCATTACACTATTCAATAATGATGTAGAAGTGGAAAATAGGAAATTTCACTTCCTATAAAAGAGGAACAGAGCCGATCGTTTTAGAAGCGGAATTTGGTGCAAAATTTTCATACTGGAAAACTAATTTTGATGATTTGGTTAAAGCGCTCTGCTTTAAAACTGATAAAAAAGGAGGAGATCTTACAAAGGTAAAAAACAACTAAATGAAAGTACATTTTTTTTATCAATGATTAGCTATGAAAAAAAATTATAAAGAACGTATGATGGTATAAAGTTGACATGGTAATGTACTATTTATAGATTTTTTTCTAACTTAATTATAGAATATTACAAATAAATTAAAAAGCATATTTTTATTTGGATTAGGATTAACTTTTTAATGAAATAAAAAAGGCGAGTTGCCCCGCCTTGAATGTTTTCACAACGGAATAATCCTTATTGTGAATTGCTTTCAATATTTATTATCACAAATATAAAATAAATTTTAATATGTTTTAATAAGGAGAACCATAATTTTAATTGAAAAATTATTTTTAAATTTATAAATTCTATTAAAACTATAATTTATGAAAACTATATTAGGATTAGACTTAGGAGTTTCTTCTATTGGTTGGGCTATAGTAAAGGAAGATTCTATAAACACTGATAATAACAAAATAGTAAAGTTAGGAGTTCGTGTAAATCCTTTAACAGTTGATGAGCTGACAAATTTCGAAAAAGGGAAACCAATTACTACAAATGCTGGTAGAACACTTGCTAGAACTGCAAGAAGAAATCTGCATCGTTTTAAATTGAGAAGAAAAAATCTATTAGAAGTTTTACAAAATAATAAATTTATAAAAAGTGATGATTTTCTAGCAGAAGTTGGAAAGAACACCACTTTTGAAACACAAAAATTAAGAGCAAAATCTGCAAAAGAAAGAATTGAACTAAACGAATTTGCGAGAGTTTTATTACTTATTAATAAAAAACGAGGTTACAAAAGCAATAGAAAAGCAAAGACTGAAGATGAGGGGCAAATCATAGATGGAATGACAATTGCCAAAAAATTATATGAACTAAATATTACTCCTGGTCAATTCTGTTATTCATTATTGAAAGAAGGAAAAAAGCAACTTCCAGAATTTTACCGTTCTGACTTACAGAATGAGTTAGATAAATCTTGGTACTTCCAGAAACAATTTTATCCAAAAATTTTAACTAAAGAACTTAAAAAAGCAATTGAAGGAAAAGGCTTGAGGGCTACCTGGGCTATTTTAAAAGATACTTTTTCTCTAGTTGGTATTGTTCAAAAAGGTACTTTATTTGACAAAAAATTAGAAAAGTATCTATGGAGAAGTCAAGCAGTTTCTGAAAAATTAGATTTGGAAAAATTATCTATTGTTCTACAAGAAATAAATGGAAATTTAAATCATTCAAGCAGTTATTTAGGAGCAATAAGTGATAGAAGTAAAGAGTTGTACTTTAAAAATCAGACAGTTGGTGAATATTTATTTGAGCAACTACTAAAAAATCCACATACAAGACTAAAAAATCAAGTATTTTATCGTCAAGATTATTTAGATGAGTTTGAAAAAATATGGGATACTCAGTCAAAATTCCACAAAGAATTAATTCCAGAACTGAAAAAAGAAATTCGTGATATAGTTATTTTTTATCAGAGAAAACTAAAATCACAAAAGGGGCAAATCAGTTTATGTGAATTTGAAAATAGAGAAATTATAACTAAAGATGGAAAAAAGAAAACAGTTGGATTAAAAGTTACTCCTAAGTCTTCGCCACTTTTTCAAGAATTTAAAATTTGGCAGATTCTCAATAATATTGAAATTAAAAATGATGAAGGTAAAAGAAATTTAGAATTAGAAGAAAAGGAAAGAATATTCAATGAAGTAAATATAAAAGGTAACATTACTGGTCAAAGAGTTTTGGAGCTTTTAGGTTTTAAAGGAAATAAAGACGTCAAAATCAATTTTAAAAATATAGAAGGAAACCATACGAATGTTGATTTTTATAATGCGTTTTTGAAAATTTTAGAAGTTGAGAATTATAATGTATTTGATTTGCTGCATGAAAGTTCATCCAAAGATGAAGCTAGAATCACTGATATTAATGTAGATGCTTCAGAAGTGAAATCAATAATTAAATCTATATTCAACGATTTGGATATAAATACTGAAATTCTGGAATTCAATCCTGAACTAGAAGGAAAAGAATTTGAAAAACAAGCATCTTATCAATTTTGGCATTTGCTTTATTCTTATGAAGGAGACGATTCAGCATCAGGAAATGAAAAATTGTACCAACTATTAGAAGAAAAATTTGGTTTCAAAAAAGAACACTCTCAAATATTGGCAGGTATTTCTTTCCCTCTGGAATATGGAGGGTTAAGTGCCAAGGCAATACGTAAAATTTTCCCATATATTAAAGAAAATAAGTATAGTGATGCTTGTTTATTAGCAAATTATAATCACTCTAAAAATTCTTTAACCAAAGAACAATTAAAGGATAGAGTTTTTAAAGAACAATTAGAAAATTGATAAAAAAAGATAATAGGGAAAAAAATTTCTTTGAAAATGTAGAAAAAATTAATGTTGTGTCCTTATTTTACTCAGGTGATCGGCCCTTAAATATTGATGTATTGAATACAAAAGGCAAAAGCTTTTCTAAAGATTATGATTTGGAAAATGATTATCCCGATGTTGATAATATTGATTACTATACAGTTGCAAAACTTAAGGTTGAGAAATGTCCATACTCTAATGGTGATTACAAAGAAGCCTGTTTAATTTATAAAGATAAATTGGATTGTGTGCATTTGTTTTATGATGAAGAAAAAAAATAAAAAAGTTTTGATTTCATAAAAGCTTGAAAATACTTTGTATCAAAATTGAAACATTTTATATAAAAAAATTATTTTTTATATAAAATAAGATTTTCTCTAATGTAATATGCTTTAGAAGAACCCAAATCTACCATTACATTTAAAAACCATAAAAATTCATTTAGTAAAGATTCATCCTCTTTTATTTGCTTGATTTTATCTTTAAAACCTCTCATTATTAACTTTTCTCCATAGTAATAATTAATATTAAGTAATTTTTTTACATCTGATTTAAAATGTTTAGTAAGGACTTTTATTCCTTCTGGCATTAAACTTTGAAAACCTATTCCAGACAAAAGTTGCATTAATGCTTCAACATTAAGATAACTTAAACTTTCAATTTTTTTCAAATAAATACTTGATATATTATCTTTCTTTAGTACAAACCAATCATCAGCTTCATATTTCCACTTCCCAAAAAACAAATATTCTTGATTATATAAGTTAGTGATATTTTTAATTTTAAAATAAAGCACATCCCAATAATTCCATAGGTTATTTAGCATTTTTTCGTTACCGTTATTGCTATCAACTTTGTAATAAAACCATTCAACAATTTCTTTTACATATTTGGTTACATCATATTTTAGTCTAAGATCATCATTTTTAAAATTCGCTCCTGCATCTAAAATATTTTCAAAAAAAGATTTTGTATTTTCATTAAACGGAATTTCAAACAAAAAATCAATTATGGTTTCTTTAGTTGTAAATCCAATTTTATGATAATCTACTACTGAAGAGTACCTTTGTTTCTCCAATAAAAACGATTCTATATGTGCGTTAAAAATTAATTCTAAAAAAGTATAAGAAAAATCAAATTCTTCATAAATCGGGAAAATATCTACTGCTTTTTCTAATTCCCAATGAGAGTATTTTGAATAAGAAAGGTTAGTTAGTTCATAAGCGTTTTCATTATTATCAATGAAGTTTAAAATTTCATTTTCTTCATTTTCAATTTTTTTAATTTCTTCATCAGAATATCTATTATGTCTAGGATATTTTTTGAAAAACTCAGCATATAATATTATTCCAATAAAACAATTATAAGCATACTGATAATCAGCAACCCAAGCAAATTTTCTAAAAGAATCATATAGATGTTTTAGATCAACATCCAATTCTTTATTTAAATCCCTTAAAAAGAAAAAAGTAAGAGCTTTAATGTCATTTACTTGTTGCTCTGTCAACCTGTCTTTAAAATTGAGCAGTTTGGGTAATGCACCATATACCGAATGATTATCATAAATACTAACAGAAAAATCAAAATTCTCAAAATTGAATCGTTCATTCTTTTTTCGGTCAAAAAGCTTTTGAGCAATTTCTATGATGGTGTTTACACAAAACTCAAATTCATTAGCATTTAATTCATCACTAAATAAGTCAAATCCTAACGTTGCTAAAGTACCTATCGGAAAAGCATTAAAAAAATCAATTTTCGATTGATCATAATTTAGATAATATTCAAAACATTCTTTCCAATATTCATAGGTTACATTTTCCTCTGATTTCTTTTGAAAGGTTTGGGAAATCCATAAACTATATTTTGAGTATTCATTTTGAACATTGCTTTGCTCCTCATTTTTTTGCATCTCTTTTTCTAAGGTTGAATCAACAGCATAGTTTGGAGAAATCTGAATAGCTAAATTGCCATCGTGTTCTATTTTTTCTATATTTTGCTTTCTAATATCAATTTCAGACAACAATTTTAAAAAATAAACGTCTTCTTTATCATGTTTACTTTCCATGTAATCAAACATCTCAAAGAGTTTTCCGTTAAAGTTGCCATATAATATTTGATATTCAATTAAAAAACTTGTTAAACCCCTATAATATTTTTTTCTGTGTGCCCATTGTGATGCTTCTTGTCTTTCTTTATCACAAAGCCTCTGTTGCCAAGTGGCGTGAGGTAGTCCGAGTAATGAATTTCCACTATAATCGCTCATCCATCTACTACGATCCCAATTGAAAAAATTTTTATCAGATATTAATGGTAAGAATTTGTCCCCAACTTTGTTAGGATATGCCATTGCAATACTTGATAGTACAGAAATAAGAATTACAGAATTGCTTTTGGTGTATATTTCATCAAAAAACGATTGTATTATTTCATTAATTTTTTCTGATTCTATCTGACCTAATTCATATAAATATTTTTCTAAAGCAACTACAACAGACTGTAAAAGGTCAGGTACAGTTATTTGACCACCCCTATTGACTAACCATAAATAATTAGAACCATGAATTGGATATATTTGTCCATTATATAATAAATCAACAGCAGTTATATCATCTGCTGTTCTTCCAAAAGCATCATCTTTTAAAAAATCTGATTTCACATAATTTTCCGCACATTGATTTGTGAAATCAATAATAAAATCTAATGCTTTCCAAGGATTTGAATTAAGAAATTTATAGACAAATGTTTGATAAGCACTTTCTGGGAAATACTTAAAATTGTGCTTATTGGTAATTCCAAAATGATGCTCTATACCTGATTCATAATGCTCAAAACCAAATCGACTTGTAGATTTTACTTTTTTGTATTTCCATTTAAGATTAGCCAATGCAATAAGTTCTTCGGGAAAGTATTTTGGCAATGTTCCTGTATGAAAATGCGATAAAGCATATTCAATCTGCTTATCCTTTTTATTTCTTATTTTGTAATCTTCGTCTTTATTTTTGATGAAAAGGTTATCTAATAAAATTTTAATTTCTTCTGGGATATATTCGGACAAATTATAAAGTAGTTGTATGCCTTTTTCTGTTAATGAGTTGCTTTCCCCAGCGTTCATCCAATCAGTACCTTCTTCAAAATTATGTAAGATTGTATTTACAAGTTTCCCAACATATTTCGGCGTTTCCTTATTCGTTATTTTTCCAACATACAAAATGTTTTCCCAATCATATAAAAGCCTTAATATTTGAGTTTGTATTTCAGTTAATTCATTTACGTTTTCAAATAAAAATTTTACTACGACATCCCAACCCTTATTGTTTGGAGATTGATTAAAATCTTTACCACTAATTTTAAGCAGGTGAATAACTCTTTTAAGTAATTTTAAATTATCCTCTAACAATTCATCTTTATGTTCGCTAAAGAATTTATCACATAAATCTGATTTAATAATTGAAATTAAAACCTCATCTTTCCAATGGTTTTCGATTGATACATTGTTAATTGTATCAATCACAAAGTTATAAATCCAACTTTCAGATTCTTCAATCTTTGATTCAACCCATAATCTAAAACCTCTTCTTATAGCAGGCTCATTAGTCAACGAGCTATAAAAAACATCTATTTTGGGGTTGTCAATTTTTAAACAGTTTACATATTTAATCAGTCCCCAATCTTCAAAAATATCATGTGACGGAGCATATAAATTATTTTCTTCAAACAAAACTCCTTCTGACTTAAGTCTATATACAGTTTCTGAATCAAATTCGTTTGCAGTTGTCAGTAATGTCAAATTTTTTGCCCTTTTTACAGCAATACCTACAAAAGTATTTTGCCTTTCCTCTTCAAATGGTGCATTACTACCACCAACAATATTTTTCCAAAGTTGCTTTTTAAATTCCACCACATCAATTATGGATAAATCTTCATCTGAAGCAGTGATTAGTTTTTCTGCCAATGACAAATATTTTGGGGTTCTAATAATTTCAGCAAGATTCGCATTTTGAACTATGCTATCAAGAGCAGGAATTTTTTCAACAAAATATTGTAATTCTTCGTCATTAAGTTGAGGAACATTTATAATAGCCGAATTATTATGTAGTAATTGTTTATCAAAATAGTTGAATTTCAATGTTTCTAAAGCATAACTTCTACATGAAACAATTAGTTTAATGTCCTTGTTTTCCCTTAAAACGGCAACAAATTCTCGGAATGATTCTGCATCTCCCTCTAATAATTTTTCAAAACTATCAATGTATATCAGCTTATTTGAAAACTCCTCAAACTCATTAAAAATTTCCTCGATACTTAAATCGACATTAATTTCATGGAGAGTGTTGATAAGTGAACTTTTTAAAAATTGGTCAGCTGCAAAAGAAATAATACAAGTATCATCGAGAGTTTCTAAAATATGTTTTGCATAGGCGGATTTACCTGAACCTGCTTCGCCATCAATAAAAAGAAATTGGTTATTTGTTATAATTTCTTCAATAGGTAAATCAGTTAAGTTTCTTTTTAGAATATGCCCTGAAATATCTGATTTAATTTTGTTTAAAACATTCTTTGTTTGTTTTACAATACTTTTTAATCCCGCTTTATTATAAGCAAGATTGAAAATTATTTTTTGGATGAAATTATTATCCCCATTAATAAAATCCCCACCCTCCGTGTAGATGATTGATTTACTAATAATATTTTTACCCGACTCCATCAACTATGACATTTGATTACCATCTCCATTAATAAAATTACCACCCCCAGTATTTACATTTCCAGTAATCACATTCTTGCTGTTATTTATATTATTTTCAATTTTTGGAAGTTTATCTAAAAGTTCATTCAAATAGCTTTCATATTCAGGATTATCCTCAATAGAATTTTCAACTAATGTCTTAATGGCAGTTTGTTTTTCCACATTTTCAGGTTCATTAATTAATTCTTTCAATTCTTTTTTGGGTTCGTCATCTTTAAAGAATAAAGATTTTAACCAACTAATACTTCCTGATGTAAGTTTTTCACTACTTGTTTCTACTATTTTATCTGCACCCTTTTTAGCTAATTCGATTAAAAAAGGATATAAAACTACTAAAGTTGTTGTTGTCAATAATGGCATAATACTTTGTTTTAAATTGATTTTTAATATTTTACAATCAATATGCCACTTGTTAAATCTGTCAATATGGCATTTTTAAACTAAAAAGGTACAGAATTTTTTCTGAACTCCAATTTTTTTAATTTTCTTTGAATAACAATATTTGGACATTCAGATTATGACTTAAATTTAAAAGGAAAAATGAAAGCTTTAATAAAACTCAAAAAGTAGTAATTATTATTCATATCATAACTCACGTTTGATTGCGATTTCACCATATTTATTGACTTATAATGATGTATAATTTTTTCTGGTAAAAGAATTTATTGAAAATTCTAGTAAACTAAAATAAATCATATAATAAAATATATTTTATCAATATTTTACACAACAAAAAAACATTTTATATATTTGCTATAGTGCAAAGTAAAGGGAAGCATCAATTTTACAATACTTTTTAATTTGTTGCACTTATGTTGTACCAATGAAATAAAAAAAAGCCCAAAAACTATTTGTTTAAAGGCTTTACAGGAAATTTATTTTAACTTCGTCAAGACTCCAAAATCACCACTGTCTGTGGCTAGTTTTATAAGCGAAATTATTCACACTGCCAAAGAGAGCGGTCTTCGTATTCCAAAACGTGTCATTTCATGGGTTACGTCATCAGTATTCCTTAGTTCTATAGTTGAATATAAGGTATGATGACGGGTACAGCTTTATGCTTTACCACATTATGGTAATAGAATATAGTTAATAAACGCTCTCATTAAACGCACTCTCGGTTTAGTAATTAAAAACTTAGAGATAATTAGCACAATACTAAATACAAAACCCTACATCAAGTAGGGTTATATTTAGATATCTTATTTTATGCAGGAACTTTTGGCTCTTCCTCTCGTTCCCAAAATCGATGCTTTTGGAGAGCAATTACAAAATCATCAAGATTCCCATCCGTTATTACTCCGGCAGTCGGTAATTCAACCTGTGGAATCGCTTTAATTAATAATTCAGCAGCATCTGCATCTGCACCAATAGGCTTACAGTGTTTGAAGGCTTCTGCTACAAAATGTAGAGCATCTGCATTTGATGAAAGGGTAGCAACACTATCTCCACCCGCAACATATACGGCATCGAAAACTACAGACGATGCCGTTAACAGGCTTTCACAAACGGGATATAGATCACCACTTTTTGTAGTGACAAATCCATGTTTTAGGGCAATAATATTCACTACGGCATCCATATCACAAAGCTGTTTTTTAATTTCTGTAAAAGCAGAATCATTCACACCATCTGCAGTCAAGAGGGCAATTCTTCTTGCTTTAATGTTGGTAGGTAATTTATCAGCTTGGCTTACAGCTGGAGATTTATCTATAGGGAGTTTATTACTAAATGAATAAAATTCTTCCAGATTTCCGTCCGCAGGAATACTTCCTGTAATCGGCTGCGGAAGTTTTTGAGGAGTGAGACCAAGATGATTTCCAACGATGGTGGCCAATTCTACACTCACTTCCAAAAGCATGTTGACGACTCTTTGGCGAATCGGAACCAATTTTACTTTTCCCAGCTCAAAGGAAAACGCATTTTGAATATGTCGCTTCTCATGAGGGGTCATACTATTATAAAATAGAGCAGGTTGACTGAAATGGTCAAAGAAACTCTGGCTTCTTTTCCTAATTTTTGACGAATCCACACGTTCATTGAAAGAATGAAATCCACCTTCCTTCATCATCGCTTGGAAAGGACAGCCTCCGCCAATCGAATTGGGATGGTAATGTGCTTTACCTTTGTTAACCTGCATTCTGTGCATGCCGTCACGCTGATTGTTGGTAATTTCATGGATGGATTTGTTGATGGGGATTTCGTGGAAATTAGGGCCCCCAAGTCTTGAAATCTGTGTATCAGTGTATGAAAAAAGTCTACCTTGAAGCAAAGGATCATTGCTGAAATCAATTCCCGGAACAATATGCCCAGGATGGAAGGCCACTTGCTCTGTCTCAGCAAAGAAATTATCAGGATTTCGGTTAAGGGTCATTTTTCCAATAATTTCTACGGGAACCATTTCTTCAGGAATGATTTTAGTGGGATCCAATAAATCAAATGGGTATTTATGTTCATCTTCCTCTGGAATAATTTGTACGCCAAGTTCCCATTCAGGATAATGACCTGCTTCTATGGCTTCCCAAAGATCGCGACGGTGAAAATCGGTGTCTTTTCCCGCAATTCGCTGAGATTCGTCCCATGCCAATGAAAGTACTCCCTGCAAAGGTTTCCAATGAAACTTCACAAAATGAGATTTTCCTTCCTCATTAATAAATCTAAAGGTATGGATGCCGAAGCCTTCCATGGTTCGCAAACTCCTAGGAATAGCTCGGTCGCTCATAAGCCACATAATGTTGTGCATGGATTCTGGCATAAGAGAGATAAAATCCCAAAAAGTATCATGAGCGGAAGCCGCTTGCGGAATTTCATTGTCTGGTTCTGGCTTTACGGCATGTACAAGATCAGGAAATTTCATCGCATCCTGAATAAAAAATACAGGCGTATTATTGCCCACCAGATCATAAATCCCCTCTTGTGTATAGAACTTTACCGCAAAACCACGAATGTCACGGGGCATATCTGTCGAGCCTCTGCTTCCTGCAACAGTAGAAAAACGGGCAAAAACGGGCGTTTTATAAGAGGTGTCATTTAAAAATTTTGCCTTGGTATATTTTCCCATAGATTGGTATAACTCGAAAACACCATGTGCACCTGATCCTCTTGCATGTACAATTCTTTCAGGGATTCTTTCATGGTCGAAATGGGTAATCTTTTCTCTTAAGATAAAATCTTCAAGCAACGTAGCGCCGCGTTCTCCGTCTTTCAATGAATTCTGATCGTCATTGATTTTCAGTCCCTGGTTGGTAGTCATAAATTCTCCTTGGGTATCTGTGGTATATTGTGACAATTGTTCCTGTTTAGGATTTGCACCGTTTTCAAAGGGTTCTTTTTCTTTGGGTTTCATAATTTTATTTTGAAAAGTTAAACAGCTTTAATATTTTTAGATGGCAACAGATCCGTCATGGCCTGTGAATTAAGATTGGTATCTGCTATGGAACTCAATAAACAGTCAGATTTTTTTTCTTCACCTAATGTTCTCAAGAGTAAATCTAATGCTGCTCTTTCATTAAGTGTTTTGGCGTAAGCACAAAGGGTACCATATGAAGTAATTTCATAATGTTCAACCTTTTGAGAGGCGGCAATGATTGCGGCGTCTCGAACTGCTCCTTCTTCAGTGTCTTTTAAAATTTCGTCACCTTCCTTCAATATTCCCTCCATGGCGAAACATTTTTGGGCTTCTGCTTTTTCTCCCAATTGTTCAAAAACTTGCTCCAGACGGATAACATGTTCTTTAGTTTGAGCAAGGTGGTCTTTAATGGCGGTTTTAAGTCGAGTGTCCCTCGCATTTTCAAACATTTTTGGAAGAGCCTTAACCAATGTATTTTCTACCCAATACATATCCTTAAGTCCCTCTATAAATATATCGTTCAAATTTTTCGATACGGACTCTGCTAAATTTTTCTGATTTTTCATAATAATATTATTAAATGGGTTTTGGCCAAAGTTATGTGAAGGGTTTTACAAAAATTTATATAATTATTTGTATTTTATATATAATTCACGTCCTGTTATTTAGGTAAATTAATATGGAAATAATCAATGGAATGAGGAGTAAGTAAAATGCTTTCATTCAAACAGTTCAGTCCTTTCTGCTCGATCGCCTTATAGCTGGTTTCTAACTGAAACTAAAATAAGTAGTGTCAAAAAAACGATTAACATAACTTATGACTTGGGTTTGTAATACGTACCTTCAATAAAATAATTTACTCAGTCTTCGTGAAGTTTTACAAAAAACTCATTACTTATTTTAAAATTTAACCCACACCCTTCAACCCATACCCCTCAACTCATTTTCCTTATAATTATCCTTCCTTATTGTTTTAGGAGATATAAAGTTATTTTTTTGCAACTATTTATTTATAAAATGCTCTTGAAATAAATAAGGGATAATAATGCTAATTATGTTTAATCAATTGTAAATCAATAATTTGTATTTTGTTAAAGAATATATTTTAAACTATTCTTTAATTTAATGTTCGTATGTTACACTTTTTATGGAATTATTTTCATTCTAATCAGGGTTTCATAATCACTTCAGTCTGGCAGTATGTTATCAGAGTAGTGTTTGGGTTTTAATTATTTGCTCTCATGCCAATAACCATAATTTAAAACTATAACTTCAAATACAATCAGATACGTTTATAAAAATGAAACTTGTTTGACAAATAACATTATTAATTTATCTAAAACTAATAAAGATTTACTAAATTTGCTATACGATTTGAGTAAAATTGTAACATTTTAATAGGTGGAATATTCGGTTACCTAAAAATAATTAAAATCTGTAAGCCCTTGCAGTAAGCAGATTGAAGAAAAAAAATATATTCCTGGAGAAACCACAAGCCGCTTCTTTTTAGAAGCGGTTTTTGTTTTTATATGGGTTTTAAATATTTATTTTAAATCTAATTTTGTCCGTCATTATTTGTCGTTTTGCTTTCTTACCTTTGTCATAACCTTAATCTATATTTCTATGGCAAAAAACGAACAAATGCTCAGATTGCTCTTTATAGAAGAGTTTTTACGAAGACGAAAAGACAAAGGTGCCACTTATCCAGAAATTGCAGATTATCTAGAAATGCAGTTTGCAGAAAAAGGACTAGAACTCAAATTTACAGAACGTACCTTTCAGCGAGATAAACTGGCGATTGCAGATGTTTTTGGGATTCAGATTTCTTATTCCCGAAAGAGGAATGCCCATTTTATAGAGGAAGAAGAACTAGAACTTTCCCAAGAAAGCGTTTTCGACCAATTGCTTTTGGTAGAAGCTTACCGCGAAACCAAAGGAAAAGCAGATGTCATGTTTTTTGAGCCTAGAAGAGCCAGAGGTTTAGAACATCTTAACGGTTTGATTCATGCCATTACTCAAAAGAAAGTACTATCTTTTAGTTATCAGAAATTTTGGGAAAACGAAAAATCCAGCAAAGTAGTTATGCCTTATGCTTTGAAGGAATTCAAAAACCGTTGGTATCTTTTGGCCGCCGATTATCAGTCCAAAAACCCCTCTTTTTTTCTAAAAACTTACGGACTAGACCGCATTTCTGACCTCAATATCAGCAATACTTCTTTCAAAAGAGAGAATATTGATATAGAAAAGGCTTACAAAAATTCTTTTGGCATCATCAGTACTTTGGGCAAAGAAACACAGGAAATTTTGTTGAAATTTGACCGTGAACAAGCCAATTATGTCAAAGCTTTGCCACTGCATCATTCCCAAACCGTAATCGCTGAGAACGAAACGGAAACCATTTTTAAGGTGAGTTTGGTTCCTACTTATGATTTCCAAAGGGAGATTTTATCCTATGGAAAACGTGTGCAAGTTTTAGCCCCTGAAAGTTTTATCCAAGAACTGAAAGCAGAGGTAGAAATTATGCTGAAAAATTTTTCAGAATAATCACACTTCTTTACCTGTCAAAATCGGCTATTATTTGGGTTTTCCTTCGTGTTTGCTCGTAGTTTATTCGTGTTTCCTTCGAATCAAGCTCGGAAAAGTACCATAAATTACGAACAAGTCATGAACAAACCTAAAACTTGACTGCTCTTTGACTCGAACTTAAAAGCAAGAAAAATGAATAGGTTTTATGATTTTTAGCGCAATGCGTTTTTCCATAATTTTGTTTGAAAAGGATTTGATATATTTGTTAAAACTAATTAATGAAAACTTTGATAAAAAGAATTTTAAAAATTCTTTTTAATTACATAAAGCTCGGTCTAATATATGCTTAACTATTACTATTCTGATACAATTAATGATTTTCTTGAGAAATCACCTGAAACAATAATTGGTGAAATTTCTGTAAATGGAAGATTGGGTCATATTAATACTGAATTATACGCTTGGGAATTTCAAATCAGCCTTTTAAAAGAAATTTTAAAACAATTTAATGGGCATTTATTTTTTGAGTTCTCCGTTCCAAGGATGGGTAAAAGAGTAGATTGTATATTAATTATTAAGAATATTGTTTTTGTAATTGAGTTTAAGGTAGGAGAAAAAGAATTTTTAAATCACAATATTGAACAAGTTTGGGATTATGCATTAGATTTGAAAAATTTTCATCAACCAAGTCATGAACTTTTACTTGTTCCAATTCTAGTTGCTACCCATTCCAAAAAAATTCCATTAGAAGTTATTTTTACAAGTCATAATGATAACTTAACAAGTCCATTAAGAACAAATGCGGAAAATTTGGGGACGACTATTCAAGAGGTAATTAAATTTTATCAATCTACAGAAGAAATTAATCCCAATGAATATCTAAAAGGGAGTTACTCTCCTACACCAACGATTATTGAAGCTGCAATTAGTTATATAATAATCATAATGTAGAAGCTATAACTAGAAATGATGCAGATGCAATTAATTTAAATTATACTTCAAATTATATTTCTGATACAATAGATTACGCTAAACAAAATAATAAAAAAGTAATATGCTTTGTTACAGGTGTTCCTGGTGCAGGTAAAACTTTGGTTGGCTTGAAAGTAGCAACTGAACATTTAGATAAAGAAAAGGGAAATACAAGTGTTTTTCTATCGGGAAATAAGCCTTTGGTAGATATTTTACAGGAAGCATTAGCTCGAGATAAAATTGGGCAGGAGAAATTAAAAGGCAATAAAATAACCAAAAAAAGTGCTAGAGAAAGTGTAAAAGCTTTTATTCAAATTATTCACCATTATCGAGATGAATATTTAAGAGATCCTAAAGCTCCTTATGACCATGTTGCTATTTTTGATGAAGCTCAAAGAGCTTGGACAAAAGAGCAAACTGTAAAATTTATGCAACAAAAGAAAGGCATTTCTAATTTTCAATATTCTGAACCGGAATTTTTAATTTCTTGTTTGAATAGACATCAAGATTGGGCTGTGATTGTATGTTTGGTAGGAGGTGGCCAAGAAATTAATACAGGAGAAGCTGGTATTTCTGAATGGCTTTCAGCCGTTAAAAACAAGTTTAAAAATTGGGAAACTAGAATTTCTCCTAATTTAATTGATACAGAATACAATGCGCAAGAATCAATAAAAGAATTAGAATTGACTAACAAAGTTGTTTTTGATGATAAATTACACTTATCAGTTTCCATGCGCTCTTTTAGAGCAGAATATTTATCAAGATTTGTTAAAGAGATTTTAGATTTCGATGAAAATGCAAAAGAAACTTTGAAAAAATTGAAAGGTAAATATCCTGTCGTAATCACTAGAGATATAGAAAAAGCTAAAAAATGGCTTAAAGAAAAAGCCAGAGGTAGCGAAAGATATGGTATTGTGGTTTCTTCACAAGCTTATCGATTGAAGCCATTA
This sequence comes from Cloacibacterium sp. TD35, assembly GCF_028864635.1. Taxonomy (NCBI): domain Bacteria; kingdom Pseudomonadati; phylum Bacteroidota; class Flavobacteriia; order Flavobacteriales; family Weeksellaceae; genus Cloacibacterium; species Cloacibacterium sp. TD35. Next base: position 2,417,177 of record NZ_CP104850.1, on the reverse strand, counting down.
GCAATAGATGTTAAAACTCCTATTAATCATGTCAATTGGTTCTTGGATGATAAATATGATATTCGTTCATCTTACTTTTTAGAAGATGTAGCAACGGAATTTCAAGTACAAGGTTTAGAATTAGATTGGGTTTGTATAACTTGGGATGCAGATTTAAGATATTCAAATGAAGGTTGGAAAACATTCTCTTTTGTAGGAAATAAATGGCAGAATATTCATAAAAATATCAGAAAAAAATATCTCATTAATGCTTATAGAGTTTTGCTTACTAGAGCAAGACAAGGAATGATTATAGTAGTTCCCGAAGGAAATGTGGATGATCATACAAGACAACCGGAATTTTACAGTCCTACATTTGACTATTTAAAAAGTTTAGGAATTGAAATTGTAGAATAAATATAGAAACTCTAATCAAAAAACTAACCAACCAAGGCCATTGCAAAAGACGGAATTCTAGGAGGGTTTTCTGGGAAAGTAGGCAATGTAGTAGTACTTACCTTAAATGGGGTTTCTATTATGCGTGCTGCACTTAAAACTTCTCAAAAAGTACCTACAAAAAAACAGCGTTTGCAGAGACTGAAGTTTTCTCTTGCAATAGAATTTACCAAACCTTTTCTAGAAATTACCCAACAGTTTTTTAATCAAAACGCCTTCTCAGTACAAAGAAGAAATCTTCTTTTACTTAATATTTTAAAACCTTAAAAAGAAATAACCTCTTGCCGTCGATTTGGAACTGCAGTCCAAAATTGCACAAAAGGTTATTTCGCTAAAAATATAAAAAATTTCTAAAGAGAAATATTTTGTAATATAAATTATAATAACCTTTAATTTTGTTTTTACAAATCCGTAATAAGTTTATATTTTGGAACTAGGGTTTTCATGCACATCCAACCTAGGATATAAGCAATAGAGCAGAAAATAAAAATAATAAAGTATCCTGCTGGTTTACCTTCAAATCCTAAAAATGTAAGATGGGTTTTATCTGCAAAGGTAAAAAGGAGTCCACTGGTTTTATTAATTAAGAAAGAACTGAGCCCTCCTGCCATTCCTCCAATTCCAGTTATAGTAGCGAGGGTTTTCTTCGGGAACATGTCGCTAGAAGTAGAAAATATATTTGCAGACCATGCTTGGTGAGCAGCACCACCTATTCCAATTAATAGAATAGGAAACCAATAAGAGTAATGTCCTAAAGGCTGTGCCAGTAATACCAATAGAGGGAATAAGGCAATAATAAACATGGCTTTCATTCTTCCAGCATAAGGATCCATTCCTTTATTGATAAAATAAGTAGGGAACTTACCTCCCAAAATAGAACCTACAACCGTTATGCTATAGAGCACAGCAATAGGTAATGCGATCTCTGAGCCTTGCATATTGTACTGAGCCTTCATGTAAGCTGGAGTCCAGAATAAGAAAAACCACCAAACACCGTCTGTTAAGAATTTTCCTAAAATAAAAGACCAAGTTTGTCTATATTTAAAAAGCTTTCCAATAGAAATTGAAGCAGTTGAGGTTTCGTTTAAGGTTTGGTTTAGTAGCTCTTTGTCATTGATGGTATCTTGTAAAATATATTCTTTTTCGGCTTGATTTACCTTTGGATTGTTTTTCGGTTCGTGGTAATATTTTAACCAAAAAGCCAACCAAATAAACCCAATTACCCCTACCACGATAAATGCACTTTCCCAGCCCCAAAGTTCTGCCATAATAGGCACACTAAGAGGGGCCAATATTGCGCCCACATTGGCACCTGAGTTGAAAATTCCTGTAGCAAAAGCTCGGTCTTTTTTCGGAAAATACTCTGCTGTAGTCTTAATCGCAGCAGGGAAGTTTCCCGCTTCTCCGATTGCCAAAACACATCTGGCAATAGTAAAAGAAGCAACGCTAATCATAGAAATACTGGCTGCTAATTGGCTACCTTGTGCTACTTTTCTTAGTGCTTCAGCGTTTTCTAAGCCTACAAAACCTTCGGTAACTACTCCAGAAAAAGCGTGAATAATTGCACCAAAAGACCATATTGTAATCGCCCATGCGTAACCACTTTTGGTTCCTAATCTGTCTATAAATTTTCCTGCAAAAAGCATAGAAACAGCATAACAGAGTGAAAAAACTGCTGTAATGGTTCCGTAGTCACTATCCGTCCAATGGAACTCTTTTTCTAGCATGGGTTGTAATAAAGATAAAACCTGTCTATCTAAATAGTTAATGGTGGTTGCGAAAAAAAGTAGTGCAACAATCGTCCATCGGTAATTGGTCATTTTAGTAGAGGCAACCGCTTTCATTTTAATGAAAATTAAAGTTTAAGACTTCGCTTGGTGAATATAAGAAAAAGCATTTTTACATCTATCGGTTATTTTTTGCCAATTTTCTGAGTGTATGTCTTCTTCTGGAAATAAATTAGAGCCCATTCCTACGCAGGTAACTCCCGCTTTAATCCATGCGGTAAGATTTTCTTGAGTAGGTTCTACTGCGCCTGTTACCATTAGCAGTGACCACGGAAGTGGTCCTTTTACATTCTTTACGAAAGAAGGTCCCCCAACATTTCCCGCAGGGAAGATTTTTACTACATCACAACCTGCTTCTTGGACATTGCCTATTTCTGTTACAGAACCAGCTCCTGGAGTATAGGGTACAAGTCTTCTGTTGCAAACTTTGGCAATTTCTGCATTAAAATAAGGTCCTACGATGAAGTTGGCACCCAACTGAAGATAGAGCGATGCCGTTCCTGCATCTACCACAGAGCCTATTCCTAAAATTAAATCTGGGCATTCAGTAGCAAAATGTTTTACCAATTCTGTGAAAATTTCATGAGCAAAGTCTCCACGGTTGGTAAATTCGAAAACTCTTACGCCACCGTCATAACATGCTTTTACTACTTTTTTGGCGGTTTCTAAGTCTTTATGATAGAACACAGGAACCATTCCTGTTTCTGCCATTTTTGAAATAACTTGTATTTTATTGAATCTCATTGCAGTATTTTTTAAAGGGTGTTTTTTATCTCTGAACGCGGCCGCTACCGTTGCCTTTCATTAGGTTTTCTACTTCTGCTACGGTCACTAAGTTGTAATCTCCGTAAACGGTATGTTTCAGACAAGAGGCTGCTACAGCAAAATCTAAAGCGGTTTGTGGATTTTCTTCGTAGGTTAATAAACCATAAATTAAACCTCCCATGAAGGAATCGCCACCACCTACTCGATCTACAATGTGGGTAATGTCATATCTTTTAGATTCATATAGTTTTCCATCGGTGTACAATACTCCTCCCCAAGTATTGTGATTGGCATTGATAGAACCTCTCAGGGTGATGATTACTTTTTTTGCTCTTGGAAATTTCTGCATCAATTGGGTGCAAACACTTTCGAACTCTGCAGAATTTATTTCGCCACCTGTGTGTTCTACCTCGAAGCCTTCTGGTTTAATGCCAAATACTTTTTCGGCATCTTCTTCGTTTCCCAAGATTACATCACATCCTTCTACTAAAACAGGCATGATTTCTGAAGCCTTTTTACCATATTTCCAAAGGTTTTTTCGGTAGTTTAAGTCTGTGGAAACGGTTACACCCATTTCATTGGCTACTTTTATTGCCTCTAAACAAGCATCTGCAGCACCTTGTGAGAGTGCAGGTGTAATTCCTGTCCAGTGAAACCAATCTGCATCTTTTAGGACTTCTTTCCAGTCTATCATTCCAGGTTGTATTTCTGCAATTGCAGAATGTGCACGGTCATAGACTACTTTACTCGGTCTTGCTACAGCTCCTGTTTCTAGAAAATAGATGCCCATTCTGTCTCCACCTCTTGCAATAAAATCTGTTCCTACACTGTGTTTTTTTAAATCCATAATGCATGATTCTGCGATATCATTGAGAGGAAGTCTGGTCGCAAAATCTGCTTTCATACCATAATTAGAAAGAGATACGGCTACATTAGCTTCTCCACCTCCGAAAGTGGCGTTTAAGGATTTTGCTTGACTGAATCTTTCATATCCTGGTGTTGCTAATCTTAGCATCACTTCACCGAAAGTTACTATTCTTTTGCTCATTTTAGTAGTATTTAGAAGATTTATTTAATTTTTAGTGTTGTAATTTTTCTGAAATGGTATTTTCTACATCAGCTATCGTTTGAGAGGTAGTGTCACCCACTTCTTTGAGTTTATTGATGGCTGCAGCTGTAGCCCAATCGATTATTTTTTGGTCAGAGAATTTTTGGTTTTCTCCGTAAATTAATCCTGCCATAAAGCAGTCTCCACTTCCTACACGGTCATTTACTGTTTTTATTTTTTGATGAGAGAATACATATTCGGTATCTCTTCTTTTTAAGAAGCCTATATACTCATTGTCTAATCGAAAAGTAAGGGCAATCACTTTAGCTTTAGGGTATTGTTTGAAAATTTCTTCGGCTACGCTATTTCCTGCGGATAATAATTCGGAAATAGTTTTCCCTTCACTGTTTTCAAGAGGAGAGGGTATGCCTAAAAGTTTTTCTATAGACCAAATGTTTCCCATAATCAAGTCACAGGCTTGGACTAAATTAGGGATGATTTTCAAAGGATTTCTTTCGTTCCAGAGAGTAGCTCTATAATTCAAGTCTACAGAGATTTGGACACTAGATTGTAGCGCGGCTTGAATACTCTCCCTAGAAGTTTCAGCAATCGTATCATTTAATGATTGAACGATGGTGCTGAAATGATACCAAGAACATCCTTTGAAAATATTATCCCAACTGAAAACACTATGAGTCAATTGTGAAAAAGAGGAATTTTTTCTGTCAAAAACGATGGTTGCGTTTTTGACATCCATTCCTATGGGTAAATAATATAATCCTAATCGGTCACCAGAAAAAACGATGTCTGTGGCATCTATGTTTTTCTCTTTGAAATAGCATAATGCTTGTCTAGAGAAAAAATTGTCTGGAACCGCAGTAACATATTTGGTTTTTATGCCCCAATTCGCTAATGCGGTAGCGGTGTTCAGTTCTGCGCCTCCTAGATGACATGGGATATTATTACTGGTTACCCAATGGTCAGAATTAGGAGAGAGCCTGAGCAGCATTTCACCGAAAAAACAAATTTTAGGATTCATATTATTAATAATTAAAATAACTTTTTGCGTTATCGTAACATATATTTTTGATGATTTCTCCTATCCATTTTTCATCTTTAGGGAGAAGTCCTTTTTCCATTTCGTTTCCAAACATATTGCAAAGCAATCTTCTGAAATACTCATGTCTAGGGAAGGAAAGGAAACTTCTGCTATCAGTAAGCATTCCTACAAATGTGCTGATAACTCCTATGTTAGATAATGCATTGAGTTGGCGAGTCATACCGTCCATAGTATCCATAAACCACCATGCTGCACCAAATTGTACTTTGCCTCTGATGTTTCCATCATTAAAATTGCCTGTCATGGCTGCAAAAACCTCATTGTAGGATGGGTTAAGGTTATAGATAATGGTTTTGGTAAGTTGTTCTGTGAGGTCTAATTCATTTAAAAAAGCAGAGAGTTTTACCGCTTGTAATTCATCTCCAATACTGTCAAAACCAGCATCTGCTCCCAGTTTGTAGAATAATCTTTGGTTGTTGTTTCGCATAGGACCAATATGGAATTGCTGTACCCAACCTTTTTGATGATATAGTTTACAGAGTTCTAGAAGTATTTGACCTTTAAAAGCTTCTGGGTGAGAAAAAGACTCAATATTTTTATCTTGAATAAAATATTTAAACTCTTGTTCCAGAGATTTTTTGAAAGCTCTTACTGGTGGCATAGAAGGAATCCCATGGTCTGCAATTCTGCAACCTGCTTCATGGAAATAGTCTACACGTTGTTTTAATGCCTCGAGTAAAGTATTAAAATCTGATATTTTCACTCCACTTTTCAGCTCTAATTGTTGCAAATAAGAAATGAAAGCATCTTTATTTTCGATGTTGAAAATCTTATCAGGTCTGAATCCTGGAAGAATTTTTATAGTAAATCCCTCTTTTGAAATTTTCTGATGATACTGCAAATCATCTATGGGATCATCTGTAGTACAAGCCATTTTTACATGATAATTTTCTAAAATGCCTCTTGTACTGAATTGGTCTTCTTGCAGCTTTTCATTAGCTCTTTCGTAAATGGATAAAGCTGTTTTTTCATTCAAATATTCATGAATTCCAAATGGATTTTTGAGTTCTAAATGTGTCCAAGCAAACAGAGGGTTTCTCACAGTGTAAGGCACACATTTTGCCCATGCTAGAAATTTTTCTTCGTCTGGTTGGTTTCCTGTAATATAGTCTTCAGAAATGCCTAGTGTACGCATAGCTCTCCATTTATAGTGGTCGCCAATGCCTAGCCATGCTTCGGTAAGGTTTTTAAATTTTATATTTTCGGCAATATCTTTTGGAGAAAGATGATTATGGTAATCAATAATTGGCAAATCTTTAGCATAAAAATGATAGAGATGCTGTGCAGATTTACTTTCTAAAAGATAGTTTTCTGTAAAAATGGTTTCCATGATAGGGAAATTTTCAAATTTTGAAAATGTTTTATTGGTTGTATTCGGCGTATTGTCTTAGAATACCTAATTCCACACCTCTTATTTCGGCTAAACCTCTTAATCTACCGATAGCAGTGTAACCAGGATTGGTTTTTTTGCCACTGTTCAGGTCATCTAGCATTTGGTGACCATGGTCTGGTCTTACCGGGATAGAAGTGCCACGTTTTTGCATAACCTCTACCACTTCTTTTATTACAGCGTACATATCTACATCGCTTTCTAGATGATTGGCTTCGTAGAAATCACCTTCTTCATTTCTTTTTGTTCCTCTGAGGTGTAAGAAATTAATTCTATCTCCGAATTGCTTTACCATTTTAGGCAAGTCATTGTCTTCACGAACACCGAATGACCCTGTACAAAAACACAATCCATTATTAGGAGAGGGAACCGCTTCTACCATTGCTTCTATATCACTTGCTGTAGAAACTACTCTAGGTAAACCTAGAATTGGGTAAGGTGGATCATCTGGGTGAATCACTAGTTTTACCTCGTTTTCATCTGCAGTTTGGGTAATTTCTTTTACGAAATGCAATAGGTGGGTTCTGAGTTTTTCTGCATCAATATCTTGATAGTTGTCTAATGCTTTTTGGAAATTTTCTAGCGTAAAACTCTCTTCACTTCCTGGTAAACCAGCAATAATATTTTTCTGAAGCGTTATTTTCTCTTCTTCTGAAAAGCTTTCGAATTTTTGTTTTGCTTTTTCTAGTTCTGCTGCGGTATAGTCTTTTTCGGCATTTGGTCTTTTCAAAATGTAAACATCAAATGCGATAAAAGCTGCTTTTTCAAAACGCAAAGCTTTACTGCCATCTTCTACGGTATAAGCTAAATCTGTGCGAGTCCAATCTAAAACGGGCATAAAATTATAGGTGACAATTTTTACACCGCAATCGGCTAGATTTTTTAATGATGTTTTATAGTTTTCGATGTATTTTTCGAAACCTGGTTTTTGCGTTTTGATGTCTTCGTGCACGGGAACGCTTTCTACTACGTCCCAAGTTAAGCCAGCTTCTTCTACGATACGGATTCTTTCTTTAATTTCTTCTACCGTCCATATTTCACCATTAGGGATGTGATGCAGTGCTGTTACTACACCTGTACAACCCGCTTGTTTAATGTCTGATAGTTTTACCGGATCATTCGGCCCATACCAACGCATGGTATTGGTCATTTTATAACCTGTATTTTGATAAGATGGATACATTTTTAATAATTTTAAAAGATGATAAATTATACGCCACTGTATTTGGTAAAACCACCATCTACAGCGATTTCTGAACCAGTAACAAACAGAGAAGCATCACTAAGAAGGTAAATAAGAGCTCCATTGAGTTCTTCTGGTTGCCCGAATCTATTGTAAGGAGTAGAGCGTAGAATATCTACAGAACGCTGGGTAAGTGAACCATCTGGATTGGTAAGAAGGTCTTTGTTTTGTTTGGTTAAGAAAAACCCTGGAGCAATAGCGTTCACACGGATTTTATCTCCATATCTTTTGGCAACTTCTACTGCAAACCATTTGGTGTAAATGTCTATAGCAGCTTTTCCCATGCTATATCCCATCACTCTTGTAAGAACTGTTTTAGGGCTTACCGAAGAAATATTTACAATGCTTCCACCGTTTTCTTTCATGGCTGCACCAAAAATTTTAGTAGGAATTACCGTTCCCCAAACGTTGAGTACCAGAGCCTTTTTCATGCCTTCTATATTCATGTCGTCAAAAACATCTTGGTCTGGATTGATGACACTTTCTGGAACATTTCCACCAGCAGCATTTACTAAACCATCTATTTTACCGAATTTTTCTATAATTTGTTTTTTCACTTCAGTAAGAGCGGCTTCATCTAATACATTTCCTTGATATCCGAAAGCTTTCCCACCTTTTTCGGTGATTTCTTTAGCTTTTTGCTCCGCATTTTCTTGATGAAGGTCTATAATGATGGCAGTTCCTCCTGCTTCGGTTATTGCATTAACAAATGAAGACCCGAGTACTCCGCTTCCGCCAGTCACTACGATTATTTTGTTTTCTAAAGAGAATAGTTGATTTGATGTTTTCATTGCTCTTTTATTTTTAACTTTAATTAAATTTTATAAAGATGTTTTTCTTTTTTCGATTGTAAAATTATTGAGTTTGAGAGCTATGGAAAAAAAAAGTTACGAAAACGATGTAGTAAGTTTTTTTGCAGTATTTAAAAAATCGTTAAAAATTTGTATTGCCAAAATGAAGCAGATTTATCTTTTTTTAGAAAAAGTCAGGAGTATGAAAAAGACATTAATCTAGGTTTTTTTTCGTCTTTTAGAAGCGAGAGTGTTTGTGAGTAAAGACAGAATGACATAGGTTCCTTTTATTGACAATTGAGAAAAACAATATCGTATTAAAACAACATCAAAATGAAAAGAACAATAGCACTAGCAATTTTTGCTTTGGCGATTTCTGGTCAATTTTCTGCACAACAAACCCTTCCCAATTCAGACAAAAAAACTGAAGAACAAAAAAAGGAAGATGCTAAAAAACCTGACGAAGGAAACCGTAATATGATGCTTAATGCATCTGTAAATGAAGGACCTAGACAAATTAACATAGGTTTGCCACCTGTAAATGCAGCAGACATGGTCATCTTAGAAAATGATTTGCCAGTGGTTTATCAGTATTGGCCACATTATCCTACCGCAGAATGGAGAGCAGATGGCAGTTATTCTAAAATAGGATTAGCCAAATTGGGAGAATTGGTGCTTACTACGGGTAAAGTTGCTTATGGAACCACTTCTTTTACAAGACTAGGAACTGAGCAACAGGAGTATAGAGTAAATTATAAAACCAATAATTACGGTCTTCAGCAATTTGATATTACACTCAATGGACCTCTAAGCAAAGACAAAAAATGGCTTTACAGTGCTTCTTCTTTTCAAAATTTTGACCCAGGTGCTTTTGATTATAAATTTGGTTTAGCAGACAGAACTTCTTTCTTTAAAGCTGCGGTAACCAGAAAACTTCAAAAAGGAGAATTCTCTATTCTATACAAACACTCTAATTCTACGAATTTAACGAATCTTAATAGTAATGGGCCTTTCGTTTATGATGGAAAGGGAGGGATTTCTCCCTATAACGGATTTGAATTAGGCCAAATGAATTATGCACCGATTGATGGAATGCTAACTTACATGGATACCAGAGATGGTTCTATGCATGATATTTCTGCTAAAGATGCTTCTAAAAATGTAGGAGACGCAGTAGCTGCTATTTTTAAATATGATTTAGGCAATGGCTGGAAACTTAATGCTAATGCTAAATATAGCTATACAGATGCAGGATTGTTGGTTTATATTCCTACCAGTACAGCGGTAGTAGATAACAGTGCAGGTTATACGGTAGCGAGAACCGGACAATCTTATGCAGGAGGCGTACAAAACTCACTGTATCTTTATTACCGAGGAAAAGTGACTGATTTTATGACGATGGGAGAAGTAGCGAAAAAGTTTAAAGCTCATCAAATAAAAATAGGCGTAAATAGCTGGTACAATTATGAAGATTATTTCGGTTCTAGAGGTAATTTTGCATATCAGGCACAAGAAGATCCAGAGATTTTAGAGAAAAACGGTGTGAGATTTTCAGGGTTCAATAATGGTGGTGAATATGTAAAAGGAAAAGAATTCCGTAATGCGGTGTATATTTCAGATGAATGGAAACCTACAGAAAACTTAAATTTATTCTTTGGAGGTAGATTAGAAAGCTTAACTATCAGCGGCGAAAATGTAGCAACGCCTCATAATTATAATAATTTTTACGTTGGCAGTACCCATCCTAATACGGGAGTGGTGGCTCAACTGACTCCATTTAGCAAAAGTTGGATTTTACCATCTGTAACCTTTAATGCTACCTATAATTTTACCCCAAAAATGGGATTATTACTAGAAGCTTTATATGCTAAAAACGCAAATAGACTACCAGATTGGGCGGGAACAGGTCCTGTAACTACAGACCCAACTACTATTCCTTACGGCAGATTAGGTGTTTTCTATAATCATCCTAAGTTGAGCCTTGTATCTGCACTCACTTACATTGGTAAAACCAATATCCAAAGCTACAGCAATTTAGTAGACCCAGTAACTGGAGCCAGAGGCGCTCAATTATTGAAATTTGATGTAGAAACCATAGGATGGATTACAGATGTGGTGTATAAACCTTTCAAAGGCTTCCAATTGCACTATATGCTACAATTACAACAGCCTAAGTATAAAAATTATGCTTTCAATATTTTTAATACTGATTATGATTTTAGCGGAAATATCGTACAAAAAGTATCTCAAACGCTTATGGAAATAGACCCAAGTTATTCTTTCAGTAAATTCAGAGTTTGGGCTTCACTTAGATATTTCGGTAAACAATACGCCAACTATGGAAACATACTGTATTTTAATCCGCATTGGGAAACTTTCGGAGGGTTAGATTATAATGTCAACAAAAATTTAACTTGTTCATTAAGTGTTATCAATTTCCTTAATCAGAATGGCGCTTTAGGTACCATTGGCGGTTCAGACCTTTGGAATAATGATTCTTATTTGTCTAAAATCCCAGCGTTTGTAGCAGGAGGTTACATAAAACCATTTACTTTAGAATTTAAAGTAGGTTTAAAATTCTAAAAAATAAATAAAATGACTACCTTAACAAAGCGTAAACATTTTTCAAGAAATAAAAAATAAATCTAAAATTTTTCAAAAAATGAAAAAGTATTTAATAACCGCAATTCTCGCATTTTTTGTAGGAAACTCAAATGCTCAATTGAAAAAACAACCAGAATTAGGCTATAAATCTGTTAAAATTCTAAAAATTAAAGGCTTACAGTTCAAAGACCTTAATAAAAACGGTAAACTAGATCAATACGAGGACTGGAGACTCCCTTATTCCGTAAGAGCGAAAGATTTGGTATCTAAAATGACTACTGAAGAAAAGGCAGGAATGATGCTCATTGCAACTACCCGTTTAGAAAATGATTGGTCTTTTGAAAAGCCAAAAACACAAGGCCCAATCGGCAGTGGTTTTAATGAGGTAGATTTAGTTCAGGATACCAATATGTTTACCAAACAAAAACTAGATTATCCTATGATGATGGCGGCTGGAACTACTAAAAGTGTAGAACAGTTCCACATGAGAAATTTTATTTTGAGAGCCAATGCTTCTACCAAAATTTTAGCAGAGTGGTCTAATAATTTACAGGCACTTTGTGAGAAAAACGGACATGGGATTCCAGCTATTGTAACTTCTAATCCTAGAAATCATATTACCAAAGATGCTTCAATAGGCTTAAGCGTAGGAAAAACTACTTTTTCTACTTGGCCAGGAGAATTAGGATTGGCGGCGACTAGAGATTTAAAACTGATTCGTGAGTTTGCAGATATTGCCAGACAAGAATGGAGTGCAATAGGACTTAGAAAAGGCTATATGTATATGGCAGATTTAGCTACTGAACCTAGATGGCAACGTGTAGAAGGAACCTTCGGAGAAGATGCAGAATGGGTGGCAGATGTGTCTAGAGAAATGGTTTTAGGTTTTCAAGGAACTCAACTGAACAAAGGTTCTGTAGCGCTTACTTTTAAACATTTTCCTGGTGGTGGAGCTGCAGAAGGTGGTCAAGATTCCCATTTTGATTGGGGGAAATATGAAGTATTCCCAGGAAATATGCTTGAGAATAACATCAAAGCGTTCAAAAAAGTAATAGATGCTGGTGTTTCAGCGATTATGCCTTACTATTCTGCACCAAAAGGAACTCAATATGAAGCCATAGGATATGCTTATAATAAACCTATTCTTCAAGGGATTTTAAGAGAAAGATTAGGATTCAAAGGAATTATCAATTCAGATACAGGCCCAATTGAAATGATGCCATGGGGAGCAGAACACTTAACGATTTCTCAAAGATATGGTAAAACTCAAGAAGCTGGAATTAATCTGTATTCTGGGCAAGCAGACCCTCATCAGTTATTACAAGCCATCAAAGAAGGTTATGTGAAAATGAATACGATAGATGCTTCCGTTTACAAAATCTTATTAGAAAAATTTCAATTAGGACTTTTTGAAAATCCTTATGTAGATGTTACTAAAGCAGAAAAAATTGTAGGAAATGCAGCGTTTCAGAAAAAAGCAGATTTAGCGATTAGAAAATCTATCGTTTTGCTTAGAAATCAAGAAAATATTCTTCCTCTAAAACCAGGAACCAAAGTGTACTACGAAACATTCTTTAAAAACAAAGCCAATCCAAATGGTTCTAAAGTCATTGTTCCAGAAAACAATCTGTGGAATGTAACCTTTGTCAATACTCCAGAAGAAGCAGATGTAGTGGTTTCTTGGGTAACACCTGGTTCTAAATCTCTTTTCGATTCTGATGGGTCTCCTCTTAAACTTTCGCTTTCAGAAAATGGAGTAGATGTAAAACACCTGAACGAACTCTATGCTAAAAAACCTACTGTGATGGTAGTCAACTATACCAATCCTTGGGTAATAGATGAGGTTTACAATAAAGATACTAAAAATGTAAAAGGTGTTTTGGCAACTTTCGGAGCCACTACAGATGCACTTTTTGATATTTTGACGGGCAAGTTTAATCCAACTGCTAAAATGCCATTTTCTACTCCTATCAGTGAAGAAAAAGCGCAGAATCAAAAATCAGATGTACCAGGATATTTAGAAGGGCCTGATTATCCGCTATTCCATTACAAGGAAGGAATGAGTTTTTCAAAATAATTAGATTAAATAATTTATACTAAAGACTGCATTCCTCACCAAAAATGCAGTCTTTTTCTATTTAAATAGAAAAATATTTATCACAATATAATTTATATCAGCATATTTTTATGAAAAATTTAAACGATATTTATTATTTTTGTTCTATGGGTAAAATTAGTCTCAAAGATTTAGCATTACATCTAAAACTTTCAGTATCAACTGTTTCTAAAGCGCTTCGCGATAGCTATGAAATAAGTGAAGAAACGAAGAAGTTGGTTTTAGATGCTGCCAAAGAATTGGGCTATCATGCCAATCCTTATGCTGGTTCACTCAGAAATCATAAAAGCAAAACGATTGCGCTCATTGTACCAGAACTTAATAATGATTTTTTTATCCAAGCCATCAGTGGCGTAGAAGCAGTAGCCAGAGAAAATGGTTACCATGTTTTGGTGTATTCTAGTAAAGAAAATTACCAGGAAGAGAAAGAAATTGCAGAACATTTACTCAATGGTAGAGTAGAAGGTGTAATTGCTTCTATAGCCTTTAATACTACAGATACCAAGCATTTCGAAGATATTATTAATGAAGGAATTCCGGTAGTGTTTTTTGATAGAGTTCCTAAAACGCTTAATGTGACCAAAGTAATTACCAATGATTACGAAGCTGGTTTTAATGCTACAGAATTTTTAATCAAAAACGGATGCAAAGACATTGCCTTTTTTTCTTTAAATGACAGTTTAAGCATAGAAAGCGGAAGAAAAGAAGGTTATATAGATGCTCTAAAAAAATATGGCATTCCGTTTAATAAACAAAGGCTCTTAAAATGTGTAAGAGATGGCGAAGAAAGCAATAATTCTTACGATAAAATTTATAAATTTTTAGAACTTAAAAAAGGCAGGCCAGATGCTGTTTTTGCCTCTGTAGAAAATTTAGCGATTAAAACCTTGAGAGTTTGTAATCAGTTGAATATCAAGATTCCTAAACAAATGAAATTAATCTGTTTTTCTAATTACAGCAATGCAGATTTATTAACTCCACCCCTTTCTACCATTACCCAACCTGCTTATGAAATGGGAAGTATGGCAGCTCAAGATTTATTTTTTCATCTCAAAAATGAAATCGGATATTTCTATGAGAAGAAACTCACCTTTAAATCTACAATTGTTCAAAGAGACTCTACCAATTCATAGTTTTTTTTAAATTTAATTCCGCTTTTCCGAAGGTCATTCTTGTTTTTGTCTTTTCAATAGAATTGACTTTCTACTCATCGAAAGTTCTAAAAACGTCATCTTTTGACGTTCTACTTCCTTATCTTTGCTTCCATCTTAATCTATTTCCCATGGCAAAAAACGAACAAATGCTCAGACTGCTCTTTATAGAAGAGTTTTTACGCAGAAGAAAAGACCGAGGCGCCACTTATCCAGAAATTGCAGACTACTTAGAAACGCAGTTTGCAGAAAAAGGACTGGAACTCAAATTTACTGAACGCACTTTTCAGCGAGATAAACTGGCGATTGCAGATGTATTTGGGATACAGATTTCTTATTCCCGTAAGAAAAATGCCCATTTCATAGAGGAAGAAGAACTGGAACTTTCCCAAGAGAGCGTATTTGACCAATTGCTATTGGTAGAAGCCTACCGCGAAACCAAAGGAAAAGCAGATGTGATGTTTTTTGAGCCGAGAAGAGCCAGAGGTTTAGTACATCTTAACGGTTTGATTCATGCGATTACCCAGAAGAAAGTACTCTCTTTTACCTATCAAAAATTTTGGGAAAACGAAAAGTCCAGCAAAGTCGTCATGCCTTATGCGTTGAAGGAATTCAAAAACCGTTGGTATCTTTTGGCCGCCGATTATCAGTCCAAAAACCCCTCTTTTTTTCTAAAAACTTACGGACTAGACCGCATTTCTGACCTCAATATCAGCAATACTTCTTTCAAAAGAGAGAATATTGATATAGAAAAGGCTTACAAAAATTCTTTTGGCATCATCAGTACTTTGGGCAAAGAAACACAGGAAATTTTGTTGAAATTTGACCGTGAACAAGCCAATTATGTCAAAGCTTTGCCACTGCATCATTCCCAAACCGTAATCGCCGAGAACGAAACGGAGACCATTTTTAGGGTGAGTTTGGTGCCTACTTATGATTTCCAAAGGGAGATTTTATCCTACGGAAAACGCGTGCAAGTTTTAGCGCCAGAAAGTTTTATCCAAGAACTGAAAGCAGAGGTAGAAATCATGCTGAAAAATTTTTCTGTGTAAGCACTATTGTTAACTCCATATCTTCGAGTCAAAGTTGGGTGAAATTCGGGTTTTCTGTGGGGTTTGTTCGTGGTTTGTTTGTGTTTCCTTCGAATCAGCCTCGGAAAAGTACCATAAATTACGAACAAACCACGAACAAACCTAAAACTTGAGTAGAACTTGACCCTAACTTGATTGGGAGAAAAATGATGGGGTTTTATGATTTTTATTGATTTTAAGATTTTCCGTAATTTTATTAGATAACTTTTATTAATTTTGTTAAAAAACTAATTATTGTTAACTCTTACTAATGGTAATTTTAATTTTCATAGAAAAAAATGATTAAATATTTGTTTTATGATTATAATTCAAATTTAAATCTAATTAATTTCATATTTGCTTAATAATGAAAAATCACAATTTTATAGATTTGTTTGCGGGAGCATCTGGGATGTCTGAAGGATTTATTAAAGCAGGGTTCAATCCTGTTGCACATATTGAAATGAATGAAGAAGCCTGTTTTACTATAAAAACTAGATCAGCTTATCATTATCTTAAATCAGAAAATAAATTAGATGTATACTACAGTTATTTAAAGAAAGAAATAAATAGGGAAGAGTTTTACAAAAATATACCAGATGAAATTTTAAATTCTGTTATAAATGTTGAAATAGATGATAATTCTATAAAAGACATTTTCAAAAAACTTGTTAAAGAAAAGGGAAACATTGATTTAATAATTGGAGGTCCACCTTGTCAAGCATATTCTCTGTTAGGAAGACATCATGACAATATAGAAAATGACCCTCGAAATAAATTATACATTCAATATGGGAGATTTTTGAAAGAGTTTAGTCCCAAAGCATTTGTGTTTGAAAATGTTCCTGGAATTTTAAGTGCAAATAAAGGACAACATTTTAAAAACTTAAAAACATATTTCAGAAAGCTTGGTTATGAAGTGTATCACGATACACTTGATGCATCAGATTATGGAGTTGTACAGGCTAGAAAGAGAATTATAATTATTGGATGGAAAAAAGAATCTGATTTTGGATTTCCCGATTTTGAAAAATCAGAAAAAAAATATACCGTAAATGAAGCATTTCAGGATTTACCTAAATTAAAACCTGGCGAGGGGTATCAGTATATAAATTACAAAGAACAAAAAAACAAGTATCTTGAAAAATTCAATTTACGAAATGGGATTGATTTTGTTACCCAGCATATTTCTCGGCCTCACAACAAAAGGGATTTAGCTATATATAAAACTGCTATTCGCAAGTGGAATCACGAGCAGATAAGAATGAAATACCCAGATTTGCCGGAGGAATTAAAAACACATAAAAATGAATCTTCATTTATTGATAGATTTAAAGTTGTCAATGGAACAGGAGTTTCACATACAGTTGTAGCACATATTGCAAAAGACGGACATTACTACATACATCCTGATGAAGAGCAATGTCGTTCTATATCGGTGAGAGAAGCTGCCAGATTACAGTCTTTTCCTGATGATTTCTATTTCGAAGGTTCGCGTTCTGCCGCATTTAAACAGATAGGTAATGCCGTTCCACCGTTAATGGCATATGCTATTGCAAAAAAAATGAAAGATCTATTATGAGCAAAGAATTTAAAATTAAAGATGGTTTATATAAAATAAGACCTGCTGGAAGACATATCATTACAATTGGCAAAGATCTTATAAAAGATAAATATGCAGCAATTGTTGAGCATTCTAAGATAAAAACAAGAGTTTAGTTAAAAAGTTTTACAAAATTTTGTTTTCTTTTAGATACGGCAAAAATTCTTAGCACAATTTTACTTGCTACAGCGTTTATTACAGATAATTTGTGTTTTCCCTCAGAAGTTTTTCTTAAGTAATAATTTTTCAGTTGAGGGTCATGCTGTATAGCTGAGCAAGCAGCTTTAAAAAGGATGCTTTTAAGGGATTTGTCACAGAGCGAACTTGTTTTAGTTTTCCCTCTAATACTGCTTCCAGATTGATATTTAAAAGGGGCTAAACCGCAGTGACAACTGAACTTTCTTGGGTTGTTGAATTTGGTAAAATTATCCGTTTCAAGAATGCATTTTATAGCAGTAATCTCTCCTACACCAATAACAGAAGTTATTTTCTGAAAGTTGTTTTTCAATTCATCGTTTTGTTTAATAAATTCTCTCATTTGTTTTTCCGTAGACAATATAGATTTTTCTATTTGAAGAATAATTCGCTCCATTTCTTGAGTGTGAGACTTTAGAGAGATTATTTTTGCTTCTATCTCTAAGCTTTTTAAGCCGTTTTTCATTTGTACATGGACTTTAACCAAACGTTCTCTAGAACTCATTAATATTTTGAGTTTTCTAAGTTCTTTTGCTGGTAATATGTATGGTTTTAGTTTATGTTTATTAGCTAAAGCATAACTTGCAATTCTCCAAGCATCTACTGCATCAGTTTTTCCTCTGCTAATTCCAGTAGCATGTTTCATTTCTAAAGGATTGATTAAGGAATAACAAAGTTGACGAATAGAGAACTCATAACATAGTAAACTTCCATAATGCCCAGTGTGTTCCATGGCAATCCAGATAGAATACTCTTTTAATTGGTCAAGTTTTTGACAAAATTTTTCAATTCCATCTTTGGAATTTGGGGCAACTTGTTTATTGATGATTATTTGGTTTTGCTCATCAATAGCACAATAATCAAATACCTCTTTGGAAATATCAATTCCAATAAATAGATTTTTCATAAATTTACAATTGAAAGGTCATTCTGATTTCCAGCAAGGTTCTAACTAACGCTATTACTAAGTCTAGAAACTTAAAATTCTAAATGGTTCAAGAACCTAAAAGGCGCTAAGGTCTAATGCTCAGTATAAGTCTTATTTATTAGTCGAACTAGTTCACCATAGCGCCTCTGGTATCAGTATAACTTAAATTAATATTTAAAGTTACTTTTTCTTTTGCAAATCTAATAGCTTGTCGAAGTCAGGGTAGGGGATAAGAAAATTGTTTATGTTGAAGCTATAGGTTGGTATAAAACCCAAATGCCTCGGATTTCTAATCCGTGACCTTAAACACACTAAAACGTTCAGTTCTTAATAACATCGTCAAGGTTCCAAAAACACTGCTGTCCGCAGCAAGTAACATAATGAACATTATACGCACTGACTAGCTACAGAGAGCTGTCCCCGTTACCGCACAAATCCTTTCGTGTGGTTTACTTGATAATAAATTTTTCATAAAGTAACCTATATAGTTATTTTAGGACGACACCAGGTCGATACATAAATTTGGGTATAGCATAGATGGTGCATAGATACTCCATAGATAGTGCATGAGGAGTGCATGATAAAGATATTTTTTTTTATACTATTTAAATTCTAAGTATTATTTCTTCGTTCAATTATTTTTAAAATCAATATAACATTTAAATGACTTTTGCAATAGCTTTAACATAGGGAAATTAGAGCAAGGTATGTCCATGTAGCAATATAAGTTTTCACAGCTTTTTTCCATAAAAAAAGCCTATTAAAAATAGGCTTGAATATATAATTATCTGTAAATACTCTATTGTTTTTCAGATTTTTGATGAAGAATTTCTATCAAACTATGCAAGGTTTTTTGGAATTGTATGATTTCTTCCGCAGAAATGCTTTCGTCTGAGAAATGACTAATAATTTTTGTGGGAATTTCTACTGCTTGTTCTCGGAGTCCTATTCCTGATTGGGTAAGAGAAATCACTACTTTTCTTTCGTCTTCGGCAGAGCGTTTTCGGGTAAGCAATCCCTTTTGTTCTAATCTTTTGAGCAATGGAGTGAGCGTATTAGATTCTAAAAAAAGTCGGCTCCCTATTTCATTCACGGTAATGGCGTCATTTTGCCAAAGGACCATAAGCACCAAATATTGTGGATAGGTAAGGTCTAGATTTTTGAGAAAAGGCTCATAAATCTTGGTGGTTAATCGAGATGCTGCATACAGTGGAAAGCACAATTGTCTTTCTAAATAGAGTGCGCTGAAATCTTTTTCTGTTTTCATAAGATACTTTTGATGTAGTTTTCCATTTTCTCTGGTGGAGTAGTCGGCGAAAATCTACGAACAGGTTTTCCGTTTTTGTCGATGACAAATTTGGTGAAATTCCATTTAACATCATCCACTAGAAATCCTCCTAGTTCAGCTTTTAAATATTTGAAAATAGGGTGAGCGTTTTTGCCATTAACTTCTATTTTGTCAAACATTGGGAAACTTACGCCATAGTTTATTTGACAAAACTCTTGAATTTCATTGGCACTTCCAGATTCTTGCTTTGCAAATTGATTGCAAGGAAATCCTAAAATCACCAATCCCTCATTTTTGTATCGTTGATAAAGTTTTTCTAAACCTTCATATTGTGGGGTAAGTCCGCATTTGCTTGCAGTATTGACCACGATGATGGTCATATTTCGGAACTGATTCATAGAAATGGTATCACCATTCAATAATTGTGCTTTTAAATCAAAAAATGAAACAGAAGTCTTAGATTTTTTCTTTTTCAAAAGCAGTTGAAGCGCTCCAGTTGACCATAATGCCCAAAGAATAAGCACAGGTTGGAAGAATAATCTAATAAATCTTTTTTCGTCAGTATCTAAGCCAAAAGCAGATATTCCATTGGTATATTGTGAAATATTTCCCGGGAAAATAAGCACATAGAAAATAGCCAATGCTATTCCCACTTTAGCCTTTTTGCGAGTCCAAAAAATCATCGCTAAACCTAGTGAAATTTCTGCTACACCAGATAATAAAACAATAAAATCCATAAAGTGAGGATGACTAGGCAACCATCTAGGAACTTGTGCTAGAAATTCTGTACGCTGAAAAGTGAGGTGACCTATTCCTGCCAGTAGCATAAAAGAACCTAGGATGACTCTGAAAATGGTCTGTATAAGGTTAGTCTTCATAAAGTATCGTTTAAAATTAAATCGTTCACGATGCAAATGTACAAAAACTTTGAAACAAATCAATATTTTTTAAAAATTTGATTGTAATAAAGGATGATTTTTAATTTAAGATTTAAGTTTTAGCTTCAATAGCTTAATCATTTCTAAGATAAATAAAAGACTTACCGCTCCTATGATAGACGTAATAAAATGTTGATGACCCGGATATTCAAAACTGAAAACTTTTTGTAACATTGGGTTTCCGATGGTGAGAAATAATAAGGTAAACGCTATGGTAAATATTATCACCAAAGCTTTATTGTTCTCTAAAATCACAGAAACAAAATTTCGGGTGTCAGACAATGAAGTGAGAATAAGAAATACATTTCCTACAATGAGTGAAGAAAATGCGATGGCTCTCACTGCGTTATCAGAATGTCCTTCTTTTAGAGAAAGAAAATAAACCACTACCACCATTGCGAGAAGTAAAAATCCTTTCACCAAGCTAAAAGCAATTTTTCGCCAACCGAAAAAGAGTTCGTCAGGATTTCTGGGTGGTCTGTTCATAATGCCTTTTTCTTCTTGTTCAGATTCAAAAGCAATAGAACAAACTGGGTCGATAATCAGTTCCATAAATACAATATGCATTGGCATCAATAAAATAGGCAAGGAAGAATAAAATGCAGGCAATAAAACCAAACCAATAATCGGAACGTGAATAGCGAGAATATAAGACATGGCTTTTTGAAGGTTGTCAAAAATTCTTCTTCCAGAACGAATAGCGTAAACAATTGACGCAAAATTATCATCTAACAAAACCAAGGAAGACGCTTCTCTGGCTACATCTGTTCCTTTCATTCCCATTGAAATTCCGATGTCGGCAGCTTTCAGCGCAGGTGCATCATTTACGCCGTCTCCAGTCATCGCTACTACTTCTCCATTGGCTTTTAAAGCTTTGATGATTTGGAGTTTTTGTTCGGGAACAATTCTTGCGAAAAGATGGGTAGTTTTTATTTTTTCTTTTAGTTCTGCATCGCTCATATTTTGAAGTTCTGCACCCGTTAAAACTTGTTCATTGTGCTGTAAACCAATTTGATTGGCGATACTTTTG
Source organism: Cloacibacterium sp. TD35 (assembly GCF_028864635.1). Taxonomy (NCBI): domain Bacteria; kingdom Pseudomonadati; phylum Bacteroidota; class Flavobacteriia; order Flavobacteriales; family Weeksellaceae; genus Cloacibacterium; species Cloacibacterium sp. TD35. The sequence goes on along the minus strand of NZ_CP104850.1, from coordinate 2,395,675 downwards.
GCAGTGGCAGAAAAATCTCCCGTAATCATAATGACTTTAATTCCTGCTTTGTTGCATTCGCTGATGGCTCCTGGAACTTCTTCACGAATTGGGTCTTCAAAAGCAACTAATCCGCTGAAAATAAAAGGAAATTCTTCTTGTTTTTCAGGTAGTTCAGCAGAAGATATATCACAATGAGCTGCTGCAAGAACTCTATAGCCATCTTCAGCCAATTGATGCACCAATTGAGTATAACGAGCGTTTTCTTCTTCAGAAAAATGGCACAATTGGAAAATGGCTTCTGGAGCCCCTTTACAATAGGCATGACTTTGTGGATGATTTTTAGATTTCATCACGCGAGTCATGGCAAATAATTCTTTGCTCAGTGGATATTCTTTCACTAAATCAAATTCTTCTTTTGCTATACGTAATCTGCTGATTTCATTCCCAATCGCTTTCTCCATAGGGTCTATAGAATGACGCTGAGACGCATGAACTAAAACCGTTAAAACATTACTGATATTTTCTAAAGAATGTTTAAAATCTTTCTTGAAATAGAGTTTTTCTTCTTGATAAAGTGCTGCAACTTCCATTTTGTTTTGGGTAATGGTGCCCGTTTTATCACTACATAGCACGGTAGCAGAACCTAGCGTTTCTATAGCAGAAGGTTTACGTGTTAAGACATTATTTTTGGATAATCTCCAAGCTCCTAATGCTAAAAAAATGGTCAATACTACTGGGAATTCTTCAGGTAAAATAGACATAGCAGAAGCCAGACCATTCAGTAAAGAATTAAGGAAATTCCCTCTAGTAAAGTAAAAAGCCAGAATTACCCCAATGCTGATGGCGATTCCCATAAGAAATAGACTTCTAATGAGTCTTTTCATCTCTTTTTGCAGTCTGGTACTTTCTTGTTCTATATTTTGTAGAGAAACACCAATTTTCCCGAACTGTGTTTCCGAACCTGTATGCGTAACTTTTGCTTTGCCTTTTCCTTGTACTACTAGAGTTCCGCTGAAAACGTGAGCCTCTTTTCCTTCGGTTTTAATGACAGGAACAGATTCGCCAGTTAATAAAGATTCGTCTATTGTGAGATGTTGACTTTCTAATAAAACAGCATCTGCAGGAACTCTATCTCCTTCATTTAAAATCACTACATCTTCGGGAACGACTTCTCTTCCAGGAATTCTAATTTCTTGCCCATCACGAATCACCAAAGCTCGTGGAGAAGACAATTGTCTCAATGCTTCTAATGATTTTTCGGTTTTTCTGTGTTGATAAAAAGTGATGAAAATAATAACGAAAACCCAACACAACAGAATCATTCCTTCGGTATAATCTCCCAATAAAACATAGACGAGACCACAAAACATAAGCAAGATAAACATGGGCTCTTGAATCACTTCTAGGGCAATTTTCCAAACGTTTTTCGGTTTTGCAAAAGGGAGCTCATTGAAGCCGTATTGTTTCAAAAGTTCTGCTGCTTTTTTTTGAGTGATTCCTTGTGTCATGGTGTTAGAGTTTTGTTATTTAGCAATAAGAAACTTACAAGTTTTAATTTTTTTAAACTTGTGTATGCTAAAGTTAGGTAATTTATCTGAAATTTCAAACTTGAAATTTTTAAAATTATCAAGTAGATTTTTTAATTTTCTACAAGTAATTAGTCTTTAAGAATGTTTCTAAATCTTGTTCTTTAGAAAGGCCAAGTTTGGCTTTCAATCTTGTTTTATAAACCCTAACACTAGGGGCTGTAATGTTTTCTAGAAGGGCAATTTCTTTGTTTGATAATGAAAGATGAACGTAGCCACAGAGTTGAATTTCTTGAGGAGTTAAAAGGGGAAAATCTAGTTTTATTTTTTGAATAAAAGAATCATTGATTTTATTATTTTTTTCAAGCTCTAAATATTGTTTTTTATCAATATTAAGTAGACTAGAAATGCTTAAATGAAGGTCTTTTATGATTTCTTCGGTTTCGTAGTTTTTATCTTTTTTTATTTTTTTTAGTCTAAGAAGAAATTCTTTTTCGGTTTTTGATTTAATTTCTAAATTTAGACTCAGATTATTCATTCTTTCTTCAATAATATTTTTTTCTTTTATCAATAAATCATTTTTAATTTTTGCCTTTTTTTTGTTTAATTGATTAATTTTATAAAGATAGTAACTGCCAGTAAGGGTTAAAATCAGGATGAAATAAAAAATAAGATAATTAATTTTTTCTTTTTGTTTGATAATTAACTTTTCATTTTCTATAGAGTTGACAAGATATTTATTAAGTTCCTTTGTGGTTTCACTTTGTTCTCTTAGCATGAAAGATTTATGTTTGTCTTCATAATAATTCAGTTTTTGAGAAATTAATTGAATGTTTTTAATATTACCTTTATTGATGGCATCTTTTTGAAGAATTCTTAAAATGTCTATATTGAATGGGCTTTCGTAGTTTTCATCTAAGGAATTATGAAGCCAGAGAATAAAATCATTTAGTTTTGTAGGGTTTTTAAGGTAAAACGTATATAGATTTGTTAATATTTTACTTGTAATTTGCTTGTTATTGGGGTATTCTTTAGTGTACTGATATACCTCTTCATAATAGTGTAAAGCATTGTCGTAATCTTTTAGTTCATAACTATAAGTTCCTAAATTTACTTTTATACTATTTAAAAACACATTTTCATAATGTAAAAGATGTTGTTTTTTTTCTAACAGATTTTTTGCGATTAAAGTGTTTTTCATCGCTAGAGGATAATTTTTCATTTTAGCATAGGTGAGTCCAAAATTATTATACATAGAACTCATTTGTGTAATTTCATTTTGTTTTGTGAAATAGTTCAATGCTTTTCTGAAGTATCCTAGGGCAATTTGATATTCACCTTTTTTGTAGTAGTTTCTTCCCAAAATATGATAGTTTTTAGGAAGTAAATAAGAGTTTTTGTTTTTTAGATTTATTTTTATTGCTTTTTCTAAATATTCTCTGCTGAGATCCAAAGAGTTTTTTTCCTGATAAATTGCAGCCCAATAATATCCTTCTGCTTTTGCTGTGGTCTGAGGGGAAGAATAATTTATGATATCATATGCCGCTTTTAGATTTTGTATTGAGTCTTTTGGCGTTAAGTAAATGATGTCAATGATTTTTGAAAAAGCTAAATCATCACTGTTTCCATTTTTTTTGAAAGCCTTGTAATATTCTTCTTTAGCTTTTATCATAACCGGTTCGTTTGGGAAGATTTTGTCGAAGCGATTATAAAATTCTTTATATTGTTTTTGAGAAAAAACCGAAATAAAGAAACTCATTAAAAAGCAAATAAAAAAAATCTTTTTCATGAAAATGTAAATAGACTATTATCATACAATATTAGAATAAATTTTATGAATATCCTTAGATAATATATATTTTTAATGGGAAATGAAATAAAAGAGATTAAATAAATGAAGATGAAGATTTTAATAGTAAAAAGCTATATCTTAATTATTGGTTTTTAATTTTTTGTTCCCTTAAAAAATTTTATCTTCGTAGCTCAATTTTTAAATGATAATGAAAAAAATTATACCGTTCCTTTTCTTGGTGATTTCTACAGCACTTTTTTCTCAAGATGGAATAAAATTCGGAAAGCAATCTTTTGCTCAAACCCTAGAACAAGCCAAAAAAGAAAATAAACTCATTTTTTTAGATGCTTTTGCTTTATGGTGTGGTCCGTGTAAATTGTTAGACAAAAATGTATTTCCTAAAAAAGAAGTGGGCGATTATTTCAATGCCAATTTCCTGAACCTTCACATTGACATGGAAAAAGGAGAAGGAATAGAAATTGCAAAAAAATACAGCATTTATTCTTATCCTACATTGCTATTCATAAATGGAGACGGAAAAGTAGTTTACAAAGCTGCAGGTTACATGAGTCCGCAAGAACTCATTAGTATTGCCAAAGAAGCCGTGAATCCTGAAAATACTTTAGAAAATAAAATTGCGAAGTTTGAAGCAGGAGAAAAAGACCCGGAATTTTTGATGGGATTGATTAAAAATACCTATGCAACTGATTTTTCATTGGCTCAAAAAGTGGCTACCCGTTATTTCCAAACGAGAACAGACGCTACATATTCTAAAGAAGAAGCAGGAATGTTGTTGTTTTTCACCAAAACCATAGATGATGATTTGTATAAAATCTTCACGGCAAAAAAGGCAGAACTTTCTACGCAAATTCCAGAAAGTTATTTGGAGGAATATGATAAGCAACTCAAATTGAACAAGGTTTTACAAAAATCTTTCGATGCCAATACACAAAGTATTAATGAACAAGTTTTTTTAGCTGAAGGAACAAAAATTTATGGTGAAAAAGAAGCAGAGCAACTTTTGAATAAAATCAATATGGATTTATTTTTTACTCAAAAAAAATATGATGATTACGCAAAATCAGCTTTGAATTATTATCAAAATCCTAAAGATTTTGCCACCGATGAACTCAATAATGTCGCTTGGAATTTTTACCTCTACGTTACAGATAAAACTTTGTTGACTCAAGTGACGCAATTGTGTTTAGAGGGCATTAAAAAAGAAGAAAATAGCCAGAATACAGATACATTAGCCAATATTTATTATAAATTGGGAGATAATAAAAATGCTAAACTTTGGGCGAAAAAATCTATCGAAATTGCTAAAGCGAAAGGAGATGAATACGCATCAACTGAAGAATTATTAAAAAAGATAAAGTAAAAGGATGGCGTTTAAAAAGTTTTTCTTCCTCGTTTTCATGAGTTTATTTGTTCATTATAATGCTCAAACTTATGTAAAAGTCAATGGTTTCACTTTGCCTGCTCTGATGTTAAATGCAGGAATAGAGACAAAACTTACGGATAAAACTACTTTTCAAGCAGATGTTTTCGTTTCTCCTTGGAAATCTGTTTTTGGAAATAGAATGCTTTTTGCTATTGGTACTTTAGAATATCGTTATTATTTTACCGAAAGTTTTAAAAATTGGTATGTGGCTGCTAATACAGGAGTAGCGATTTATAGAATGCAAAAATATAACCATCTCAACACAGGTATTCATCAAGAAGGATATTCTATACTTTTAGGCGGAACAGTAGGTTATGTAGTAAAAGTAAATGACAAAATAAATTTAGATATATTTTTAGGTGGTGGCAATGCACAATCTAGATATAGATCTTATTATAATGCTTTCCCAGATATAAGAGCAGACAAAGAAGAAGGAGCTTCTATTAACGGAAGCGGAGAATGGATTCCTTATAAAGGAGGAGTAATGATTTCTTATCAAATAAAATAATATGAAAATAAAAAGTGTAAAATTTTTAGCAGCTTTGATAATTACTTTCGTAATTGTATTTTTGATGAATTACATCGGGAATACACAGCCAGATAAACTACAAAGTGCTATCCTTAATGGACTTGGCGGAATGGTAGGTCTTACAATCGGGATGATTATTTACAACCGAAGCAAAAACGATAAATCTGGCCCGCAACATTTCGATTAAATTACGGCCAAAAAACTTCTTTGCTGTATCGTAAAATCATCAGCATTACGATGATTAAAAATACAATTCTGATAAATCCATTGCCTTTTTTAAAGGCAATTTTTGTTCCTAGAAAGTTTCCTGCAATATTAAAAACCGCCATTAAGATAGCCAGTTCTAGCAAATAATTTCCGTGGCTGATGAAAACCAAAAGCGCTGAAATATTGGTGATGCAGTTCACCACTTTAGCATAGGCAGAAGCCGAAAGAAAATCAAATCCTAAAATTACCACGAACGCCAAGACAAAGAAACTCCCTGTTCCAGGCCCAAAAAATCCATCGTAGAAGCCAATTACCGCTCCAATTAATGCTCCGAAAATCATTTTTTTGGTTGTACTTAAATCTTTGGTCGCAACATTTCCTAAATCTTTTTTGATGAAAGTATAAATAGCAATCGCAATCAGAATAATTAAAATTAAAGGTTTTAATGCTTCAGAATCTAAGTAACTCACCGTTCTGGCTCCCAAAAATGAAAACAGAAAGGAAAAAATCGATATGGAAAGCAAAACCTTCCAATTGAAGCGTATTCTTTTGGCGTATTGCACCGCTGCAATACTTGTTCCAGACAGTGCGGCTATTTTGTTGGTTCCAAAAAGTGTTGGCAATGCCAATTGAGGAAATTGAATCAACAAAGCGGGCAATTGTATCAAACCACCACCGCCAACTATTGCATCTAAAAAACCTGCAATAAAGGCAAATGCTGCTAAAAAGAATAGCGTATAAAGACTGTAATCAGAGAAAAAATCCATTTAAAGTTGATTAGTTTTCATAAAGAACATATTTGAGACGGATTTTCTCGAAATTTTCTAAATCTTTTTGCCAAGATTTTCTAATTTCTGCTTCTGGAGTTCCAGATATAATTTGCTTGCGCAATTCATCTGTCCCTGCTAGTGTATCAAACCAAAGGTTTTTCAAGAAGAAATCTTGAACTTTTTTGTCAAAATTTTGATACGCATCAATGACGAAGCTTAAATCTAATTTTGCTTTAATTTCTGGAAATTGACGTAAATCTTTTCCAAAGCATATTTTACCATTCAAGAAAGGGTCTTTTGCACCAGAAGTAGGTTTCGGAGTAAAAGAAAATTCCTGATTTTTTAACCAAGGACTTCCATACACCTGAAATGGAAAATCTGTTCCTCTTCCTACAGAAACTTGTGTTCCTTCGAAGAAACAAAGACTAGGATAGAGGTTGATGGATTGATCATTGGGTAAATTAGGTGAAGGTTTTTCAGAAATAGGATATCTTTTATTTTTATGATAATTCAGCATTGGAATGAGCGTATATTTTACTTGTACTGCATTTTTCATCCATTTTTCGCTATTTACCATTTTTCCGTATTCCCCAATTGTTAATCCATATACTACAGGAACTTTGTGCAATCCTACAAAACTAGTCCATTTTTCTTTTAAAACAGGTCCGTCTGTATAACCATCATGAGGATTCGGGCGGTCTAGAACAATGATTTCTTTACCATTTTCTGCGGCAGCTTCCATTACGTAAGTGAGTGTAGAAATGTACGTGTAAAATCTTACACCCACATCTTGAATGTCAAAAAGTACAATGTCTACTCCTTGTAATTGTTCAGGTTTTGGTTTTTTATTGTCGCCATAAAGCGAAATAATCTGTAAACCTGTTTTGGTGTCAATTCCGTTTTTTACATGTTCACCAGCATCTGCAGTTCCACGAAACCCGTGTTCTGGAGCAAAAATATGTTTGATTTTGATATTGTTTTGAACCAAAAAATCTACCAAATGTGTTTTGTCAGCTAATAAACTCGTTTGATTAGCGACTACTGCTATAGTTTTGTTTTTCAGAAGAGGCAAATAGAGTTCTGGTCTGTCTGCAGCGTTTTTAAAACAATTTTCTTCTTTATTTTTTGGTTTTTCTAAGGCAATTTCTACCGTTTTTACAGGTTCTGGAGTGGGATTTGCATTGTTTTTTTGAGTGCTACAACTTTGTAACCCAAAAATCATTAGCATAATAAGAACTAAATCTTTAATTTTGACACTTAAATTCATTTGATTTTGAAATTTCCAATATATTTTTCTAAAAAAATAGCGTTCTCCAAAGATAACAAAAATAATCTTTCACGCGTGATTGTCTTCATCGGAAGGCTTTCTGTAGCGCTGGGAATTATTGTTTCATTGGTGACAGTTTCTACGGGTTTAGGCTCCAAAAAAGCCATTAAAAATCGTATGGCAGATTTCGTGGGACACATTTCTGTGAAATCTACTAAAAGCAATTCTTCCTATAACTCTTCGGTACTTCACAAAGAGGGATTAAACGTAAAGGGAATTCAAAATCTACCAGACGTTTCTAATACGCAATCGTATGCTACGGTTTCTGGGATTCTGAGAACCGAAGAAAACTTTGCAGGGGTTATTCTAAAAGGCGTTGCCAAAGATTTTGATGCAGAACGTTTTCAGAGTTTTATGGTAGCTGGAGAAGTCCCGGAATTCAACGAAGAAGGCTATAATAATCAAGTCATTCTTTCTGATAAAATTGCAAATGATTTGCATCTGAAACCCAAAGACAGCATTGTAGCGATTTTTTCTAAAGAAGACCAACAGCCCATTTATAGAAAATTTGAAATTTCTGGAATTTACAAGACAGACATCAAAATGATAGATGATTTGTTTATCATCGGCGATATTAATCACGTGAGAAAAATTCAGAATATGGCAAAAACTGATGTGGGAGGAATAGATATTTTCTTGAAAGACAGTGATGATATGGATGCCATTTATCCAAAAATTGAAAAACTTATTGGTTACAAAAATTACGCAGAAAAAGCAACAGATAAATATCCGCAAATCGTAGATTGGATTAATATTTTTGATACCAATATCGGACTGATTATCACGATTATGCTGATTGTAGTAGTTATTAATATCATTATGGTTTTGCTTATTCTCATTATTGAGCGCACTAATTCTATCGGGATGCTGAAAACATTGGGTGCAACCAACGGACAAATTCGAGCGATTTTTATCAACTATACTTTGCTGATTATGATTCCTGGATTAATTATGGGGAATGTAATAGGTTTAGGATTTTTGGTGCTTCAAAAAATCTTCGGATTTATCAAACTCAATCCAGAAAATTACTATGTAAGCACAGTTCCTGTTGATCTAAACCCTGTTTACATTTTGGGAATTTCTGTTGGGATTTTGGCGATATCTGCTTTCGCTCTTATTTTGCCTAGTTATCTAATTTCTAAAATTTCTCCTGTAAAAGCGATTAAGTATAATTAATTATTTTCTAAAATTTAATCAATAGTTAAAAGTCAGGTTTTAATTTTTGGTCATTTTCTAAAAATAAAAATCGTATTTTTGCGGCTCAAATTTTTACAATGAACTACGCAAAAAATATTTTAGAAACGATAGGGAATACACCGCTAGTAAAGCTAAATAAAGTTTTAGGAGAAGATTTTCCAGCATTGGTTTTAGCAAAAGTAGAAACCTTCAATCCTGGGAATTCTGTAAAAGACAGAATGGCACTTAAAATGATTGAAGATGCTGAAAAAGACGGTCGTCTGAAACCTGGAGGAACCATCATCGAAGGAACTTCTGGAAATACAGGAATGGGATTGGCTTTAGCAGCAATTATAAAAGGTTACAAGTGTATTTTCGTAACCAATTCTAAACAATCAAAAGAAAAAGCAGATATTTTACGTGCTCTAGGAGCTGAGGTAGTGATTTGTCCTACTGATGTAAAACCTACCGATCCTCGTTCTTATTACCAAACTGCAAAAAGATTAACCGAAGAAACTGAAAACGCTTGGTATGTAAACCAATATGATAATCTTTCTAACAGAGCAGCGCATTATGAATCTACTGCACCAGAAATTTGGAAACAAACCGAAGGGAAGTTGACTCATTTTGTAGTAGGAGCAGGAACAGGAGGCACGATTACAGGTTGCGGAACTTTTTTCAAAGAAAAAAGTAAAGACATCAAAGTAATCGGTGTAGATACTTATGGTTCTATTTTGAAAGAAATTCATGAGACAGGAGAAATCCATTATGATCATGCTTATACCTACATCACAGAAGGAATTGGTGAGGATATTTTGCCTGAAAACTATGACATGTCTGTAATAGACCATTTCGAGAAAGTTACCGATAAAGATGGTGCGATTTATGCTAGAAAATTAGCTAAAGAAGAAGGGATTTTCTGTGGTTATTCTGCAGGAAGTGCTATTGCTGCAATTAAGCAAATGCAAGATCAATTTACCAAAGATGATATTATAGTAGTTTTGCTTCATGACCATGGTTCTAGATATGTAGGGAAAATCTACAATGATGATTGGATGAAGGAAATGGGCTGGTTAGACTAGTACGAAATAATCAATTCAAAATAAAAAAATCGGGAAGAGTAATCTTCCCGATTTTTCATATCAAATCAAAATTACTTTCCTCTATTTAAAACTAGTTGATGAACCATAGCATATAAATGAGGAACATAAAATATTTCTTATCAATTCATGCAATTTCCATTTCCAAAACCGTTTCCTCTACCTCTATTTCCTCTACCTTTTCCTTGATTTTGGCATTGCATACCATTTTGCATACCGCATTGTTCCTGTTTTGCGCTGATAATCTTTTCATATTCATTTTTAGAAATATTTTTAGAAATATAATTGGTATTTCTCATTTCTAAATTACGTGAAAATGCTCTCAAATGATTTCTAGAAGCACATTCTAGAAATTTGTAAACATTGGCGATGTCTTGATTTTGAGTTTCTTTGGTTAATCTTTGCAAGTCGTAAATATCTATATCTTCTATCGTTGCTCCTGCTTTTAAAGCTTCAATTTCAGAAGTTTTTCCTTTTGCAGTAAGGTCGTTATATAATTTTTGAAGATTTTGATTTTTAAATTTTCCTTCGGGAAGAATTTCGTAAGGAATTTTATTTTGTTCTAAAAGTTCTTGTAATTTTTGCATATGTACTTTTTCACTTTCTTTAATATTAGCAAAAGGTCTAGTTTCCCATTTCGAATATAAAAAAGTGTACACATCATGTGCTAATTTTTCTTCTTCTAGCATAAATAGGAGAGAAGAAGTGTCATTTTCTATTGTTTTTTTAGGAGTAGAATTAGTGAAAATTACCATTCCAAAAATAATGAGAAAAACTAAGGTAAAAGATTTGGTTTTCATTTCTGTGAGATTTTTATATTAGACAAAAATCATTACAGAAAGTTAAGTTGATTTTTACAAAAAAATAAGGTAAATCATGACATGTCAATAAATATTACCATAATTAGATGAAATATTACCAATTAAAGAAAGAGTGATTAATCATATTGTAAACCGCAAGGATTTACCGCGCCGCTAATGATATTTTTAAATTTTTTACCAGAAATAATTTGATGGTTGTAGTTTTCATTTTTTTCTTTCAATGCTCTGTAAAAAACAAAAAGATGATTTCTAGTGCCACATTCTATACCATTTGCGGCTTCTCTAATGCTAGATTTTTGACTATTTTTTCTTACGATATAAATATCATTTAGGTTTAATTCCTCTATTCCTATGGCGGTTTTCAGTGCAGAAATTTCATCTGTCGCATCAGAAAGAAGTTGCTTTTTAAGATTTTCCGTTTCTTCTATGGTCTCATTTTCTAGAACATTGATATTCTGCTTTGCAAGAATATTTTTCCAGATTTCAATATGTTTTTGTTTTCTTTTGGCAATATTTCCGAAAAGGTTGTTTTGATATTGATTATGAAAATTTTCGTAAACTTCTTTTGCAATTTTTTCTTTGCCAATGAGTTGTGTAATTCTAGTGATTTCTTTTTCAGAAAGTTGAGATGAAGTTCTAGCTGTATTCGGTTGCATTAATGAACAAGAAACGAACAATATCGAAAGTGAAAAAGCGAAGATAAATTTCATTTTTAAAACCATTTATTCATTAAATCGACTAATTTATGAGTCAAATTTTTTCTAGAGAATTGCTCAATATTTTCAGCGTTTTGGTTCAGCGTTCCTGATTTCCAATTTTCGTAAGATTCTAAAATAAATTTCTTTAGATTTTCTTTTTCCTCGTAGCTAAAATGTTTTCCAGCTTTGGTTTCGTTCAAGATTTTTTCTACATCAGCATCTTTTGGACCGAAAGAAAGAATGGTTTTTCCCGTTGCCAAATACTCGAAAATTTTTCCTGGAATAATTCCTTTTGAAGATTCTTGAGGGAAATTGGTCATCAATAAAACTGATGAATCTTGCATGTGTTTTAGCGCAACATCATGCGTTTGATAACCCAAATTGGTTAAGTTATTTTTAAGAGCTGAACTTTCTATTTTCTTTAAAATTTTATCGTCTAATCTTCCTACAAATTTCAGTTGAAAATCATTTTTGAAGTCTGCATTTTCTTGAATGAAATCATTTAATGTTTCCCACAGAATTTCAGGATTTCTGAGTTGTTCCAAGACACCGATGTAACTTAATGTGAATTTAGCGGTAGAATTGGAGAGTGGTAGAGTTTTAGAGTTCTCTTCTGTCATGCTGAGCGTAGTAGAAGCATCTACATCAAACCCATTCGTAACGCAAAAAGCATTTGCGCCTTTCTTTCTGAAATTTTTAGCATCAGTATAACTTGTTGCCAAGGTAATATCTGCATTTTTAAACACTTCAGATTCTAATTTTCTATGCTTTTTATCGGCTATTTTAGTCAGTTTCAGATGTTTGTAATACGAAATTTCAGTCCAAGGATCACGGAAATCTGCAATCCATTTTAAGTCTGGGAATTTTGTTTTAAGACCTAAACCAATCAAGTGCAAAGAATGTGGTGGGCCAGTTGTCACCAAAACATCATAGTGATTGGCTTTTAGATATTTTTCTAAAAATTCTACGGAAGGTTTTACCCAAAAAACACGCGCATCTGGAATAAAGAAATTGCCACGAACAAAAATCGAAAGTTTGGCTTTCCAAGATTGATTTTCACCTACATCAAACTGCCCTGCTTTGAATTTTTTATTGTCTTTCCCAAATTTTTCTGCCAATTGATAAGGTTCCCAAATTTTGGTTTTAATCATTTTGAGATTTTTGGGAACGTCTTTTTGTAAAGTTTCATCTACAATCGGATAACTCGGATTTTCTGGAATAAAAACGGTAGGTTCCCAACCGAAATCAGGTAAATATTTTACAAATTTCAACCAACGCTGAACTCCCGGTCCTCCAGCTGGAGGCCAGTAATAAGAGATGATTAATATTTTTTTTAATTCTTTTTCCAAAGATTTTTACAATTTATTCAGTTTTTAAAACTTCTTTTTTTCTAATGAGAAAATAAATCCCTACCAAAGAAAGTAAAACAAACAATCCAAAAGCAATTAAGGAAATAGTTTTTCCTTTGGCTATCACTTCTGGTTCGAATATCATTTTTACCGTGTGATTTCCCGCTGGAACGTAAACGGCTCTCAATAAATAATCAGCTTTAATGTATGGAACTTCTTTTCCATCTACAAACATTTTCCAACCTTTTGGATAGTAAATCTCAGAGAAAATTGCCAATTGTGGAGTTTTAGACTGTGTTTTATATTCTAATTCATCGGCTTGATATTTCGTTAAGTCTACATAAGCAGTAGAATCAGCTGCTAAATTTTTTCCTTCGAAATATTTTTTATCATCCTTCGAAATAACCGCCGTTTTTTTAGAATCAATATTTCCTATTTCATCTATTTCTTCATTCGGAGAATTCACAAATTTAATATCAGAAATCAGCCAAGCATTTCCATTCGCATTCGGATTGATCTGAACTTGAGGTTCCTCTAAACTTCCGCCTACTACATATTTGGTATTCAATAAATTGAGAATTTGCGGAATTTGAGCAGACTTCACACTATCTTGAGCATAGAAATAATGATTGATTAAATCGTCATATCTTCTTAATTTTACAGCATGATAACCACCAACAGAAGCTTTGTAATAAGAAGTGTTGGTTTCATTAAAAGGCCCTAAAAGTTGGTTGAAAATTCTATAATGAGTTTTATCTTTTTCAGTGATTTCTTCTAAAGTTTTATTCATATTCGCTCTAGAAAGCAAATCATTTAAAAGAGGATTTTCGCCTGCTTTTCCAGATAAATAATCTGAATTTTCTGTCACAAATGGAGTTTGTGCAAAAGCTTTATCTACAAAATTATCGCTGTTTAAATATCGCTTGTTGACAGACCATAAATCAAATAAACTTACCAATCCTATAATGATTAAAGCAATGTTTTGAGATAATTTTTTCTTCAATGCAAAATAAAGTGCTAAAGCGGTGATTGAAACATAAATTATGGCTTTAATAGCATCTATTCTAAACATCGTGAAGCGTTCGCCAACCAGATAATCTAATAAATATGAAGGCAAATAAGCAGTTTCGTTTGAAGTAGAAAATCCGAGTAAGCTTTTCCCGAAAATTACCAATAATAAAGTAATTCCAAGCACAGAAGCACTTCCGTAAACTAAAACTTTTTGTTTGTATTCTTCTGTAAGTTTTTCGTCATTGAAAAATCTGTACAGTCCAATGATTGCAATGAGTGGAAACAATAATTCTACAACAACTAATATAGAACTTGGTGCTCTAAATTTGTCATAAAACGGAACAAATTTGATGAATAATTCAGACAACGGCATGAAATTACTTCCCCAAGCTAAAAGCACAGAAAGTACAGACGCGCCTAAAATCCAATAACGGTATTTTTTCCACCCGAAGAAAAATCCTAAAATGGCTAAAAATACCACAATAGCTCCTTGATAAGCTGGTCCAGATGTTCCTGGTTGGTCTCCCCAATAGGTTAAGCTTCCTCCAAATCCTTTAGAAATTTGGTCATATTCTTCTTGTGAGGTTACATTTTCTTGTACCAATTCTTGAACTTTTTTCATCATCTCATCTGAACCTTCTTCATCGCTTGCTCCTCCCATTGCTCTTGGAATGAATAAGTTCAAGGTTTCTAGTTTTCCATAGCTCCAGTTCAGAATTTCTTGTTTTTTCATTCCGTCATTATCTGCAGCATTGTGCTCAGATTTCAGAATTTGTTTTCCACGAACGGTTTCTTTTACATATTCAGAATTGGCGAGAAGTCTCTGGCTGTTCATTCCAATTCCCAGAATCATCGCCAAAGCTAGAATTCCCGAAGAAATGAAGAAATGTTTCCATGGTGTTTTTCCTGTAGCTGCTCTTACCAACTCAGACAGGAATAAAAATCCTAATGCCAAGAAAAGGTAATACGTCATTTGAGGGTGATTAGCGGCAATTTGCAAGCCCATGAAAAGCGCAGTTACAATGAATCCAAGAATATATTTTTTACGAATATAGACAAGTAAAATCCCTGCTAAAAGTGGTGCAAAGTATACCAGAGTGGCTACTTTACCATTATGACCAGCTGCAATGATGATGTAGAAATACGTGGAAAGTCCAAAAAATGTGGAACCTAACAAAGCGTATTTCCAATTTTTGGTTGTAACATAACCGAGTAAGAAAAATCCAGCAAAAAGCAGAAAAATAAAATTCGCAGGTTTTGGCAAAAAGTTCAGCGTGTCATCTATTTTTTTGATGAGGTCTCCTCTAAACTGTGAACCCGACTGATAAGTAGGCATTCCGCCAAACATCGCATCACTCCAATAAGTTTCTTTGCCGTTTTCGGCTCTGTAGTCTAAGAGTTCTTTTGCGCCACCTTTGTATTGTACAATGTCATGTTGCAAAAGTTGTTTCCCAGAAATGATAGGATTGTTATAAACTAAAGCTAAAACTACAAAAATCGCCAATGAAATGACGATGTAAAGAATGTTTTTATTTTTCAGCATATTTTGCAAAAATTTATCTTTTGTTGTTTGTTTCGGAAAAACTCCGGTTCTATGATTTAGGTCGTTATTCTACCTTTTTTCTTTTTCCTCTACTTCTTCATATTCCACAGTTTCTGCATCCCATTTTACTTGTTCTTTTTTAGGTTTTGCAGGTTTTGGTGAAATGTTTTCTCGGTTTCTAGGATTAAGACCAGGAAAATTTTTATAAAATTGATTAAAGAATATCCTTTTCAAAATATTCCAAAC
Organism: Cloacibacterium sp. TD35; assembly: GCF_028864635.1. Classification (NCBI taxonomy): domain Bacteria; kingdom Pseudomonadati; phylum Bacteroidota; class Flavobacteriia; order Flavobacteriales; family Weeksellaceae; genus Cloacibacterium; species Cloacibacterium sp. TD35. Next base: position 2,380,154 of record NZ_CP104850.1, on the reverse strand, counting down.
AAAGAATATAATGATGGTTGCTAAAACTAATTCGAATAAATATTTGACCAGTGCCATTTTTTAAAATTTATAACTAGGATTGATTGAAACTAAAGAGTTGGTCTTTTTAGACATGGTTTGAGATTGTTTTCCGTCACTCAGACTTTCTTTTTCCGTAGTGTTCATTTGGATTTTAGAGCCTAGAATCCAACCAGAGTTGGCGTCTATTTTTATGGTTCCCGTTTGTACACCTTCTATGCTTACAGAATGCGTCATTCCGTTTTTAGACTGTGTTTTTGCTTTTCTAGGAATTCCACCTTTTATGGTAATTTCCGCAATTCCGTCTTCTACTTTTGCTAGGGTGTAAGTGGTATTTATTTTTACGCTTCCATCTGGAGTTACATTGTCAGACTGTGTCCAGGTTCCGCCTAATTTCACTCCTTTTGCAGGAAGAATATTTAGGTTTTTCCCAAATTGTTCTTTTAAAAATTTCTCGTTGAAACTTAGTTTAAATCCTTCCATGAAATTTTTAAGTTGTGCAGCATCTTTAATTATAGAAGCAGCAGCATCATTGGTTTTTTTATAAATAGGATCAAAACCTGTAATCGAAAGAATTTTCCCAGTTTTGTCCATCGTAATTTTTAATTTATTACCTGTTTGTGCTTTTTGTACCGCCCACATAAATTTTTGTTGAGCATCTTCAGGAGCGCTTCCTTTCGTGTCTATGGATTGGGTTTTTCCCTGAGAAGTCGCAGACATTCTTTTCCCAACCAGCGTCATAGAAATTTCGTAATTTCCTTTTGCATCGATATTATCTACCGTAAAAGTCATTTCGTCTGTAGATTCATTCGTTCCAGAAATGTTTTGTTTCCCGTCAGAAAGCGTTTGCACATCTCTTTGGTAAGTGCTGAAAGGATAAGTTTTTCCTTTTTCTAATTTAAAAGTTGCATGGTAAACACCCAAAGAATCTTTGATGGCAGAATTTTCTACTTTTGCCGTTTCTTTATCTTTCACAGGAACTTCTACGGTGATGGTTTTTCCTGTTTTAGGGTCAACTTTGGTTACGGTTTTTGTTTCTTTTTGACAAGAAACTATTGCTATTGAAAGCAGCGCTATTGCTGTAATTTTTTTCATTGATTTTAATTATTTTGTATCATTTGAAGCAAGAATCTTGCCTTTTTATTCACTTTTAGTCCTGCTTTCGCGACTCGCTTTTTTGTTTTTTTGTCATGCTGAGTAGAGTCGAAACATCTAAAAAAAACAAAAAGAGCTCAAACACATCGCTTAATCAGGGCTATTATTCACGGGTTGATTTTTTTTAGATCTTTTTGAAAATTCTTTATTTTTACAATTCTCCCACTATTTTCTGTCTCACTGCTTCATAAAGAATAGCTCCACAAGCTACAGAAACGTTCAAAGATTGTGTTTTTCCAGTGATAGGTAATTTTATTTTTTCATCAGCATGATGCATTACTTCTTTAGAAATTCCTGTTTCTTCATTTCCCATTACAATGGCGCAAGGTTCTGAAAAATTAGCATCATAAATCATTTTTTCTGCCTTTTCAGTCGCTGCAAAAACGGTAACTCCCGATTGTTGAAGAAAATCTACTACGTGAGCCAAATTATTTTCTTTACAGATTTTCACATTGTAAAGTGCACCCGCCGAAGTTTTAATCGCATCAGAATTGATAGGAGCAGCTCCTTTGTCTGGAATTACAATTGCATCTATTCCTACACATTCTGCAGTTCTGGCAATCGCTCCGAAATTTCTTACATCTGTTAAACGGTCTAAAATCAATAAAAACGGAATTTTTCCTTCCTCAAAAATCTGTGGTAACAAATCCTCGATTTTATAGAACGGAATTTCTGAGATAAAAGCGACAACGCCTTGGTGATTTTTTCTCGTAAAACGATTCAGTTTTTCTACAGGAACGGTGTTTGGTCTGATGTTGTATTTTTTCAGTAATTTTTTTAATTCTGAATAAATCTCACCTTGTAAACCACCTTGTACAAAAATTTTGTCGATGGTTTTTCCAGCTTCTATCGCTTCCATTACAGGTCTCAAACCGAAAATGAAATCTTCTTTTTCGCTTTTAGATTCGTTATCTGAATTTCGATTGTTGTCAAAACGAGGTTTTCTGTCGAAATTTTTTGGTCCAAAACTTCTTCTCTCACCTGAGTTATATTTTTTATTAAATTCTCCCAATTTTTTGATTTTTAAAATTTATTAAACTTGCTTTTAACAAGTCTTACTTTTACTTGGTTATTTTTACTGGGCTCTTAGAACTGTTCTCCTGCTAAAGCACGTTTTTGAGCCATTACGTATCCAAAATGTAAACTTTCGTGCATGTTGTTGAAAATGATTGCATCTTGTATGTTTTTTAAATCAATTCCAAAACTTGTAGAATAAGCGGTATAATCTGGGAAAAAATCATCATCATAATCTTTCATCAAAATTTTAGAAGTTTCTATCAAAAGAAAACCTAAATCTTCTACTTCAGATTCAGAAACATCCAGATTAGGAAGAGTGCCTTTTTTGTAAGTATCTACCCAATATTTGTCTATTCTAAAAGGATTTCCGCTTAAATAGTAACACAAAAGTTGCTGAGTAGCTACGCAATGTGCAATATTCCAATAAATATTATTGTTAAAACCATCTGGAATGGTCAATAAGTCTTTGTGAGACGTATTTTGCAAAATATTCAGAAGGTTTTTTCTTACTGCTCTATGATTTTGAAAATGAGTATTCATTTAAAATTGATTTTAATCTCCAAAAATACTGAAAAAGGCTGGAATTTTATACTTGATGAGGGAAGTTTTTGGAAAATTTAAGAAAACTTCAAACATCCAACTTCTAGCACTCAATATTTTAACAAACTTTAACCAAAATTTGGCATTAATTGTGTTGCCAATTCCTTGAAAATCGTGAAATTTACAGTCTAATTTTTCAAAAAATTATGCAAGAACTTAATCAAGCCGAAGATATTAAACAACTCACCGAAAAAGTAAAAGAACAGAACGTTTACTTTTCACTTTTGAAAAAGGAAATTAACAGAGCAATTATCGGACAGGAATACATGGTAGATAGACTTTTGATTGGTCTATTGGGAAATGGTCACGTTTTGCTGGAAGGTGTTCCTGGTTTGGCAAAAACTTTAGCCATCAAAACCCTTTCAGAAGCGGTTCATGGAGCGTTTTCTAGAATTCAGTTTACGCCAGATTTATTGCCTGCAGACGTTATTGGTACGCAGATTTATAATGTGAAAGAAAACGATTTTTCCATCAAAAAAGGTCCTGTTTTTGCAAATTTTGTTTTGGCGGATGAAATTAACCGTGCTCCAGCAAAAGTGCAATCTGCACTTTTGGAAGTAATGCAAGAAAAACAAGTGACAATTGGTGATGAAACCATGAAATTGCCAACGCCGTTTTTGGTTTTAGCAACTCAAAACCCAATTGACCAAGAAGGAACTTATCTTTTGCCAGAAGCACAAACTGACCGTTTTATGCTGAAATGCAAAATTGATTATCCAGAGTTTGAGGAAGAAAGACAAGTCATGAGAATGGTTTCAACTTCAGATATTCCTCAAATAAAACCTGTGATTTCTTTGGAACAAATTGTGGAAGCCAAAAAAATCATCAATCAAATTTATTTAGACGAAAAAATAGAAAAATACATTCTTGATATGGTTTTTGCGACCAGATTTCCAGAAAAATATGGACTTTCTGAACTTAAAAATTACATCAGTTTTGGGGCGTCACCTAGAGCTTCTATTAATTTGGCGATTGCTTCCAGAGCTTATGCTTTCTTAAAAGGAAGAGCTTTTGTAATTCCTGAAGATGTAAAAGCAATTGCTAAGGATGTTTTGCGTCACAGAATTGGTCTAAGTTTCGAAGCGGAGGCGGAAGATGTAGATGCTGATGCAATTGTAGATAAAATTTTAGGAAAAGTTCAAGCGCCGTAATCAGTTGAAAATTGAGAATTGAAAGTTGAAAATGTTTTAATCTTTAAATTCTTTAATTTTTAAATTTTCGAAATGCAAATAAAAGATATCGTCAAAAAAGTAAAACAAATAGAAATCCGTACTCGAAAGAGAACGGAAAATACTTTGATGGGGCAATATCACAGTGCTTTTAAAGGTCAGGGAATGGCTTTTGCAGAAGTTCGTCCGTATCAATTTGGAGATGATATTCGCAGAATTGATTGGAATAAAACCGCACGTTTCAAAGAACCTTATGTAAAGGTGATGGAAGAAGAACGAGAACTCACCATGATGATTTTGGTTGATATCTCTGCTTCTATGAATTATGGAACAAAAATTCAACTGAAAAGAGAATTGGTGGCAGAAATTTCGGCAAGTTTAGGATTTTCTGCGGCAGGAAATAATGATAAAGTAGGGCTGATTTTGTTTGCGGATAAAGTCTATAAAGTAATTCCGCCACAGAAAGGTAGAAAACATATTTTAGCCATAATTTCAACGATTTTGACTGCAGATTATGTGCAGGCAGAAACCAATATAGATGCTGCTTTAGAATACATGATGCATGTTTTCAAAAAGAAATCTTTGGCGTTTCTTTTTTCTGATTTCGCAGATGAGTTTGACGAAAAATTATTGAAAATTGCTTCCAAAAAACATCAATTATTAGGCTTGAGAGTTTTTGACGAAAAAGACAATGAAATTCCAGATGTAGGTTATGCTTTTTTCAGAGATATAGAAACCGGAAAACAAATTTGGGTGAATACATCTAACCAAAGATGGCGTTACAATTATGCAGAAGCTCAAAAACAAAAAATAAGACACCTGAGAGAAGCTTTTGAGAAAAGCTCTGCAAGCTTTGTAGAAGTAAAAGCAGAGGAAGATTATACCAAGATTTTGTATAATTATTTTCAGAAAAAATAGAAAATAGCAATTAATGAAGAAAAATTTTTTAAAAATTTTCAATCAATATATAGACCGACAACTCGATAAAGTTTCGCCAAATCTAAAAAGGTTCAAATGGCCTTTTGTTGCTTTTGGAGTGATTAAAAAATTGGCTTTGGTGTTTGTTTTGGTTGCTCAATGTTTTTCTGCGCAGACCCTTTCGTCTAATTTGTCTAAAGAAAAAATTGCGCTTGGCGAAAAAGCAACATTTCGATTAACCATCAATGGTTTAGAAGGAAAAGATGTGATTTCTAAACCTAAAAATGAACTCTTGCCTTTTCATTTAGAGGAAACACAAGACGAAATCAACAAAACATACGATCAATATACCAGAACTATAGAATTTCAGGTTTTTGAGGAAGGAAAATTTACCATTCCAGAGCTGGAGTTTTCTATAAATGGAGCAGAAACCATCAAAACGATTCCTTATGAAATCACGGTTTATAATCCTGTTAATGCAGATGATCAAATCAACGATATTATGAACAATAAGCAAGTTGATTTGGGTTTCAGTGATTATTGGGAAATGTACAAATGGTATATTTTAGGAGGTTTGGTGATTTTTACTTCACTGTTTTTATTTTTAAGTTTCTTCAAAAATGGGGTTTTCAGAAATTCGGGTAAAGAGAAAAGTCCGATTCATAAAACATTACAAGATCTGAAAAATCTTGAAAAGAAAAAATACGCAGAAAAAGGAAATTACAGAATGTTTTATGTAGAATTGATAGACATAACCAGAGCGTTTTTGGTAAAACAATATCACATTCCAGCAGATGTTTTGTTGACCGATGATTTAATCGATATGATGAAACATACCAATAAAATTTCGCCAGAAAATGAAAAAATAGTGGAGGAGGTTTTTCTGAGAGGAGATTTGGTGAAATTTGCTAAAATCCTTCCAAATCAAGAATTAATGGAGTGTGATTTTTTAGAAATTTATGAATTTGTAGAGCGTTCGGTTACAGATGTTGAAGCAGAACATTTAAGAGAAGTGCATTAAGATGAATTTTCAGATAGATAGTCCATATTTTTTATTGCTATTCTTGCTTTTTATTCCGCTTTTGATAAGGGATTTTAGCAAGAAGAAAAATTCGGGAATCAATGTTCCGACTACCCGAAATATGTCTGTATCAGGAAGTTTTTCTTTGGTTCAAAAATTTTTACAATTTTCTAAATACATCATTCTTTCCGCGCTCATTATTGCTTTGGCAAGGCCTAGAACTTACACCATTTTTAGCGATAGAGACGAAACCAAAGGCATTGATATATTTTTAGCGATTGATATTTCGCCAAGTATGTTGGCCAAAGATTTAGAGCCAGACAGAATTTCGGCTTTGAAAAAAATTGCAACTGATTTTGTCAAAAAAAGGGAAGGTGACAGAATAGGAATTGTAGAGTATTGGGGAGAAGGAATTACAAAAGTTCCGCTCACGTCTGACCATCAAGTGGTTTTAGATGAAATTAGAGACATGAGTCCTAGTGAAGAACTTACGGGAACAGCCATTGGAGAAGGGCTTTCTGTAGCTGTAAATCATTTGAAAGACAGTAAATCAAAGTCTAAAATCATTATTTTAATGACTGATGGCGTAAATACGGTTCCAAATGCAATGCCACCACAGTTTGCAGGTGAATTGGCAAAATCTTACGGAATTAAAGTTTATACAATAGGAATCGGGACGAATGGTTTTGCGCTATTTCCACAGATTACCCCTTTTGGAATAGAGTTTTTTGAACAAGAAGTGCAGATTGATGAAGCTACGCTTTCTGAAATTGCAACCCTTACAGGCGGAAAATATTACAGAGCCACTTCTAACGTGAGTTTAGAAAATATATATAATGAGATTAATTCTTTAGAAAAATCGAAAATTAAGACCAATAAAATTTACAATTACGAAGAATATTTCAGGGTTTTTCTTTGGATTGCTTTGGCGTTTTTATTGATAGATTCAGTTTTAAGATGGAGAATTTTCAGAATTTTTAATTAAAATAGAAATGAATTTTAGTCTAGGAAATATTTGGTATTTATTGCTGTTATTACTTTTACCGGTAATAACGTGGCTTCTTTTTGGTTTCAAAAAATGGAAATCAGAAAGGAGAAATATTTTTGCTGAAGCTCAATTTCAAGAAGATTTATTTTCAAAAAATTATCATTTTTCTAGATTTTTCCCAGCTTTATATTTATTGGCTTTTGTTTTTTTGATTTTAGCAATGGTAGATTTTCTAGGAGGAAAACAAGAAATGAAAATCCAACAAAAAGTAAATTCTGTGATTTTTTTGCTGGATGTTTCTAACTCTATGAATGCGCAAGATGTGCAACCTTCTCGATTAGAACAAGCTAAAAATATTTTAATTAACACGATACAGAATTTGGGTGATGACAAAGTAGGAATCGTAGTTTTTGCAGGAGATGCACAATCTATAATGCCTTTGACAACAGATTATTCTGCCGCCGAAACTTATATTGGAGCGATAGAAACTACTACTATTGGGAAACAGGGAACAGATTTTCTAAAAGCGGTAGAAGTAGCCAATGAAAAGTTTAAAAACGTTCCAAAAGGAGCTAAAAAAATTGTTTTGATAAGTGATGGCGAAGATAATGAAGGAAATGACAAAGCTGCTATAGATGAAGCATTGAGACAAGGAATAACCATTACTTCTGTAGGAATAGGAAAGGATGATGGTGCACCTATTCCTATTTATGAATTTGGGCAATTAATGGGTTATAAAACAGATGCTCTCGGCGAAACTATTATTACCAAAAGACAAACAGAAGCATTGATGTCTCTCGCTTTTGATACCAATGGCGAATATGTAGATGGTAATGATTTAGACACAGCGGTCAATAAAATTGTTTTGCAACTCAGAAACCAAAAAGGAGCTTCGGAAACATTAGTAAATACACAATCTGCGGTGCATTATTATCAATGGTTTTTGGGCGTTTCGCTTTTTATATTTGTCATTATTTTTCTTTTTAATCCTAAAAAAGATTTCAATTTTTAAAAATGAAAACTTTAGAAAACGCAAAACCTTGAATTTTAGTCTTAAAAATCCACTTTTTTATCAATTATTTAACATTTTTAGGATTAAATTTTAACAATTAAAGCGATATTTTTGTACCAACAAATGTTGAGAAAGTTTTTTGTACATATTAGCTTATTTTTTCTTGGTCTAATTGCCGTTAAAGCCCAAGAAAGTTTAAACACCCTAATCTTCAGAGGAAACCGAAGCTTCGACAAACAAAAGTATGGCGAAGCTACTTCTACATTTTCGGAAGCGGTGAAAAAAAATGAAAAAGATTTTGGGGCGCATTATAATTTGGGCAATTCTTTGTACAAAATAAAAAAGTACGATGAAGCGATTTCCGAGTATCAAAAAGCACAAAAAAACACCAATAATAAAGATGAAAAAGCAGCTTCTTATTACAACGAAGGAAATGCTCATTTGCAAAATGGTGATGGAGAAAAAGCAGTTAATGCCTATAAAAATGCTTTGAAGTATGATCCAGATAATGAAGCGATTTTAAAAAATTTACAAATCGCCAAGAAGAAGCAAAAGCAAAAAGACAATAAACAAAATCAACAAAACCAACAGCAAAATCAACAAAATAACCAAAATAAAAACCAAGATAATAATCAAAATCAGCAAGGAGATCAAAATCAAGAAAATAAAAATAACAACACTAAAAATCAACCCAACGGTAATATAGGAGATCAGAATAAAGGAAATGGGAATCAAGGATTGGAGAAACAAAATCAGAAAAACGAACCGCAGAATCCTAATGACCCCAATAAAATTCCTAAAGATTTGCAAAAATTAATTCTGCAAAGAAGTGCAAATCAAGAAAGAGAAACCGCCAAAAAGTTACTCAATAAAAATGGTTACTATTCACCAGAAAGCAATACTAAAGACTGGTAATTAATGCAAAAAATTCTCAACATATTATTTTTTGTAATGTCTGCAATTTCTTACGGACAAGTTACCGTTTTGACTGATGTCAATACCAAAGAGCCGAAGCAAAATGAGCCAGTTGTACTCACCATTGTACAAGAAGTGATAGGCGAAAACATGGAACAGCAAACTCCGCTTCGTCTTCCTGATTTATCAAAATTTGATATTGTGGGAAGTGCTTCAGAACAAAATACTTTCATTGACCAGAAAAAAGGAATCAGAGTAAACCAAATCATTTATCAATTATATCTTCAGCCAAAAGTTACAGGAAAAGTAAAAATAGGCTCGGCTTTACTTACCGTGAATGGTAAAATCTATAAGTCTGAACCTTTTGACATTTTGGTGAAAGAAACGTCACGAGCAGAAACCGAATATCTTTCTAAAGATGTTTATTTGAATCTAGAGGTTCAAGACAAGGAAGTCTATGAAAATCAGCCAACTGTAGCGGTTTTGAGAGCATATAGTAAGAATTTTGATAACTTCAGAAAATTAGAAAATATAAAATTTCCGCAGCAGAATAACGCGAGAATTAAGCCTATCGGTTACAAAAAACAAGACATAGAAAATGTAAATGGCGAAATGGCTTCGCAAGTGATTGCTATGTTTATTATTTTTCCAGAAGAAGCGGGTAACGTAGAAATAGAACCTGTTTCGGCAATGGTGAAAACTCCAGAAATCAGTAAAATTATTTCGAATAAGGTTAAAATTAATGTAAAAACATTGCCAAAAGATTCTCCAGAGAATTTTAAAAACGCGGTAGGGAAGTTTCATATTTCGATTAAAGAAATTGCAAAAACAGAACCTCTTGAGGTAAATAAACCGATTGATGTTTTGGTAAGAATTTCTGGTTTGGGAAATTTAGACGAAGATAAATTGCCAAAATTATTAGAATCTAAAGATTATACTTTTTACAAGCCTCAGATTATAAGTAAGTTATCTACCAATGAAAATGGAGTAAAAGGTTATATTACCGCTAAATATGTAGTGATTCCTAAACATGAGGGAAAAATTAATATTTCTACTGAACCGTTTTCTTTTTTCAATCCAGAACTGAATCAGTACATAGATTTGGGAGTGAAAAGTATTGTATTAAATGTTCTAAATTCAGCTCAAATAGCAGCGCAAAAATCAACGATTGACATTGTTGATGATTATACTGCTAATGTTTTAAACAGCGTTCCTTTACCTGTTATTGAAAAGGAAAAACATACTCAGTCTTACCGTTTTAATTTTAAAAATCTATTTTCTGGTTTGGCGGTTCTTGTTATGGGAACTTTCCTTTTCTTCTTGTGGATTAGACCTAAGAAAAAAACCTTAGTTACTGTAGAAAATAAACCTATAACTACGATAAGAGAAGAGGAAGAAAAAATTAAAAATCTTCTAAAACTAGGCTTTGAAGCTAATTTAGAATATCTGAAAACGCTTATGTCTAATAGAGACTATTCAGCATTTTTTGCTACTTATGAAGAATTGCAACAAGATGCAGAACAGCATATTCAGCGAAAATTTGGAATGGGCTTGAAAGCATTTTTAGAAAATTACAAAGGTTCTCAGTTCACCGAAGATTTCAAAAATCTACAGCAGCAAATTTCAATAGAAAAATTCTCGCCTATTCATGACGACTCCCATTTAGAAGAGCTTTACAACTCTATAACTGCGATGTATTCTGAAATTATGGAATAATAAAAGTATTTCATACTTTTGTGAAAATAATAAAAAAATCACACTATGTTAGAATCGTTTTCTTTTAAAGAAACCTTGACTTGTTTTATGGTTTTGTTTGCAGTAATCGATATTTTAGGTTCTGTTCCTATTATTGTTTCTCTTAGAAAGCAATTCGGGCATATTGATGCAGAAAGAGCATCAGTAGTTTCTGGTGTATTAATGATTGTTTTTCTTTTTGTGGGAAAAGAAATGCTCAAATTCATCGGGATAGATGTGAATTCGTTTGCTATTGCAGGTGCTTTGGTTATTTTTATTATTGCTTTGGAAATGATTTTGGGAATAGAAATTCACAAAGTAGAAAACGTGAAGGCAGCTTCTATCGTTCCGATTGCGTTTCCTTTAGTTGCCGGAGCTGGAACATTGACTACTACCTTATCACTTCGTGCAGAATTTCATGTAGTGAATATAATTTTAGGGATTTTGCTCAATACCATTTTGGTTTACATTGTTCTAAAATCTGCCAATTTCTTAGAAGAAAAAATAGGAGATGCTACGCTGATGATTTTCAAAAAAGTTTTTGGAATTATCCTTTTAGCGATATCTATTAAATTATTTACCGCTAACTTTGCACAGTTATTTTCTACATACGTACAATTTTAAAATTATCAATATTAAATCATAAATCTCATACCAATGACAACCTTTTACAAAGTTTTTTTAGTGCTTTTTATTATATTTTTAGGAGTTAATCTTTATGCAATAGACTGGAATTTAGGTTTTATGCATTCAGATAACAATAAATTCTTATTCTCCATAGTCGCATCTATTATAGGAATTTTAGTTACTCTGGTCATGAATACTTGGAAAAAACTTTCACAGAAAAATAGTTAATAAAAATCCGCTTCTAGAAGCGGCTTTTTTTATTGTAAATGATGAAGAATAGCTTGAGACTTCAGTTCGGTTTCTCGCCATTCTTTTTCTGGCGAAGAAAGTGCCGTAATTCCGCCACCGGCAAACGCTATTACTTGATTTTTGTAAATTTTAGCACATCTAAGATTCACAAAATAATAAATTTCTTCATCAGTTTCTATTTTAATGTAGCCTGCGTAAAATTCACGGTTATATTGTTCGATTTCTATAATTTTTTCTTTACAAAATTCCTTCGGAATTCCACAAACTGCAGGAGTAGGATGGAGTTCTTCAATTAATTCTTCAAGCCTTTTGTCTTCAATTTTAGCAGTGAAATCAGTTCTGAGATGCTTAATGTTTCCCGAAATATGATTATAAGTTTCACTCTGTGTAATTTCGGAAGAATATTTTTTTAAAATTTCAGAAATATAATGGGTAACAGGTTTTTGTTCTTCAATTTCTTTTTCGCTCCATTCTTCATCTACGGGAAGGGTTCCGGCTAAACTCATGGTGAAAAGCTCATGTGTTTTTTTATTGAATTTTCCCAAAATTTCAGGAGTTGCACCTATCCAAATTTCTTCATCAGAAATGAGAATATAACAAAGTGTATTGGGATATTTTTTGCAAAGTAATTGGTAAGTTTTTTCTAAATTGATGGAAGAAATTTCTCTAGCAATAGGTCTAGAAATAACCAGTTTTGGCAAGTTATTTTGCTTGATGATTTCAATCGCTTTTTCTAATTTTTGTAGATATTCTTCATGCTGAGGAATATTCATTTCAGCATTGTTTTCAAGAAAATTTTCTACCTCAAAAAAAGAAGATTTGAGCTCTTCTGAAGTACAGATTTCTAGATGATCTGCTTGTAAATGAATGGTTTTTCCTTTGGTGAAAGGAAAAAAAGAAGCCACATTTCTTGCAGCTTCATGATGATGTATCAGTATAAATTTTTCGTCAAAGGGTAATCTGAAAATAGCTTTCATTACTTTTCTATTTTTCGGTTAATCACCATATTCGTCATCGTAGAATGACACAGTAAACTTCCGTTTTCGTCTTTTATTTCTATTTCCAGAAAATGGAGCGTTTGTCCTTTTCTAATCATTTTAGCCGTTCCTGTAACTGTTCCCTCTGTTTTACTTTTGAGGTGATTAGAATTAATATTAGTTCCTACAGCAGCTTTTCCTTCGTGAGCTACCAATATATTAGAAAGACATGAGCCTAAACTTTCAGCAAATGCAATGTTAGCACCACCATGCAATAAACCTAATGGCTGATGAACTCTAGAATTTACGGGCATAGTTCCTACCAAATAATCGTCTCCTAAATCGGTAAAAACGATTTCTAAAGTTTCCATTAAAGTGTTTTTATTCCAAAGGTTGAGCTGTGCTAATTTTTCTTCGTTGGTTATCATAAAAATTCAACTTTTAGATTAGTAGATTTTTGGATTCCACTTTTCTGGATATTTTGGAGTGATTTTTTTGTAATATTCTTGTAATTCTTCCATGATGCTTTCGTAGCTTCTGGTCTGAATGTCTTCGGCAGAAATTTGTTTACCTAAATGAATACTTTTGGTTTTAAAATCTCCAGCAGCGATAACGATAGGAACGTTTGATTCTTTTGCCATGTGATAGAATCCTTTTCTCCATTTGTTAACAAGACTTCTTGTTCCTTCTGGTGTAATCACTAAGCTGAAATCATCTTTTGCAAATTCATTTTTTACAAAATTAACCAAGTCATTTCTTTGGCTTCTATCGATTCCAACTCCTCCCAATGCTTTTACGATAAAACCGTACCAAGCCTTAGTATGAGCATCTTTAATGATAACTTTTAATTTCTTATCAAGAACCCAATAAGCTAGATTTCCTAAAATGTATTCATCATTAGCAGTGTGTGGAGCTACGACTAAAACGCAACGGTCTAAATTACTTGCGGGACCTTCTAACACAATCTTCCAACCCCAAACCCAAAGGATAAACTTTGCGATAATTTTTTTAATAAATTTCATATATTTCTCTTTAAAAACAAAACAAGTAACCCTAGCAAAAAGGTTACTTGCAAATATAATTATTTTATAGATTATAATCTTTCTAAAATAGACTGCTGATGAACTCCATTATTTTCATCACGATTTCTAAGACAAATTGTATCATAATTTCTAGTGTTTTTTGTTTGTTTTATGTGAGTTTCATTCACTTAGCGAAGGTATTAATTATTTTTAATTTTAAAATATTTTATTTGTTAAAATTTTCTAAAAAAAATCAAAAATAGGCTTCGTTTTTGTTGCTTAGTTTCTAGCGTAGGGTTGCAGAAGTTTCTGTTGTTATCATCAGCAACCCAACTAAACTAGAACTATTTATTTCTTAGTGTTAATTTCTATCTTAGAATCTCCATCTTTAATTGAAATATTAAGGTCTTTTAAATTTTCTAAATCTTTTAGACTGTTAATATTTTTGATGTCTTTTTCTAAAATGCTGTCTGCAACTTTTTTAGGATATTTTTTTCCGTTGATAATTACACTGTCAGCATTTTCAGAATCGTATTCTATAGTAGTTCCGTTGATGTTTATTTTATTTTTTTCTATGACGATATCTCCATTATTATTGTTATTATTTTCTTCGTCATCATCTATTCCGTTTGCATTTAGGTCACCGTTTACATTTAGATGCTCGTTTCCTTTTGCAACTTTCATGTCTTTTGGTACCACCAATTCATAATCTACACTGTAATGTCTGAATCTGTATTGGTAAGGATAACTTACGAAATTTGGTAATAAAATTTTGTTGCCTACCACTTCTACAGGAACATTAAGTTCTAGAGGTTTATTGTAACCTTCCGCATATTTTTTGATGATGAGGTAAGGCTGAGTAATATTAGCATTTCTTACTACTTCTACATTTGGATAATCTTCTTCGAAAACCATTTTCTTGTCTGAGAAAATATCATCATCATAAGCAGTGTAATTCGCTGGAATGTTTACTTGTTTTTTGTCAATGATAAGGCTGTCTGTAGGTTGTACATTGATGGAAATATTTTCAGTTTCTTCTTTGTCACCTTTGTAAGACATATCTATTTTTGCCATGTTTACTCCGAAATAAGTTCCTAAAAGAACAATTGCTAAGAATAAACCACCTAATACATATCCTAAGTTTCTTAATTTAGTTTTAGGAGATAATAATTTGATGCTGATTAAGCTGAAAAGAACCGCAGGAAATAATGTTCCTAATACAATCAGAGAAGAAAGGATATATTTCATTCCGCCATCGTCAAACAAGAAGTTCATTTTGCTTACACCAGGAAAATCAGGATTTCCAAATAAATTGAAAAAGAAGAATAAACCGATGATTGCTCCAAGTGCCAAGAAAGCGAAAATAGCACCAAAAAGAACTCTTAAAACATTTAGCAATCCGCTACCAGCAGAAGTTACTACAGGTTTAGCTTCATTGTACATTTCGCCAACTTTTGCAGTAGATTCATTGGCAAACTTTACGATATTGCTAGATTCTTCTTTTAAGTTGTCGAAGTTTAATGGTTTACCTTTCATTTTAAGAAAATCTGCTGCAGTTTCTGCTTTAGGAAGGATAATCCAAAAAACTACATATAAGAAAATGATAAGAGTAGTAGAGATCCCGGCAGTGAACAATCCTAAAAATGCTACACCAAACCAGATGACTCTCATCCAAGTTACATCTATTCCAAAATAGGCAGCCAGACCAGAGCAAACACCTGCTAATTTCATGTTTTCTGGGTCACGGAACAGTTGTTTTTGCTGTGCCGAAGAAAATGAAGGTCTTGATTTTTTATTGGCAGTTTTATCAGAAAAATAAGCTTCTTCTTGTTCTTCTATTACTTCTGGTTTACCAATTTGGGCAATTACTTTTTCTATATCATCATCATTTACCACTTCTCTTTTTCCCATGTTATCTTTTAGAATTTCTACAATTCTAATTTCGATATCATGCATAATTTCGTCTGCTTCTGATTCCTCTAGAGAACTTCTCAGTGCAGTGAGGTAGTCACTCAGTTTTATGTATGCGTGTTCTTCTATTACGAAAGAAAAACCAGCAAGTCCTATTGATAATGTTTTGTTCATAGTTTAGTTTTTATGATGTTTTGGTGATTTGGTTTACAGATTCTGTTAATTCATTCCAAGTATTTTGTAATTCTGCTAAAAAAGTTTTTCCTTTTTCAGTAATTTGGTAGTATTTTCTTGGCGGTCCACTGGTAGATTCTTCCCATCTGTAAGCAAGAAATTCTCCATTTTTCAATCTTGTAAGTAGCGGATAAAGAGTTCCTTCTACTACATCTAGCTTTCCTTTTTTGAGTTCGTCTATTAAATCAGAAACATACATTTCTTTATTATTGATAAGGCTCAAAATACAGAACTCTAGAATTCCTTTTCGCATTTGCGCTTTGGTATTTTCTGTGTTCATGTTTTTTAGTTATTAGTGGTTTTTATGATTTGTTGTAACATTCATTTTACGAATTTTTTTCTGTTGAACAAAAATAGGTATTTTTTAGTAATATGCAATGCAAAGTAGTAATGCAAAAAAAATATATTACTATTTTCTTTCTTCGAAGTAGTGAATCGTTCTCGTTTTTGGTAAAAGTAACCAAAGTAAAAAATAGACGAATACGACCATAAACGTAGAAATTCCCGCTGAAAATATTCCGAAGAATGCTAGTAAGAACCATGCTACTCTTACTAAAGATACATCTATCCCGAAATATCTTCCAAGTCCTGAACAAACACCAGCGATTCTTCTATTGTCTCCATCGCGAGTTAATTTTGCTCTACAACCAGTGTGATATTGGTTTTCGTTTTGTTGATAAGTTTTCATATACAATTTTTTTAGTGTTTTATATTTTAATGATTTTATTATTTTCTTATGCAAAGATATATATAAAATTCAGTATTATGCAATACAAAGTAGTAAATATATTTTAATAATTTATTTAAATCATTGATAATCAGGTGTAAAAATTTCACATATGAATTTTGATAATTTTTGTTTTTGACAAAAATCACGTTTTCATTGTAACATCTGTTACCGAAATTGGTGAAAACCAACCGTAATTTTGCACTATAAATTTTATTTCACTTAAGAAATGAAGTTTTTTAATCCATTAAAGATTTACAGATGAAAATACTAATAGTAGGAGGAGTTGCAGGAGGCGCAACAGCAGCAACTAGATTGAGAAGACTCTCAGAAGAAAACGAAGTCATTATTTTTGAAAAAGGACAATATGTAAGTTTTGCGAATTGTGGTTTGCCTTATCATATCAGCGGAACGATTGACAAGAGAGACGCTCTTTTATTGCAAACACCAGAATCTCTTAAAGAAAGATACAACTTAGATGTAAGAGTTTTTACAGAAGTTTTATCTATTTATACAGACGAGAAAAAAGTCTCTGTCAAAAATTTACAAACCGGCGAAATTTACTTAGAGAGCTATGACAAGTTATTGCTTTCTCCAGGTGCGGAACCTATAAAACCCCCTTTTGAAGGAATTGATTCTGATAAAATTTATACGCTCAGAAATATTCCTGATATGGATAAAATTGTAGCAAAGACCAAAAATGCGCAGAATTTTGTAGTTGTAGGGGGAGGTTTCATTGGCTTAGAAGTTGCCGAAAACCTAATTGAAGCTGGGAAATCTGTGAAATTGGTAGAACTCGGCAATCAAGTAATGGCACCTGTAGATTTTGATATCGCAAGTTTCGTTCACGAAAAAGCCAAACAAAAAGGGCTTGAATTGTTGTTAAACGTTGGCGTAGAAAAATTCAATGACAAAGGTGAAACCATAGAAGTGTTCTTAAATAATGGAACTTCTGTAGAAACTGATGCTGTAATTCTTGCAATCGGTGTAAAACCAGAAACCAAATTAGCAGTAGAAGCTGGTTTAGAAATTGGTGAAACCCGAGGGATTTTGGTCAATGAATTTATGCAAACTTCGAATCCAGATATTTACGCGGTAGGGGATGCAATAGAAGTGACTCACTATATCAATAATAAAAAAGTTTTGATTCCTTTAGCTTGGCCTGCAAATAGACAAGGTAGAATAGTAGCAGACAATATCGTTTTAGGAAATCAATATAAATATACAGGAAGTCTAGGCTCTTCTATTTTGAAATTTTTTGAACTTTCTGTAGCCTCAACTGGGTTGAATGAAAAAACATTAAAACGTTTCGGTATTCCTTATAAAACAGCCATTGTAACACGCGGTCATCATGCTGGTTATTATCCTGGAGCAAAAAATATGGTTCTGAAAGTAATTTTTGATGAAAATGGTAAAATTTTCGGAGCTCAAGCTGTTGGCGAAGCTGGTGTAGATAAAAGAATAGACGTAATCGCGACGGCCATCAAAGGAAATCTTACGGTTTATGATTTGCCAGAAATAGAAATTACGTATGCTCCTCCTTTTAACTCAGCGAAAGATCCTGTAAATATTGCAGGGTATACTGCAGAAAACATTTTGAAAGGAGATTTAGAAATGGTGAATTATGATGAATTTTGGGATTTTGTAAAAGAAAATGATGCTGTAATTCTAGATGTAAGAACTTCTAAGGAATTTTCTGGTGGGCATATAGAAGGTGCTTTAAATATTAATGTAGATGATTTACGAGCAAATCTCGAAAATTTAGATAAAAATAAAACATATGCCATTTATTGCCAAGTTGGTTTGCGTGGTTATTTAGCGAATAGAATTCTAAAAAATAACGGCTTTAAAGTAGTTAACCTAAACGGAGGGTATAATCTTTGGTCAAAAGTTCAATCATAGTAATAGTTTTTTTGTTAGCAAGAAGGCTTCAGAATTTCTGAGGCCTTTTTTATTGATTATTGATACAAAATATGATTTTCGTCACAAATCATCAAAACATGACAAATGTATGCTCTTGATTGTCAGTCTTTGGCTGTTAATATTAATAAATTTGTTAGTCAAATTAAAAATAAAATGGAATTTTACAATCAAGACTTAACCAAATACACTGATTTACATGCGCATAGCACGGGAACGGGTTCTGTGAGAAAAAGTAAGCCAGAGTATGTACATTTTTTTCCTCCTTGTAATAACGCTTGTCCAGCTGGCGAAAACATTCAGGCTTGGCTTTCTCTTGCTCAAGAAGGAAAAATAGAAGACGCTTGGAGAAAACTCACCGAGCAAAATCCTATGGCTGCAATTCATGGGAGAGTTTGTTATCATCCTTGCGAAAATTCTTGCAACAGAAAAGATTTAGACTCTTCGGTAAGTATTCACGCGGTAGAAAGATTCTTAGGAGACGAAGCACTTAAAAATAATTGGCAATTTTATCCTCCTAAAACACTTACGGGTAAGAAAATTATGATTGTAGGTGCAGGTCCTTCTGGACTTTCGGCAGCGTATCATCTTAGAAAATTAGGTCACGAAGTAACTATTTTCGAAGCAGGACCTGTTGCTGGAGGGATGATGAATTTCGGGATTCCTGCGTACAGAATGCCTAGAAATATTCTTCAGGCAGAGATTAAAAGAATTGAAAATTTCGGAGTAAAAATTGTTCTGAATTATAAAGTACAAGATATTCTCAAAGAAAAAGAAAATGGTGGTTTTGATGCGGTTTTTGTAGCTATTGGAGCGCATTTAGCCAAAAAAGTAAATATTCCAGCTCAAGAAGCGAGTAAAATTTTAGATGCGGTTTCTTTCTTGAAAGAAGCTGATGAAAATAGCGATAATAAACCACTTTTAGGAAGAAGAGTTGCGATTTATGGCGGTGGAAATACCGCAATGGATGCAGCTAGAACTGCCAAAAGATTAGGGGCAGATGAAGCCATGATTATTTACAGAAGAGACCGTGAACATATGCCTGCTCATGAATTTGAGGCAGATGAAGCATTAAGCGAAGGGGTAAAAATCCATTGGTTGAGCTCTATTAAAAACATGGAAACCTCTTCAATCACCGTTGAAAAAATGCAAGTGATTGACGGAAAAGCGGTTCCAACTGGCGAATACGAAACTTTAGAAGCAGACTCTTTAATTCTAGCTTTGGGTCAAGAAGCAGATACAGATTTCTTAAAAAACATAGAAGGAATTACCTTCAAAGAAGATGGAACTACAGTTGAGGTAAATCCATCAATGATGACAGGTTATCCAGGAATTTTTGCAGGCGGTGATATGGTTCCTAGTGAAAGAACCGTAACGATTGCTACAGGTCATGGTAAAAAAGCAGCTAGAAATATTGATGCTTGGCTTAGAAATACTACTTACGAGAAACCTGCCAATAATCCTTTGGTAACGATTGAGCAGTTACAAATTTGGTTTAAAACCAATGCACAAGCTAAACAGCAACAGCACTTAGATTTAGAAAAAGCGGTAGAAACTTTTGACGAAATTGTAGCAGGTTATACCACAGAAGAAGCAGTTTACGAAGCTCAACGTTGTCTCTCTTGCGGAAATTGTTTCGAGTGTGACAGTTGTTATGGAGCGTGTCCAGAAGGTGCGATTTCCAAAAATGGAAAAGGAGAAGGTTACACCATCAATTATGATTTGTGTACAGGTTGTGGCGTTTGCGCAGAACAATGTCCTTGTCACGCTTTAGATATGGTTTTAGAACATTAATGAATTAAAAACAATGAAAAATCAAAATAAAATAATAGCAACCATAGACGGCAACGAAGCTGCTGCTTACATCGCGTACAGAGTAAACGAAGTTTGTGCCATTTATCCTATTACGCCATCTTCTACTATGGCAGAACTAGCAGACGAATGGGCGTCAAAAGGAATTAAAAATATCTGGGGAAATGTTCCCGAAATTATAGAAATGCAAAGTGAAGGCGGTGCAGCAGGTACTGTACACGGTTCACTTCAGGCAGGTGCTTTAACCACAACTTTCACCGCATCTCAAGGTTTAATGCTCATGCTTCCAAATATGTACAAAATTGCAGGGGAGCTAACCAGTGCAGTTTTTCACGTTGCGGCGCGATCTTTGGCAGCGCAAGCTTTGTCTATTTTTGGTGACCATCAAGATGTAATGGCAGCCAGAACTACAGGTTTTGCAATGCTTTCTTCTACAAGTGTTCAAGAAGCGCATGACATGGCGCTCATTGCACAAGCTACTACTTTAAGAGCGAGAATTCCTTTCATTCATTTCTTTGACGGTTTCAGAACTTCTCACGAGGTGAATAAGATTAATCTTTTAAATGATGATCAAATCCGTGCAATGATAGATGATGAATTGGTGATTGCACATAGAAATAGAAGTCTAAACCCAGATAAGCCTTTCGTAAGAGGAACTGCTCAGAATCCAGATGTTTATTTCCAAGGAAGAGAAACTTCTAATCCTTTTTATGCTAAAATTCCTACCATTTTAAAGGAAGAAATGAAGAAATTCTCTGAAATTTCAGGCAGAAATTATGCTCCTGTAACGTATTACGGGCATCCAGAAGCAGAAAATGTTATCGTAATTATGGGTTCTGGAGTAGAAACAGTGATTCCAACTTCAGAATTTCTCAATAAAAATGGAGAAAAAACAGGTGTTCTTAAAATCTCGTTGTTCAGACCATTCCCAAATGAAGATTTTATTTCGGTTTTACCAAGATCAGTGAAAAAAATTGCCGTTTTAGATAGAACCAAAGAGCCAGGAAGCAATGGCGAACCTATGTATCAAGATGTTTTGGTTTGTCTTACAGAAGCGCTCACCAATGGAACTTTAGATAAAATGCCGAAAATTATTGGTGGTAGATACGGACTTTCGTCTAAAGAATTTACACCAGCTATGGTAAAAGCGGTTTATGATAATTTAAAAACTGAAAATTCTAAAAACCATTTTACGGTAGGGATTACAGATGATGTAAGTTTTACCAGTATTAATGTAGATTATAACTTTAAATTAGATGATTCTGGATGGAACCAAGCACTATTTTTCGGTTTGGGAGCAGATGGAACCGTAGGCGCGAATAAAAACTCGATTAAGATTATTGGCGAAAATACAGAACTTTCAGCGCAAGGATATTTCGTTTATGATTCTAAAAAATCTGGAGCGAAAACCGTTTCTCACCTTCGTTTTGGGCACGAACCAATTGAAGCACCTTATTTGATTTCAAAAGCAAATTTCATCGCTTGTCATTTCTTCAAATTTTTAGAAAATGAAGATATGCTCAGTTTTGCTAAAAATGGAGCGAAATTTTTATTGAATTCGCCTTATTCTAAAGACGAAGTTTGGGATAAATTGCCTTATCAAGTTCAGCAACAATTGATTGAAAAAAACATTAAATTTTTCGTTATAGATGCCAATGAAGTTGCCGAAAAAACAGGAATGCGAGGCAGAATTAATACCATTATGCAAACTTGTTTCTTTAAGCTTTCAGGAGTTTTACCAGAAGATGAAGCAATTAAGCAAATTAAAAAAGCAATTGAAAAAACGTATATCAAAAAAGGTCAAGCTGTAGTAGACAAAAACTTTGAAGCGGTAGACCAAACTTTGGCGAATTTGTTTGAAGTTAAAATCCCAAATGCGGTAACTGCCGAAAAAGGAGAGGAGCAAACTGTTGACGAAAATACACCAGATTTTGTGAAAAATATCACTTATAAAATGATGATTGGCAAAGGTGATGATTTGCCTGTAAGTGCTATTCCTGCTGATGGAACGTATCCAAACGGAACTACAAAATGGGAAAAACGTAATATTTCTGAAAAAGTAGCCCATTGGAATGCAGATATCTGTATTCAGTGTGGAAATTGTAGTTTTGTGTGTCCTCATTCTGTGATTCGTTCTAAATTTTATCACAAAGATTTATTGACCGAAGTTCCAGAAGGTTTTCAATCTGCACCAATTAATGCAAGAGGTTTCCCAGAAACTAAGTTCACACTTCAGGTGTACGAAGAAGATTGTACTGGTTGTAAATTATGCTACGAAGCTTGTCCAGTAATTGATCAAGAAAATGAAGAATTACGCGCGATTAATATTTTACCAAAAAATCCAGACCTTAAAAAACATAGAAAAGTGATTTCTTATTTCGAGAAATTGCCAATTCACGATAAAAATATGGTGAATTATTCTACAGTTCACGGCGTACAATTCTTAGAACCGATGTTCGAGTTTTCTGGAGCTTGTGCAGGTTGTGGAGAAACACCTTACATTAAAGTTCTTACTCAACTTTTCGGTGATAGATTAATGGTAGCCAATGCAACGGGTTGTTCATCAATCTACGGCGGAAATTTACCAACTACACCTTGGAGTTCTAATTCTAAAGGAAAAGGACCAGCTTGGAGCAATTCTCTCTTCGAAGATAATGCCGAATTTGGTCTGGGAATGAGACTTTCTGCGGATAAGCAATTACAAATGGCTCATTATTACGCCGAAAAATTAAAACCAGAGTTGGGCGAAGATTTCATCAATGAAATTCTAAATGCACCTCAAAAATTAGAAAGTCAAATCATCAAACAAAGAGAAAGAGTAGAAATTCTAAAAAATAGATTGCAATTTTCTGAAAATCCAGATGCGAAACACCTCTATTCTCTTGCAGACCACTTGGTTCACCGTGCTGTTTGGCTCATTGGTGGTGATGGTTGGGCTTATGATATCGGAAGTGGAGGTTTAGACCACGCCCTTTCTACAGGAAGAAATATCAATGTTTTGGTTTTAGATACTGAGGTTTATAGTAATACGGGTGGACAAAGTTCTAAAGCAACGCCTACAGCTGCTTCTGCGAAATTTGCAACTGCAGGAAAACGTGTTGGCAAAAAAGATTTGGCCATGCAAGCTATTTCTTACGGAAATGTTTACGTAGCAACCGTTGCAATGGGAGCAAATCCTCAACAAACATTATTGGCAATGCGAGAAGCAGAAGCTTATGACGGTCCTTCATTAATTCTAGCGTACAGTCATTGTATTGCACACGGAATTGATATGGAAAAAGGCTTAAATCAACAAAAAATGGCTGTAGCAAGTGGATATTGGCCATTGATTAGATTCAATCCTGTATTGAGAAAAAATAATAAAAATCCGTTTATCTTAGATTCTATTCGTCCTACAATTCCGTTTGAAGAATATGCGTACAACGAATTGCGCTACCGAGTTCTAAAACAAACGCAACCGCAAGATGCGGAACATTTGATGAAGTTGGCGCAAGAAATTGTAGACCTAAGATGGAAAACGTATGAAGATATGGCTTCACTTGGAGCCGAAAACTTCCAACCGACTTTTTAATTGAGAATTGAAAGTTGAAAATTGAAATTTGAAAACCTCCCGAATTTTGGGAGGTTTTTTTAATTAAGGAAAAATAAAAATCCCCACCAATTGCTCAATGGGGATTTTCTTAACACAAAAGTTATTATTTAGATGAAAATAATTTGCGTAGCATCTCCTGCAGCTCTTGCGTAGAAATCTCCTACGGTTAAGATGCCTTCCACTTCTGGAGTTAAGTCTTCTTCTTTTAAATCAAACATTTCGAAAGCCAGTTTACAAACCCAAAGTCTGCAACCAGAAGCTGATAGAATTTCTATGAATTCATCAATTGGTGGAATGTCTAATTTTTCCATTTTAGATTTCATCATTTTGGTAGCGAGAGCTTCCATTCCAGGTAAACCTCCTAACATGGTAGGCATGTGCATTGCAGGATTTCCTACAGTAGCCACGTGAATGTCTTTTAGTCTGTCTTTAATTACAGCATCTAGTCCGAAGAAAGTAAAGAAAATTTCTGCTTCCATACCTTCCATTCTCGCTCCGTTTGCCAATATAAAACCTGCGTAAACACTTTCTAAAGTTCCTTTAGAAATGATTACCATTACTTTTTCTATGGGTTTCAGAGATTTATCTAAATCTGCTAATGGATTTTTTAATAATGTAGTTTCCATATTTTTTGTTTTATTTATTATGGGATTTGGTTTAAGGGAATAGGTTTTAGGTGTAATAGATTAGGTTTTTAATGTTAGCAAAAAATATCTCCCAATCACTAATTCCTAAAATCTAATCCCTAAATCCTATTTAAATACAAGATTTTGGTTTAGGAATTCCTGCTAATTTACTTGAAATTTTTAGCGGTCCTTTTGGAAATAGTTCATAGAATTCTTTAATATCTACTACACCAGATTTTCCTACGCCTCTTATGGTTAATGCTACATCTTTTTTCTGTTGGTCTCTTAAATATTCTAAAACTTCGAAATGTCTGTTTCCTAATTCTAGTCCTTCTTCTTTAGCCATTTCTTGAGCTACATCGTGATTCCATTGGTTCATGTCTGTAAGGTATCCTTCGTCGTTTACATTGATTGTAAAGCCTGCATAAGTTTTTTCCATTTTGATAATATTTTTTTGTTAATTTTTTTTGAAATTTTAGAAATTCACCGTTCACAGCCCAGCGAATTCACTATTCATTTTTATACTGTTTCCTTGTCAAATTTCTTTCCTGCTCTGCTCATGGTAGGCGTTACGAAAGGTATTTTTCTGGCTGGGAGAAGCATGTTCCAATACACCCATTTGAAAGCCATTTTTCCAAAGTGATTGAAAGCACTTTCTTCTAATAAATTAAGTGGACCGATTCCGGCGAAAGGGAATTTTCCTTTTAATGGCTCTACGTCATAATTGAAATCTATGAGTAATGCTTTTCCTTTTCCTGTTTCTATAAAACAGTTGGCGTGGCCGTCAAATTCTGGATTAAGCGGTTTTCCTTGTATATATTTTAAAATGTTTTCAGTAAGAATTTCAGCTTCGAAATGTGCTACAGAACCAGCTTTAGAAGCAGGTATATTAGTAGCGTCACCTATTACGAAGATGTTTTCTTTTACTTTACTTTGTAATGTGTTTTTATCAGTTGGAACATAGTTTAGATCATCTCCAAAACCTGAACGAAGAATACATTCATCTCCCATATTGGTAGGAATGGTTACTAGTAAATCAAAATCTACCACTTCGCCACCGTAATCATACATTTTTCCGTTTTCACCTTCTATATGCTCTACTGCAAAATCTGGAACAATTTTTATATTTTTTTCTTTCAATAAATAATTGAGCGTTTCAGTAGTTTTTGGCTTAGTAAATGCACCAGAAAGAGGTGTAACGTAAGAAATTTCTACTTTGTCTCTCATTCCTTTTTTGGTGAAGTAATCATCTGCTAAAAAAGAAAATTCTAGCGGAGCTACAGGACATTTTATTGGCATTTCTGTAATATGAACTACTAATTTTCCTCCTGGCCAAGTTTCTAATTTCTTAGCTAGTGCACAACTTCCTTCGAAAGTGTAGAAATCAAAAATATTTTTTTGCCAAGTATCGCCTTTCATTCCTGGAACTTCCTCTGGTGCGATTTTGCAACCTGTAGCAATGATGAGAATGTCATATTTTACATTTCTTCCGTTTTCTAAAATAACGGTATCTGTATCTTTATCTATTCTGTCGATTTTTTCACGAATAAGTTGAATTCCTTTAGGCAAGAATTCATCTATAGTTCTTCTTACATCTTCTGGTTGATAGGTTCCAAAAGGGATAAATAAAAATCCTGGCTGGTAGTAATGAGACTTAAATTGGTCTACCAAAGTAATTTGCCACTCCTTTTTATTGAGCTTTTTTACAAGGTGGTTTGCCATCATAGTTCCAGCAGTTCCTGCTCCTAAGATTACTAAGTTTTTCATATTTTATAACTTTATAAGAATCTGGTATTCTTAATTTTCTAGTACAAAGTTACATCAGCCCTATATGGAGTTGTGTAACTTATATTACACAATATCAATGACTTTTGTCATTAAAATCGAAATAAAATTCGTTATTTTTATTTGCGCTAAATTTGTAGAAAATTAGAATATGTACTTAGAAAAAGAGATAGAGTTCATTCTTACTTTAGACCAACTCAAAAACGTAATCCGTAGAAATTTTAATCATGACAATTCCAGAAGAGAAAATACAGCAGAACATTCATGGCAAGTGATTGTTTTTGCGCAGATTCTTTTTCCCTATGCTCGAAACAAAGAAAAAATAGATTTAGGAAAAGTAATTAAGATGCTTTCTATACATGATGTGGTAGAAATAGACGCAGGAGATACTTTTTTCTATGATGAAAAAGCTAATGAAGGTA
Organism: Cloacibacterium sp. TD35; assembly: GCF_028864635.1. Lineage (NCBI taxonomy): Bacteria > Pseudomonadati > Bacteroidota > Flavobacteriia > Flavobacteriales > Weeksellaceae > Cloacibacterium > Cloacibacterium sp. TD35. The sequence continues at coordinate 2,353,703 of NZ_CP104850.1, read as the reverse complement.
AATTCGAGCGTGAACTCGCTTCTGCTGAGAGAATTTTCGGGATTTTGGCTGAACCTATGAAATCGGAATTTATGAATCTTTGGGTAGAATTCGAGGCTGGAGAAACAGAAACCGCCATTTTTGCAAGTGCTGTAGACAGAATGATTCCTTTTGTGATGAATTGTTTTAACAATGGTTTGAGTTGGATAGAAGCTGGAGTAGAGTTCGAGAAGGTGCAAAAAATGCTTCGCCCAAGAATAGAATTGGCGTCAGAAGATATGCTCGATACCTTTGAGGTGTTGATTAAAAAGGCTTTTGACGAAGGAAAACTTTTATAGTACTAATTCAATAAATTTCTTTATTTTCGCATCCCGTAGATTAACGATTAATTACTTAAAAATGAATAAAATTCCTAGCGTAGATTTACGCGATTTTCTTTCGGGTGACGAAACAAGAAAACAAAAATTTGTAAACGAAATTGGTAAAGCATACGAAGAAATAGGTTTCGTAGCGCTTAAAGGTCATTTCTTAGATCAAAATTTAGTAGATCAATTATATGCTGAAATCAAGAATTTCTTTGACCTTTCTGTAGAAGTAAAAGCAAAATATGAAATTCCTGGAATTGGCGGTCAAAGAGGTTATGTAGGTTTCGGAAAAGAAACCGCAAAAGGCTTCAAAGCGGCTGATTTAAAAGAGTTTTGGCATTTTGGTCAGTATTTGCCAGAAGGTTCTAAATATTTAGCAGAATATCCAGAAAATGTAGAAGTTGCAGAAGCGCCAGAATTTAACAAAGTAGGAAAAGAAGCCTATAAAATGTTAGAAAAAACTGGAGTTTATGTCTTGAGAGCTTTAGCATTATATGTAGGTTTAGATGAGTTTTATTTTGATAAATTCGTAGCAGAAGGAAACAGTATTCTTAGACCAATTCACTACCCACCGATTACGGACGAGCCGAAAGATGCAGTAAGAGCAGCAGCTCATGGCGATATCAATTTAATTACACTTCTGATGGGAGCTCAAGGAAAGGGATTGCAAGTAAGAGACCACGAAGGAAATTGGGTAGATGCAATTGCTCAACCAGACGAATTGATGATTAATGTAGGCGATATGCTTTCTAGACACACCAATAATAAACTAAAATCTACGATTCACCAAGTGGTAAATCCAGAGAGAGAATTATGGGGAACTTCTAGATATTCTATTCCGTTTTTCATGCATCCAGTAAGCGAAATGCCGCTAAACTGTTTAGAAAACTGTATTGACGAAGACCATCCTAAATTATACGAAGACACTACTGCTGGAGAATTCTTGCACGAAAGATTAGTAGAATTAGGATTGATTAAATAATCAGAAAAAAAATGATAAATTTTAGAAATCGAACTTTTTTAAGGTTCGATTTTTTCTTTTTTAAAGGCAAAAATCAAATAAATAATTCCGAAGATAAAGGTGAGAGAAACTAAGAAAATTTGCCAATCTAATTTCTGTAAAATTACTCCGCTGAAACTTCCTAAAGTACTTGCACCAATGTAATAGAGCAGCAAATAAAACGCAATTGTTACCGTTCTTTTTTCTTTTGAAAAATTCCCCACTGATTTACTGCAAACTGTATGCGCTACGAAAAAGCTGTATGTAAAAACCGCCAATCCTACAATCACAGCTATTGTATTTTGCAAGAAAAAGAAGAGAATTCCTAGAATTCCTACTAAACTCATAGTTTTTAAAACATTTTCAGAATTTTTGAGTTTTCTTTCCCAAAAACTGACATTCATAGAACCAAAAACTCCAGAAATATAAAGTACGTAAACATAAGAAATCCAACTTCTGGAAATGTTAAATGGCGCTTTGACCAAGAAAAAAGCCATGTAATTGTACAAACTTACAAAAGTGCCCAGCAAAAGAAATCCTGTAATATAATAAGGCAATAGTTTTGGATGCGTGATGAGTTTGAAGTTAGGTTCTATTAAAGTTTTAAATGATTCTTTCTTTGGTTTGAAATTTTGTGATTTAGGAGCGAGTATAAAAAATAAAATTGCAAAAATAAGACACCAAATTCCAATAAATTCTGAAGCAAATTGCCAAGATTTATAATGAGAGATTTGAGATGAAATAACTCTTCCTACCATTCCGCCTACTGCATTTCCTGCAATGTAAAACCCTGTAATTCTCAATTTTCTGTTTTCTGAAACTTCTTCTGCGATGTAAGCCAAACAAACAGAAGTAGCACCCGAAAGCAAAAATCCTTTCAAGAAATTGAGCGCAATTAACATGTTGAAATTTTCAGAAAATGAAGAGGTAAAAGCTAAAATTGCAGATGCAAATAAACAATATCCGATGACTTTTTTTCGGCTGTATCGGTCTGCTACGAAAGTGGAAGTGATTAAACCAAGAGCCATTCCCAAAGTCGCCGAAGAAACTGCAAAACTGCTTTTGGCTTTATTGATTTTGAAATATTCTACCAAATCAGGAAGCAACGCTTGATAATAATACAACAACCCAAAACATGACAATCCCGCCAAAAAAACAGCAATGGCAATTTGTAAATCGCGTGATTTAATATTTTGATTATGAAGAAGTTTCAATGTTTAAATTTTAAATTCTCTCTAGTTCGTCTTGAGAAATTTGCGTTTTAAAAAGTCCGTAATTCACGGTAACTTTTCCGTTTTTGTGAATGGTTTCTATGGTTCCTACTGATGTAGAACCAGCTATTCTTACACGTTGACCAACTTTCATCCAAACTGCACGTTCTTTCTTGGTTTTTTCTTCCAATTTTTGGTTGGTTTCCGCAATTTGAACTTGTATGTTTTCTTTTTTCAGTTGTTGTTCTACTTTACGTTTGGTAACTTTCAGTTTCTCAGATTCTGCTTTGTCTGAACCGAGTTTTCGGAATTTTTCCTGCTCCAGAATTTTTACAAAATCTTTCACGATATCTTTTCTAGATTTTCCTTTCAAATAACCATCAATAAAGGCTTCTATCTTATTCCCGAATTGTAATTTACGGTGTTCTTCTTCATATAATCTTTGAAAATTATAGAGCTTTTGTTGAAGCTGTTCGTTCAGTTTTTGCAGATTTTCACGCTTATCTTCTACCGATTCTTTTTGCTCAACAAGGTTGGATTTCAGTTTTTCAACTTCAAATTTTTCTTGCTGAAGTTTTACGATGGTTTTATCTAAGTTTACGACATCCTTTTCTACTTTCGAACGTGCATTTTTAATGATAAATCTTGGAATTCTATTTTTTTCTGCCACTTCAAAAGTGAAAGAACTTCCAGCTTGTCCAACTTCTAATTTATACAAAGGTTCCAATGAATATTCATCAAAAAGCATCGCTGCATTGGTCGCATTTGGCAATTGTTCTACCACCAGTTTGATGTTGGTATAATGCGTGGTAATAATGGCAAAAGATTTTTTTTCGTAGAAAAATTCCAAGAAACTTTCTGCTAAAGCGCCTCCTAATTCTGGATCAGAACCCGTCCCGAATTCATCAATCAAAAGCAAAGTATTATCATCTGCCTCACGAATAATTCCAGACATTTTTTTGAGTCGAGAACTGTAAGTAGAAAGATGATTTTCAATGGATTGATTGTCACCAATATCCGTTCTGATTTTTTTGAAAAAGAACATTTCTGATTTCGGATGAACAGGCACCAAAATTCCGCTCTGAATCATCAGTTGAAGTAAACCAACGGTTTTCAGCGTGATAGATTTTCCACCAGCATTTGGTCCAGAAATACATAGAATTCGGTTATGCTCCGTCAACGTCAAAGTTTGAGGATAGATTTCCTTTTTTTCTTCTTTGTTTCTCAATAAAAGCAATGGGTGAAATGCGTTGACCAATCTCATGGTTTTATGACGATTGATTTTTGGCAAAACACCGCCAATTTTTTCAGCAAATTTGGCTTTTGCTCTGGTGATATCTAAATCGAATATATATTTTTGATATTCTTCTAATTCAGGCGCGAAAATGGCAATTTCTGCCGTAAGTTTTCGCAGAATTTTATCCACTTCTTTCTTTTCTTCTTCCTCCGCTTCACGAAGTTTAAAGTAATGTCTAGAAACACTTTCTGGCTGAATGTAAGTGATAGAGCCTGTTTTAGAAACGCCTAAAACTCTACCGGGAACACGTTTTTTGAAACCAGATTTTACTGCTAAAACTCTTTGGTCGTCAATCACCGTTTCTTTAATTTCATCTAAAAAATCTGTAGAAGAAAGGTGAGAAAGTGTTTTACTAAAATTCTCTTGAATATGTTTTTTAGCGTGCTGAATTTCGGTTCTTAAAGATTTTAAAATGGGTGAAGCTTCAGATTTTACCTCGCCAAAACGGTTAAAAACTTTGTCTATTTTATCTACAATTTCCTTCTTGAAATCCAATTGCATCACTTCTTCCAGCAAAATAGGGAAGGTTTCGGCAAGTACAGGAAAGAATTTCTGCAATTTCCCGATTTGTTCGGTCAGGTTTTTAATCTTGATAAAAGCAGCGTTTTCTAACCTGAAATTTTCGATGTGCATCACCTTCAGTTCTGCTTCTATATCTTCGTATTCACTAAATGGAATAGCGTTTGAACTCTCGTAACTTGTGAGATATTCGGCAGTTTTTTTCAAAGTAATTTCCGCTTCATCTATTTTTAATAATTTCAGATGAAGAATTTTTTCTGCCACTTTCGGCGAATACGCATAAGGAGAAATTTCCGCGAGTAATTTCGGGAATTCTAATTCTTGTAAATTTTCTTTGGTTACTTGCACAATGCAAAGATAATGTAAAGTCGTTGAATTGTAAAGATGCAAAATAATCGTTCCAATGTTTTTTGTAAATTTGGAAAATAGACTTTAAACATGACTTGGACAGAAATTCTTGCCCCAATAAAAAACACAGAATATTTTGAGAAGCTTTGGCAAAAAGTAAAAAATGAATATGCTACCACCAAATGTTTCCCACCGAAAAATCAAATTTTCAGAGCGATTGAACTTACTCCTTTTGACGAGGTAGAAGTGGTGATTATTGGTCAAGATCCGTATCATAATGATTTTCAGGCGAATGGTTTATGTTTTTCGGTTTCTGATCAGGTTTCTGCGCCACCTTCTTTGAAGAATATTTTTACAGAACTCAAAGACGATTTAGGAATTGTAAAAACCAGTAATGAACTCGATTTTTGGGCAAGACAAGGTGTTTTATTGCTCAATGCTACGCTTACCGTTCGTGCGCATCAACCGAATTCTCATAAAGATTTAGGCTGGGAAAAATTCACAGATTTTATTATCAAAGAAATTTCCGAAAAGAAAGAAAACGTAGTTTTTGTTTTGTGGGGCGCTTTTGCACAAAAAAAAGCTTCGCTCATAGATGAAACGAAGCATTTTATCATTCAGTCGGCGCATCCTTCTCCGTTTTCGGTGTACAGAGGTTTCTACGGAAGCAGACCTTTTTCTAAAATTAATGAATATCTGATTTCTAAAAACAAGAAACCCATAAACTGGTAAATTATTCTACCTTAATATCTACCACGTATTTTCCTTTCAGTTTTTCAAAGGTTACGTCTGTAGAATTGGCGGGATAAAAATTAACAAGCGTGTATTTGTGACCATCAAAAACGAAAGAGTTTTTGAGTTTTTTTTCTGCGTCATCTATAGTGGAAACAATGAACTTTTTAGGTCTAGAATCCACACTCATCACTTCAATTTCTGCAGAAGCATAACCAGCCCAAACGCAACGAGCGTTCATAGGACATCTGTTGTCTTCGGTCACTTTATTGAAGGTTATGTTTACTTTTTCTTTTTCTAAAAAAATATTCTGTTTTTCGATTAAACGAGTGACGCCAGATTCTGGTTTTTCTGTAGGATAGGTAGAATTTACTTCTTGAGAGCTGGTTACAGGCATTTTCATTTCTGTAGATTTTTGTTGGCAAGTGCATTGAGTTACCACAAAGGTAGCTGCGGCTAATATTAAGAATTTAGTGTTCATATTTTAAGAATTGAAGATATTTATAATTACTACCAAAAACATTGCCAATCCAATCATAAGATTAAAGCCTGTTCCATAGATAAAGCCAATGAAAGCACCTTTGGTCGCTTTGAGCGCTTTTTGTTTGTCGTTTCTGTCATGCAAAAGTTCGCCTAAGAAAACACCTAATAACATGCCAATTAAAAAACCAAGTGGTGGAAAAAATAAACCTACAATCGTCCCGATGAAACCACCATATTTTCCATAATTGCTGCCACCATATTTCTCGGTGGTTTTGATAGGAATAATGTAATTCAGCACCAATGAAATGAGTGTTAATATTCCAAAAATGACAATATACCAAATAGAAAAATCTGTATTTCCTACGAATTTATAGAGAATTAATCCTAAAAAGCTAACTGCTAATCCTGGTAAAACAGGTAAGAAAGTTCCTAAAATCCCTATTCCTATAATGATGAGAGATATAATAGTAATAATACTTTGCTCCATAAATCCTTAATTAGTTTGGTTAAAAGTAATAAATAAAAGCAAATTCCCGATGATATTTTTTATTTTTGCGTAAATTTCTAATATGGGATTTCTAAAAAGTTTTAGTGAGCAGATTCATTTTTTTGTGAAAGAAAATTTCACAGATAGCCTTATTTTACCGTTTCAAATTGGGTTAAAAATGCTATTGCTTTTTGCGTTTTTTTTCGTGATTGACATTCTTTTGAGATTGATTATTACTCTCATCTCTAGAGTTTTGGTCAAAATTTCTAAAAATGAATTCATAAAGTTTGCCTATAAGTCCAAGGTGCAAAGTTCTATTGCACACTTATTTTCATTAGCATTTTGTTTTTGGCTCATAGATGATATTTTTTGGCGACATCCTAAAAGTTTTACTTTTTTTGAAAGACTATTAATGTTTGGGCAAGTTTTAGTTTTTGCGATGCTTACTTACAGAATTGTTAAAACTTTTGAGGCCTATTACACTCACAAAGAAGATCGATACAGGATTACAGCAATTAAAGCAATTTCTGAAAGTTTAAGAATTTTTGGAATGGTCATTTTCGCCATTATCGGAATTTTTGTAATTTTTGGAATTAGTCTCAATACGGTAATTACCTTTTTAGGAGCAATCACAGCAGTTATCCTATTGGTATTTAGAGATACCATTTTGGGATTTGTAACTGGTGTACACGTTTCTACTTCTAAAAATATGAAAGTGGGCGATTGGATTGGAATTCCTAAGTATAATATTGAAGGAAATATTCAAGATATCAACTTATTGACGACAAAAATTGTCAATTTTGACAAAACCATTTCCACGATTCCTACCTATGATTTGCTTTCTACGGAAATCAGAAATCACCAAGTAATGTACGAAGGAAGCAGCCGAAGAATTAAGCGTTCGATTTATTTTAATATCAAGTCTTTCAAATTTGTGGATGATGAATTTTATGAAAAAGTAAAAGACATCAACTTGATTTCTGAATATCTAGACAGAAAACTTCGTGAGATTACGGAAAGCAAGAAGAATATTCAAAATGCTGAAAGAATTATCAATGGTCAGCAGTTAACCAACATCGGACTTTTTAGAAATTATGTATTGAATTACCTCAAAAATAATCCAAAAGTAGATCAAGACGAAATCGTTTTGGTCCGTCAGTTAGAAATTTCACCTCAAGGAATGCCTTTAGAAATCTATTGTTTTGCCAACAAAGCAGAATTGGTAGATTATGAAAGAATTCAGGCGGATATTTTTGACCATATTCTTACCGCAGCACAAGAATTTGATCTTGAAATAATGCAAGTGGCAAAAGCGTAAGTAAAAGAGTCAATTGGAAAGTAAAAAGAACCAAGTATTAAATTACCAACAAAAAAAATGACAAAATTATCAGTAAATATCAATAAAATCGCGACCATTAGAAATGCAAGAGGCGCAGATACACCAAGTGTAACCGAAGCAGCGATTAAAATTCAGGAATTTGGTGGACAAGGAATTACCATTCATCCAAGACCAGACGAAAGACACATCACCAGAAAAGATGTGTATGATTTGAAACCTTTGGTTTACACAGAATTTAACATCGAGGGAAATCCTCATCGTCCGTTTATTGATATGGTTTTAGAAGTAAAACCAGAGCAAGTTACCTTGGTTCCAGATGCAGATGATGCCATCACTTCTAATGCAGGTTGGGATTGCGAAAAACATCTAGATTTTTTGAAATCTGTGATTGCAGAATTTAAAAATGCAGGTATTAGAACGTCTATTTTTCTTGACCCGAATCCTGCAATGGTGAAATTTGCAGCAGAAACTGGAACAGACAGAATTGAATTGTACACAGAAGCTTACGCCAAAAATTACGAAACTGATAAAGAAGCAGCTATAAAACCGTATTATGAAACTGCTGTAGAAGCTACAAAATATGGTTTAGGCATTAATGCAGGTCACGATTTATCTCTTGATAATTTAAAATATTTCGCCGATAATATTCCTAATTTATTGGAAGTTTCAATAGGTCATGCTCTCATTTCTGAAGCATTGTATCTTGGTTTGGAAAACACCATTCAAGCATATTTAAAGAGATTAGCGAAATGGTAGAAATTTTACACTCAAAAATATACGGACAAGAAAAAAACGGAACGCCATTGCTCGTTTTTCATGGACTTTTCGGAATGTTAGACAATTGGGGAAGTTTCGGAAAAGAATTTGGCGAATTGTTTCCAACTCATTTGCTTGATTTAAGAAATCACGGGAAAAGTTTTCATTCAGACGAGATGAATCATCAAGTTTTGGCAGATGATATTCTGAATTATATGAATTTTCATGGCATCGAAAAAGCCAATCTTCTCGGGCATTCTCTCGGCGGAAAAGCGGTGATGACTTTTGCGATTTCTTATCCCGAAAAAGTAGAAAAACTGATTGTTGCAGACATTGCTCCTAAAGCGTATCCTCCACATCATCAAGGGATTATAAAAGCGCTTCAGTCGGTAAATTTCGATGAGGTAAAATCAAGACAAGACGTGGAAAATGTTTTGGCTCAGTTCATTCCAGAGAAATTTGTGATTCAGTTTTTGACTAAAAACTTGTATTGGACGGAAGATAAAAAACTTAATTGGCGTTTTAACATCAATACTTTGGCAGAAAAATACAATGATTTTGTTGCCAATGCCATAAAATTTGGAAAATTCGAGGGCGAAACTTTGTTTTTAGCAGGTGCAAAATCTCATTATATTCTTCCGCAAGATGAATTATTAATGCACCAACAGTTTCCGAAATATCAATTGGTTTCTATTGCTAATGCAGGACACTGGCTTCAAGCCGAAAACCCAAAAGATTTCAATCAAGCGGTAAAAGAATTTTTAGCTTAATTCAGTGATGCTTTTACAAATTTCGAATTATAAGCATTCCCCAAAATACAATTGGTGGTAATGCCGAAATTGTAATCGCCAGCTTTTAGGTTTTGCGTGTTGATTTTAATCTGAGTTTTGAAACTTTCTCCAGGTTCTAAAATGCTTGGCATTTTTTCAATTTCTGTAGGAATATCCGTTGTTTCTCTGTGCGCCAAAAATACAGCAGTAATGGTCACTGGAATTTCAGGATGATTGAAATCTACAGTATTTTTAGTAGGATTATAAATCGTAATCGGAATAATTTGATTGTTTTTGAGTTGTTCGGAAGGAAGATCAAATTCTATTTTTAATCGGTTGGGCGTTTGGAAATGTTCTACATAAAAACCATTGAAATTAATATTGTTTTCATCAATGATTTTTTGTGATCTTGGAGTGTTTGGTTTTTCTACAAAAACTCTTTTTCCAAAATAATTTTGTTCTCTTTGCCAAATGTCAAATTGTGTTTTTTTCACATTTAAAGAACCTAGAGTTGAAGATTCATTTCCAGTAAAATAATTGTATAATGAAGTCGATTGGAATGAACCGGTAAATAAAACGGGAGTTTTCCCTATTTTTTCAGCTAAAGCTTTGTATTTTTGTTCTTTACCTGTAAATTCTAGTTTTTTTGGTAAAAGATCTGTGAGCAATAAAACTCTGGTGGTGAAAACCAAAACCAAAGAGCCAAAAACGATAGTGCGCACATATTTTTGCCAAGATGGTTTTTCTTTGATAAATTGTAAAAATAAAATTACCATGGGAATAGATGCAACAACCGTCCAATGTGGTTCTACATGTCCTCTAAGACTTGTTAAAGCAAAGAAAACCAAGAAGCCTATGCTTACAAAGTAATATGCCTTTTCTTGAAGATTTTGGTATTTATTTTTAAAAAGTAAAATCACAAAAGGAATTAATATAAACGGATTGAAAACCGCAAACTGATTCGGTAGATATTCTAGGAAATATTTGATTTTAAACTTTTCTGAACGGTCTACTAAATGATATTGAAACGTAGGGAAATCATGCTGAATATGCCACATTAAATGAGGAAGCATCAATAAAGAAGTTACAATTCCTGCAAGATAAATGTAAGGTTTTGTAAGCATTTTTAAGCTAGAAATCACCACGAAAAATACCAATAAAACCGCTTGGTATTTACTGTAAAAAAGCAATGCTACAGAAACTCCTAATAAAACTGCGTTCCAGAAATTTTGTTTTTCTGTAAATCTTTGGTATAAAATAAAAAAAACCGTCCCGAAAAATAATAGAGGAACATCTGGTGTGGTGATGAAGGAATAAGCATTCATCATGACTAAGCCTAGTGATAGAATGATAAATTCATTTATATAAGAGGTTTTGTCTTGAGGCAAAAGGTATTTCCAGATAAGGAATAAATTTCCAGAAAATAATAAAACGGTTAAAAATCTTACTCCCAGATTTCCATTAAAAAAAAGTTGAGAAATCTTAATCACCAATGCTACCATCGGTGGATGGTCATAATATCCCCAGTCTAAATCTCTTGCATATTGGTAATAATAGGCCTCGTCTAAAGTGATCTCGGTAAAATATGCCTGTAAAAGATTTACCAAAGTGATGATAATTAAAAAGGAATAAAATTTTTTATGTGGATTTTTTAGAATTTCAGACATATCTTTTGCTTTTTGCAAAAATAACAAACTTTATCATCTAAATTGCAAACTTAAAATTCTTTAAATTTCTATATTTGCATAAGTTATGGTATTAGTTACAGGTGCAACAGGAATTCTCGGAAGAGTAATCGTTTTAGAACTGCTAAAACGTGGCAAATCAGTACGCGCTACAAAAAGAAAATCCAGCAATCTGCAGGAGGTTAGAAAATCATTTCAATTTTATACAGAAACTCCTAATGAATATTTTGATTCAATTGAATGGATAGAAGTAGATTTTGAAGATATTCATTCGCTACAAAACGCCTTAAATGGAGTAGAAGAGGTTTATCATTGTGCCGCTAAAGTGAGTTTTCATCCTAAAGATGAAAAAAAAATGTATCAAACTAATATTGAAGGCACCAAACAACTTCTATTTGCTTGTCAAAATTCTTCGGTGAAGAAATTCCTTTTTGTAAGTTCCATCGCGGTTTTAGATGGATTGAATGAAAACGGAGAATTAGACGAAAGTTCTGATTTTAATCCGAAAATCGACCATTCTGCCTATGCTATTTCTAAACATTTTTCTGAAATGGAAGTTTGGCGTGCATCAGCAGAAGGTTTAAATACGGTGATTGTGAATCCGGGAGTCATCATCGGTAGCGGAAATTGGAAAGAAAGCAGCGGAACTTTATTCAAGGAATTGGGCGAAAATGCCTATACATTTTCTGGAGGAACTTCTTACGTAGATGTTCGAGATGTGGCTCAGATTTCAATTGAATTGATGGAAAAAAATATTTTTGGAGAAAGATTTATCTTAATTTCTGAAAATAAAAAATACCAAGACGTTGCCAATTTTATCAAACAAAAATTAGGAAAAAAAGCAGTAAAACTCATTCCAAATGGTTTATTGAAAACGGGAGTTTTCTTAAATTCAATTTTAGGTTGGCTTATTTCTCCACTGAAAATGGCGAATAAAGTAAATGTGCAATCGGTTACCGAATTCAATAAAATATCAAATAAAAAAATCAAAGAAAAGCTCAATTATCAGTTCATTCCACTGGAAGAAAGTTTAAAATTTCATGTAGAAAATTATAAAAAAGAAAAGAAGTAGTAAGCTGGAAGTTTGAAAATCTTTGATTTTCTTACGCGTTAAAAAATACATTATTTAAAAAATAATTTGCGCCATTGCGTTAATAATTATGGAAAATCAATTTTTAGGAAATCAACATTTCAATATATCTAATCAAGTTGTTTCTGCAACTTGTCCGTCAAACATTGCCTTAATCAAATATTGGGGTAAATACACCAATCAAATTCCTGCAAATCCTAGTATTTCATATACTTTAAATCATTGCAACACTCAAACTTCAATGGAGTTTTTGGCAAACGAACCCTTTTCTGTGCAAACTTTTTTAGCAGGAAATGAAGAGTTAAAATTTGCGGAAAAAATCGAAAAATATTTCAAAAATATTGAACAATATTTACCTTGGATTCTCAAAGGGAAATACATTATTAAAACTGAAAATACATTTCCGCACAGTTCAGGAATTGCAAGCTCTGCTTCTGGTTTTGGAGCGATTGCAAGTTGTTTGATGGAGTTGGATAAAGTTTTCACCAACGCAGAAATTGATGTAAAGAAAACTTCATTTTTAGCGCGATTAGGAAGCGGTAGTGCTTGCAGAAGTTTGTATAACGGTCTTGTAGTTTGGGGGAAAACGGATGAAGTAGAAGGAAGTTCTGATTTATACGCTGTGAAATATCCTGATGAGGAAATTCATCCGATTTTTAAGAATTTCAATGATTGGGTTTTACTCATTCACGAAGGCGAAAAATCGGTGAGTTCTACGGTTGGTCATGGTTTGATGAATACCAATCCTTATGCAGAAAGACGTTTCCAGGAAGCGAGAGAGAATTTTGTTCCTCTGAAGGAAATTCTGAAAACGGGAAATCTTGAAAAATTTATCACACTCGTAGAACACGAAGCATTAACGCTTCATGCGATGATGATGATGAGCGAACCGGCTTTTATTTTAATGAAAACTGGAACACTAGAAGTCATTAATAAACTTTGGAATTTCCGCAAAGAAACAGGTCATCCATTATTTTTTACGCTTGATGCTGGTGCAAATGTTCACTTGCTTTTCCCAGAAAACGAAAGTACAAGAGCTATAAAAGATTTTATCTCTGCAGAATTATTGCCTCATACTCAAAAAGGTGGAGTAGTAAAAGATGTGATGAAATTTTAAAAAAAAATAAAAACGGGCTTTGGCTCGTTTTTTTGTTTTAATCTTAAAAATAAACTCGGTTTTCAATAGAAAAAGTAGCCATTTCTTACCTTACATCAATTCATTCGCTTCTCAGAAATGGTAATTTTGAATAAAATTTAGAAAATGAAAAAATTCGAAATAGGAGTTGGAATGTTTGGCGATTTGGCTTTCGATAAAGAAACCAGAAAATTTGCTGATCCTCAACAAAAATTACAGGAAATTTTAGCGGAAATAAAACTTGCAGATGAATTAGGAATAGATGTATTTGCTTTGGGCGAACATCACCGACCTGATTATGTGGTTTCTTCTCCAGAAATGGTGCTTTCTGCAGCTGCTTCTATCACTAAAAATATCAAACTCATGAGCGCCGTTACGGTTCTCAGTTCAGCAGAACCCGTAAAAGTGTATCAAGATTTTTCTACTTTGGATTTAATTTCTGGCGGAAGAGCAGAAATTGGCGTAGGTAGAGGAAGTTTCATTGAATCTTTTCCGCTTTTTGGTTATGATTTAGATGATTATCACGAACTTTTTGAAGAAAAATTAGATTTACTACTTAAAATAAATACTCAAGAAAATGTCACCTGGAAAGGCAAACTCCGTGCTCCTATGGAAAATCAAACGGTTTATCCTAGAGCGACGAACAACGGAAAATTACCAGTTTGGATTGCAGTAGGCGGAACTCCAGAATCTGTGTTAAGAGCTGCTAGATTAGGTTTGCCTTTAATTGTGGCAATTATTGGTGGTTTGCCAAGACAGTTTAAACCTTTGATTGATTTTTACAAAAAAGAATATCTGAGACACGGTCATAATCCAGAGGAAATGCAAATCGGGATTCACTCTCACACTTTAGTCAGCGAAGATTCTAAAGTAATTGATGGGTATTTTGAAAACTATGCCGCTCAAATGAGCAGAATCGGCAGTTCTAGAGGTTGGTCTGCTTACACCAAAATGCAATATGAAGGAGGCAGAAGTAAAGAAGGCGCTCTATTTATTGGGAATTCTGATGAGGTAGCCGAAAAAATCAATACTGTGAAAGAAATGTTTGGTTTAACCAGATACATCGCGCACATGGATGTAGGCGCACCCAATCACGATGTGATGATGAAAAGTATAGAATTATTCGGAACGAAAGTTGCGGAAAAAGTAAGATAATAAAGTCATGAAAATACATCATATCGCTATTATTTGCTCTGATTATCAGGTTTCTAAAAGGTTTTACACGGAAATTTTAGGGTTGAATATCATCAGAGAAATTTACCGAGAAGAAAGACAATCTTACAAGCTAGATTTGGCGATTGGTAATGATTATGTCATTGAATTATTTTCTTTTTCTAACCCACCGAAAAGACCTTCTAGGCCAGAAAGTTGTGGGTTGAGACATTTGGCTTTTGCAGTAGAAAATGTAGAAGAAAAACGAACAGAACTATTGCAAAAAGGAGTGAATTGTGAAGAAATCAGAATAGATGAATTTACCGAGAAAAAATTCTTTTTCATTGCCGATCCAGATGATTTGCCTTTAGAATTTTACGAAATGTAACTTTTTAAATTGTTCAAACACTTATCTATAAATTTTGATATGAAAAAAATCTTCTTTTTATTGATTTCCAGTTTTTCTTTTGCTCAAAATACATCAGAAAAAGAAATCATAAAACCTATTGAAAATCTTTTTCAAGCAATGAAATCTGCAGATTCTCTTGGAGTGAAAAACGCTTTTTCTAATTCTGCCATTATGCAGACTTTTGGGAAAAATCAAGAAATTAGAACCGATAAGTTAGAAGATTTTGCCAAACAAGTTGGCGCTTCTAAAGCAGGTGATTTAGACGAAAGATTCACCATTTCTAAAATTTTGGTTGATGGAAATATGGCTTCGGTTTGGGTTCCGTATCAGTTTTATTATAAAGGTAATTTTTCGCATTGCGGTGTAAACAGTTTCCAACTGGCGAAAATCAATAACGAATGGAAAATTCAATATATCATTGATACCAGAAGAAAAGATAATTGTACAAAGTAAAATCGGACGAAAGTTCGATTTTTTTTATTTTGATGATAAATTGCTAGGTGTAAAACTTATTTATATTTTTGCAGGGAAATAAATCAATAAAAATGAAAATCGGTATTCTCGGAGGTGGACAATTAGGAAGAATGTTCATACAAAATGCATTAAACTACGACGATGAATTTCACGTTTTAGACCCAAACTCTGATTGTTCTTGCGCTTATATTTCACATTTTTCTCAAGGGAATTTTAATGATTATGAAGATGTTTTAGCTTTCGGTCAAGATAAAGACGTGATTTCCATAGAAATAGAGCATGTGAATGTAGACGCACTTTTTGAACTGGAAAAACAAGGCAAAAAAGTGATTCCAAGTGCTGAAATCATCAAAACTATTCAACAGAAAATTCTACAAAAAGAGTTTTATAAAAAACACAACATTCCAAGTCCTGATTTTCAGATAATTTCAAATGTTTCAGAAGCTACATTTGCTTTACCTTTTGTTCAAAAATTGAATACTGGTGGTTACGATGGAAAAGGAGTGCAAGTCATCAAAGCCGAAAATGATTTGAAAAATCTTTGGGATGCTCCTTCTGTTTTAGAGTCTTTGGTAGATATAGACAAAGAACTTTCCATCATCATTGCTAAAAACGAAAACGGCGAAACGAAAACGTTTCCTGTAACAGAAATGGTGGCTGATGAAAAACTGAACCTTTTGGATTTCAATATTTGTCCTGCCGATATTTCAAAAGATGTTCAATCTCAAATTGATGCTATTGCCGAAAAATTTATCAATGCAGCTAATTCTGCAGGGCTTTTTGCCATCGAATTATTCCTCGATAAAAACGGAAAAGTTTGGGTGAATGAAACAGCACCAAGATTGCACAATTCTGGTCATCAAACGCAAGAAGGAAACGCTAATTCTCAGTTCGAGCAATTTTACAGAACTCTGAAAAATCTTCCTTTGGCAGATACAGATGCTTTTGGGTTTTCAGGAATGCTGAATTTAGTTGGAGAACAAAATTACAGCGGAAAAGTAATATATGAAGGTTTAGAAGAGGTTCTGAAACTTCCCAAAACCTATGTTCATCTCTACGGAAAAACAGAAACCAAACCTGGTAGAAAAATGGGACACATCAATGTTTTAGCCAATTCCAGAGAAGAATTACTAGAAAAACTGAATCATATTAAAACTTTGGTAAGAGTAATTGCTTAAGTAAAAAATTACTTCAGACTTTTCTTTCTCCTAAAAATATCTGGTCGATAATTGATGATGAAAACCCCACTGATAATTAAAATAGTGGCAATAATAAATTTTGCTGAAATTTTTTCATCCAAAACCAGCCAGCTTAAGAAAATCCCGATAATGGTATTCACGTAAGAAAGCATTGAAACTTGAGTTGCCAATAGATTTTTCAGTAAATAATGATAGGCGTAAAATGTAATTACAGAACCAAAAATCGCTAGGTAAATTATTGCGATTATACTTTTGGTACTCCATTCGCTGAAGTGATAATCCTTAGAAAAAGCAAACCCGAAAATAATTTGTACAATACCAGCAAATGCAAACTGATAAAATAAATTCAGAAACAGATTTTCGGTTTTTATTTGTAATTTTTTAGTGTAAATGGTTCCAATTGTCCAACTGGTGACTCCCAAAAGTAAAATCAGAATTCCGAAAACATAACTAGGATTGGCTAAATCTTTCAAGCCATCCCAAAAGATAAAAACTACCCCAGAAAATCCTAATAATAAACCTGTAAAAGCTTTATTAGTGAATTTTTCAAGTCCTATAATTAAACTCGCTATAAAAATGAGAACAGGTGACAAAGCAGAAATCAACGAGGTTAAACTACTGGTAAGATGTTCTTCTGCAGCAGTAGTAAGTCCGTTTGCACCTACAAGCATTAAAGCAGAAAGGGTAATCTGAATTCTGAAATTTTTAAAACCAATCCACTTTAAGTTTTTGGTGAATAATAGAACAGGAAATAAGATGACAGCAGCCAAAAATTGTCTAATTCCTGCCACAAACCAAGAAGGTACGGTTTCTACCCCAATTTTGATGGCCAAAAAGGTAGTGCCCCAAAAAAAGGCAACCGTGAAAATAGCTAGTAAAAGTTTTGAGTTCAAAAAAGAAGAATTTATATGGCAAAGATACCTATTTTCTCGGTTTTCTTTCCTAAAATTTTTATCTTTGAGAAATCTTAATAAAAAAGTAAAATGGTTTCAATTATCATGGGCAGCCAGAGCGATTTGCCAATTATGCAACAAGCCGCTGATTTTTTAAAATCTTTAGAAATTCCTTACGAACTTACCGTGGTTTCTGCACACAGAACACCAGAACGCATGTTTGATTTTGCAAAATCTGCCAAAAACAGAGGCGTGAAAGTCATTATTGCAGGAGCAGGAGGTGCTGCACATTTACCAGGAATGGTGGCGAGTTGTACTACTTTGCCCGTGATTGGCGTACCTATTTTGTCGTCTAATTCTATAGATGGTTGGGATTCTGTATTGTCTATTTTGCAGATGCCTTCAGGAATTCCTGTAGCGACTGTTGCTTTGAACGGAGCTACCAATGCTGGGATTTTAGCCGCTAAAATTTTAGGAAGTTCAGACGAAGAAATTTCTACAAAATTGGAAATTTACCAATTAAGTTTAAAAGAAAAGGTACTTTCTACCATCGAAGAAATCAAAAAAGAACACCCAAATTCATACGATTAGGAGCAAGACGTTTTCTTGCTTCTTTTCACGTTCAGACCTGCTTTTGCAACTCGCTTTTTTGTTTTTTTAGAAAAAACAAAAAGAGCTCAAACAAATTGCTCAATCAGGACTAGCATTTTCATTTAGTTTTTTTAATTGTATAAATTATTTCAACCACAAAACTGCTCCTTCAAATTCTCTGCGCCAATAGAGTTCGTTGTGTTTTCCGTCTTCGTCTATTTTTAGGAAAATATTTTTAGATTTTACGTTTTTAGATTTCAGGTTTTCAATGACACGTTGGGTTTGCGCTTCCATGTCTTCATCTTCGTGTTTTCCTTGGACAAAGTAATATTTCTGATGTTTTAAATTGACTTTAGAATGGGTAATAAATGCATTCAAATCTTCAGCATTAAACCAAAAAGCAGAAGAAAAAGCCAACACTTTCCCGAAAGTTTCAGGATATTTCACCGCGGCATAAACAGAAATCAGCGCTCCGAGTGAACTTCCACCAATCGTAGTGTGTTTTTTGTTCGTTTTTGTTCTGTAATTTTTATCAATGTAAGGTTTCAGTGTCTCCACGATAAATTTTACATAGTTTTCGCCATTTCCACCGCCGTATTTTGCATTTTTGAAAGGAGAGAGTTCTTCAATTCGTTTTTCGCCACCGTTATCTATTCCTACAACAATTACAGATTTTCCGGTTTTTTCAAAAATTTTGTTCAGTATTTCATCTGCTTGCCATTCACCAGCGTAAGAAGTAGCATCGTCAAAAAGATTTTGGGCATCTTGAAGATACATTACTTCATATTTTTTACGAGAAGTTTCGTAATCTTTAGGCAAATAAATCCAAATTCTTCGTGTGGTTTTAAGTTGAGGAACGTCGAAATTTTCAGAAATAATCTTCACGTTTTCTGTCGCAGTGCTTTTCCTTTCTTGACTCCATAAAAAATTACAACTGATGATAAACAGAAAGCGAAAGAAATTTTTCATGACGAATTATTTTAAGATGCCTCGGATTTTATTGGCGTTTTTAATCAGTTCTTCCAGAAGTTCAAAATTCTCTTTTTCTAGAGCAGACTTGAATTTTCTGAGCTGTGTAATGTGTTCATTAAGAACGTCTAACACGTTTTCTTTGTTTTGTTTGAAAATAGGAACCCACATTTCTGGATGAGATTTCGCCAAACGAACCGTACTTGAAAAACCAGAACTCGCCAATTGGAAAATGGTATCTTCTTCGCGTTCTTTTTCTAAAACCGTGTTTGCCAAAGCGTAAGAAGTGATGTGTGAAATGTGAGAAATATATGCGGTGTGAATGTCATGCGCGTCTGCATTCATGTAAATCAGGTGCATCTCTAGATTTTTGGCAATATTTTCTACCAATGCTAATGCATCTTGGTCAGAATCTTCACGGTCGCAAATTACGGCTGCTCTTCCCGCGAAACTTTCTTTCTGAGCGGCTCTAGGTCCAGAATTTTCGGTTCCCCACATTGGGTGAAATGCTACAAATCTTTTTCGGTTCGGATGATTTTTGATGGCTTCTACAATTCCAGATTTGGTAGAACCAGTATCCATCACCGTTTGTTTATCGGTAATTAAATCTAGAACTTGTGGTAAAATTTTAACAGTAGCATCTACAGGAATAGCGGTAATGATGAGGTCTGCGTTTTTAATACCGTTTTCAAAATCTTCGAAACGGTCTATAATTCCTAATTCTTGGGCTTCTTGAAGGTGAATTTCTGATTTGTCAATTCCTATAAATTCTGCTCCGAAATTTTTTTCCCGGAGTTTTAGGGCGATAGAACCACCAATTAAACCTACACCAATAATAGCAATCTTCATTTTGAAATTAATTTTTAGAGTTCTTTTTCCTTTTGTTTGATTTGATTAGAAATATTCAGAATATTAATAAAATTGGGAATTAATGTAGCCACTGCTACAGCTATAAAGGTAGCAAAAGATTTTCCGCTGTAATACATCATGCTGAGTACAATAATCCAAAGAATAATTAATCCTAAAAAGATTCCGAAGAAAACTTTTTGTAGTTTTTTTAATTGGGGAACACTCAAGTCTGTGTATTTTTTCTTTTGCATATTTTGTTATTTTAGTTTTTTAAGACTAATGAAATGGGCATTTTCTTTACATTTTACAAAAGTAATTTCATACTTAGGATTTTCTTCTGGAGCGGTAAGTAAATAACTCGGGCAAGGTTTTTTCTGTGCATCACTTTTATCAAAGTTAATTTCTCCTTTGGTAATAATGCTGTCTTTTAGAAATTTTTCGTCGATTTTCAAGGTTTTCATTTCTGCTTGAAAAGCTTCAGAATAGGTGAAATCTTTCGATAAAGTTTCGACAATTACTCTAGAATTGGGAAGATAGCCGCTACAACTTACCCCTTTTTTGTTCAAAATAAAGAATACAATTAGTAATCCTGGAATTAACCCGATGAAAAAGAATTTCAGTTTTCTCATTTAATATGATGTAAAAAGTAAGTTGAAAATTTAAAAAATTAAAAGGTTGATGTCATGATAAGTAAGGTCGAATTTGTCGCAAATCACCTTTTTGGTATGTCTGCCTTTATACATGTAGAGTGATTGTTTCATTTCGTTTCTTTTCAAAAGCATATTCTCGAAACCACCTTCTTCGTCATAATTCAGGAGGTAACTAAGGAAGAAATTAGAAATAGCTTTCGTAGTGGTTCTAGGCATTCTAGATGATAAATTAGGTAATCCACAGTGAAGAATATCGTGTTTCTTAATCACTGGGTTTTCGTGAGTGGTTACTTCTGAAGTTTCTATACAGCCACCGTAATCTATTGTAAGGTCTATAATTACAGAGCCTTTTTTCATGGCTTTTACCATGTCTTCTGTTACTACATAAGGCATATTGAGTCTAGGTAATGCGCCAATCACTACATCAGCTCTTCTTAGTGCTTTTTTTAATTCTTTTGGGTCTATGATTGAAGTAGGAACTCTACTGTCTATAAGCGTATGTAATCTTCTTAATTTAGATAAAGAATTATCAAAAACTCTTACACTTGCTCCTAGACCTATGGCAGCTTTGGTAGCGAATTCTCCTACAATTCCAGCTCCTAATACTACTACTTCTGTAGGGCGAACTCCAGTAATTCCACCGAGCATTAAACCATTTGATTTCGCCAATAATTCTGAAGCGTACAAAATAGAAATTCCACCTGCTATTTCACCAATCAATCTGATAAGTGACAACTGGCGATATTCATCCATAATGAATTCAAAAGCGATGGCGTTTACCTTTTTTTCTGCTAATTTTTTAAAATAATCTTTGTCTCTTAAGTTGATTTGAAGTGCAGAAACCAAATAAGCATTTGGTTTTAAAAATTCCATTTCTTCTTCCGTTGGCGGATTGATTTTAAGAACTAAATCTTGTCCGTACACTTCAGCTTTGCTGGTTGTAATCTGAGCTCCAGCTTCAGAAAATTGTAAATCGGTGAAAAAAGAACCTTCACCAGCGCCAGTTTCTAAAATTATATCATGACCATGTTCTACCAAAACTTGTACTGCATCTGGAGTAACACACAGTCTCTTTTCGTGTAAACAGGTTTCTTTTGGGATACCAATGCTAAATTTTTTCCCTTTTTTGAGAACTTCTAATTTTTCCTCTTTAGGAATGAGTTGTTCTTCTGTAAAAGGTGTAAATATGGTAGAACTCATTGTTTTAAATTTTAATCTACAAAGATAGCGAAAAATGGGATAGGTAAAACCTTAGAAATCATGGATTCTTTCTAAGGAAAATTTTAGTTGAAAACAATTTCTCTATAATCTCCGTGATTGGTAATTATCATTTCGTGGTGAGGTAAATCTGCCAATTCTTCTTCGTAGATTTCTGGCCATTCTATAATGCAGAGAAAAGCATTGTCTAGATATTCTTCAATGCCGAAATCATAGGCTTCTTCTATTTTTTTGAGTCGATAAAGGTCAAAATGAAAAACTTTTCCTTTTGGTGAATGATATTCGTTTACAATAGCATAAGTGGGCGAAGAAACTTCGTCTGTGCTTCCTAAATTTTTCATCAAGAATTGAGAAAATGTGGTTTTGCCCGCACCTAAGTTTCCTTTGAGCAAAAGAATATTGTGTTTCAACTGGGGTAGGATTTGGTCTACAACTTGTTGCCAGTCTTCAATTTTTTCTATGTGGAATGTTTGATACATGTTTTTTGAAAATTTTTTCAAAAATACGGAATGTGTAGAAAATTATTTGAATTAAGGATTGTTGTTTTTAATAAAAAAGAAAAATCTCTCGATTTTGAGAGATTTTAGTTTATTAATTTTTCTTATTGGTTTTGAAATTATATTTAAGACCTAATGAAAAACTTTTGGAATCATATTGAGATACTACATTAAAATAATATTTAGAATAAACTTCAAAATTGTTGAATGTTATTCCTGATTCAAAGAAAGTGTTTTGAAAACTGGTAAAACTAGTGTCTTTAGTTTCTTTGTTGTTATAATTTAAGTAAGAAAATTGAGAATATCTAAAATTGAAAATACTATATCCTACATAAAACTGAACAAATTTTGATTTTAATGGATACACTTTTACTAAAAATGGAAATTCTAAAGAGTAATTAGTTTTGTTTGTGTCCTCTTTTGAATTTTGATAGTGTCTATAATATGGAGAAAACCCTAATGTGAAAGTGTAGTTGTAGAAAGGTAAGAATTTTTCCCATTCATATCCTATTTCATAGGCTTTCGCATTGTTTTCATCACTCAAAAATGAATATGAAGCCGTGATTTTATTTTTTTGAAAACTTTTGTTTTTAGATTTTAATACATTCACAAAGTTGTTATTTTTCCCTTCACAATTATTAGTCTTTTTAAAGAAGTTTTCAAGGGAAGAAACGGTGTATTTAACGAAATTTAAGTTAACATTTGCACAGTTTATTTTTTGTAATTCATTAAGATAAAGTTTCTCTTCGGCCGCTAAGTTATTTATTTCGTCTGTGTAATATTTCTTGTAGAGAAGGGGCTTAATTGGTTGATCTCCTTCTGAATAATAAAACATTTCTGTTTTATCATCTTCATATTTATAAAGAGTGTACTTTCCTTCCGTTAATACTTCTATGAATTTAATTTCCGTAATAAGGTTGAATTTTTTAAAAGTATCTAATTGGTCTAAATTATTAGAATGATAAGAAATTTGAATTTCCTTTTTTATAAATTTTGCATATTCTGGAATAACTATGCTATCTATATCATTTGTATAAATTTTAATCAGTTTTCCATCTTTTGATTCCTTAAAATTAAAAGATTGAGGAGTGTAAAGAGGAGTGTTATATTCTATTAGTCCAGAAATTGTTTTACCATTGGTGTAGGTGATTTTTCCAGGCTTGAATGATTGACCAAAAATAGATAGCGGTAATAAAATAAATAAAGTAAATAAAATTGTTCTCATGATTAGTTTTTTTCGAGGGCAAATATAAATAAAAAGCGGAAAAAATCAATTGATTTTTTCCGCTCCATGCCTAAGTATAAATAAACTATGAAAAACTACTTAGGTTCTAAAATACTGATAGGTATAATGATTTCTTCTAGTGAAATTCCGCCATGTTGATAGGTGTCTTTGTAGTAATTGACAAAGTGGTTGTAATTTTTTGGGTACGCTAAAAAGATGTTGTTTTTCGCGAAAATATATTTACTGCTGAGATTTCCTTTGGGTAAAAATAATTTCTCTGGATTAGTAATTGCCCAAACATCTTTTTCGTCATAAGTGAGAGATTTTCCTGTTTTATAACGGATATTGGTGCTGGTTTCTCTATCGCCAACTACCTGAGAAGGTTTTTTTACATAAACCATTCCGTGGTCTGTGGTAATTACGAGTTTGAAACCTTGTTCCGCTGCGAGTTTAATAATTTTTAAGATAGAAGAATTTTCAAACCAATTTACAGTGAGACTTCTGAAGGTTTTATCATCTCTAATTAATTGGTCTACAATATGATTGTCTGTTTTAGCATGCGAAAGAATATCGATAAAATTATAGACAATCACCAATAAATCATTGTTTTTATGTTGGTTAAAATCATCTAAAATCTTGCGTTCAAAATCTGCATTCAGAACTTTCAAATATTTCATGGACTTGTTTTGTAGTCCAATTCTTTTCATTTGGTCTTCTAAAAATTCGCGTTCGTGCTCATTTTTATTGCCTTCTTCATTATCATTAAACCATTTGTCTGGAAAACGCTTTTCAATTTCCGAAGGCATTAAACCTGCGAAAAATGAATTTCTGGCGTATTGAGTTGCAGTAGGTAAAATGCTGAAATATTCGTCTTCTGAAACCTTGTTGTAAAACCTTGCGAAAAGCGGTTCTATCACTTTCCATTGGTCATATCTCAAATTATCAACCATCAGAAGTAAAATTTTGTCTTTTTCTAAAATGGGTTTTACTTTTTCCTTAAAAGCGGTGTGAGACATAATCGGTTTTTCGTTGCTGTGAAGCCATTCTTCGTAATTTTTTTCTATAAATTTAGAAAACTGAATGTTGGCTTCTTCTTTTTGAGATTGTAATAAATCTGCAAACTCATTGTCAAAAACTTTATCGAATTTGATTTCCCAATTCAATATTTTCTTATAATATTCTGCCCATTCTTGATAAGTGTTTACATAGCTGAGTTCCATCGAAAGATTACGAAAACCTTGCTGGTACTCTAATTTGGTTTTTTGTTCTACCAAATCGTCTTCTTGAAGATTTTTCTTCAGCGAAAGCAAAACCTGATTAGGATTTACCGGTTTTAGAATATAATCAGAAATCTGAGAACCGATGGCTTGTTCCATGATGTGTTCTTCTTCGTTTTTGGTCACCATCACTATTTTTATAGAAGAATCTATATTTTTGAGCATAGGAATGGCTTCCAGACCAGAAATTCCGGGCATGTTTTCGTCTAAAAGCGCCAATTGAAATTTTTCGTTTTCTATCAATTCTAGTGCTTCGTTCACGTTATTTACAGGAGTTACGGTATAGCCTTTGTTTTCTAGAAAAACGATATGAGGTTTGAGTAAATCTACTTCATCATCAATCCATATTATTTTTGACATAAATTATTTTTTAGGTTAAGGTAAAGATAGAGGTTGTAACTTCTAGCTTTAAAATTATCTCTCCCAAAAATACGCCAAAACTGTCTTAAATATTGTATAAAATAATTTGAAAATGGTTAAAAATCTGTTAAACTAAATTTCCGTAAATTTGAAAAATCATTTATCAATTATCATTTATCTATTCAAATGAGCACCAATAAACTCAAAATTATCAATGACCCAGTTCATGGTTTTATAAAAATTCCTTACGAAATTTTGTATGATGTGTTAGAGCATCGTTATTTTCAGAGATTGCGCAGAATTTCTCAGACAGGATTGTTGAGTTTGGTTTTTCCGGGAGCGACTCATACCAGATTTCATCATGCTTTAGGCGCAATGCACTTGATGTTTACAGCGCTTGAAACATTGAAACTGAAAGGTGTAAAAATTTCAGACGAAGAAGAAAAAGCGGCGCTTCTAGCCATTTTATTACACGATGTAGGTCATGGTCCGTATTCTCATGCTTTAGAAAGTCTCTTGATGGAAGATTGGCATCACGAGAAACTCTCGATTTTATTGATGAAAAAATTGAATGATGAGTTTAATGGAGAGTTAGGCTTGGCGCTGGAAATGTTCCAAGGAAAATACCATCGAAAATTCTTTAACCAATTGATTACTTCACAGTTAGATGTCGATAGGTTAGATTATTTGAAGCGTGACAGTTTCTTTACGGGAGTTTCAGAAGGAAGTGTGAATACGCAGAGAATTATTTCGATGATGAATGTAAAAGATGATGAACTTCTGATTGATGAAAAAGGTGTTTATTCTATTGAAAATTTCCTTACGGCAAGAATGTTTATGTATTGGCAAGTCTATTATCATAAAACTTCGGCTTTGGCGGAACATCTATTAGTTAAAATTTTGAGCAGAGCAAAACAGCTTATTTCCGAAGGAAAACCAGTGGAAGCTTACGGAAATTTGAAATATTTCTTGTACAAAACTGATTTCGAAAAAGCGACAGAAGAAGATGTGAATCGTTTTACACAATTGGATGATACGGATGTGCTGAGCGCTATAAAAACTTGGCAAAATGCTGATGATTTCGTGTTGAGTTATTTTTGTAAAGCGGTGGTTCAGAGAAAATTCCCAAAAACTGTTTTTTCTTCTCAAAAATTTGAAGAATCAGAAATTTTAGAAAAAATAGAAAGAGCTAATCAGAAATTTGGCATCGAAAATGGGGATCAATTGGTGGAACAAATCAGCAGAACTTTGCTGCCTTATGATAACCAAAAACAACCGATTTTTTTGCTAAAAAGAGACGGAAGAAAGATAAAGTTGGAAGACGCAGAAACTCAAATTCTATCGGCGCATATCAATCAGCCAACCACCAAAAACATTCTGTTTTTCCCGAGAGAAATTTAAGTTTTCAAAATACTAAAAATTGTATGAGTGTAATAAGATTTTCGTATCTTTGCACGATATGGAATTTACTGCAGCTCAAATTGCAAGTTTTATCAATGGAAGAATCTTGGGAGACGAAAATGCCTCAATTACAGGTGTTTCGCCCATAGAGAATGCGCAAAATGGTCAACTCTCTTTTGTTTCTCAAGAAAAATTTGCAGAATTTATTTCACTTTCAGAAGCCTCTGTTATTATTGTTTCTGAAAAATTTGTTAAAGAAGAAAACTATAAACCTACGCTCATTATAGTAGAAGACGCTTATTTGGCTTTTCAGGTTTTAATGAATCTCTATCAACAGATGAGAGAAGAAAAAAAATCAGGAATTGAACAGCCTTCTACCATTGCAGACAGCGCTACCATAGGCGAGAATGTCTACATCGGAGCACATTCTTATATCTCAGATAAATCAAAAATCGGTAACGGAACACAGATTTTCCCTCAAGTTTACATCGGAAAAAATGTAAAAATTGGCGAAAACTCTATTATTTACAGCGGTGCTAGGATTTATGATTACTGTGTGGTTGGTGATAATTGCATTATTCATTCTAATACAGTGGTAGGAAGTGACGGTTTCGGTTTTCAGCCTACGAAAGATGGCTATCAAAAAATTCCACAATTAGGGAATGTAGTCATAGAAAATAATGTAGAAATAGGTTCTAATTGTAGTATAGACAGAGGAACTATTGGTTCTACTGTTATTGGCGAAGGAACTAAAATAGATAATCTGATTCAGATTGCTCATAACGTGAAAATTGGTAAAAATAACGTTATCGCAGCACAAGCTGGTATTGCTGGTTCTACCGTTATTGGAGATTGGAATATGATTGGCGGCCAAACTGGTGTAGCCGGTCATCTCAAAATAGGTAACCAGATTAGAGTACAAGCTCAGAGCGGAATAAATAGAGATGTACAAGACGGCGAAACACTCTTCGGAACACCTGCTTTCAACGCTGGTGATTACAGAAGAAGCTATGTGCTTTTCAGAAAATTCCCTGAAATTGTTGAACGAATAAATAATCTAGAAAAAAACTCAAAAGAAAATACTAATGAGTGAAAAACAGAAGACTTTAGGTAAAGAAGTATCACTTTCTGGGATTGGACTTCATACAGGAAGACAAGTAAACCTTACTATGAAACCTGCTAAAGAAAATACAGGTTTTGTATTTGTAAGAACAGATTTAGAAGGTAATCCTCAAGTAGAAGCAGATGTAAATTATGTAACGACTACAGAAAGAGGTACTACGTTAGAAAAATTAGGTGTTAAAATCCATACTTGTGAGCATTTACTAGCTGCTCTAGTAGGAATGGATATTGATAATGCTATCTTAGAAATGAACAGTGCAGAACCACCAATTATGGATGGTTCTTCTAAATTTTTCGTAGAAGCAATAGAAGAAGCTGGAGTGATAGAACAAGAGCAAAACAGAGAATATCTAGTCATCAAAGAAGTGATGAATTATGTAGACCCTAATACAGGTTCAGAAATTACCATCATTCCTTCTGAAAATTACGAAATTACTACAATGGTAGATTTCGGGACTAAAATTTTAGGAACTCAGAATGCTTCTCTTAAAAATATTACAGATTTCAAAAAAGAAATTTCTTCGGCGAGAACTTTCAGTTTCTTGCACGAATTAGAAATGCTTTTAGATAGTGGTCTTATTAAAGGTGGTGATATTTCTAACGCCATCGTTTATGTAGACAAAGAATTAACTCCAGAAACTGCAGAAAAGCTTAAAAAAGCTTTCGGAAAAGAGGAAGTAACTATAAGACCAAATGGTATTTTAGATAACCTTACCCTTAATTATCCTAATGAAGCTGCACGTCATAAATTGCTAGATGTAATCGGTGATTTAGCTTTAACAGGTGTAAAAATTAAAGGAAAAGTAATTGCTACTAAACCTGGGCATTTCGTGAATACACAATTTGCGAAAAAACTAAACAGACAGTGGAAATTACAAAAAAAGAAAAACGTGCCAGATTTTGATTTAAAAGCAGAACCTGTTTTTGATATTAATGGGATTATGCGACTTTTACCACATAGACCACCTTTTTTGTTGATTGATAAGATTTTAGAGTTATCAGATTCTCATGTAGTAGGTCTTAAAAATGTTTCGATGAATGAACCTTTCTTTGTAGGTCATTTCCCTAAAGAACCAGTGATGCCTGGTGTTTTACAAATTGAAGCTATGGCTCAAGCTGGGGGTATTTTAGTATTGGCAAATGTTCCAGACCCAGAAAATTATTCCACTTATTTTGTGAAAATAGATAAGGTAAAGTTCAAGAAAAAAGTAATTCCAGGAGACACTCTTATCTTTAAAATAGAACTAATAGAACCTATAAGAAGAGGCATTGTTCATATGCAAGGTTACGGCTACGTAGGAGACAGCGTAGTAGTAGAAGCAGAATTGATGGCTCAAGTTGCTAAAACTAAATTAGACTCATGATTCATCAATTAGCCGCTGTAGACAGACGTGCCAAAATTGGCAAAGATGTTACCATAGAACCTTTTACCACCATTGCTGCAGATGTAGAAATAGGAGAAGGAACTTGGATTGGACCGAATGTTACCATTATGGATGGTGCAAGAATTGGTAAAAATTGTAGAATTTTTCCAGGTACGGTAATTTCTGCGATTCCTCAAGATTTAAAATTTGATGGGGAACAAACATTGACCATTATTGGAGACAATACTACCATCAGAGAATGTGTAACCGTCAACAGAGGAACTAAAGCATTAGGCTATACCAAAGTAGGGAATGATTGCCTTATTATGGCTACTTCTCACATTGCTCACGACTGTGTTTTAGGAAATCATGTAATCATTGTAAACGGTTGCGGAATTGCAGGACACGTAGAAATAGGAGATTTCACCGTAATGGGAGGGCTTTCTGCGGTGCATCAGTTTGGTAAAATCGGTAAACATGTGATGATTTCTGGAGGAACACTCGTAAGAAAAGATATTCCACCTTATGTAAAAGTGGCTAGAGAACCTATGTCTTATGCAGGAATTAATTCTGTAGGATTAAGAAGAAGAGGTTTCAGTAATGATAGAATTTTCGAAATTCAAAAAATCTACAAATATCTTTTTCAATCTAAAATGAATGTTTCTCAGGCTACAAGATTCATCGAAAACGAAATGCCACCTACGGAAGAAAGAGACGAGATTTTAGAATTTATCAAAAATTCACCTCGTGGAATTGTAAAAGGTTACGGAACAGGAAAAGAATAAAAACATATTTTAAATAATAAATATTAATGGCAACAAGTAATGATATTAAAAAAGGTCTTTGTATAGAATTCAGCAATGACATTTATAAAGTAATCGAATTTTTACACGTAAAACCAGGAAAAGGTCCTGCTTTCGTAAGAACTAAACTTAAATCTGTAACCAATGGGAAAGTAATTGATAATACTTTTTCTGCAGGTCATAAAATAGACGAAGTAAAAGTAATTACTCGTAAATTTCAATACTTATATGATGACGAAAATGGTTTCCATTTCATGAATAACGAAGATTTTTCTCAAATGTATTTGAACAAAGAAATGATTGAAAACGCTCAATTCATGAAAGCTGGTGAAGAAGTAACCATCATCATGAAAGAAGCAGATGAAACGCCACTTTCTGCTGAAATCCCACCAACTGTTTACTTAGAAGTAGTAGAAGCAGATCCAGGTGTAAAAGGAAACACAGCTACAAACGCACTAAAAAACGCAGTTGTAGAAACAGGTGCTAGAGTTTTAGTTCCACTTTTCATAGAAGCTGGTGATAAAATTAAAGTAAACACAGAAGACGGTTCTTACCTAGAAAGAGTAAAATAAATTAGATGGATGTCGGAAGCTGGATGTTTGATGTTATTCTTCCAGCATCCATCATCCTACATCCTACAAAAATATGACTTTCAAATCTCCACAGACTCTTAAAACCATAGCCGAACTCATCGGTGCGAAATATGTAGGTGACGAAAATTTTCAAATTTTTGGAACCAATGAAATTCATCGCGTAAAAAAAGGAGAAATTGTCTTTGTCAATCATCCTAAATATTATGACAAAGCGCTTCATTCCAAAGCCACCATTATTTTGATAGACAAAGAAGTAGCTTGTCCAGAAGGAAAAGCACTTTTGGTTTCTAATGATCCCTTCAGAGACTTTAATATAATCAACGACCACTTTACCGGCATTCAAACTTTTGAAACCACAGGAAACAATGTTTCCATTGGTGAAAATTGTAAAATTCATCCTTCTGTAATTATCGGGAATGATGTCAAGATAGGGGATAATTGTATGATTTTCCCAAATGTCGTTATTGGTGACAGAACTGTCATTGGCAATAATTGTATTATTCAGGCAGGAACAGTTTTAGGCGGCGATGCTTTCTATTACAACAAAAATGCTGAAGGTTATAGAAAAATGCTTTCCGTAGGAAATGTGATTTTAGAAGATGAAGTAGAAATTGGGGCAAATTGCTGTATAGACCGTGGTGTAACGGATTCTACCATTATTAAAAAAGGCTCTAAGCTCGATAATTTAATCCAAATAGGTCACGATACTGTACTTGGCGAAAGAACTTTAGTAGCTTCTGGAGCTATGATTGCAGGTTGTTGCATCATAGAAGATGATGTACAAGTTTGGGGGCAAGTAGGTATGGCTTCCGGCAAAAGAGTAGGAAAAGGAGCGGTACTTCTAGGTAAAACTGGAGTGAACAGAGATTTAGAAGGAGGCAAAACTTATTTCGGTAGCTTAGCCGAAGAATTTAGAGAATATCTAAAAAAAGAGGTTAAATTAAAAAATTTATAAGTCTTTACTTTGTGTGAAATCATAAAAATAGTATTTTTACAAAAATTAAAAAATAAATCATGTCAGTATTAGTAAATAAAGATTCAAAGGTAATCGTACAAGGATTTACAGGAAACGAAGGAACTTTCCACGCAACTCAAATGATTGAATACGGAACCAACGTAGTTGGTGGTGTAACCCCAGGAAAAGGAGGAACAGAACATCTTGGTAAGCCAGTTTTTAATACCGTTGCAGACGCAGTTGCTAAAGCAGGAGCTAATGTTTCTATTATTTTTGTACCACCTGCATTTGCTGCAGATGCTGTAATGGAAGCTGCAGAAGCTGGAATTAAAGTAATCGTTTGTATTACAGAAGGCATTCCAGTAGCTGATATGGTAAAAGTAAAAGAATATATTAAAGACAAAGGTGCTAGATTAATCGGTCCTAACTGCCCAGGAATCATTACTTCAGACGAAGCTAAAATCGGTATTATGCCAGGTTTCGTTTTCAAAAAAGGTAGAGTAGGTATTGTTTCTAAATCTGGTACATTAACTTACGAAGCTGCAGACCAAGTAGTAAGAGCAGGTTTCGGGGTTTCTACAGCAATTGGTATTGGTGGTGACCCAATCATCGGAACTACTACCAAAGAAGCTTTAGAATTGTTTATCAATGACCCAGAAACTGATGCAGTAGTAATGATTGGCGAAATTGGTGGTTCTCTAGAAGCTGAAGCTGCAAGATGGTATAGAGATTCTGGTTCTAAAAAACCAGTAGTAGGTTTCATCGCTGGTCAAACGGCTCCTAAAGGCAGAACTATGGGTCACGCAGGTGCAATCGTAGGTGGTGCAGAAGATACAGCTCAAGCGAAAATGCAAATCATGGAAGAATGCGGAATCAACGTAGTAGCTTCTCCAGCTGATATCGGTAAAACTATTGCTAAAGTATTAGGATAATTATTATCTTTGA
The DNA here is from genome assembly GCF_028864635.1 of Cloacibacterium sp. TD35. Lineage (NCBI taxonomy): Bacteria > Pseudomonadati > Bacteroidota > Flavobacteriia > Flavobacteriales > Weeksellaceae > Cloacibacterium > Cloacibacterium sp. TD35. The sequence continues at coordinate 2,321,561 of NZ_CP104850.1, read as the reverse complement.
TATTACAAATATTAAAACTTCATAATAACTTTTATTATGAAGTTTTTATTTAAATAAAAACACAATGAAAACAAATGCAAATCTTTGGCTTCAGAAATTATTTATTATTTCTGCAGGCTTTATTTTTACTCCTATTTTCTCGCAGATAGATTTTTCTTCTACCAGATTTGGTATTCTTGCGGGTCCTACTTATTCTAGAGTTCAAAATGCACATAATCCTTCTTCTGAAAGGTTTTCTTTTTATGGTGGTGCATTAGCTTTAATTCCGATTGGTGGTGATGATATGTTTTATTTACAGCCACAAGTAGAATATTTAAGTGCTGGTGAAAAGGGTGCTGGAGAAACGGTTTACGCTAATAATTATTTGAGTGTTCCTGTTTATTTTAAAGCCTATTTCTCTGAAGCAGAGTCAGAATTTTTTGGGCAATTAGGGCCTAGATTTGGTTTTTTATTGAGTCAAAAAGTAGAGAATCCTTCTAAACCTATCTACAGCGTAGAACAATACGGAAAATCTGCAACTTTTGATTTGGCAATTTCAGCAGGATTGGGATTTAGCTACAAAAGAAAATTAGAAATCGTAGGAAGATTTGATTTTGGGGTAAGCAATAGTTTGCCTGATTTAACTGGGAAAGAGCCTCAAGATGGCACGACCAATTCTACGAAAAGACAACACGTTTTAAGTGCAGGAATTACCTATATTTTTGATTAATAATAAAAGATTTAGAATATTAAAAAAAACTCAGAAACTTTTCTTGAGTTTTTTTTATCTTAATACTACAAAAATCAATGCTAAAATCGCTGGTAATGCTTGCACAAAAAATATTTTTCTAGAAGCAGAAAGTGCACCATAAATTCCTGCAACTACTACACAACCCAAAAAGAACAGTTGAATATTTTTCTGCCATTCTGCATTTTCTATAAAAAAGCTCCAAATTAAACCTGATGCCAAAAAACCATTATACAAACCTTGATTGGCGGCTAATTTTTTGGTGGGTTTAAAGAGTTCATTTGGCAAAGAACCTTTGAAGGTTTTCTTCCCTAAAGTTTCCCAAGCAAACATCTCCATATATAAAATGTAAAGATGTTCTAGGGCTACTAATGCTACTAAAATATTGGAGAGTGCTTGCATGAATTGAAATTTTATTTAGCCAAGTTAACAAAAAAATCGTCACATCATTGCAACGATTTTATAATTTATAACTCATAACTGAGTTTAACTTGTTCTAATCCATTTCCAGAGTTCTTTAAACGTAGCTTTGTTACCGTACATTAAGATTCCTACTCTGTAAATTTTGGCTGCCAAATATACCATTCCTAGCGTAGAAATCACCAATAAGAAAATAGAAAGTGCAATTTGCCAAACTGGTACACCAAAAGGAATTCTCGCAATCATTGCCACTGGTGAAGTAAGCGGAATAATAGATAACCAAAACGCCATCGGTCCTTCTGGATTATTGATTAAACCAAAGCTTCCATACATTCCTAGCATCAATGGTAAAATACCAATCATGGTAAATTGTTGGGTTTCGGTTTCATTGTCTACGGCAGAACCAATCGCAGCGTACATAGAACTGTAAAAAATGTAGCCTAGTAAGAAGAAAACGATGAAGACGAAAATTATCATTCCAAAATTCATATCCAAAAGAGAATGTGAAATTTCTGTGAAAACACCCTGCAAATCTAATTTATCAAGCGGAATTTCTTCTTGCTGAGGAAGATTTCCAGAAATTTTTGAAAAACCTTGGTTAAAGAAAACAGCACCTAAAATGGTCATGGTAATCCAAATGGTAAATTGGGTTAAAGCGACCAATGTAACTCCTAAAATTTTGCCCATCATGAGCTCAAATGGTTTTACAGAGGAGATTATTATTTCTACCACTCTGTTGTTTTTTTCCTCTAAAACACTACGCATTACACGAACTCCGTAGATAATGATGAACATAAAAGTCACGTACATTAATCCCATACTCAAACCAGATTTTACACCAAAAGCAAGTGTGCTGTCTTGTTTGTTATTGTCCACTACATTTTTGGTGTTGATTTCGAAGTTTTTATCAATATTCTCGATTTGAGTTTCTGTAAGTCCCAGATTTTTTATTTTTTCTTTTTTAATTACCTCAGACATCGAAAAAGCGATGTTTTGCTTCACATCAAAACCAATATTTTTATTGACCAAAAGTTGGGTCTGTTTTTGTAAATTTTCAAAATTTTGGTCTTGCAATTTGGGGATAATGAGTAGTCCATCTACATTGTCTACCATTTCTGGAAGTGTACTCGTCAAAGCCTGTTCTGTAGATTCTGGCAGATAAATAAACTTCACATCTTTTGGTGTTTTCATGTTTTGTTGAAACACGCCACTTTTATCGATGACATTAAAAGTGTATTCAGTTTCATTCGCTTTCAGCATAAAAGCAATTAAAGCACCAAATCCTATCAATAGAATTGGGGCTAAAAGCGTTAGAATGATAAAAGATTTCTTTTTAACCTGAGTTAAAAATTCTCTTTTGGTAATGATGAATATATTTTTCATTTTTGTTTACTGTGGGATGAAATTATTGTCCGTTCATAGAAGTTACCGCAGTGATAAAAACTTCATTCATGCTCGGAATTTTTTCGTCAAAACTTCTGATTTTTCCAGCTTTCATTAAATCATTGAGCAGAAGATTCTGGTCTTCATTGTAATTTAAGTCAAAAGAAATTAAACCATGTTGGTCATGAATATTGACAAGTTTATACTGATTTTTCAGCGTTTCTAAATTTTCGGAATTTACATCAGACAAAACCACGTTAAATAGATTCTGCTTGAATTTTTCTCTTACTTCAAAGACTTTTCCGTCAAGAATTTTTCTAGATTTATTGATGAGAGCCACACTATCACAGAGTTCTTCTACACTTTCCATACGGTGAGTAGAAAGAATTATGGTGGTTCCTTGCTCTTTTAATTGAAGAATTTGGTCTTTTACTAAATTCGCATTTACAGGGTCAAATCCAGAAAATGGTTCATCGAGAATCAATAATTTGGGTTGATGCAAAACAGTCACCACAAACTGAATTTTCTGCGCCATTCCTTTAGAAAGTTCTGAGAGTTTTTTGTTCCACCAGTGGTCTATTTCTAAACGGTCAAACCAATATTTCGCTTGAGATAGCGCATCTTGCTTTTTCATTCCTTTGAGCGCTCCGAAATAGAGAATTTGGTCGCCAACCGTCATGTTTTTGTACAATCCTCTTTCTTCCGGCATATAACCGATGTCTTTAATATGATGAGGATTTAGTTTTTCTCCATTGATGAAGACTTCGCCAGAATCTGCCTGTGTAATTTGGTTAATAATTCTGATGAAAGTGGTTTTTCCAGCTCCGTTTGGACCAAGAAGTCCATAAACAGTAGATTTAGGAACGTGTATACTGAAATCTTGCAATGCAATTTTTTTTCCAGCACTATATGTTTTGGTAACGTGATTTGCTTGTAGCATTATAGTTTAAATTCTAAAGAATTAGTTGTGAAATTACGGAATTGTTACTAATTTATAGTTTATTGATATAAGTTATAAAAAATAGAATACTTCAATTATTTATAAATCTCCACTTCTATTTCTCCATCTTCTGTAATTGCACCTCTGTACATTCCTGAAGTGTTAAATGGCATGGCGATATTTCCGTTTTTATCTAAAGCGATTAAACCGCCATCACCACCCATTTTTTCGATTTCGTCAATGGTTTCTTGTGCTGCTGTTTTCACATCTTTATTCAAGTATTGAATTTTTGCTGCTATGGTTCTGGCTGCAGTAGAACGAATGAAAAATTCTCCCCATCCTGTTGCAGAAATTCCTACATTTTCATCAGCGTAAGTTCCCGCACCAATAATCGGCGCATCGCCAATTCTTCCATATTTTTTGTTGGTCATTCCGCCAGTAGAAGTTCCAGCTGCCAAATTCCCAAATTGGTCTAGAGCAACACAACCTACGGTTCCAAATTTCTGGTCAATGATGAAATAATCAGGTTTTGAATTATCTGCTTTTGGATTTTTTAATTTCTCTAAATCTTTTGCTTTTTGAAGGGATTTCCAACGGCTTTCTGTCCAGAAATATTTAGGATTTACGATTTCTAAACCTTGTGATTTAGCAAATTCTTCAGCACCATTACCAGAAAGCATCACGTGTTCTGATTTTTCCATTACCGCAATTGCAGCTTTTATAGGGTTTTTGATGGTGTGAACTCCTGCGATGGAACCTGCTTTTTTATCTTTTCCATTCATAATGGCAGCGTCTAGTTCATTTTTTCCGTCATGAGTGAAAACAGCTCCTTTTCCAGCGTTAAACAATGGAGAATCTTCCATCACAACAATGGCAGCTTCTACCGCTTCAACTGAAGTTTTACCGTTTTTAACTTCTGCATATGCTTTTCGGAGAGCTTCGGAGAGTTTTTCTAAATATTCTTTCTCTAACTCTGGAGTCATATTTTTTTTGAGAATAGTTCCTGCTCCCCCGTGAATAACGACTACGTATTTTTTTTGAGCAACTAAAAATAGGGAAAAGAACAATCCGAAGATTAGGGCTAATTTTTTCATGATAAGAGTATAATTTCGTGTGGCTCAAATTTAGAAAAAATATAGCATTTTTTCCTATAAATGAGCATTTTTAAATAGGCTGTATTGAAATAATTCTTGTTCCACTTTTTTCTTCCAAGCATCTTGTTTTGGATTTTTTTTGAATAGTATTTTTTGCCCAATTTTAATATAATAATCCTGATTATCTGCGTCAAATTGGTTGGAAGCTTTTTCTTTCATCACATTCCAATGATGAATTTTCTTTCGGTAAATAGAAATATCAGTTACGTTTTTTTGTCTGAGACTTTCTACGGATTTTCTCATTTTTCGGGCATATAATTCGGTGAGGTCAAAATGAATCTGCTCGTGTTGTAAAACGTAATCGTTTTTGATAAGCATCCAAGATTCATTGGGGTCAAAATAAGTTTTAATATTAAATTCTGGAACCAAATTTTTATTTCTTTGAAATGAAGAATATTCTATTCTAATGGCGCTTATTGCACCTAAAAATTGCTGTTGATTTACTTTTATCGTGTCTTTATTGTAAGCCTTAAAATCTTGAATTTTTAATTTTTTATTTTCTTGCCAAAGAATTAAATCATCTTTTACAAAAGCAAAACTCATAAGCGAAATAGAGCCAAGGAAAAAAAATATATTTTTGAGGATTCGGTTTTTCATACTGTTTATTAAACAATTTTTTTGCCAAAATAGTATGAAAAAATCCAACTGATGATTCAGTTGGATTTTTAAATTTATCTTTAAATTTTATGAAAACATGTCTCTTACCTTGTCAAAAAAAGATTTTTCTTTTCCAGAAGGTTCTGCTTGCATTTGACCAGTTTTCATCTGCGTTTCGAAGAACTCTTTTTGTTCTGGAGTGAGTTTTTGAGGCGTCCAAACGTTTATATGCACAAACATGTCACCTTTTCCGTAAGAATCTATGCTTGGTAATCCTTTTCCTGCTAATCTTAAAATTTTACCAGATTGAGTTCCTGCATCAATTTTAATTTTAACTTTTCCACCTACGGTATTAATTTCTTTAGAAGTTCCCAAAGCTGCTTCTGCAAAAGAAATATAGAGTTCTTGGTGTAGATTATCGCCTTCGCGTTTTATAGTAGCATCTTGTTCTTCTTCGATAACAACTAATAAATCTCCAGGAATTCCACCAAAAGGAGCGTCATTACCTTTTCCGCGAACGTTTAATTGAATTCCGTCTCTAGCTCCCGCTGGAATTTTGATAGAAACTTCTTCTTCTGACTTGATGAGTCCTTCAGCATTAGCTCCTGCAGGGATTTTATCAGCAATTTTACCTAAACCGTTACACGTTCCACAAGTAGTCTGTGTTTGCATTTGTCCAAACATGGTATTCATCACTTTAATCTGAACTCCGCTTCCGTTACAAGTGGTACATGTTTTAGAAGTAGCACCTTCCGCTACTTTCATTCGTTTTACTTTTATGGTTTTAGTGGTGCCATTCACCATTTCGTCGAGATTTAATCTAATTCTAACTCTCAAGTTAGAACCTTTGATTTGATGGCTTCTTCCACCACCACCAAAGCCGCCACCACCGAAATGTCCACCGAAAATATCTCCAAATTGTGAAAAAATATCTTCCATGTTCATTCCGCCACCGCCGAAGCCACCACCGTAACCACCACCTGCAGCTCCTCCAACTCCTGCATGACCGAATTGGTCATAACGAGCTTTTTTATCGGCATCGCTTAATATTTCGTAAGCTTCTGCAGCTTCTTTAAATTTTTCTTCTGCAGATTTGTCTCCCGGATTTTTATCTGGGTGATATTTGATGGCCAATTTACGGTAAGCCTTTTTGATTTCGTCTGCGCTGGCTGATTTTGATACGCCTAATATTTCGTAATAATCTCTTTTTGACATTTCTTATGTTGTTAGATGATGGATGATGGGTATTTGAAGTTATTTTTGTGTGGAATTATTTCATCCAACTTCTTACTTCCAAGATCCAGACTAAAAATTAATTTCCTGTAACTACTTTTGCAAATCTAATTACTCTATCGTGTAACTGATAACCCGTTTCTACTACATCTACAATTTTTCCTTTTAAATCTTCAGATGGAGCAGGAATAGAAGTAATTGCTTCATGGAAATCTACGTTAAACTCATCACCAGCATTTACTTCTACATTTTTTAAACCTTTGTCTGATAATGTGTTTTTGAATTTTTGATAAATGAGTTCTACGCCTTTCAAGTCTGATTCGTTGCCGCTTTTTGCAATTTCTTTGATGGCTCTTTCAAAATCATCTAAGATAGAAAGCATAGCAATCATCATTTCGGTATTTGCATATTGTGCAAACTCCATTTTTTCTTTCAAGGTTCTCTTTTTATAATTTTCGAACTCTGCATACAAACGAATGTAACGGTCTTTTTCTTCTGCCAAAAGTTCTTCTGCAGTAGGTTGTTCTGTCACACTTTCTGTAGTTTTTTGTTCGTTTTGTAGATTTTCTTGACCTTCTTTATTTAAATTTTCTTCGTGTAGTTCTTTGTTTTCGCTCATTTCATTAGAATTTTCTACTGCAATATTTCAAAGATTTTGCCAAAGAGCAGTTTAGGAAAAATTGGCAGAAAAATTTCAATTTTAAATAAGTTTTAATTAGAGTTCTTTTTTAGCCCTGATTGAAGCGGTTACCCCGCAGTATGTTTGGGGAGTAGAAATGGAACGAGGAGTAAAAGCGGAAAGCAGGTTCTCGGCTTCTAAAAATTATAAATTATTTTCCTGTGAATGTTTGATACAGTAAGTAAAGATTTAGAATTACGATGATGATGGAAATAACCCAAGCAAGAATTTTCAAAGCAGGTTTATTCACAAATTCTCCCATTTTTAGTTTGTCATTTGTAAACATGACTAATGGAATTACCGCAAAACTGAGTTGCATAGAAAGAATAACTTGGCTTAAAACCAATAAATCGGTAGTTCCTTTTTCACCATAAATGAGCGAGATAATAAATGCAGGTACTATTGCTAAAAGTCTGGTAATTAATCTTCTGAGCCAAGGTTTTAGTTTAAGGTTTAAGAAGCCTTCCATCACGATTTGCCCCGCTAATGTTCCTGTGAGTGTAGAGTTTTGTCCTGAAGCTAATAAGGCTACCGCAAATAAAATACTGGCTAAACTGGTTCCTAAAATAGGTGAAAGTAATTTGTAAGCATCATGAATATCTGCTACATCTTTGTACCCAGAATTGTGGAAAGTTGCCGCCGAAACAATTAAAATTGCCGCATTGATAAAAAAAGCAAAAAGCAAAGAAACAGTACTGTCTATAGTCGCGAATTTAATCGCCATTTTTTTCCCTTCTGAAGTTCTGGGGTAAGCTCTAGTTTGTACGATGCTGCTATGTAAATATAAATTATGCGGCATCACAGTTGCTCCTAAAATACCAATGGCGATGTACAGCATTGATGGATTAAAAACAATTTCTTTCTGAGGAATTAAACTGCTTAAAATAGGCATTATTTCTGGTTGACTTACCAAGATTTCGTATAAGAAGCACGCAAAAATGACGAAAATAAGCCCTGCAACAAAACTTTCGAGCCATCTGAAACCTTTAGATTGAAGCATCAGAATAAGTAAAACATCTATTCCTGTAATCAAAATTCCAATAGGTAATGGAATTCCAAATAATAAGTTTAAGGCAATTGCCGAACCGATAACTTCTGCTAAATCACATGCAATAATTGCAATTTCGCATAGAACCCATAATATGAAATTCACCTTTGGCGAAAAATGGTCTCTACAAGCTTGTGCCAAGTCTCTTTCGGCTGCAATTCCTAGTTTTAAAGATAAATGTTGAAGGATAATGGCAAAAATATTTGATAAAAGAATTACGGATAATAATGTATAGCCAAATTGTGAACCACCTGCAATATCTGTTGCCCAATTTCCAGGATCCATATAACCTACAGCTACCATCAAACCTGGACCTGCAAATGCAAAAAGTTTTTTCCAAAAACTACCATTTGTGGGTATAGAAACAGAAGCAAATGATTCTGATAATGAGTTTTGGTCATTATTTCTTCTCCAAGGTTTCTTCATAAATGTTAGGTTAGTCTAACAAAATTAGTTAAATATTTCTTATTTGGAAAATAAATATGAAAAAAAACGCTTAAAAAATTTTCTAAGCGTCTATTATAATGAAGATTATTTTAAAATTATTTGGTAAATCTCAATGCTATTTTTCTGTCAATTGATCTTTCTTCTTCGGTTGCTGTGGCAGGTAAAGTCGCAAACTTACTACCATAACCTTCTGCATTTGCGATTTGAGTTCCTACTCCAGCTTTAGTCAATTCATTTTTTATGAAGTCTGCTCTCGCTTGAGAAAGGGCTATATTTTCAGTTTCGGTTCCGGATTTGTCGGTATAAGCACCTATTTTAATTTTGACTTCGGGATACGCTTTTAAAATTTTAATAAGATTTGCTATTTGTTCTGTTCCAGATGCTAATTGGTCTGATTTTCCTGAAGCAAAACTGACTTGGTCAAATTCATACCAAGTTGATTTTAGAGCATCGTCATCTTTAGCATTTTTATAGTTGTCTGCTTTTAAAAATGTAATCATTCTGTCTTCTAAACCATCAGAAACCACTTGTAGAAAAATTCCTTTGAACTCAATTTTTTTCTGAGCATCTGATAAAGAATCAGCCGGAATAGGTTCAGGGATTTTAGTGATATTTTCTGTTGAAGTTTCAGTTTTAAGAATTTCCTTTTGTATCAATTGGTTCCACAAAAACCAAGCAACTATGCCAAGAATGAGTAAGGGAAGAAGCCATTTCCAAAAAGAACTTTTTTCTTCTGTCTCTTGTTTTATGATTTTAACTTCTTCTTTGGTTTTATGAGAAGTAGTATTGGAAATTTCAACCGGAGTTTCTGTGTTTTTTTCGAGTAAATTTTCTAAGCCTAAATGTTCTAAAGACATTCCAGCTGGCAATAAAGCTGGGATTAAGCATCTGTGTTCAGCTAATTTTGAAAGAATTCCTTGGTCATCTAATCCGTGTTTATGGGCACATTTTTTTATTCCTTCGAGTGTAGCAGCAGTTGCAATTTTTAGAAGTGTTTCGGCTGAGGTTTTATTTACGTTAGAGTACTCAGAGACGTGAGAAATAATATGTTCGCCCTGTTCTCCCAAAGTATTTAAAATAATATTCTGAATTTCTGTACTGTTGATTGCTTTTTCAAGTAAGTTTTCAGAAAAATCGAGAGACGAAGTTTCAAGAAGTGCATTAATCACATCTTTTTGTTTAGAATGTTGGGCAAAAACTCCTAAAACTGCAGGAAAAAGACTTCCTAAAGCTTTTGAAATGTTTGATTCGCTTTCTCCTAACTGAATGGCTGCTTCGGAAATTAATTCTGGGTTTAATTGAGGTTTTATGAGGTCAATGAGTGACATGGTGTTGGTATAAAAAATTAACGAAGTTAAAGTTAAAAATTTTTTCCTTTACTTCGTTAATTCTTGAAAAATATGATGAGAAATTAATCTTCTCCTTGAAATCTTAATACGCCTTTGCAAAAAGAACTCTTTTGGTAGAAGGTTTTCCTGAAATTAAGGAAACGCCATTCTCGTCTTCTGCATCTAGTGGGATACATCTTATGGTAGCTTTGGTTTCTTCTTTAATTTGCTCTTCTTCTTCAGCAGTTCCGTCCCAATGTGCAGCAATGAAACCTCCTTTTTCTTCTAACACTTTTTTGAATTCTTCGTAAGAATCTACTTTAGTAATATGTTCGTTTCTATATGTTTCAGCTTTTTTGTAGATATCATTTTGAACGTTAACCAATAGTTCTTCAATGTAATCTTCGATGTTTTCTAACGAACGAACTTCTTTGGTTAAGTTATCTCTTCTTGCAATTTCTACTGTTTTATTTTCTAAATCTCTAGCGCCCATTGCAATTCTTAATGGAACTCCTTTTAATTCATATTCTGCAAATTTCCAGCCTGGTTTATACTCGGTTCTGTCGTCATATTTTACAGAAATTCCTTTTGCTTTTAATTTGTCATAAATTTCATTGGCTACCACAGAGATTTCTGCCAGTTGCTCTTCTCCTTTGAAAATAGGAACTATTACCACTTGAATTGGAGCCAATTTCGGTGGAAGTACCAAACCAAAATCATCAGAATGTGTCATGATTAATGCACCCATCAATCTGGTAGAAACGCCCCAAGAAGTAGCCCAAGCAAATTCTTGTTTTCCTTCTCTATTGGTGAATTTTACATCAAAAGCTTTAGCAAAATTTTGTCCTAAGAAGTGAGAAGTTCCAGCTTGAAGTGCTTTTCCGTCTTGCATCATCGCTTCGATACAATAGGTTTCATCTGCGCCAGCAAATCTTTCAGTAGGAGTTTTAAAACCTTTGATTACAGGAATTGCCATGAAATTTTCTACTACATCAGCATACACTTCTAGCATTTTCTCAGTCTCTTCTATAGCTTCATCTTTAGTGGCATGAGCGGTATGACCTTCTTGCCAAAGGAACTCCGAAGTTCTTAAGAAAAGTCGGGTTCTCATTTCCCAGCGAACAACATTTGCCCATTGATTGATGAGAATTGGTAAATCTCTATATGATTGAATCCAAGATTTATAAGTGTTCCAAATAATCGCTTCAGAAGTTGGACGAACAATTAGTTCTTCTTCTAATTTTGCTTCTGGGTCTACAATTAATTTATGAGGATTATTAGGGTCTGTTTTTAGTCTGTAGTGGGTTACTACAGCGCATTCTTTGGCAAATCCTTCTGCATTTTTTTCTTCAGCTTCAAATAAGCTTTTCGGGACAAAGAGTGGGAAGTAAGCGTTTTGGTGACCAGTTTCTTTGAATTTTTTGTCTAGTTCTGCTTGAATTTTTTCCCAGATAGCATAACCGTAGGGTTTTATCACCATGCTTCCTCTTACACCTGAGTTTTCAGCTAGGTCTGCTTTTACTACAAGTTCGTTATACCATTTGCTATAATCTTCACTCCTTGTTGTTAATTTTGCCATTTTTTATTAAAATTTAACTTTTTAATTTTGAGAATATCTAATGTTATATTGTATTTTTGATGAAAAATATAAATACCGAGTATATTGGTATAATTTTGGTATTAATATTTTGCAAAGATAAATAAACTTAATTACATCTATCATGAAAAATTCTACTTATAAAAACTTATCAGAAATTCTTAGAACAAAAGGTGTTCTAGGGGTTGCAGCTGGTTTGCTTTTGGTTTCATGTGGTTCTCAAATGGGAGGTTACACAGAAACTGATGGGGTGTATTATGACCCTAATAAAGATGTGATACCAGAAGGTATTGTGATGCCTGAACCTTATCAAGTGGATGAAGTATATGCATATGAGTCTGATTCTACTAGTATTATAGAGCAAAATCAACAAAATCAAGCGGCTCAAAAAAATAAATACAAAACATGGAGTGGAACAGAATCTGACTGGGGAACTTACGCAGGAACAGAACAAAACATCTATTATAACAATTATAATACTTGGGGCTGGAATCCTTACGGATATTATTCTCCTTATTACGGTTGGGGAAATGGTTGGAATATAGGAATTGGTTTCGGTTGGAATAGCTGGGACTGGAATCCTTATTGGGATCCTTACTTTGGTTATGGAGGCTATGGTTACTATAACCCTTGGTATGGCCATTATTCTCCATATTATTACGGTGGTTACTATGGATATAATCCATATTATTATGGAGGATATTACTATCCAAGAAATAATTATAAGAGAAGCGGGGCTGATGCCATTACTAGAGGAAATGGTTTCCAAAATTCTAATAACAGAAGTTTAAATAATAGGATGAATTCTAATAATACTAATAATTCTGGATTCAGAACTGCACCACCTAGAAACACTAACCCTAATATGACTCAGCCACCACAAAATTCTAATCCTTCAAGATTTAGAAGTGTTCCAAGACAAGAACCAAGACAATATGAAGCACCAAGAGTAGAGCCAAGAAGAAATGACTGGGGAGGAAGTTCTAATTCTGGAGGAGGTTTCAGATCAGGTGGCTCATCTAGTTCTAGCGGAAGCTCAAGTTCTGGCGGTGGTTTCAGATCAGGTGGATTTAGATAAGAAATAATAAAACTATAATTTTGAGAAAATGTTTAAAAAATCTTTAACAATATTAAGTATTGCATCTGCATTTTATCTTCAAGCGCAAGATGTTTCGATTATCAGAAATTCTGTAGATGTTTATTCCGCAAATCCATTGACTGGCTCTGCTAAATTTAATGCAATGGCAGGTTCTATGGGAGCTTTAGGAGGAGATCTTTCTGCAATTAATACCAATCCTGCAAGTGTGGGAGTTTTTATTACAGGAAATATTAGTGGAACCATAGCAGTTAATAATTCTAAAAGCACATCGTCTTTTTCTAATACAGCCAATTCTTATAAATTAAATAATGCAGATTTAGGTCAATTAGGTGGGGTAGCTGTTTTTGCAACAAGCGGAAACACACCTTGGAAATTTGTGAATTTTGGGGTTAATTACACCAATCAAAATTTAGAAGAATACATAGAAACACCAGCCAATTCTAGCTATAAATTTCAAGACAGTAATCTGGTAGATACGAATGGAAACCCTGTTACAGGAACTTTTACTTCTCTAGGTCACGCTTATGACAGAACGGGAAATCTTACCAACATGAACATCGCTTTTGGTGGTAATTATGACAATAAATTCTATGTGGGAGGTTCCCTTAATTTCAAAGGTGCTGCAATAGAACAATATGATTCTTCTAGATTATCACTAGATGTAGATAATAATAACAGCTATGTTTTAAACAAACAAGGAACTCCTTATTCTGAAGATTCTAATGGTTTCTCTTTTTCTGCGGGTATCATTGGAAAAATTAATAATAACCTAAGACTAGGAGCTTCTATTGAATCACCAACTTGGTGGACAATGTACAGAACTTACAGCGAAGTAAACGAAGATAATTTAGGGTATTTCTTTGATTATTATGACGAAGACAGAAAATTCACTTCACCTATGAAAGCTACATTAAGTGGAGCTTTTGTGTTGAATAAAAATTTCGCACTAAACGTAGATTATTCATTAGGATTAACCAAGCCAAAATATAAAGTTCAAGGTCCTGCAGAGACTCAGCTCAACAATTTCTTTAAATCTGAATACAAAAATTTATCAGAACTTAGAGTAGGAGGTGAATACCGTTATAACAATTTCAGATTAAGAGGTGGTTACGGAATTTCTAATTCACCATTCGAAAAGAGAGCAAATTTTGATGATTTGTATGTAGGCAAAAGAGAAACATTAGGTGTAGGATTCGGATTTGATTTTAAATCATTCTATATTGATGCAGCTTATAATAAGATTACTACCAACTCTACCAATGTATACGGAGATGGAAATTATTACAGTACAGCCAATAATGGAGATGTAGAATTCTTTACTTATAATCCTAATACTTTCACTTCTAAATTAGAAAACATTAAGGACAATGTAACCCTTACTTTAGGATGGAAATTTTAAAAAAACTTTCCTTATAAAACATAAAAAAAACTCCTGAATTTTCGGGAGTTTTTCTTTTTATTTAAAATCTATTTTTTAATGATGAGCATGAAATAAATGATTTACCAAAGCTAGTACAACTCCAGCAATCACTAAAAAAAGCTTTTGCCAATCCATTTTGTGATTTTTATTGCTTTCAAAAATAATCACAGATGAAATATGTAAGAAAATTCCACCAACTAATGCCAAGAAATAAGGTTGCCATTTAGGGTTGAAATAATCTCCAAAAACCATTCCCAGTGGAGATGCCATTGCAAATAAGACGATAATAAACCAAGAAAAAATATTATTTTTTTCTCTTAATAAAAAAGTTCCTAGAATGAATGAAATCGGTAAATTATGGAACACAATTCCTAATAAATAAGGAGAAGTTACATCTGTAATATTGGCTAAAGGAATTCCTTCTAAAAATGCGTGAACAAACATTCCTGCCATCAGAGCAATAGGCAAAATGTTTTTTTCTTCGTGGTGATGATGAAAATGCCCATGTTCGAAACCTTTGGTAAGGCTTTCTAAAATCATTTGAAGCAAAACGCCACCAATAATCCAAATTCCAATATTGTGGTCTTCGGCTTCATACACTTCTGGAAATACTTCGCTTACACAAACCGTAATCAAAAAGCCTGCACTTAGAATAAGTAAATTTTTAGCAAAAGTATTGCTCTTCCCGAAATATTTTCCCAAAAGAACACCAATTATAACGCTTAAGATCAATAGAATGATAATCATTTTCTTTGCTTTTGGCTTTCAGCAAAATGCTTTTAGCTTTTTTATTTTAATTTTTAACTCTGAACTGGAAAATACATCTCGGTGAAGTTTCTCTTTCAAAATCTTCTAATTGATAGTTTCCCCAAATTTTTACAGCTTCAAACCCGAAGCCTTCGGCTATGTTTTTTATTTCTTCTAAAGTGTGAAGTTTTACTTTTTCGAAATAATGAAATTGCTCTCCCTTATCTTCAAAGAAAATATCTTTTATGACATGATTTTCTTCTATCCTTTTTTTGATGAGAAAATCTATTCCGCCTTTGGTAACAGTTGTTTCTTCCACCAAAGTGTTTTTCACAAATTTTTCATTGAGAAAATCCAAAACGAAAATTCCATCGTTCTGTAAAACATTTTTTACCGAAGAAAAAACTTTTCTGTCATCTTCATCATTATCAAAATATCCAAAACTGGTGAATAAATTGAAAACAGCACTTACTTTTTCAGAAGAAATATTGGGGTAAAGTTCATTTCTCATGTCGTGAACTTTAAAGCTAAGACTTAGCGGAGCCGAAGTCTCAAACTGTTTATTGTGTTCTATGCTTTCTTCGGATAAATCTACTCCTAAAACTTCATAGCCTAACTTTTGTAAAAAAACAGAATGTCTGCCTTTGCCACATGCTAAATCTATGATTTTGGAATCTTTAGAAAGTTGTATTTCTTTGGTGAGATTTGTAATAAAATTTTCAGCTTCTATAAAATCTCTGTCTTTGTATAAAATATGATAGTATGGTGTATTAAACCAATCTTCGAACCAGCTCATTATGCAAAATTAGGTATTTTTAGATAAAGAAAATTATTAATTAAAAACAGAATAATTATTTTTGATGAAAATGTTTCGGAAAAGCATCTTCTGGTTTCATTTTCAGAAGGTTGAGTTTAACCCAAGATTCTAAAAAACCATAACCGTAAGAAAACATCTGAATATATGTGGTAATGATTGCTTGTGCAGCAATTGCAACATTTTTAGTCAAATACAAAGCATGTAGAAAAATAACTAAAGTATAAAAACCATAACATGCTAATACAAAACCTTTGTACAAAAAGAAATATTCTAAAATCCCAGCTACATAACCCAATAAAAATAATGTAGGGAACCAAAAAGTTGGTTTTACATAATCAGGATGTCTTTGGTTTAGAATAGGTCTTGCGCAACCAAATTGATATACTTGTTTTGAAAATTTTCCCAAATCTGTTCTGCGTTTATGATAAACTCCAATATCGTCAAAAAAAGCAGTTTGGTAACCGTTTTCCCAAATCGTCATTGATAAATCTGGATCTTCGCCAATTCGCATTTCAGAAAAACCGCCAATTTTTAAGAAAATTTCTTTGTTTACCCCCATGTTAAAGCTTCTTGGCTGAAATCTGGTCACTGCTTTTTTACTTCCTCTAACTCCGCCAGTAGTAAAAACCGAAGTCATAGAATAGGAGATGGCTTTTTGTAAAATATTGAAACCTTTATGGGCTTTATCTGCACCACCAAAAGCAGCGCAATCTGTTTTTTCTAGATTTTTTTTGATGTTTTCTATGTAATCTTTTTCTACAATTACATCAGAATCTACAAAAACCAACCAATCATTTTTGGCTCTATTTGCTCCGTAATTTCTAGATAAACCAGGTCCAGAATTCGGTTTTTTGAAATATTGAATGTTCAACATTTCCTTAAAGGTTTCCACAGTAGGCAATAAATCTACGAACGAACCATCATCTACGATGATGATTTCAAAATCTTTATCGGTTTGAGCAATAAGAGAGTTCAAAAGCTCGAATAATTCGTCTTTTCTGTTGAAAATCGCGACTACAATGGAAATGGTTTTTTGCATTCAACAAAAATAGTGGTTTCAAACGTATTTGAATAAATTTAGACCAAGAAATTCTATAAATTTGCAAAATGAATATTCCTGCATCAAGCATTCAATGTAATGATTTTTCTATCAATTGCAATGGTAGATTAGTAGATTTAAATACTCCCAAAATTATGGGGATTCTTAATCTTACTCCAGATTCTTTTTCGGATGGAGGAAAGTTTAATAACGAAAAATCAGCACTTCTTCATGCTGAAAAATTGCTTAAAGATGGAGCAGATTTCATAGACATTGGAGCACAATCTACTCGTCCGAATGCGGAATATCTCTCTGCAGAAGAAGAAATTAGAAGAATAGGAAATATGATTTCTTTAATCAAAAAAGAATTTCCAGAAGCATTAATTTCTATTGACACTTTTTATGCAGACGTAGTAAAATTTGGTTATAATGAAGGAATGGATGTGGTGAATGATATTTCGGGAGGCTATTTTGATGAAAATTTATTATCAACAGTTGCCGTGACTAGACTTTCGTATATTTTGATGCATAGTAATACCACATATTCTAACATGCACGAAAAAATTCATTACGATGATATTACCATGAGTGTGAATTATTATTTTTCAGAAAAAATAAATCAATTGCAAAAATTGGGAATTCATGATATTATTTTAGACCCAGGTTTTGGTTTTGGAAAAACGGTGGAAGATCAGTATAAAATGATTGAAGAAGTAGAGCATTTAGGTTTCGGGAGATTTCCTCTTTTGATAGGGATTTCCAGAAAATCTTTCATCTATAAACCTCTGAATAAAAAACCGCTTGAAATTGGAGAAGAAACTCAAAAACTTCACCGAAAAGTTCTAGAAAAAGGAGCAAAAATTTTGAGAGTTCATGATGTAGCTGAAACAAGAAAAACAATTGAGGAAATGAAATAAAAAAAGAGCAGAAATTTCTGCTCTTTAATTTTATCTTTCTAGTTTAAAATCTGGAATTAATTTTGGTCTTTCTGGTTCATTGGCTACTTTCCAAGAAGTTCTGTACATCCATTCCGTCATTTTATATAATTTTTTGAAATTAATATTTTCTGATTCATCTTGTGGAGTGTGGTATTGATAATGGAGAACGCTGGTGAAAAATAATGCAGGAATTCCTGCTTTAGCATAAGGAAGATGGTCACTTCTGAAATAAAAATATTCTGGATGTTCTGGCAAATCCCAAGCTTTTAGAAATTTGAATTTCGTACTTTCATTATTAGCATCAAGAGCCATTTTTACCAATTCTTCAGAATTTTTGTGAGGTGCATCACCACCAAGAAGTGCCGCTTCATTATTATCATTTCTACCAATCATATCACCGTTTAGCACTGCAACAATGCTTTCTTTTGGGACAACAGGATGCGCAGCGTGCCAACGAGACCCGAGTAATCCTCTTTCTTCAGCACCGTGAATAACGAATAAGATACTGCGTTTAGATGGCTGTTTGCTGTATGCTCTTGCCATTGCCAACATCGCTACACAAGTACTTGCATTATCATCTGCACCATTGTAAATTGTATCATTTTTTACAGGATGACGAATGCCATCATGGTCTTGGTGTCCGCTCAAAAGAACATATTCTTTTTTCAATTGAGGGTCTGTTCCTTCTATTTTTCCGATGATGTTTACGGATGGATATTTATACGTTTCGGTCTGAATGTTCAAAGAAATTTCAGGATTGTTTTTTACCCAATTTTCGTTTTCTTGTTTAATCCAAAAAACGGGAATTCCTACATCTACTTTTTCTCTAAGACCTTCTACACCGTAAGTTCCTCTGGTCATTTGTGGTAAAACTTCTACCCAGCTTTTATCTGAAATATCATCTGTAATAAAGATAATTCCTTTTGCGCCAAGTTGAGAAATGGTTTTGTAATATTTAGTTCTAATAAATCCAGGATATCTTCTTTCAAACAGCGTCATTTCTTTAGAAACGTTAAGGTCTGAAGCTTTCAGAGCGACTACTTTCCCTGCGATATTTTTAGAGGCCAAATCTTGAGGTTCTATTTTGCCTAAATATAAAACTGGAGCGGTAAAATTATTATCGGTAACATCTTGCACCAATATGTCTTTCCATATTTTTAGGGTTTTATCACCAATTTTTACAGAACTTTGTGGTGAAACCTGATGACGATACATGTCAAAAAACTGGAAAAAAGTTCCGTTGTCACCTGCAGGTTTCATTCCTGCAGCTTTCATTTTATCTGCAAACCACATCGAAACTTTTAGTTCATCTAAAGTTCCTGCTTCTCTTCCCCAAAATTGGTCTGCTGCCATTTGGTACATATCAGTTTTTAAGTCTTTTTCTGTAATAGCAGAAACCAAAGGTTTTTTGTAAGATTGAGCATTACTGAACATTAAAGTTCCTATTGCTAATAAAGTAAACAGTTTTTTCATATTATAATTGGGTAATTTTTAATTCAAATTAGAGATTTTATCTGTGTATTGTTTGGCAAAAGTTTTTCGGTCTTCTTCTAATTTTTCTAAATTTTGAGGAAGAATATAATTGAAAAGTATTTTTTCTTCTTCGTCTAAAAAGATGATTTCTTTTTCTTCTCCGTCTATCATTTGGGAGAAGATTTCCCACATAGAAGTGTCTTTCAGTTTTATAAATTCAAAAAAATCTTTTGCTTTTATTTGGATAACTTTCATTTTGGGTAAAATCTTAAATTTTTGGTAAAAATAGTGAATTTGTAACGAAGTTTTGCAATAAGGATGGAAGTGTAAATCCCGCAACAAGCGTGGGCAAATTAAGTGGTATTTTTGTAAGCTTTGGCGTGAGGAATTGCAACAGACAGCCTGGTTTTGCAAATTTTTGAAAATGATTTTGCGATGGAAAATTTGCAAAAATTGCCATAAAAAATAAAAAAGAACGCACTAAATGCACGTTCTTTAATATGATGTTTTCTAAAATTTTAAGATTTTTTCTCTAAAACTTCGTCTACCATTCCGAATTCTTTTGCTTCGGTAGAAGTCATCCAATAATCACGGTCTGACGCTTTTTCTACCCATTCGTAAGTCTGACCAGAGTGTGCAGAAATAATGTCATACAACTCTTTTTTAAGTTTTAGCATCTCTCTTAGGTTGATTTCCATATCACTTGCCACACCTTGAGCGCCACCACTTGGCTGGTGAATCATCACTCTAGAATGTTTAAGTGCAGAACGTTTTCCTTTTTCACCAGCAACTAATAAAACAGCTCCCATACTTGCAGCCATACCAGTACAAATAGTGGCTACATCTGGTTTGATGATTTGCATGGTGTCATAAATTCCTAATCCTGCGTAAACGCTTCCGCCTGGAGAATTGATGTAAATCTGAATGTCTTTAGAAGGGTCTGAACTTTCTAAAAATAACAATTGAGCGGTTACAATATTGGCAACTTGGTCATCAATCCCAGTTCCCAAGAAGATAATTCTATCCATCATGAGACGAGAGAAAACGTCCATTTGAGCTACGTTCATTCTACGTTCTTCCATAATGTAAGGTGTAAGGTTGGTAGGGTTAAAAATCCCCATGTATTGGTCAGTTGCTAATCCGCTATTTCCTAAATGTTTTACAGAGAAATCTCTGAATTCTTTTTTAATATCCATGTGTAATGTTTTGATTCATTATGATGAGTTATAGGCAAAGTCTGTTCCTTTTTACAAATTTAGCCAAAGTGTCACAAAATTCTAAATAAATTTTCGTCTATTTTATTTTTGAGTTTAGTGAGGGTGATGATTTTTTGATAGGTTTCCGCTGAATTTTCTTCTGAAATTTGATGTTTTAAATCGTTTATGATTTTTACCACTAATTCTCTTTTATGTCTGATGATGACATCTTTTACAATTTTGTCTACCAATTCTTCTTCTTTACTGAAGTAGATGTTGTGTTTTTCCCAATTGCTGGTTTCATGTGCGTTAATTAATGCATCTGCAGTTTTTGTAACGACTTCTTCATCCATAAAAGTTTTGAAGAAATCACTGGAACGAAGTTCATTTTGTTGAATCCCTGATTTTATTTCTTCAATGATTCTTTGATTTAAAGGAGAAATCGGTTGATATTGGTCTTCATCTAAATGATTGATTATTTCTTCAATGACAGTAGTTTCATATTTTTCATTTTGGAGCGTTTTTCCATACAGCTTAAATTGACCAAATTTCAACATGAGTTCTACCAGTTTTTCTTCTAAAACTAAAAGAGGGTTAACGGTTTCTGTAAATTCTTGAACTTTTTCAAGTTTTACAACGTTTGTTTCTCTTTTTTCGGCAGGTTTTTGCTGTTGAACCACCTGTTTCTGAACGCCAAGTTCATTAAAAAGCGATTGTTCCGAAAGTCCAAATTGGGTAGAAACTTGTTTTAGGTAAACCTCTTGTTTTAAAGCATTAGAAACGAAACCAATAGATTTTACAATATCTCTAATCGCTTCTGCTTTCTTAATAGGATCGTTATTGGCTTCTTTTAAAAGAATTTCAGCTTTGAAATCAATGAAATCTTTCGCTTGATTTTTAATGAAATCTTCTACAAAATCTCTAGGATTTTTTCTGGCAAAACTATCTGGGTCATCGCCGTCAGGAAATAATACCACGCGAATATTCATTCCCTCAGAAAGCAACATGTCTATACTTCTGAAACTGGCTTTAATTCCTGCTGCATCTCCGTCAAAAAGTATGGTTACGTTTTCGGTGAGGCGTTTAATGAGTTTAATTTGTTCCGTTGTAAGCGCAGTTCCTGAACTTGCTACTACGTTTTCTATTCCGCTTTGGTGAAGCGAAATCACGTCCATATAACCTTCAACCAATAAACATAAATTTTCTCTGGAAATGGCTTGTTTACTTTGGTTTAAGCCATAGAGAACATTAGATTTATGGTAAATTTCGGTTTCTGGCGAATTGAGATATTTAGCAGTTTTTACATTTGATTTCAGAATTCTCGCTCCGAAACCTAAAACTCTTCCCGAAAAACTGTGTATTGGGAAAATCACGCGTTCGCGGAATCGGTCAATTCCATTGGGCGAATTTTCTGGGAAAATAGAAATTCCAGATTTTTCTAAAATTTCTTTTTCATATCCTTTTTCTAAAGCATATTCTGTAAAAGCATTTTTCTTTTCTGGAGAATAGCCTAATTGAAATTTTTTGATGATGTCATCATGCAGTTCACGCTCCTTGAAATAGGAGAGCGCAATGGTTTTTCCTTCTTCGGTTTCCCAAAGGTTTTCTTGGAAAAAAGTATTGGCAACTTCATGAATTTTGTAGAGAATTTCTCTTTCAGATTGGGCTTTTTTCTGCTCTTCAGAATATTCTACTTGGTCTTCTTCTATTTCTATGCCGTACTTTTTGGCAGCATGTCTCAGCGCTTCTGGATAGGTAAATCCTTCGATTTCCATGAGGAAAGTAATGGCTGTTCCACCTTTTCCAGAGGAGAAGTCCTTCCAAATTTGTTTGCTAGGAGAAACCACAAAACTCGGTGTTTTTTCTTCATGAAACGGACTCAAGCCCTTAAAATTAGAGCCTGCACGTTTTAACTGAACATATTCACCGATAATTTCTTCTACTCGAATCGTAGAGAAAATTTTATCTATGGTCTTTTGAGAAATCATTTTGTAAAATTACAAAAATAAGTTAAGCTTTTTTAATGGCTTTTCATTGATTTTTTTAGAATTCTTTAACAGATGTTTTTGTTTTTAAATATTATCTTTGCTTCATATATATTAACTTAATGGAATTAATACAATTTATCCTTGATTTTTTAGGAAATCCCTTATTAGTACTTACCGAGATTATTAGAGACTATGGCATTTACATTTACTTATTTTTATTTTTAGTGATTTTTGTAGAAACTGGTGTGGTCGTAATGCCATTTTTACCAGGAGATTCTCTACTTTTTGCAGTAGGTTTAATTGCTTCTACAACAGGTCAAATAGACATTTATACCATTATACCATTGTTGGTTTTAGCAGCACTTTTAGGAGATAATGTAAATTACTTTATCGGGAAAAAATTCGGAGATTTTATTCAGTCTAAAGAAAGAATTTTATTTTTAAAGAAATCTCACATAGAAGACACTGAAAAATATTTTGCAGAAAATGGTGGAAAAACAGTAATTCTAGCAAGATTTATCCCAATTGTGAGAACCATTGCCCCTTTTGTAGCAGGAGCAGGAGAAATGAAATATAGAATCTATTTATTATACTGTATTACAGGTGCTTTCATTTGGGTTACCTCTATTACCTTGCTAGGATATTTTCTAGGAAACATAGAGTGGGTAAAATTAAATTTTGAAAAATTTGTTTTAGGAATTGTGTTTATTTCAGTTTTACCTATTATCTTTAAAGCAATTAAAAGAAAAAAGTAAATGTTAGAAAGCATTTGGAGTTTCCTCTTAGACTTTGTTTCCAAGCCTGATCAGGTACTTTTAGCGATTATAGAAAAGTATCATAATTGGGTTTATGTTTTCTTGTTTTTAATCGTTTTTGCAGAAACCGGTCTTATTGTAGCCTCTTTTCTTATGCCATTTTTACCTGGTGATGCATTGATTTTTACCATCGGTTTGTTAGCTCAAGAAGGTTCTCTTAATATTTATTTGGTAATCCCTTTGCTTATTTTAGCGGCTATTTTAGGAGATAATGTAAACTACTACGTGGGAAAACGTTTTGGTGATTACATAATGAATAGCGAAAAAGATTTTTTTATTAAGAAAAAACATCTAGAAAAAGCCAAAGATTTTTTTGATAAAAACGGTAAGAATTCTATCATCATTGCTCGTTTTGTTCCTGTAATTAGAACGATAGTTCCATTTTTATGTGGCTCTACTAAAGTGAAATATTCTACTTTTTTAAGTTTCAGTATGATTGGAGCAGTTCTTTGGGTAGGTGTAATAGGCTTGTTAGGCTACAATTTAGGAAGAATACAATGGGTAAAAGATAATTTAGATTATATGATTTGGGGAATTATTGTTTTGGCAAATATTCCGCTCATCAAACAAATATTATTTTCAAAGAAAAAGGAAGTTTAAAATTTTAAACTTCCTTTTTTTATCATTTATAAATCAAAATCATCATCAGTAACCGCTGTTCCTTCGTTCATTAAAAACGCTTTGAGGAAAGGAGTGATATTTCCGTTCATTACGCCGTCTACATCAGAAGTTTCGTAGCCAGAACGTACATCTTTCACCAATTTATACGGGTGCATAACGTAGTTTCTAATTTGGCTTCCCCATTCAATTTTCATTTTATTGGCTTCAATTTCATTTCTAGCTTTCATTCTTTCTTCAAGCTCCATTTCGTAGAGACGAGATTTTAAGAGTTGCATCGCTTTTTCTTTATTTTGAAGCTGAGAACGAGATTCTGAGTTTTCGATGATAATTCCTGTAGGAGCATGACGAAGACGTACTGCGGTTTCTACCTTGTTCACGTTTTGTCCACCAGCTCCAGAAGCTCGCATGGTTTCAAAAGTAATATCTGCTGGATTAATATTAATTTCTATAGAATCATCTACCAAAGGATAAACATACACCGAAACAAAGCTGGTATGACGCTTTGCATTGCTGTCAAACGGCGAAATTCTTACCAAACGGTGAACTCCATTTTCTCCTTTCAAATAACCAAAAGCATATTCTCCGTCTATTTCTAAGGTTACGGTTTTTACACCAGCGACATCGCCTTCTTGGTAATTCAGTTCACGAATTTTATAGCCTTGCTTTTCGCTCCACATTTGGTACATTCTCATGAGCATAGAAGCCCAATCACAAGATTCTGTACCACCAGCTCCTGCGGTAATTTGCAGTACAGCAGAAAGTTCATCACCTTCATTAGAAAGCATGTTTTTGAACTCTAGATTTTCTATTTTTTCAACTAATTGAGGAAATTGTTCGTCTAATTCTTTTTCAGAATCAGCATCTTCTTTGGCAAATTCTACCAAAACTTGCAAATCTTCAAACTGCGTATGAATCTCTTCATAATCTTCTACCCATTTTTTCTTAGAACGCAATTGTTTTAGGAAGCCTTCAGCTTCTTTAGGGTTGTCCCAAAATTCTGGAGCAGCTGTTTTTTCGTCATCGTTGATTATTTCTAGTTTCTTCTTTTCAATTTGAAGAAATTTATGCAAATCTTCGATGCGTTTTTGTGTATCTTTAAGTTGGTCTGTTGTAATCAAAACTAAAATCTTTAGATGTGCAAAAATAAGGTTTTATTTAGATTGTATGCCACTGTTTTTATTTTTAAAATTTCTAGTTTTGTGGAATGAGAACCCAACTCATTTTCCTTTTTACTTTTCTGTTTTTCTTTGCTAAAGCTCAATTACAAGAAAATACTTGGTACAAAGTTTCTAAAATTACAGATGGTGATACTTTTTACGTCACTACTTCATCATCAGAAAAATATAAAATCAGATTAATTGGCATTGATGCGCCTGAAACTCGAAATGTAGGCACAAAAGTTCGTAAAGAATACTTCGGAACTGAAGCTAAAATTTTCGTTACTCAGCTTTTGAGAAACAAAAAGGTGAAATTGACTTTTGATGTTCAAAAAATTGACAGATACGGAAGAGTTTTAGCTTATGTTTACCTCGAAAATGGCATCTTTTTGAACCAATATTTGGTTGAAAAAGGTTACGCCGTAGTTTCTACTTTTCCGCCGAATGTGAAATTCGTAGAAAAATTTACTCAAGCAGAACGAAACGCCCGAAAACTAAAACTCGGAATGTGGAAATGATTATCGAATTCTATTTAAAAACCACTTAATTTAATCTGAATTCCGTAATTATCATTGAAATTTGAGGTTTGGTAATATCCTAATCGGTAGAAAAATCCTACATCAAATCCTCTTCCTAAAAATCTGTTCCAAACTGCACCTACTTCTTGATAAGGATGGTCTAAAACTTTAAAATCAAATTGATGATTTTCAGGATTTTTAAAGCTTCCAATCACTGAATGATACGCCAGTTTTATCTTTGAAACTCTACTTCCGAAGGTTTTAAACTGAAAAGGTAATTCTTGAGAGAAATGAAGCGCCGCAAACTGGTCTACATAAAAAATTCCTGATGGCATCGTTACAAAACTAAAAGTAGAAGGCGTATTTATTTTAGAATATAAACTGCTGGAACCTGCATTTAGATCTCCTACGATTTCAAAATTCTTCCAAATAGGAGAATTTCCAGAAGAAATACCTCCAGAGATTTTAATTTGAGAAGTTCCTATTTTAGACTTGAATTGATGAATGACAAAAGCATCTAAACGGTGATAATCTAATTTTCCGCCCAAAATTTCAAATCCTTTTTCAAAATTCACATAAAACTGAGGATAACCTTTTTGATAGGTGAGTTTTCCTGAAGGAGTCATCAGATTTTTATCTTTTGGCGCATATTTTAGTGATAGAGTAGTGCTGAAATTCTGAAAATCATTGGCGAAGTTTTGGTATTGATAATCAAACAGTGCATTTTGTTTTTCTCGGGTTAAAGACAATTTTGCATTCAAAGAATTGCTCACATCATACAAAAACGATGCTCCAAATTGCTGATTTCTGTAAAAATGATCATTGTAAATATTCAGGTTAAATTCATTGAATTTCATTGGGCTGTCCCAAAAAGTTTTGTTGATTCTTCCAGCAGCAAAAATATCATCGGAATAGTGAACTCTAAAAACAGAAGTTCTTTTGCTAGAAAGTTTGGTGTCTAAACCCACTCCGTATTTCCAACGATGGTCTTTGAAGCCATAACCAACATAAAAACCTGGTGAAAAAGTTTTAGAAAATTTCTCATTGAGTTTTACGCCGATTCCCAATCTTAACGATTCATATTTATTGAGTTCAAAGAATTTTAAAACATCAAAATCTAGCATTTTATAACGGATATTTCCTTTCAATAAATTGGTGATGAGGCTCACTCTTTTTTCAACATCTGCTTTTTTGACTATGGTGTCTATTTTTTGATACGTTGCGCTTTCTCTAGCCGATAAAGAATCTGTTCTGTATTGAGAAAGCAATCTTCCATCAGCATTTTTTACCTCTAAAGAATAGCCAGAAAAATCACTTTTTTGTTGAGCAATATTGGTTTCGAAATCAAAATATTGGTTTTTTACATAAAGAAAATTGCCGAATTTTTTGGTTTTGAATTTTTGCTTTTCGTCTTTTTTTACACTGTCTTTTTTGGTGGTTTCAAAACGAGTGTCGCCCATTTTTACTTTCAGGTTTTCAGAAACCAAAAACCATTTATTGTTAATAGGTTTCCAAATGATGGTTCCGCTTCCTTCGTTTCGTTTTTTACTGCTGGTTTCCAGTTTTTTTAAAGCAAAATTTTCTGTATCAATGTAAATTTTACCATTGTATTTTCTTGGGTTTTGCTTCAATTTATTGGTGATTTCTTTGAATTTAATCACGTATGTTTTTCTATTGTCAATTTCAATTGTGTCTGAAAGATAATAACGATAAATGTTGCGATTTTCCGGGCTCAACTGTCTCGGAATACGATTGAGATAAGAAATATTCAATGCCAAAGCTTCATAAATTGGATTAGGAAAACCAGACATTCTGCTGTCTAAAATATTGGTTTTGTCTCCGTATTTCTGAGAAAATTGATGTTCTGTAGCTTTTTCCCAAAGAAAAAACTGACTTTCCTTGGTTGCATTTACGAAATCTTCACCCAGAAGTGAATCTTTCTTTTCTTTGTCTTTTTGTTTGAACTTTCTCTTTTCAATTTTTGCTAAAGAATCTGTTCTTTTGGCGAGAAAATTTTGATAATCTGCGATAGAATCTTGGTCTACATCAATCGAAATTTTACTGTATGATTTGAATTGATAAGAATCTAATGCTTGTGGACTGTTTTTTTTGTAATTTTTATTGAATTCGTCTAGAATTTTTAGGGCTTTTGCGTCGCTTTTATCGGTGAGAATAACTTTGTCTATATTTCCAGTTTTTTCTTTACTTGGGGTTAAATAAACTTTCATTTCTTTTTGCACACTGATTTCTTTGTCTTCAAAATTATTGGCAAAAATTTCTACTTTTTTACATTTAGTTTTGAAAGTTAATTTTCCATTTGCATCTGTTTTTCCAAGCAAATCATCATCACAGTATACGGCGGCATTGTAAACGGCTTTTTGATTTTTAGCATTGATAACTTGGAGTTGATTTTGAGAAAAATATAAAGTAAAAAAAAGGAGAAATAGCGCCGATAAAGTTTGTTTCATTTGGTTTTTTCTAATAAGACAAAACTATAGATTAAAATGTTACACAAACGCTCATAAAATCACAAAATTTTATTAAAAAACCCTCTCAATTTTCTTGAAAGGGTTAAAATATTTTAAATTTTTGTAAAATTAAATTTCCATCGCTTTATTTAAAGCATTTTCAATTCCTGCAAGGTTTTTTCCACCAGCAGTTGCAAAACCTGGGTTTCCACCTCCACCACCTTGGATTTCTTTTGCGAGTTCTTTTACGATGTTTCCAGCATGATAATTTGCTTCTAAATCTGCAGAAACGCCAACGGTAATCATTGGTTTTTCGCCTGCGTCAGAAATTACAATCGTTACAGAATTTGGAATTTCTTTTTTCAATTGGAAGACAATGTCTTTTACCGAACCAGCGTCTAGAGAAGTTCGTTTTACCAATAATTGCTTGTCGCCTTTTTGTACGAAAGCGTTTTTCCAATCGTTAATTTCGTCTTTTGCTTTTTCTTTTTTCAAAGCTTCAACTTCAGATTTTAGAGTTGCGTTTTCTTCAAGCAATTTTTCGATAGATTTTACTAAATCTTTAGATTTTAATAACGCAGAAACTTCTTTCAGTTGGTTTTCTAAATTTTTGAAATATTCCGATGCTTTATCACCAGAAATCGCTTCTATTCTTCTAATTCCAGCAGCTGTAGAACTTTCTGCAACCAATTTGAAATGGCCAATTTCGCCAGTAGATTTTACGTGTGTTCCACCACATAATTCTCTAGAACTTCCGAATTGAATCATTCTTACATTGTCACCATATTTTTCCCCGAAAAGTGCCATTGCTCCTTTGTATAGCGCTTCTTGAATCGGGATATTTCTGAATTCCTGTAACGGGATATTTTCCTTGATTTTAGCATTTACTTTTTCCTCCACCAAAGCCAATTCTTCTTCGTTCATTTTTGAAAAATGAGAGAAGTCAAAACGCAAATATTCTGGCCCTACATAAGAACCTTTTTGTTCTACGTGCGTTCCTAAAACGTCTCTCAAAGCTTCGTGCAACAAGTGTGTTACAGAGTGATTTGCTTGTGAGTTTTTTCTGTCTGCGGTGTTTACTTCTGCGTAGAAAAGTGCTCCTGCATCTTTTGGTAATTCTTTCACCAAAGAAATGATGAGGTTATTTTCTTTTTTAGTTTCTAAAACTTCTAAAATTTCAGTAGCATTTTTTCTGTCAAAAGCAGCAGGATTAGCAAGGTCAAAACCTTCTGCATAACTTGGAATAAGAATTCCTTTGTCACCAACCTGACCACCACCTTCAGGATAGAAAGGTGTTTTATTCAGTACAATTTGGAAGAATTCTCCGTCTTTATTTTCTACTTTTCTATATCTTGTAATGTAAGTCTCAGAAGAAGTTTGGTCATAACCTACGAAAGTTTCTGGTTTTTCTTCTAAAATTACCCAGTCATAAACTTTTTGCGCCGATGATTTTTTAGAACGTTGTTTTTGTTTCTCCATTTCTTCATCGAAGCCTTTTTCATCTACAGTTAATTGCTTTTCTTCGGCAATAATTCTAGATAAATCAGCTGGGAAACCATAAGTATCATACAGTTCAAAAACTTCAGCTCCTGGTAATACTTTTTCGTTTTTAGCAATGGTATCTTTTATGATGTGATCTAGACGCACCAAACCGTGTTCGATGGTTTTCAAGAAAGAATTTTCTTCTTCTTTAATCACTTCGGTCACCAATTTTTCTTGCTTCACAATTTCTGGGAAGAAAGCTCCCATTTGATTTTTTAGCACAGCCACCAATTCATATAAGAAAGGCTCTTTCATGTCTAAAAATCTGTAAGAATATGAAATGGCACGTCTCAAAATTCTACGAATTACGTAACCAGCACCACCATTAGAAGGCAACTGACCGTCTGCAATTGCAAAAGCAACCGCACGAATATGGTCTACAACAACTCTAATCGCAATATCTTTTTCGTTTTCTAAAATTCCTTCATATTTTTTGCCAGAAAGTTCTTCTACTTTTGCAATCAGCGGAGTGAAAACATCGGTGTCATAATTAGATTTTTTACCTTGCAACGCCATACAAAGTCTCTCAAATCCCATTCCTGTATCTACATGTTGCGCAGGAAGTTTTTCTAGAGTTCCATCAGCTTTTCTGTTGAACTCCATGAATACGTTATTCCAAATTTCTACAACTTGAGGATGATCTTGGTTAATCAACTGAACACCCAGAGTTTTTGCTTTTTCTTCTTCAGAACGTAGGTCTACGTGAATTTCTGAACAAGGTCCGCAAGGTCCAGATTCACCCATTTCCCAGAAATTATCTTTCTTGTTTCCATTGATAATTCTGTCTTCTGAAATGTGTGCCTTCCAAAAATCGTAAGCAGCTTGGTCGCGCTCTAAATTTTCTGAAGCGTCTCCTTCAAAAATGGTTACATATAGGTTTTCTTTTGGAATTTTATAAACTTCTGTCAATAATTCCCAAGCAAAATCGATGGCTTCTTTTTTGAAATAATCTCCAAAACTCCAGTTTCCCAACATTTCGAACATGGTGTGGTGATACGTATCACGACCTACATCGTCCAAATCATTGTGTTTTCCAGAAACTCTCAAACATTTTTGAGTATCGGCAATTCTAGGTGCTTTTGGTTCTTTGTAGCCAAGGAAATAGTCCTTAAACTGAGTCATTCCAGAGTTGGAAAACATCAGAGTAGGGTCATCTTTCAGCACAATTGGAGCAGAAGGAACAATTAAGTGTCCTTTGCTTTTGAAAAAATCTAAAAACTGTTGGCGTATTTCTTGTGAAGTCATATTGATAATGCTTTCTATATATGTTTTTGTAAAGACGCAAATTTAATGATTTTGAACATGATGTGGAAATAAAAAAACGCTCAAATGAATTTGAACGTTAAATATTTTCTACAACTTTTGTTTTTGAAATTTTATCATGTAAAAGTTCGTTTTCAAAAATTAAAAAAGTTGCTAAATCTAGAGGAATTAATCGTGATATTGTTCTAATGAAAATAGTTGTGAATTTATTTTTGTTCTCTGTTTGAATGACCTTTAATTTCATTAATTTTTTGCCCAATGTTTTATCAAAAAACATCTCTGAAATAAAAAAATATAAAAAGAAAGGAATAAATTGTAAATATAAAGTTAACTTAGACAATTGACTTGGATGAGCCGTCAAAATATAATCCCAATAAATAATTCCTACAATATAAAGCGGAGTAGAAATGACCACACCGTCAATTAAGTAAGCAAAGATTCTTTTTTTGATTAATTCTGTAAACATCAATTCTAAAAATTTATTTTTCCAAAAGCAAGCTGCACCATTCTTCGCGCTGTTGTTTGTTTTTGAGTTTAAGACCTTGTTCTGTACAAACTTCTAGAATATCATCTACATCAAAGAAACATAAGCCAGAAAGCAATAGTTCGCTGCCTTCGTTCAGGTCTTTTACGTAAGTTGGGATGTCTGAAATCAAGATATTTCTGTTGATATTTGCTAAGATAATGTCAAATTTTTCTTTTCCTAAATTTTCGGCAGTTCCCAGTTCTATTCTGAGTTCTACGTTGTTTCTCTCAGCGTTTTCTTTAGAATTTTCAACTGACCATTCATCAATATCAATCGCCAGAACATCTTTTGCGCCTTTCATTTTGGCATAAATTGCAAGAACGGAAGTTCCACAACCCATATCCAAAACTTTTTTGTCTTTGAAATCCATTTCCAGCATTTGCTGAATCATGAGATGCGTAGTTGGGTGATGTCCCGTTCCGAAAGACATTTTCGGCTGAATAATGATTTCTTCCATCGCAGGATTTGGTTCGTGAAATTCTGCACGAATTAAAACCTTATCCTCTACATTAATCGGAGAGAAGTTTTTTTCCCATTCTTCGTTCCAGTTGATGTTCGGCATTTCTTGGAAAGTGTAAGAAATTTTTACATTTTCATTATTGAAAATTTCTAGGGTTTTGAAATTCTCTTCATTCACCAAATCCGTTGGAATGTATGCTAAAATTCCTTCTAGTTCTTCCGTGAAACTGTCAAAACCTATTTCAATAAGTTCTGCCATTAAGATTTCGTTCCAAGGTTCAAGTGGTTGTATTTTGAAGTTGAATTCTGTATAGTTTTGCATGTGTTGCGTGTTAGATGTTTTTTAAATTCCGTGCAAATTTAGTGAAATTTTATGGCGCGAGCGAAGCGAGCGGCTAAGTTTCCGAATTGTAAAAGAAAAAAGCCGAAAATTTCTTTCGGCTCAGTCTTATATCTTGATTCTTGAATCTTCCTTCTAGTTAAATCCTTCAATAATTTTAGAAAAATCTTCTAATTTTAAAGCAGCTCCACCAATTAAACCACCGTCAATATCTGGTTGAGAGAAAATTTCCTTAGCATTGTCTGGTTTTACAGAACCTCCGTAAAGAATAGAGATTTCATCAGCTACTTCTTGTCCGTATTTAGCAGCGATAAGACTTCTTATGTGCGCGTGAATTTCTTGCGCTTGTTCTGGAGAAGCAGTTTCACCAGTTCCGATTGCCCAAACTGGTTCGTAAGCGATTACCACTTTTTTAATTTCTTCAGCAGAAAGAGTGAAAAGAGCAGTTTCTGTTTGGTTTTTCACCACTTCAAGATGTTGACCAGCTTTTCTTTGTTCCAAAGTTTCTCCGTTGCAATAAATAGGAGTTAAACCTTTATCTAAAGCCAATTTCACTTTTCTGTTGCAGTGAGAATCGGTTTCACCATGGTATTGTCTTCTTTCGCTGTGACCAATGATAGAACCGTCTGCTTCGATAGATTGTAACATATCTGCAGAAATTTCACCTGTGTAAGCGCCACTTTCGTATTCGCTCATGTCTTGTGAAAAAACACCAACTTCGTTATTTTCGAAAATATCTCTTGCCATCATTAAATACAATGAAGGCGGCGCAATCCACACTTCGCAATTGGTGGCATTAGCTTTTTTATAATCTAATAATTGAGCCATTAATTGCTGAGCATCAATTACATTTTTGTTCATTTTCCAGTTTCCTGCTACAATGTTTTTTCTCATTTCTATAAAGTATTGAGGTTAAATTTTAAATTTTTGCAAATTTCTGAATTTTTAAAGATTAACAGAAATATTATGGTATGAATTGAATCAGTTATTTTAAATTTTCATATAAAATTACATTTTCCAAATGGTTTTCATCAAAGAGTAGAAGTCATGCTCTCTGTCTGAAACGTTGGTATCTGCTTTGATGAGTCTTTTTGCAAATTGTTTAAATTCTTCGCGTTCTTTTTCGGTAGAATCGTCAAGGAAACAATGTGCCTGAAACTCAAAATGGTCTTTCCAATCGCTAGGTTGAAGTGCAGAAATCACTTCTAACTCGTTATCCAAATTCACATGGAACGGAAATTCTTCTTCTAAGTATTCTCTGATGACTTTTTCTTCGCCTACATGAAATTTATAATCTACAGCCGAAAGAATCATCAATAAATGATATCCTGCGATGGATTTGTTGGTTTTTCTCATTTTATTTTTGTTTATTTTTCACGCAAAGTCGCAAAGTTTTTCGCAATGAGCGCAAAGTTTTTTTATTTTAATGTTTTAAAAAATCTTCCAGACTTTTCTTTTCTACAATTTTACCGTTTTCTAAGACCAAAACAAAAGGATTGCTTCTTGCAATAGTTTTGATAGCAGTTCCGTCCATTGTTAAATGTTGAAAACCTAA
Organism: Cloacibacterium sp. TD35; assembly: GCF_028864635.1. Classification (NCBI taxonomy): domain Bacteria; kingdom Pseudomonadati; phylum Bacteroidota; class Flavobacteriia; order Flavobacteriales; family Weeksellaceae; genus Cloacibacterium; species Cloacibacterium sp. TD35. The sequence goes on along the minus strand of NZ_CP104850.1, from coordinate 2,288,027 downwards.
TAAATCTGATTTTTCTGTTGAGATTTCATAAATTGGAGATTTTCCAGCCACCAATTCTAGTTTTTCTTGAATTTCTTCTGATGGATGTGCTCCGTAAGAAATTTCCTTTGGTTTATAAGAGAAAATCAAATACACTTTCGGTGAACGTATAATTTGGTCAGTGATATCATTTCCGTTTTCGTCTTCTAATTTAAATTTATCAATAGAAGACTGATAACCTTGTTTTACTAAAACAGAAACTTCTTTACCTTTCTGAATTTGCCATGGTGTTCCTTCTTCCCAATATTCTTTTTGATTGATGAAATCATCTTGTCCTACCACTTTTTCCTCGCTAGTTTTGGCGTTTTTCAGCGTGTAAGAAGTTTTGTATTCCGAAGGATTGGCCGATATTTTTTGTTTTTCTACATTTAAGTCAGTTCCAAATTTATAATCTCTGAAATCAATCAAAGGTTCGTGTACAATTCCGTAATAAATAACGTACGCAGAAATTAAAATTCCAATTCCAAGAAATGGCATTTTTAGAAATCCTTTTTCATTATTTAATGTGTCTGATTTTTTATTTAAAAACCAAAGAATAATTAAACCAAAAAGCAGCGCCATGTCTTTCCAGAAACTCTGCCAAGGTGTGAATTTGATGGCATCTCCAAAACAACCGCAGTCTGTAACTTTGTTATAATACGCTGAATAAAATGTGAGAAATGCAAAGAAAACGCACAATGCAATTAACGAAATGAGCGTGCATTTTAGCTTCATTTTCAACAAAAGCATTAATCCTAAAATCAACTCTAATGTGACTACAAAAATTGCAATTTCTAAAGTGAAATTCTGTAAAAAAGTCAAATTAAAAACGTCTGGCGAAAAATATTCTTCGAGTTTAAAAGAAAAACCTTTTACATCTATCGCTTTCACAAAACCAGATGCAATGAAAATAACGGCAATAATGTATCTTAAAATTCTTTTCATTTTTAGGAATTAGGGTTTAGGAATTAGTTTCCGAAAACTTAATCAAACAAAACGCTGCGTAATTCAGCATATCATAATAATTAGCGTCAATTCCTTCGGATGCAACCGTTTTTCCCTGATTGTCTTCAATTTGTTTCGTGCGAAGAACTTTTTGATAAATTAAATCGGTGATGGATGAAATTCTCATTTCGCGCCAAGCTTCACCATAATCGTGGTTTTTACGAAGCATTAAATCTTTTGCTTTTTGAGCGTAATCATCATATAATTTCAGAATTTCGGTTCTGTCTTCGTCTAAATTTTCAGAAAAACCTTTTTCCAACTGAATTAAACCAATGATAGAGTAGTTCACAATCGCTATAAATTCATTTTCTTCGTGTTCATCTACCATTTTTACGTCAGTCATCTGTAAAGTACGGATTCTATTGACTTTTATATAAATTTGGTCAGTAATAGAACTCGGTCTCAGAACACGCCAAGCTGCACCGTAATCTTGTAATTTTTTAGAAAATAAATCACGACATTGATTGATAACTTCGCTAAATTGTTGAGCTGTATTTTGCATGTAATTTTTTGAAAAATTGATGTGTAAAGATATTAAATAATTAAAAATTAAAGAATTTAAAAATTGAAAGAATCTCTATTATTTCTCCAGTTTATGAATCTTCTTCGTTCCTTCATACATTTCGTATTGCAAGAAACGGCATTCTAATTTTCCGTTGAACAAATTTATTTTTCTAGAAGGTCTTAAACCTACATTTTTCACGCCTTCTAAATCTGATGAAATCATCCAAGCCAATGTATTCGGGTATTTTTGTTTAAAAGTATCGCCAATTTTCTTGTAAAAATCGGGTTGGTTAATCGCAATTCTCTCATCATAAGGCGGATTGAAAACCATTAACAACGGAAACATATCTTTTTCAGATTCAAAGAAATTCTGTTTTTTTACCTCGATTACATCTTCCATTTCTGCCGCTTCTATGTTGATTCTAGCAGCATTCAGCATTCTTGCATCAATGTCGTAACCTACAATTTTCCCCGTAAATTCTTTAATCCTATTAATTCTGAATTCTTTAATTTTTGCAAACAACTCAGCGTCATAGTTTTTCCAATTTTGGAATGCAAATTTCTTTCTGAAAATCTGCGCAGGTAAATCCATCGCTAGCATAGCTGCTTCGATTAAAAGCGTTCCACTTCCGCACATAGGGTCAAGAAAATTGCCTTTTCCGTCCCAGCCTGCCAGTTGCAACATTCCCGAAGCGAGAACTTCATTAATCGGCGCTTCACCTTGTTCTTTTCGGTAACTACGTTTAAATAAAGGGTCTCCAGAAGAATCTAAAGAAATTGTTACCAATTCTCTGTCAATATGAAGGTGGAATTTAATATCAGGATTTTTCGGGTCTACATTTGGTCTGCGTCTTTCTTTCATCACGAAATAATCACAAATTGCATCTTTCATTTTCAAGGCGACAAATTGTGAATGTGTGAACGTTTCAGAATAAACCGTAGAATCTATGGCAAAACTTTGGTCTACACTCATCACGGTTTCCCAAGGAAAATCGAAAACTTTGTCATAAAATTTATTTTCGTTCCATGCTTTAAAAGTCGCAATAGGAACCAAAATTTTAACCGCTGTTCTGGCAGAATAATTGATTTTGTATAGAAAACCAAGGTCGCCTTCGCAGTTTACAGCGCGGTTTTTAATCTCTACTTTTCTTCCGCCTAACTTTTTAATTTCTTCGGCAAGAACTTCTTCTAAACCAAAAAATGTTTTTATCTGAATTTTTAAATTTTCTGTATCCATTTTAATCTTCTTCTACGTTAAAACCTATTTTTCTTTGTGGTTTTTCTTTAATAATATAAGCTTGAAATTCTTTCTTCATGGCTTCAATTCTCGCTGCAAAAACATCATAATCATTGGCAGAAACTTCTCTGATGAACTGCTGAACTTCGTTTAAATATTCATCAGTCAATTTACTGGCACACTCTATGAAACTGGCTTCTAGAATTGATTTTTCAATTTTGCATTCGTGTGTTTTTTTGCGCAAATACACATTTCTAAGACGTTTTTTTACACTTTGGGTGAAATCAATCATCATGGTATTACTGAAGAGATTCATGCGTTTTGCATATTCACTCCAATATGGTTTTTTGTCCGCACCATTGTGTTTTAATATTTTCATCAGAATAGCGTCTTCAGATAAGTTAAGCGTGATGTATTGCATAATCATCTGTGCTCTTTCATCTTCATTGGGTGGGAAAATCGGAATTTTTATGTCGAATCTTCCTGGTGCAAAAACCTCATTGTCTATTCCAGTCAAATTTGTAGCAGCTACCACCATCAATAACTCTTCGTTCACAAATTTATGAATCGAATGGAGAATAATATCTTTGGTAGATTTGTTTTCTGAAAAAATGCTGTAGTCAATTGGTTTTTCTTGAGCAATTTCGTGGAAGTTTTCTAAAAATAGCAATACTTTATCTTCCTTCATCATTGCAGTTAAAAAATCATTAAAATCACTTCTTTTTCCGTTGATAAAACTGGTTCTCAAATAAGAATTCATCACTTCTTTGAACTCATAATTGATGATTTCAGCAATTTTTCTTGCCCAGAAAATTTTTCCACTTCCTTGTGGGCCGTATAAAATAATTCCAGCAGGTTTTTGGATGCCCCAATCTTTCGTCTGGGTCTCATCTATAAAAGGATTCAGCATTTCTGTAATGTAGAAATATAAATCTCTATAGCCGATGAAATCTCGCTGAGTTAATGAGGTTAAATGCCCAAAATAATCATAAACGAAACTGTAATTTCCGCCGAGTTTATTATCTATGCCGAAACTAGAAACCGAGGATTTATACAAGCCGTTTTCGAATAAATTAGGTTTATTTTTTTTGATAATTGCCTCTACTTTTTCTACGGGCTGTTGGATTTCTGAAGCAATTTGAGTAGAAGATTTTTCCTCTACTAAGTCTTTTTCGTATTTCTGCAAAAACTTAACGTTTTCTCTAGCGAATTTGGCAAAATCATCCTTTACTTCAAGGTTTGGAAAAAGACATTCTGAAAGGTCTAAATCAAAATCTTCGATGAAGTTTTTAAGAGATTCTGTGGTAACTCCCAATTCTTGAGCTAATTCTGTGATTTTTTGCGGCATATCTACACTTTAATGCGTAAAAATACGGAAATTTTGTGGGATTATTTTTTGTTCTTTTCTTCAATCCACTTACTCAGGTACTTAGTGCTTTGTAACGTGTGATGTTGTAGAATTTGACCTAAGATATTTTGGTTTCTATATGATTCTAAATTCTCAGAAATTTCTTGAATTTTATGAATGAAATTGGGCTCAAAAAGTTCTTTTTTGAATCTGTTTTCTATAATGTTGAAGCCATTTTCTTGGGATTTTTGCCAAAGATTTTCATCTTGATAGAGTAGAACTGCTTTTTCTATGAATTCGTTTTCATCATCTGTAATAAATCCATTCCAGTCAAGGTTTCCATGCATCGCTTCTGCACCAACTGCGGAAGTAACATTGGGTAATCCAAATTGCATACTTTCGAGCAATTTACCTTTAATTCCAGCTCCAAAAGGAATGGGTGCAAGTAAAACTTTAGCAGTGTTAAAAACAGTTTCTACGCTTTCGGCTCTTCCTTTGATAATGAAACCTTCTTTTTCGTTGTGCAATTGAAAGACTTTTTCACTTGCGTAAGCACCATAAATGTGAATTTCGGCTTCTGGAAGTTGTTTTTTGATGTCTTTCCAAATTTTCTTCAGTTGGAGAACGGTTTGCCAATTCGGTTCGTGTAAAAAATTACCGATGCTGACAAAGTTTTTTCTTTCGGAAAAAGAAGTTTCAGGGTTTTTAACCTCTCCAAAAAGTGGAAGATAAAAGAGAATATTCTCGTCCATTTTAAACTTTTCAATGAGTAAATTCATTTCGAATTCAGAAATAATGAGGGATAAGTCGCATCTTAAAATGGAAGCTATTTCACGTTTGAAAACGTCATTGATTAAATCTGAATTTTCTAAAAATTTATTTTGTCTAAAAGCTTTTTCTCTGGCGTTTCTTAGGAAATGTAAATCCTCGGTGTCGAGAATTTTAACGGCATTCGGAACTTGCTCTGAAACTTTCCACCCGAATTGTTCTTCAGTGGTGAATCTGTCAAAAACAACTATATCTGGGTTTAGATTTTTGATGAGTTCATCAAAACTGCTGTCATTGAGTGAAATGTTCTGAAACTGAATGTTTTTAGAGCTTAAGTCAAAGCTATTTTCTGAAATAGTAGCGGTGGAAAGAAATGTAATTTGATAATTTTGAGTTAAGAATAAATCCATCAATTGAATCATTCTAGAACCAGCAGCTGTAGAATTAGGTTCTGGGAAAACTTTGCCAATAATTACCAAATTTTTCATTCATTAAAATATAATTAAAAAAAAGAAAAACCTCGCTAAAAGCGAGGTTTTCGTGAGCGCGTCAGGATTCGAACCTGAGACCGTCTGCTTAGAAGGCAGATGCTCTATCCAGCTGAGCTACGCACCCTAATTTTCTTAAAATTTTCGATTTTTTTTGTCGGGGTGGCAGGATTCGAACCTGCGACCTCCTGGTCCCAAACCAGGCGCGATGACCGGACTACGCTACACCCCGAATTTCTTGGTTGCGGAGGGTAAGGGATTCGAACCCTTGCGACCCTTGCGAGTCGACAGTTTAGCAAACTGCTCCGTTAACCACTCCGGCAACCCTCCTTGCAAATTCTTTTAAGAACTTCTCTTCCGTAATTGCGAGTGCAAATATAGGACAGTTTTCCTTAATAACCAAAAAAAAATTGCTAAAAATTTTCGTATTTTTGAATAAATAATCTTTTAAAAAATCAATAAAATGCGTAATTCATTATATTTCATAGGTTTAGCATCTTTAATTATTTCTTGCGGATCGCAAAAAGAAATTGCAAAACCTAATCATTTACCTCAACCAACTAATACCACGATACCAAAACCTCCCAAATCAGAGATAAAACATGATGTGCATGGTGATTATTTTACAGTAAATATAGCTGATCCTGCTAAAAATGATAATACCATCAGCTATGGATCTTTGGTAGGTGCAAAACCAGAAGGTTATAAAGTGACCAGAAATCATTTTCCTGCCATTGCACAAAATTTTAGGCAGAAATATGTGATTTTACATTACACAGCTTTGGATCATGATAAATCTGTGAGGGTTTTAACCACTCAAGCCGTAAGTTCTCACTATTTGGTAAATGATTCTACCGATATAGAAATTTATCAGTTGGTAGACGAAAACAAAAGGTCTTATCACGCAGGAATCAGTTCATGGAGAAAAGATGCAACGCTTAATGATACTTCTATCGGTATAGAAATCGTGAATGAAGGTTTTAAAGTAGTAGACGGGAAAAGAGTTTTCGTTCCGTTTCCAGAGCATCAAGTGAAAAAAGTGGCAGCTTTGGTACAAGATGTTGTGACGCGTTATCAAATTCCACCTACGAATGTTTTAGCACATTCTGATATTGCACCAACTCGTAAACAAGACCCAGGTCCATTATTTCCTTGGAAAAAATTATATGACGAATACGGAATAGGAATGTGGTATGATGATACCGTTGTGCAGAGCATTCAGTCTCAGATGCTTCCAGAAGATTTTAATACTAAAATCAATGACATGGCTTTTGTGATGAAAGTACAGATTGCCCTAAAACAATTTGGCTATGGAATTACAGAAACAGGAGTTTGGGATGATGCTACGAAGAAAACTATTGAGGCCTTCCAATATCATTTTAGACCACAAAATTATGACGGTGTAATAGATATGGAAACATGGGCGATTTTACAGGCTCTCATTCAGAAATATCCGAATAAATAATTAGAAATAAGAAATTAATGCAGACGAAATTATCATTAACAACTAAAAATTACACAGATAAAAACGGGTACAATTACCAACAAGTAGAAGGAGATGAAACGGGGGTAAGAATCTACAAATTAAACAATGGATTAACGGTTTATTTGGCTCAGAATGATGATGCTCCCAGAATCCAAACGTATATTCCAGTAAGAACAGGAAGCAATAATGATCCATCAGATAATACAGGATTGGCGCATTATTTAGAACACATGATGTTCAAAGGAACGAGCAGATTAGGAACTCTGGATTGGAAAAAAGAAAAAGTGTTATTAGACCAAATTTCTGATTTGTACGAACAACACAAATCTGAGCAAAATCCAGAAAAAAAGAAGGAAATTTATAGAAAAATAGACGAAATTTCTCAAGAAGCCAGTCAATATGCTATTGCCAATGAATATGATAAAGCCATTTCTTCTCTTGGTGCTACAGGAACCAATGCCCATACTTGGTTAGACGAAACCGTATACAAAAATAACATTCCGAATAATGAATTGGAAAAATGGTTAAAAATAGAAAAAGAGCGTTTTTCTGGACTGGTTTTAAGGCTTTTTCATACTGAGTTAGAATCAGTTTATGAAGAGTTTAATCGTGCACAAGATAATGATGTGAGGCTGGTGAATTATGCGCTTATGGAAGCACTTTTTCCGAAACATCCTAACGGCCAACAAACCACTTTGGGGAAATCTGAGCATTTGAAAAATCCTTCTATGAAGGCTATTCATCAGTATTTCAATGATTTTTATGTGCCTAATAACATGGCGATGGTTTTGGTGGGAGATTTAGATTTCGAGGAAACCATTCTTTTAGTCGATCAATATTTTGGAAAATTTGAGTACAAAGAACTTCCGAAGAAAGAAAAAATTATAGAAGAACCTCAAACTGAAATTGTAGAAAGAATTGTAAAAAGTCCTTCTGCGCCAAGGTTAAATATTGCTTGGCGAACAGATTCTTATGGAACCAAAGAAGAGCATTTGGCAGAAATGGTGGCACAGATTCTCTCCAATTCTGGTGAAGCAGGTTTGCTAGATTTAAACATTAACCAAAAGCATAAAGCACTCAGAAGTTATGCTTATGAATTGGGTTTTAAGCAATACGGATTGTTCTCGCTCATGATTGTTCCGAAGGAAAATCAATCTTTAGAAGAGGCAGAACAATTGCTTTTGGCAGAGATAGAAAAGGTAAAAAATGGTGATTTCCCAGATTGGTTAATTCCTGCGATTATCAATGATATGAAATTGCAGAAAATCAGAAATTTAGAAACTGCAGATGGTTTAGCAACAGCACTTTACGGAATTTATATCAATGACAGAACTTGGGAAGAAGAACTTTCGGAAATTGAAAAATTTGAGAAAATTACCAAGCAAGAAGTGGTAGATTTTGCACAAAAATTCTTCCAAAAAAATTATGTAATCGTCAAAAAATTGCGTGGCGAAAATGAAAATCTTATCCGAGTAGAAAATCCGGGAATTACTCCAGTTAAAATCAATAGAGAAGCACAATCTGAGTTTTTGACCAAAATTCTTGAGGAAAAATCTTCAGAAATTACTCCGAAATTTATTGATTATAAAAGCATCATCGAAGAAACCCAAATAGGAGATAAAAAAATCAGTTTTGTCAAAAATAAATACAATCAAATTGCGCAGTTGCATTTGATTTACAAGATAGGAACAGACCATGATAAAGAGCTTTTCTTAGCAGTGCAAGTTTTACAATATTTGGGAACTTCTCGTTTTTCGGCTGACCAATTAAGTCAAGAGTTTTTTAAATTAGGAATTAGTAATGATTTCAAAACGTATGACGACCAAATGATTATTTCGCTTACTGGTTTTGAGGAAAATCTAATCAAAGGTTTTGAACTTTTAAAACATTGGATTACCGAAGTAAAACCTGATAATGAAGTCTATGAAAGTACGATAGAATTGATTTTAGAAAGCAGAAATGTCGCTAAAAAAGACAAGTCAAGAATCATGACGGCATTAAGTCATTATGCAAAATTTGGTGAAAATTCCAGATTCAGAGATGTGATTTCTGAAGAAAAATTGAGAGAAACGAAAGTTGAGTACCTTACTGAAAAAGTGAAGAATTTGACCAAATTACCTTATGAAATTTTCTTCTACGGTAAAGATTTTGATGGGTTCAAGGAAAAAATTCAACCGTTGTTAGAAAAAGCAACGCTCACCATTCCAAAGCCGAAAATTTATCAAGAACTTGAAACTCAAGGAAAAGTTTTCTTTACCAATTATGACATGGTTCAGATGGAAATGAGTAAGATTGGTAGGGCTTCTCAACTGAATACCGAAAACTACGGGAAAATAAATGTTTTTAATGAATATTTTGGCAGAGGTTTATCATCTATTGTTTTTCAGGAGCTCAGAGAAAGTAAGAGTTTAGCGTATTCTGCGTATGTAAATTACTCTACCGCAACTTATCTTGATAGACATAATTACGTGGTAAGTTACATTGGTACACAAGCTAATAAATTACATTTAGCAGTAGATGCGATGGATGATTTAATGAAAGATTTACCTCAAATTCCTACGCAATTTAATAATGCTAAAAATTCTGCACTGAAACAAATTGCTTCTACCCGAATAACCAGAACCAACATTTTCTTTAATTTTTTAAATCTTAAAAAAATAGGAATAGATTATGATATTAGAGAAAAAATTTACCACGAAATAGAAAATCTACAGTTGGAAGATTTAACCCAATTCTACAATCAAGAATTAAAACCCATTTCTTATAATGTAGCTGTCATGGGTAAAAAAGAAAATTTAGACCATTCTGCGATTAAGAACTTAGGAGATTTTTACGAAGTGGGTTTAGAAGAAATTTTTGGATATTAAAACTGAAAATTCTATAAAATTCATTCGTAAAATTGTAAGAATAAGAATTTTCATTTGATCTACCTTTGTATCACTCTACAGAGGTAAGAGTAAATTTCATCATTTGTGTTTGGCCTCAGAATTTATTCTGAGGCTTTTTTCATGTTTAGATTATACAAAAAGAAACGCGCCTTTTGGCGCGTTTCTTTAATGATATTTATCAAAAATTATTTCACAATTTTCATTTCGTCTAATAACCATCTTGCTCCAGCAAATTTATCAATGATAAATAAAATATACTTGGTCTGAACCATAATATTTCTGCTGAATCTAGGATCGAAATTAATGTCGCTCATGGTACCTTCCCATTGTCTGTCAAAATTTAAACCGATAAGATTTCCTTTTTTGTCAAGAGCTGGGCTTCCTGAGTTTCCACCTGTAGTGTGATTGGTAGCAGTAAATGCTAATGGGATTTTTCCTGCAGCATTTTTATAATCGCCATAACCTTTGGTGTTGTACAACTGAATCAATTTTTGTGGAACATCAAATTCATAATCTCCTGGAACATATTTTTCCATTACACCGTCTAGAGTGGTTTCATAGTGGTAAGAAATCGCATCTGCAGGATTAGAACCTTTTACTTTTCCGTATGTTACTCTCAACGTAGAGTTGGCATCTGGGAAGAATTTTCTTTCGGTATCTGTAGCCATCATTTGCGCTAAATATTTTTTTTGTAAAGCGTCTATTTTACTTTGTAAACCTACATATTGAGCATCTGCTTTAGCTACATAAGTTTCTCTCATTTTGGTTAAAGTCTGATAAATAGGGTCAGCTTTTAAAGTTTTTACCAATTCTAGAAGATTAGAAAAAACTTGGTCTACATTAGAATAAACCGTAGCTCCGTTTACCGCATTTCTTCCTGAAATCACAGAATTTCTGCTCCAGTTTTCAAGGATTTGAAGATTTTGGTTCACATCTTTAAATTGAGCAAAACCTTCTGGTAAAAATTCTGGTGCTGTTTTATTGGCGTATAAAGCCAAAAGTTTAGCGGTTACTTTAGCATCTAATTCGCCATCATAATCTTTATAAATGCCAGAAAGTCTGTTTTTGAATCCTTGAACAGTTTTGTTATCTACTTTCCCTGCTTCATAATTTTGTACAAAAGTATAATACAGATTAGCAAGCGTTAATGTTTCGGCATTTCTTAGAATTTCATTGTAATAAGCATTGTTTAAAGCGTAAGGCGCTTGTTGGTCATACAGTTTTTTAAATTCATCAAGAGACGTTTTAATTTCTGAATTTTTAGCCACTAGAGAACTTTCATAAGCTTGTTTTTTGGCAACAGCATTTGATTTTTTAAGACCTTTTGTTTCGCCAATCCATTTTTTCCAATAGTTGGCTACAGAAGCGTATTTAGATGAATATTTAATTCTGGTGGCATCATCAGCACGCATTTTTTCGTCTAGCGTTTTAAGTGCGATGTCTCTTACTTCAATTCTCGCAGGATTGGTATCTGTGATGATTTTTTCAATCGCTACGCTTGGCAAATATTCATTGGTTCTGCCTGGAAATCCGAAAACAAAAGTGAAATCATTTTCTTTAATGTCTTTTACAGAAATCGGTAAGAAATGTTTTGGAGTAAAAGGAATATTATCTTTAGAATATTCCGCTGGTTTGTTGTTTTTGTCAGCATAAATTCTAAACATAGAAAAATCGCCAGTATGTCTTGGCCATACCCAGTTATCCGTATCAGAACCGAATTTACCAATGCTTTGTGGTGGTGCTCCTACTAATCTAATGTCTTCATAGGTTTCTACTACAAATGCATAATATTTATTCCCTGCAAACATAGGTCTTACAATAATACTTTGGTAAGATTCTATTTTTTGAGATTTCTTGTAAGTGTCTATATTTTCATTGATTTTTTTAGTCAAATCTGCTCCGCTTAATGAAGAGGTATTGCCTAAAATATCTTGAGTAATTTCTTTAATATCCGTAACAAAATCTACGGTAACGCCAGGGTTTGGCAATTCTTCGCCCATGTTTTTTGCCCAAAATCCATTGGTCAATAAATCATTTTCTACGGTAGAATGGCTTTGGATGTTATCATAACCGCAGTGGTGATTGGTTAATAATAAACCTTTTGGTGAAATAATTTCTGCAGTACAACCTCCGTCAAACTGAACCACAGCGTCTTTAATACTCGGTTTTTCAGTGTTCCAAATGTCTTGGGCTTTGATTTTCATTCCCAGAGATTTCATCTCTTTTTCATTAATTTCAGTAGGAATCCACATTCCGCCGTATTGCTGACCAAAAAAAGCAGCAGCCTGAAATAATGTCGCTATAATAAACGTTTTCTTAAGCATTAATTCATAATTTTAAAATGAGTGCCTAAAATTAATCAAAAAAATCATCATCTCACAATTTTGAAAGTATTTAACATAATTGTGTAAGATAATTGAAAACATGGCCATCTATCTTTGCTTTACCAAATCACAAAATTTTTACAAAATGACTACACATCACACCGAAGATAGATTACAGCATTATGAATTTGACCAATATACGGTGACAACCAATTTTGCAACTTTTGAAGATGCGTTAGATTATGCTAACAAGCATGAAGGTGAATTGGTAGAAGTAGGTTTTACAGATGGTTCTGATAACCCTATGCCAAATGATTCGGCGAAATTATTAGAAAGTAGAAAGCCTTTTAAGGTAGAATTACCAGACCACCCAAACTACAGAGTGCTTTATTCTGATGCTGAAGGATTTCAAGAAATGGCAGATCAAATTCTTTTTGACATGAAAAAAGCAGAAAATGACATGCTGCCAGAAGATGTTTTTTCTGACCAAAATATTGCATTAGGAGATAGAATCATTATCACAGATGAAAGCGGTGTAAATACCGTAACTACTAGAGAAAGAATAAAGTTTTTAATGCGAGGAAATGTATACGAACTTGCCGTAAAAACAAATCATTCATAAAAAACAATTTTACTTCATATTTTCAGTATTTGATTTTTAGACCGAAAGCCTTCATACTTTTATGAGGGCTTTTTTCTAATGAGAAATCGCTGCAGTTTCTACGGTTTCTATATTAATCATTTGAAGCTGAATGTGTCTGTCATGTGCTTTATTTTTGAAATCTGAGATAATTTCTAAAACATCATAGTCTATAAAATGGATTTCGGAGCCGTCAATAGTTAATACAGAATAAGCGGGAACTTTATCCAAAGCATTTTTAATTTTTACTTTATTAATAAAGGTTACATTGCTGTGAAGTTTCAATTTATATTGGTCAATACCTTGAAAATGTGTTTTTTCTATTTCGTAGTTTTCTTTGAAATTTTCTTTGATGATGTAATAAATAGAAATCAATAAACCGATAGAAACACCTATTAATAAGTCTGTTACAAGGATAATGATAATGGTTGCAATAAAAGGAATAAATTGTTTTAAACCGAGTTTGAAAAGATGTTTATAAATCTCAACTCTCGTGAGTCCAAAACCTGTAATAATCAAAATAGCAGATAAAGAAGCATACGGAATCATGTTAATCAAAAACGGAATCAGTAGTACAGAGAGTAATAAAAATATTCCATGCATGAAGGCTGAGACTTTAGTCTTTGCGCCAGCTTCTATATTGGCAGAACCTCTTACAACTACAGCGGTGAGTGGAACAGCACCTAAAAGTCCGCATAGAAAATTACCAATTCCCTGTGCAATCAATTCACGATTTACAGGGGTTATTCTGTTGTGACGGTCTAGTTTGTCCATTGCTTCTATACATAGCAAAGTCTCTAGCGTTGCCAAAATTCCTATGAGAATCCCGTCTTTCCAAATTTCTTGATTATTCAAGATTTTAGAAAATTCAGGAAACTTAATTTCTGCGAACATATTTTCTGGAATACTAACCAATTGATTTGGCTTTAAAGCATAAGAAGAACCGAATTGATTCATTAAAAAATTGATTAAAATTCCAAAAGCAACCACCAAAAGTGGAGCAGGAATCATATTGTATTTTTGAAACTGGGGTTTCTTCATCAGAACTAAAATCGCTAAGGAAATCACAGAAATAAAAACCGCACCTCTGGTAATATGAGAATTAAACTCTACCAGGTTTCCTAAGAAATTTTTAGAGGTAAAGATTTGTACAAAACCACTGGTCCAAAAATCGGGTTGATTATAACCTAATGCCAATGGAATTTGTTTAGAAATCAATATAATTCCTATAGCAGCCATCATTCCTTTAATCACAGAACTAGGAAAATAACTGGCAAAAACACCCAGTTTTAAAACGCCTAACAAAATTTGGAATACGCCAGCTATAATAACGGTTAATAAAAAGGTTTGAAAATCACCTAAACTAATGATAGATGCTGCTACAACCGTGGTTAAACCTGCAGCAGGACCAGAAACGGCTAAATCTGAACCGCTCAAAACACCTACTACAATTCCACCGATAATACCTGATAAAATTCCTGAATAAAGTGGTGCTCCAGAAGCTAATGCTACACCCAGACACAAGGGAAGTGCAACTAGAAAAACCGTGAGACCTGCTGATAAATCGTGTCTCTTAAACATTAACCAATAATACTTAAACGTTCTATCAAGATGCAAATCCATTGTTCTAAATTTTACTACAAATTTAAGAAAATTTAAAACGTTGGTTCATGAATGTTATAAAATGTTAATTCTGTATCAAATCAAGAAAATATTGTAAGGGGTAAAGCACTTGTTTCATCTAGTTTTGTATCGTAAAATGACGTTGAGTGGTATATTGAGAAAAAGCCGAAAACACTTTAAAAATAGAAAAAATAAAAAGTATAGAGCATAACGAAAAAAAATAAAAATTAAATGCATTACGGGAAAAAAATATTAGAATTTATGGTGGGTAATTTCAAAATCTACACGGGTTTTGGAAACTACAAACAAGCAGAAGAATTTGCTCAAAAAAACAATGGCGAACTCACAGAGATTGTATATCATGACGGAAAAATAGAGCCAGAATTTTCAGATAAAGCCAAATTAGTAGAAAAGAAAATGCCGTTCAATGTAGAACTTTCAAAGGATTACACGGTTTTTTATTCTAATGATGAGTTTTTTGAAAAATATACACCAGCCGAACATGAACAAAATTATGAGTGCGAAAATCAGAATACACTCAATGCTCAAAACGTGATTATTTTTAGTGGAGATTATCATAACTCTCCATGTTTAAAAGAAAAATTGAAAAGGTTAGCCAATTCTCATTTCTACGAATTAGCTGTAAAAGTATCTCTTTAAAAATGCAAAAGCTCAAGAATTTTCTTGAGCTTTTTTATTAAATGATAAATTTATATTTACTTAAAAATTTCAATAAACTCATCTTTTAAAGAAAATTCTTCGTATCCTAAAAATTTAAAGTCTTTTTCAATTTTATTTTTTAAGTCTAAATAATTTTTGTGATAAAATTCTGAAATTTTTATTACCTTTCTATTGTTAGAGTACAAGTATAGATATTCATATGTTCCACCTCTTGAGGACAGATGAGAATATTTCCATCCAGTAATTTCAGAAGGATTATATTCATTATTTATAATTCCCAAAAAACGCTTGACTTTAATTTTATTTATGTTTATTTCAACGATAATACATTTTGTTCTAATCTCACCAATTACTAAATATATAAGTGTGAATGTGAGGATTGAAGGGAGGAAAAGTTTTGGAAAAATTTTATCATCATAATATGGCTTATCGAAAAATGCTGGAATAATAAAAATTATTAAACAAGCAAGGATGATTGACATAATCAAAACAAAATATGATTTAAAGGTGAATTTTGATTTCATAAATTTACTATTATTAACTTTCAATCAAATCCAAAAACTGTTGTTCATCTAAAATCGTAATTGTACCGATGTCTTGCGCTTTTTTGAGTTTGCTTCCTGCCTTTTCTCCAACTACCAAATAGTTGAGGTTTTTAGACACTGCCGAAATGTTTTTTCCGCCATGCTTTTCTACCATTTCTTCGGCTTGTTCACGCGTGAAAAGCGAAAGTTTCCCTGTGAAAAGAAAGGTTTTGCCTTCTAAAACAGTACTCAAAACTTCTGTGGTGTTTTCGCCTTTTTCCAGTTGAACGCCATAACTTCTCAATCGTTCTATCATCTCCCAATTTTCGGGATTTTGAAGATAAGAAACAATGCTTTCCGCAATTTTAGAACCAATATCTTCTACTTGGCAAAGTTCTTCTTCTGTGGCATTTTTTAAATCATCAATGCTTGGGAAATTCTTCGCTAGTTTCTTCGCAACCGTTTCTCCTACGTGTTTGATGCCAATTCCGTACAATACTTTTTCGTAAGGAATTTGTTTAGATTTTTCTACGCCGTCAATGATATTTTGGGCAGATTTTTCCGCCATTCTTTCCAATGGAAGTAATTGTTCTTTGCGCAAAGTGTAAAAATCTGCAATGTTGGTCAGTAAACCTTCACGGTAGAGTTGTTCTATAGTTTCACTGCCTAAATTTTCTATATTCAAAGCTTTTCTGGAAACGTAATGAATCATTTTCCCCACAACTTGTGGTGGACAATGCGTTTCATTAGGGCAAAAATGAGCAGCCTGATCTTCTAAACGAATCAGCTCACTTCCACATTCTGGACAATGCGTAGCATACTGAACTTCTGTAGCAAAAACATTTCGTTTTCCAAGATTTACACCTACAATTTTCGGAATAATTTCTCCGCCTTTTTCTACATAGACGAAATCTCCTACATGCAAATCCAGTTTTTTGATAATATCTTCGTTGTGCAGAGAAGCGCGTTTTACAATGGTTCCAGCCAAGAGAACGGGAGCCAAATTCGCAACAGGGGTTACTGCGCCAGTTCTTCCCACTTGATAATCGATGCTGAGTAATTCTGTTTCTACTTTTTCGGCTTTAAATTTATAAGCCATTGCAAAACGTGGAGATTTTGCGGTGTAACCCAATAATTGCTGTTGTTTTAGGGAATTTACTTTAATAACAATTCCGTCAATTTCGAAATTCAGTTTCTTGCGTTTCTCGTCCCAGAAATTGATGAAATCTTGTACTTCTTGTAAGTTTTTACAGAGTTGGGCGTTTTCAGAAATTTTGAAACCCCAAGTTTTTGCCTGTTGAAGCAGTTCGAAATGCGTTTCCGCAGGACTGTTTTCGCTCACAAATTGATAGAGTACCGCCGAAAGATTTCTCTTTCTCACTTCGCCAGAATCTTGCAGTTTCAGACTTCCAGAAGCGGTATTTCTTGGATTCATAAAAGCGTCATAACCTTCTGCCAATCGTTCTTCATTAATTTTGTTGAAGTTGTTGTGTGTAAGATAAATTTCGCCACGCATAAAAAATCTTTCTGGAAAATTTCCCTGCAACTGAAGCGGAATGTCTTTAATGGTCTTCACATTGGCAGTGATTTCATCGCCTTGGAAACCATCACCTCTGGTTACCGCTTGAGAAAGCTTTCCGTTTTCAAATAAAATGGAAATAGAAGCGCCGTCATATTTCAGTTCGGCGACAAATTCTATGTCTTCTGTTTCTAAAATTCTAGAAATTCTGGTGTGCCAATCCTGTAAATCATTGAAATCATAAGAGTTATCCAAAGAATACATTCTGAACTGATGCTGAATGGTAGGGAAATTTTTGGTGATTTCTCCACCAACTCTCAAGGTAGGAGAGTGCGGGTCATAAAACTCTGGGTGCGCTGCTTCCAGTTCTTGCAATTCCTTAAGTTTGGCATCAAATTCAAAATCCGAAATCGTAGGCTCATCTAACACATAATAATTGTAATTATGCTGATGCAGTTCTTCTCTTAATTCTTCTATTCTTTGTAGGATATGTTCAGGCATTTTCTGTAGAAAGATTTTAGCAAAAATAAATAAAATAGTTGGAAACTAGGTTAAGGAAAAGAGCAAGTGTCCTGTCTTTATCCTGTAAGTATCTAGCAAGTGTCTTACCTAATGTCTAGGATTTATAATCCGAATGTTGAAAACATAACCCTGTCGTTCTGAATGAAGCGCAGCAAAGTAAAGAATCTCTTTATGAAAAAAAAGATTTTCTAAAAGTGTAAATAGAAAAACCTGTGAACATCATAGAACATCTATGATGTTCCTTTGAGAACTTAAAAACGCAATTATTTCACCAATACTTAGTGAACTTAATGATAAAAATAAGCCACATCATAAAACCCTGTCATTCCTCTCTTCTCGAAAAAATTACAACTTTTAGCCATCATCATCAATTCTCTATTTCCAACTTTATTTTATCATTTATCATTGGTCAAAGTAACAAACTATGCACAGCGGTCAAATCTTAATTCTAGAAATTTATAAGTACACACCTAAAAGCTGTAATTTTTATTAAATTTCTGGCTGTATATAATATTATTTGTAAATTCTGCTAAAATAAAGTATTTTTACAACCTAAAAAAAATTATATGAAAAAAACTATCTTTTTTATTACTTTATTTCTTTTTAATGTAAGTAATTTATTTTCGCAAAATTGTAGTAACCTAAATATTGATCCTGCCAAGCAATATAATAGTACAATTGATCTTGGTTACTATACTTTTGGACTAAAAGTAACAGTAGCTAATCAGGGAACACTTGCTAGTTTAGAGGCACTAAATGTTGCACAATCAGACCAAAGCCAAATGGCATTATTTAAGGATAATAATGGGAAAATGGGAGATCTTATTGTGAAAACAGAAATGAAAAGTCTTACCAGTGCAGATGGATCAATCATTAAATATACCCCTCTTACTTCAAATGTTTCAATACAACCAGGTAATTATTGGGTGGTTTTAGAGTTGTTAGCAAATGCAACTGCCTATCCAAAAAAAGATTTAAATGATGGGTCTAAAAGATTTGTTTCGTCTTTAAACGAAGGGCAAACTTTACTGCTTCCTAATTTCGGACAATATTTTGTTGATTTTGCTGATTTTGATGTCCCTTTAGGACTTAATTTCAATTGTACTAGTTTATCTGTTCCTGAAAATAATATGAATACAATCTCATTATTCCCTAATCCAAGTAGCAAAACAATTTTTGTAAAGGGTTTAAAAAAGGAAACCAATTATAGCATTATCAATGCAAACGGACAAATAGTTACAAGTGGTAAAATAGATAATTCTAACAGCATTAATATTGATAGTTTGCCTATTGGTATTTATTATGTTGTCCTAGAAAACCAAACCAAACTTAAATTTATTAAAAAGTAAATTTTCTTTAATAAGAATTACTCTTTTAGAGTGTTTTTTTATCTAAAGTTTCAGACCAAAGGCCTCAAGGATTTATAATCCATGAGTTTACATCATAAAAAAAATAATACAAGCACAGCATTCTACGCTGTGCTTTTTCTTGTTCCAATAACATTTTTCCAAAACTTTTCATTAATTTTATGCACTTCAATAATAACTATGATTAATCAATACCTTTCTAAACTTTCTCAATTATATTTTGCAGGAAATGCAACCGAACATTCTTATCGTGGAGATTTACAAATTCTGCTTCAGGAGATTCTAGGCAAAGAATTTGCCGTAATTAATGAGCCAACACGCCAAAAATGTGGCGCTCCAGATTATATTGTTTCCAAAAAAGAGGTGCCCATTGGTTACATAGAAGCCAAAGACTTAAAATTGGGAATAGACCATAAGAAAAATAAACCACAGTTCGACCGTTATAGAAACGCACTCGAAAATCTGATTATTACAGATTATCTACATTTTGAATTTTATAAAAATGGCGAACTGAAAACCAAAATCGCTCTTGGCGAAATCTTGATGAACGAAATCGTTCCGCATGAGAAAAACTTTGAATCTTTCATTCATCTCATCAAAGATTTTGGGCAAGAAGTTTCGCAAACCATCAAAAATTCTGAAAAACTAGCAGAAATGATGGCAAACAAAGCTTTGTTAATGGCAGATGTGATTCACAATGCTTTAGACGAAGACGATTTGGCGGAAAAAAATACAGAATTGGTACAGCAGAGAACAGCGTTTAAAGATATGCTGATTCATGATATAGACAATCAGTTGTTTTCAGACCTCTATTCTCAAACCATTGCTTACGGACTTTTCGTGGCACGCTATCACGACCCTACTTTGCCTACGTTTGATAGAATAGAAGCTGCCAATCTTATCCCGAAATCTAATCCTTTCCTCAGAAAATTATTCCAACATATTGCAGGTTTTGATTTAGATATACGTCTCAAATGGATTGTAGAAGAATTGGTGCAGATTTTCCTCGCTTCTGATGTGAAGGACATTATGAAAAACTTTGGGAAATCTACCAGACAAGAAGACCCCGTTATTTATTTCTACGAAACGTTCTTGGGAAAATACAACCCAAAACTCCGTAAATCTCGTGGCGTTTGGTACACGCCGCAACCTGTGGTACAATTTATTGTACGTGCAGTAGATGATTTGCTGAAATCTGAATTTGGATTATCTCAAGGTTTGGCAGATACTTCTAAAATCAAAAGCAAAGTAGATTTTCACGGCAAAAAAGTAGATAAAGAATTCCATAGAGTGCAAGTTCTAGACCCTGCAACAGGAACCGGAACCTTTTTAGCCGAAACCATCAAACACATTTACGAAGAAAATTTTAAAAATATTAACGAGGGAATTTGGCCTCAATATGTAGAAAAAGACCTCATTCCAAGAATTAATGGTTTTGAGCTCTTGATGGCGAGTTATTCTATGGCACATCTTAAACTAGATATGTTGCTTTCTGAAACAGGTTACGAAACCAACCAAGACCAGCGTTTTAATATTTTCCTCACCAATTCTCTGGAAGAACACCACAAAGATACAGGTACACTCTTTGCCAGTTGGCTTTCTGATGAATCTACTTTGGCAAACCAAATTAAGCGAGACACCCCTGTAATGTGCGTCATTGGAAATCCACCGTATTCTGTAAGTTCTTCTAATAAAAGTGAATGGATTGAAAATTTATTGAAAGATTATAAGAAAAATCTTAACGAAAGAAATATACAACCACTTTCTGATGATTACATAAAATTCATAAGATTTGGACAGTATTTTGTAGATAAAAACGGAGAAGGGATTTTAGCCTACATTTCTAATAATTCTTTTGTTGACGGAATTATACACCGCCAAATGCGTAGAAGTTTGCTTGAAAGCTTTGATAAAATCTACATTTTAGATTTACACGGAAATTCTAAAAAGAAAGAAACTGCGCCAGATGGAAGTGCAGACCAAAATGTGTTTGACATTATGCAAGGCGTTTCCATTAATCTATTTGTAAAAACCAATCAAAAAAAGAAAGGAGATTTGGGTAAATTATACCAATATGATTTACAAGGAAAGAGAAGTTTTAAATATGATTTTTTAAATAATAATTCAATAAAAAGTATTGATTGGAATTTATTAAAAAATTTAGAACCTAATTTATTTTTTGCAAATAAAGATTTTGAAGGAGCCGAAAGCTATGATAAAGGATTTAAAATTGATGAATTATTTTTGAAATTTATATCTGGGATTCAGACTGGTAGAGATAAATTGTTTATTGATGATAATAAAGATACACTCTTAAAAAGAATGAAATTCTTATTGGAACAAGATGTTGATTCTAAATTTGTAAATGAATT
Organism: Cloacibacterium sp. TD35; assembly: GCF_028864635.1. NCBI lineage: Bacteria > Pseudomonadati > Bacteroidota > Flavobacteriia > Flavobacteriales > Weeksellaceae > Cloacibacterium > Cloacibacterium sp. TD35. Next base: position 2,266,713 of record NZ_CP104850.1, on the reverse strand, counting down.
TAATATTAAAGATTCTTCTAGTTATAATTTAATAGATAGAATAAAAAGTGCTAATTTTAATGAAGATAAATTAAGAATAATTGAATATAAACCATTTGAGAAAAAATTTATTTACTATGATGAAAAACTTTTAAAGAGATCTTTCTCAAGCGTTCTTGCTAATTATTTTAAAGATAACTATGGTTTAAGTTTGATGAGAACTCAAGTTAATACAGTTAATTTTCAAACAATTTTTTTAAATAAATCATTAACAGATATAAATTTTTATGGATTTCAATCATATAATTTTCCGCTTTACCTTTATCAAGAATCCACTGCATTTGATGAGCGAGAAAGAATCCCTAATTTCAATCCTAAAATTCTGGCAGAGATAGAAGCAAAACTCGGCATGAAATGCGTAGATGATGAGAACTTCAGCAAAGAAAACTTCGGCAAAGAGAACTTCGGCAAAGAAAACTTCGGCAAAGTTTTAAACTTTGCCGAAGTTGAAAGTTCCAAACTTTCCCGATCTCCCGGATTTGTAATCCGTGAGCTCACGCCAAAAAAAACACCCCATAAAAAATTAAAAAGCACGAACCCCGTGCTTTTTTATGGTTAATAATTTCCACCCAAAAATACCAAGAAAAATCTTTCTCTTTAGGATTGGAAAAAAAGGTTTTCTAGGTTCGCAAAAGAAACCCCTCATCATTTAGATCATTATAAAAAATCTCTCCCTTTAGGGTCGGGGAAAAAGATTTTTTATTTATAGGCAGGGAAAAAGGTTTTTTAGGTTTCCAAAAGAAACCCCTCATCCTTTAAATCTTAATAAAAAATCTCTCCCTTTAGGGTCGGGGAAAAAGATTTTTTATTTATAGGCAGGGAAAAAGGTTTTCTAGGTTTGCAAAAGAAACCCCTCATCCTTTAAATCTTAATAAAAAATCTCTCCCTTTAGGGTCGGGGAAAAAGATTTTTTATTTATAGGCAGGGAAAAAGGTTTTCTAGGTTTGCAAAAGAAACCCCTCATCATTTAGATCATTATAAAAAATCTCTCCCTTTAGGGTCGGGGAAAAAGATTTTTTATTTCCAACTCGTTGCCTGAGCACAGACCAAAGGTCTGCGAACGTAGTTCACGAAGCCCAGTTCCTGAGCTTGTAGAACGCAGGGAAAATAAAGTTGTGATCTCACAAAAAAAGCAGACCATAGGTCTGCTTAATTCATTTTATTTAATTCGTTATGAAAAATCTTACAGATAGGTTATACTACCTTAATAAGATTCAGCGCATTGTAAGTACCATTTTTCAAAGGATACAATTGCCCATTTATTTCCTGCATCAGTTCTACCAATAATAGGTAAAATAAAGTTCCTTCTAGGGTAGGAAGATTTTCTAATCCTATTTCCAGAGGGGCGGCATCTGCATCTATCGCTATGGTATGCACTTCACTATACGCTACTTCAGATTGTTGCAGTTCAAAATCTAAACTCGCACAAGCGATGCTCAAGGAAACATGTGTTGCATACTCAGGGAGTAATAAATGCTCTTTAGGATTAAAAAGGGCTATATTTACACTGCCAGCCTCTACGTCTAGCGTGTAGGGAGCTTTAAATAAAATGCCAAGAGGTGAGTTTTTATTAAAATCAAAACCTTCTAAAACTCTTTTTCCTTCTACGCTTTTTATCCCCTCAGCAACTTTGCGTTGTCCTCTTAGAGATTGGTTGTCTAAATTTTTTATAGTAGACATCAGACTTACAATTCTATTGCTGGTTCTGGTATCTTTTGCACGATTCATCAGTATAGAAATACTGTTTCTTAGTAATTTACCACTACTGGCAATAGTGCCAAATTCACTCATGTTTTCCCTCGTTCTTTCATAGTTAGGGTCATTCATGATTCTGTTGCGTTCTACGCCACCTTTCGCTCTTACAAAGTGGCCTTCTGAGTTCTTGTAGAAACTCATTCCATCGAGTTTCCCTCGAAGTTTTAAAATGGACATTTCTCTTGCCATAATACTTGTTTTTTGGGTGTTAATAAATGATTTGGGTAACCATTGGCCAATGCATTACTCCACAAAGATAGATAAGCAATAAACCCTCTCCAAATGCCATGTTTCGTTTGGTTCGTCTTTGTTTTTTTTGATTCTTTTTATTCTAATGAGTGCATTTTGTGCAGATAAAAACTTATAGTTCGTTTTGTTTCAAAATGTTCGTTTAAGTCTGTTTTGTCTCATAACCTAACAAGACAATAGGCTATTTAAAAAACACTTCAATTCTTCCTTATTCTAGTCTCGTGTCAGTCCCGTGTCAGTCCCGTGTCAATCCCGTGTCAATCTCGTGTCAGATGTTTAAAAAAATAATATGATTTTCATAGAGTGATAGAGTTAGTTTCTATATCGGTTAAAAAGGAAAGTTTTATATTTTGCTTATTAGGAGAAGAGCTTTTTTGTAGAATGAAGGTTTTCTAAGTCTAAAACAATGCAGAAGTAAGCATTCTTAGTTAAGACAGAGAAGACGTATTTACTGATAAAAATGGAAGCAACAAAATGATTTTTATTTGTTTAAGGGTAGAGGATGGCTTATTTTAATAAAACCCTTTATCCATGAGGGTTTAAATGGTAGTTTAAACAGTGGTTTAATAAACGGAATTAGAGGTTATTTTGTTGTTTAGTCCAGTGTTTATGGGCGTTTTCAGAGATTTTCAACGAGACATGCAGGGATGTGTTTTATGTGTTTTTTTATAAAACCCTTTATTCATGAGGCTTCTATGTAATTGTGGAAAAATACATCGCCATATTTTAGATTTTTCTTTTTACCTTTGAAAGAACAGTAGAGAATGTACTGTAGTATAAGTTCTTTGAGGTAACGGAAATAAAACAAATTGTAGATTTTTAATAAATCGTGCAAGTATTCTAAAATACCTATGCACGGAAAAGATTATGCACTAATTTATTTTTATAAAACTTAATAATTTATACTACCCGTTGTAGAAAAATGTGTACAACAAAGAGCAGGTGATACATAATCCTTAAAACCTTTTATGTCTACAGACATATATTATAAATGAAAAATTTAATTATGAAAAACACTAACTATAAATCCCTCTCTACTATTTCGTTTTATTTCTTGCTTACTCCTTAGCATTTAGACTATTTTATTTTCTTATCTGTTTTCACGGAATATCAACTGCTGTATTATCTTAATAATAGAGCTTAATAACCATGTAGAGCACAATGAAAGTAAAATTGATTATGAACGCTAATGACGTTCAAGCAATTACTGATTACAGTATCGGGCATTGCAGAAGAATCTTGAGGGAAATAAGAAAATCCAAGAGAAAACTCAAGCATCAGAAAGTAACCGTAGAAGAAGTAGGTGCATATCTTGGCATAAACGCCGATGATATTAGAAAGATTTTTTCTAAAGACCATTAACCTTCTTTCTATTAGATGCTATTCACAAAGCCACAACGCTTTCTTTACAGGAAGTGCTGTGGCTTTTTTATGCAGACATTATTCTATACTCATAGATTTATAATCCATAATTACAAAACATAACCTTGTCATTCTGAACGAAGCGCAGCATAGTGAAGAATCTCTTTATGAAGAGAAAGATTTTCTAAAAGTGTAAATAGAAAAACCTGTGTACTTCATAGAACATTTATGATGTTCCTTAGAGAACTTAAAAACGAAATTATTTCACCAATACTTAGTGAATTTTGTGATAAAAATAAGCCGCTTCATAGACCTCTGTCGTTCTGAACGAAGCGCAGAAAAGCCAAGAATCTTTTTATAAAGAAAAAGATTTTCTAAAAGTGTAAATAGAAAAACCTGTGTACTTCATAGAACATCTATGATGTTCCTTTGAGAACTTAAAAACGAAATTATTTCACCAATACTTTGTGAACTTTGTGATAAAAATAATCCGTTTCATAGACCCCTGTCATTCTGAACGAAGCGAAGCCAAGAATCTTTTTATAAAGAAAAATATTTTTCTTGTGATATTATTATAGGGGTGTATTGAATTATAAATGTATAATTATTAAAAATTTATATAAAAATATAGGGGTTGTTATTCAAAAAACATATTTTTTTTAAATAAAATGTTTACATTTGTAGGGGTTAAAACAGAAAAATATGTTATTGAAAGTAGAAAAACGTTGGGTTATTGCTTTTATCATTACAGCGATAGTAGCAATGGTAAGTTTATTCTGGCCAACTCAGTTGCCAGATGCTAGTTCGGGAGTTTTTTTAGAAGAAAATAATTTAGTAGGAGCAGATATTGCATGGTTATTGGCTTCATCGGGTTTAGTACTTCTCATGACGCCGGGTTTATCTTTCTTCTATGGCGGAATGGTGGGCAAAAAAAATGTAATTTCTACCATGTTGCAGAGTTTTATTGCACTGGGAGTTATTAGTTTGGTTTGGGTAGTGGTTGGTTTTTCGCTCTCTTTCGGAGATTCTCTCGGATTTTATATTGGCAAAGAACATTACGGAATCATAGGCAATCCTTTTAGTTATACTTTTTTTAACCAAGTAGGTGTTTTGCCACATTCTAAAATGGCTCCTACAGTTCCTTTTATCCTTTTTGCATTGTTCCAAATGAAATTTGCAGTGATTACTCCTGCCATTATCACAGGAAGTTTTGCAGAGAGAGTAAGATTTGTAAGTTACCTTTTATTTATCGTACTGTTTTCACTGTTCATTTATGCACCTTTAGCTCATATGGTATGGAGCGGAGACGGTTTTCTAGTGAAATTCTTCGGGATTAAAGATTTTGCAGGTGGTACTGTTGTACATATGAGTGCTGGTTTTGCAGCTTTAGCAGGTGCTTTGATGATTGGGAAAAGAAAAAATGACCACCATGAACCTTCCAATATTACGTATGTTATTTTAGGAACAGGAATGTTATGGTTTGGTTGGTTCGGGTTTAATTCGGGTTCAGCTTTAGCTGCCAATGCAACTGCAGCGATGGCTTTTGGAACTACAACTATTGCTTCTGCTTCAGCGATGATGACTTGGATATTTTTCGATAGAATAAATGGAAGAAAGATTTCAGCATTGGGAGCTTGTATTGGAGCGGTGGTAGGATTGGTAGCGATTACGCCAGGTTGTGGTTATGTAAGTATTGCAGAAAGTGTATTTATCGGTTTCATTTCTGCAATTGTTTCTAATGTTTTTGTGAATTGGAAAAAGCTGAAAAGCGTAGATGACACTTTAGATGTTTTTGCATGTCATGGTATTGGTGGAATTATGGGGATGATACTTACTGCAGTTTTTGCTCACGGAGAAAGCGCTAGCTTGTTACATGGTGGAATAGGTGTTTTTGCTCATCATATGGCGGCATTGCTTTTGGTTTCTGCTTTTACCTTTTTTGGAGCCTTGGTTATTTATAAAATCACAGATTATATTATTCCGCTTCGAGTAGATGAAAAATCGGAAGAATTAGGCTTGGATATTTCTCAACACAATGAATCTATATAAAATAAGAAAGCCTTCTGCTATAACAGAAGGCTTTCTTGTAAAGGATTGTTTTTTCAGTCATTTGTGTTTCTCCTTTCTGCAAAATTATATCTTTATTTTAAAATAAAAATTAACATTTGTTAATTTTCTAATCTTTTTTTAATTCTGCTAAGAGAAACTGGGGTAATCCCCAAAAATGATGCTAAATGTTTATCAGGAATTCTTTCGCATAAATCAGGATGGGTTTCCAATAAATGTTGAAATCTTTCTTCTGGAGTGTATAAAATGAAGCTTTCTAATCTATCATACATTCTGTTGAGTAATCTTTTGTTGGCCATTATTCTGAGTTTCAATAGGCCAACGTTTCTTTTGCTTAATTCTTCAAATTTTTCAAAATTTATTTCGAAAATTTCTGTTTCTTCTGTGGCACACCAAATTAGTTTAGAAGGTTTATGATTAAAGAAACTTTCGGGGTCTGCACCAAATTCTTTTTCCCAACGAAAGAAAATGGTCTTTTCTTCTCCGTCATCATTAATGTAGTAGCCTCTTACTAAGCCTTTTTTTATAAAGAAAAACTTATTATAAAATGTGCCTTGTTCTATAAATACTTCATTCTTTTTTATTTTCTTTCTATTGACCAATCCGAAAAGACTGATAAGGTCTGTTTTAGGAATGTCTTTAAAAAAATCGATTAAAAAATTATCAGGTACATCCATAATACTAGTTTTGGAGAAGTTCATTAATTTTATTGCTTAATTTTTCTGCATTTGGAAGCATTTCTTTCTCTAAAATCAAATTGATTGGAACCGCTGATAAATCTAGCGAACCCATAATTTCTACCGCTGCGTCAAGATATTTAAAGCAATTTTTAGAAATTCTTGCACCGAAGGCTTCCATCATTGAATTATTTAATGCTTCTTCTGTTAAAAGAATACATTTCCCGTGAAGTTTTACCCTTTCGAAAACCAATTCTTCATCTATAGGTTTAATGGTTCTCAAATCTATGATTTCTACTCTTCCCTCAAAATTTTTAGCGGCTTCTTTAGCCCAATAAACACCCATTCCGTAAGTAACAACTACTAGAGTTCTACCTTTATGTATTTCTTCTTCATTGGCATTTTTTAAAATATTGGCTTTCCCGAAAGGTAAAATGTAATCTTCTGCAGGTTCTACGGTTTTAGCGTCTTCTGTTCCCGGAACTTTACTCCAGTAAAGACCTTTGTGTTCCAAAAAAATGACAGGATTTGGGTCATAAAAAGCAGCTTTAAACAAACCTTTGAAATCCGCAGCATTGCTTGGATAAGCGATTTTAATTCCTTTGATTTGAGCCAACATGGTTTCTACGCTTCCGCTGTGATAAGGACCGCCACCACCATAAGCTCCAATAGGGACTCTAATGATGTTAGAAACAGGGTATTTTCCGTTACTAAGGTAACAAGATTTAGAGACTTCTGTTACCAATTGATTGATTCCCGGATAAATATAATCTGCAAATTGTACTTCTACAATAGGTTTGAGACCTACCGCACTCATTCCTACAGTAGAACCAATGATGTATGCCTCTTGAATTGCTGTGTTGAAAACTCTTTTGTTCCCAAATTTTTGTTGAAGCGTTACCGCTTCCCTGAAAACACCCCCGATTCTTCCGCCTACATCTTGACCATAAAGTAATGCCTCAGGATGTTTGTGCATCAATTCTTGTATAGCATGAATTCCTGCATCTACCATTGGGATTTTTTCTCCATTTTCAGGAACTCTGGTTCCTTTTTCCTCAGTGATAGGAGTAGGAGCGTATACATGCTCTTTTACGGTTTCTGGTTTTGGATCTGGAGCCAGAATCGCTTTGTTAAAGTCTTTTTCTATTTGTTTTCTGGCCTCAATTTCTATTTGAGATAAGGTGTCTTCACTAAAACCTTCTTCCCTTAAATATTTTTTGAGAATAATTCCTGGGTCTTTTGCTCTATGTTTGGCTAAATCTGCTTCGTCTCGATAAAATTCTCTTCTAACGCCAGAAGTGTGATGCCCAATCAATACCGTTTTTGCACAAACAAGAACAGGTTTTCTTTCTTCTCTTACAAAATTTACCGCTTTTTGCATCTGAATGAAACTTTCTACAAAATCAGTTCCATCTATTCTCATTCTATTCAGCCCTACGAATCCAGCTGCATAATCATAAGCATCAGAAGTTCTGGCTTCTTCCTTGGTTACGCTGATTCCCCATTCATTATCTTGAACTAAAAAGATAATGGGGAGTTGATGGAGTGCTGCAAATTGAAAAGCTTCTGCTACTTCTCCTTCTGTAACAGAATTATCGCCTAAACTACAAATGACAACAGGGTTTTTTTCAAAATTTTGAAGTTTGAAATCTTCAATATATTTGATTCCTTGAGCAACACCAGTGGTTGGAATAGCTTGCATTCCTGTAGCAGAACTCTGGTGAATGATTTTTGGAAGTCCTTCTAATTTACTAGATGGATGCGAATAATAAGAACGACCTCCTGAAAAAGGGTCTTCAGCTTTTGCTAATAACTGAAGCATTAATTGATAAGGAGTGAAGCCTATCCCTAATAATAAAGATTCGTCTCTGTAATAAGGAGATACCCAATCTACTTTGGATAATTGATAAGCAGTAGCCAATTGTATGGCTTCGTGGCCTCTAGAAGTACTATGTACATATTTACAAATATTTCTGTTTTCTTCGTAAATATCGGCCATTGATTTTGCCAGCATCATTTGATTATAAGCTTTGAGCAAAATCTCTTTTGAAATAATTTCTTTTGTTGTAAAGTCAGATTCCATAGAAAACAAATATAAGCATTCTCTCTTTGGTCTAGAAATTATTCTAAAAAATTCAATAGATTTTTATTTTTTTTCGATTAAATTTGAGCAAATTTTCTAAAGAATGTACTTGATTTTTGATACGGAAACTACTGGTTTACCCCAAAATTTTAACGCACCCATCTCAGATTCAGATAATTGGCCTAGAATGGTGCAGATTGCGTGGCAATTGCATGATGACGAAGGAAAATTAATTGAAAATCAGGATTATATCATTAAGCCTGAAGGCTATGATATTCCTTTTAACGCGACCAGAATTCACGGCATTTCTACCAAAATGGCCAAAGAAGAAGGAAAGGATTTGGCATGGGTTTTAGAAGAATTTAAAAAAGCATTAGAGAAAACAAAAGTTGGTGTTGGTCACAACATTGATTTTGATTATAAAATTGTAGGTGCAGAATTTTTTAGAAAAGAAATCGAAAATAATCTTCAAGAAATTCCCAAAGCTGATACCATGGAGTTGGGAACTGATTTCTGTGCTTTGCCAGGAGGAAGAGGAGGAAGATTTAAATCTCCAAAACTAGGCGAGCTTTTTGAAAAATTATACGGTTACCAATTTGATGAAGCGCACAATGCAGCGGCGGACGTAAATGCAACGGCTCAGATTTTCTTCGAAATGGCGAGACAGCGCATCATTCCGGCAGAAAAAATGCTTTGGAGTGATGAGCAATTCCAAAATTTTCAGAAAATTTGGAGTGAGCCGATTAAACCTTTTGATATTGTCATCAGAAGGCAAGTTGCAGATTCTAAGAAAAAGAAATCTACCGTAGATTTTGGCGATACCAAAGAAGTAGAAATTGGCGATTATTTCCATTTTCATAATCATACCATCTATTCTACACTTGCCGCTACTTCTCATTTTAATGAATTGATAAAAGTAGCTGTCGAAAACGATTTTAAGGCAGTCGGAATGGTAGATTTAGGGAATTTGATGGGCGCTTTCAAGTTTGTTTCCGAAGTTGAAAAATACAATGGAGATATTAAGAAGAAAAAAGCCGAAGCTGAAGAAAAAGGCGAAGAGTTTACTAAAACACCTTTGGTTCCAGTTTTGGGATGTGAATTTTATCTTTCAGAAAGACCAGAGCAAAAACAATTTACCAAAGATGATCCAGATAGAAGAACAAACATGGTTCTTTTGGCGAAAAATTTTCAAGGATATAAAAATCTCGCAAAACTATCGAGTTTAGGTTATACCAACGGTTATTATGCTGGTGTACCAAGGATTTCTAAGAAACAAATTGCCGAATATAAAGAAAATCTTATTGCTGTTACAGCAGGTATTTACGGAGATGTTCCAAATGCGATTTTAAATTTCGGGGAACAAAAAGGAGAGGAAGTTTTTCTTTGGTGGAAAGAGCAGTTTGGAGACGATTTCTATGTGCAAATTCAGAATCATGACATTGAAGAAGAAGAGCACTTAAACGAAGTTTTATTAGAACTAGCCGATAAACATGATGTGAAAATTTTAGCACAGAATGAAACTTTTTATACCAAAAAAGAAGATGCTAAAATTCAAGATATTATTACCTGTATCAAAGACGGAGAAAGAGTTTCTACGCCAATTGGTAAAGGTTTTGGGAAACGAAAAGGTTTAGCTAATGACCATTATTTTGTGCAAAATGCAGAAGAATTGAAACAAACTTTTCGTCAGTTTCCTGATGCTTTCGAAGCATACACAGACTTTTTACAAAAATTTGAACCTTATACTTTAAAGCGTGATGTTTTGCTTCCGAAATTTGATATTCCAGAAGAATTTCAAAGTGAAGAAGACGAAAAAGACGGCGGAAAACGTGGCGAAAATGCCTATTTAAGACATCTGACTTACGAAGGTGCAAAGAAAAAATATGATGAAATCACGCCAGAAATTGCTGAACGTTTAGATTTTGAGCTAGAAGTAATTGCCAATACAGGTTATCCAGGTTATTTCTTGATTGTTCAGGATTTCTGTAACGAAGCCCGTAAAATGGGCGTTTCAGTTGGGCCTGGTCGTGGTTCTGCGGCAGGATCTGCCGTTGCATATTGTATCGGAATTACCAATGTAGACCCCATAAAATACGATTTGCTCTTTGAGCGTTTCTTGAATCCAGAGCGTGTTTCGATGCCCGATATTGATATCGATTTTGATGATGAAGGTAGAGATGCGATTATCAAATGGGTGATCGAAAAATATGGACAAATGAACGTAGCGCAGATTATTACTTATTCCGTTTTGGGAGGAAAATCTGCGATTAAAGATGCAGGAAGAGTTCTGGATGTTTCGATTCCTGATACCAATGCGATTGCCAAATTGATTCCTGAAACTCCGGGAATGAACATTGCAAAAGCATTAAACAAACCAGAAAAGTTAAAACCAGAAGATAAACCTTTAGCTGAAGAAATGAAGGCTATTTTGGCCAATCCTAATGATTCTAGACATCAAGTTTTGGCTTCGGCGCAAAAAATGGAAGGTTGTATCAGAAATACAGGAATTCACGCTTGTGGAGTGATTATTACACCAGAAGATATTTCGAATTTAGTTCCGATTTCTATCGCTGCAAAAGATGCAGGAATTTTGGTTTCTCAGTTTGATAACTCTGTTGCAGAAAGTGCAGGTTTGTTGAAAATGGACTTTTTGGGTTTAAGAACTTTAACCATCATTAAAGATGCGATAAAGCTCATCAAACAACGTCACGGAATTGAAATCAATACTGATGAAATTCCGTTAGATGATAAAAAAACATACGAACTTTTTAAAGAAGGAAGAACCATTGGGATTTTCCAGTATGAAAGTGCGGGAATGCAAAAATACATGCGCGAACTGAAACCAACGGTTTTTGCAGATTTAATTGCCATGAACGCTTTGTACAGACCGGGACCAATAAAATACATCCCAAATTTCATCAACAGAAAACACGGATTAGAAGAAATTGTTTATGACTTACCAGAAACCGAAGAATACTTAAAAGAAACCTACGGAATTACGGTTTATCAGGAGCAGGTAATGTTGCTTTCTCAGAAATTGGCGAATTTCACCAAAGGTGAAGCCGATACGTTGAGAAAAGCAATGGGGAAAAAACAGAAAGATGTTCTTGATAAAATGTACCCAAAATTTATAGAAGGCGGTAAGAAAAATAATCTGGATGAGGTAAAACTCAATAAAATCTGGAAAGACTGGGAAGCGTTTGCAGAATATGCTTTTAATAAATCTCACTCCACTTGTTATGCCTTAATTGCGTACCACACTGCTTATCTAAAAGCCAATTATCCTGCGGAATATATGGCGAGTGTGATGAGTAATAACATTAACAACACCAAGCAGATTACCCTTTTTATGGAAGATTGTAGAACGATTGGGGTAGATGTTTTAGGGCCAGATGTTAATGAATCTCAGTTTCAGTTTGCGGTGAACGAAAAAGGTCAAATCAGATTTGGTTTGGGAGCGATTAAAGGAATGGGAGAAGCGCCTTCTGAAGCGATTTATATGGAAAGACAAAACGGTAGATTCAAAGATATTTATGATTTTTTTGAAAGAATGCCTTCATCGCAAGTCAATAAAAGAGTGGTAGAAAGTTTGGTGATTGCGGGAGCTTTTGACGAATTAGATTCTTATCACAGAGCGCAATATTTCGATGTGGACAATGCAGGAAGAACCAATATAGAAAAGCTTTTGCGTTACGGACAATCTTTCCAAGATAATAAAAACTCAGTGGAAAATTCACTTTTTGCAGATTTTGCAGATGAAGTTCAGATAGAAAGACCAAAACTTTTGCCTTGTGCAGAATGGCAAAATATGCATAAACTCAATCGTGAGAAGGAAATCATCGGGTTCTATCTTTCGGCGCATCCTTTAGATGAATATAGGTTCCAGTACAAGTTTATCAACGGAGAGTTTTCTAAAAATTTCGTTTTAGAAGATAATAAAAAAGAAGAAATTGCTCCTAATGATTTGTCTGCCAAGATTTTAGATGAAGAGACAGATGAAGTGATGGATTTAAGTTTAGAAGTTTCAGAAGATGAAGAATTAGTAGAAGAATCTTCTGCGAAAAAAGCTGAACCAAAAGGAAATTTCAATTTCTTGAATTTAGACGAAATTGATGCGTTCAAAGAGCAATTATTTCCTGCAGGAAGTCTATTTGAACCAGCAAAAGATTGGAAAGAAAGACAAAAACAGTTCGAAAATGCTAGAGAATACACGGTTTCTGGCTTGATTACCGAAATGATTTTGCGAGATGGAAAAAATTCTGGAGAAAAGATTTGTTTCTTGACTTTAGAAGATTATACAGGAAGTTACAGTTTCAGATTAGGCGATAGAGATTATATGAAACTGCGAGAAAAAATTGCAAAAGACCGATTTGTGATTGTAAAAATGAAGTTCACACAAGGAAGCGAAGGAAGAGTTTTTACCAATGTTACAGATATTATGGATTTGAAAGACGCTTTCGAAAAGTATGCAAAATCGCTGTCACTGATTATTCCTGTAAATGAACTAAATAAAACAGATATAGAATTTTTCAAAACGCAATTGTTGGCTGAAAAAGGAGAACATAAATTGAATGTTTTTCTTCAGAATCCATTAGACAATACGTTTGTAGAAGCTAGAGCGATGCAACAGAGTATTAATATTAATAATCAATTGCTTGAAAAAATTCATGAATTTGGAAAATTTGAAATTTATTTAAATTAATATAAACCGAGATTTAGTCTCGGTTTTTTTATGATTGATTTTATCTAAAACGATATAGATAAAAACTTGGAAACTTTTTTTGTTTTTTAGTTTCCGGGTTTGTATATTTGCATCCTCAAATTATGAAAGATACAAGATCTACATTAGACAAATTGTTTGATATGTTTCGCATTCACGGTGCGAAAACACTTACAATGGATGATATTGCAAGAGAGTTTTGTATTTCAAAGAAAACCCTTTATCAAAAGTATAGAAACAAAGAAGAATTACTGACTGAAGTTCTAGAACATTTTTCTAACAAGGCGATTGATGAAGTAGAAATTGTAAGAAAACAATATCAGTGCCCTATAGAAATCATGTTTGTTTCGGGAACTAGAATAGACGATGCAACAAGTCAGGAGAAAAATGCGTTTGTATTACAATTGATAAAATATTATCCAGAGGTGTTTCATCAGCATCAGAAATCGATATCAATCAAAATTGAAGAAATTTTAAAACAAAATTTCAAAAGAGGAGTAGAATTAGGATATTATAGAACAGATATTCCTACTGATTTATTTATTAAATTTTTGACCACATTATTATTTTCTGTAGATGTTTCGCCTTTATTTGAAGATATTCATGATAAAAAATACATTTCCACAGGAATTAAGTTTTTTTATTTAAACGCCATCGTAACAGAAAAAGGACAACAACGACTAAAAGAATTAAAAACAAAGTATGAAGAATTGGATTAAAATCTTCGCGCTCACAGCATTTTCTACGCAAATGTATGCTCAGAAAAACCTCACCATAGACGAGGCAGTTTCTTATGCGCTAGAAAATAATGTAAACGTAAAAAAAGCAAAAATTGATCAAACCATTGCTCAGCAAAAAGTAAAAGAAACGGTAGGTATTGGTCTTCCTCAAGTAAGTGGACAGGCAAAATATACCAATTACATAAAAATTCCTGTAATGTTTGTTACCTTTCCTGGTAGCACTGAGGTTACCGAGTTTCCTATGGCTCAAAAACAAAATATTAATACAGGAATTACAGTTTCTCAGCTACTTTTCAATGGTTCTTACATCGTAGGGTTAGAAAGTGCCAAAACGTATAAGGAAACCGCTTCTTTAATTGAAGAAAAAACAGAAATTTCTATCAAAGAAGCAGTGATGATGACTTATGCTGGAGTTTTAGCGACTGAAGAAAATATTAAGACTTTAGAAGAAAATAAAAGAGTTCTAGAGAAAAATCTTAATGATACAAGACAAGTTTATAAAACGGGTCTTACAGAACTACAAAGTGTAGAGCAGTTAGAATATTCTTATAAAAACCTTTCTACAGTAATTGAAAATCTTAAAAGAACTAAAAATAAACTGAACAATGGTTTAAAATATTTGATTGGATTTCCTTTAGAAGAAAAATTAGAACTTACTTCTACATTTGATGAGATTTTAGACAGAAATAAGCAATTGATAGGAAGAGATAATTTTGATTTTAGCAATCACATTGACTTAAAACTAAAACAAAATCAAGTAAGAGTAAATCAATTGTTATTAAAATTAGAAAAATCTAAAGCTTTACCAAGTTTGTCAACCTTCTTTTCTACAAATGCCAACGCATTAGGAAGTAGTTTAGATGATTTAAGATGGAATTATCCTACACTTTGGGGTGTTCAGTTAGATGTTCCTATTTTCAGTGGTTTACAAAGACATTGGAGAACAGAACAGGCAAAACTAAATTTAGTAAAAGCAAAACTAGATGAAGAAGATACCGAAAAACAGCTACAAAGCGAATATTATCAAAAAGCAACAGACTACGAAAATGCTCTAGCTTCTTATAATACAGCAGAAGATTTGGTAAAACTTTCTTCTGAAATCTATAGAAAACAAAATGTGAAATTTAAAGAAGGTCTGGGTACAAGTTTCGAGCTTTCGCAAGCAGAAAACCAATTGTATGAGGCTCAAACTAAATATTATCAAGCCGCGATAGAATTAATTCAAGCAAAAGTTCAACTAGACAAAGCAAAAGGAATTCTATAATCTTTATTAAATTATTTTTCAAAAAATTTGAAAACTACTATTATGAAAAAAATATTTTTACCCATCTTATTATCTTTAGCAGTAATTTCTTGTAAAAAAGAAAATACAGATGACACTTTAGCTGATCTTATCGCTAAAAAAGACGTAAAAGGTTTGCAAGCTTACCGTGATCAACAGCAAAAAAGAGTAGATAGCATTAATGCTTTAATTGAAAATGTAGACCAGAATTTGTCAACTTTTGGCGTAAACCAAACTCAGGGTTTTGTTTCTATCTTGCCATTAGAATTAACTAATTTTGCTCACTATATAGAACTTCAAGGAAATGTTACTACAGACCAAGATGTAGCAGTTCAGCCACAAATGCCAGGAACTTTAACACTTTATGTTCGTCAAGGTCAATATGTAGGTGCTGGTCAAGTGATTGGTAGAGTAGCAGATGGTGGTTTAGCAGACCAATTAAAACAAGCACAAATTCAAGTTTCTGCAGTTAATGCTCAATTACAACAAGTAAAATCTGCTTCTGAATTGGCAAAAATCACTTACGAAAAACAAGCTTCTCTTTGGAAACAAAAAATCGGTTCAGAAATTCAGTTTTTACAAGCTAAAACTAATTATGAATCAAGCGTAAAACAAGTTTCGGCAGTACAAAGCCAAGTGGCAGCCACTCAAAAAGCAGCAGACGCAGTAGCAGCTACACTCAGCAAAACAGCAATTAGAGCACCATTTTCTGGTGTGATAGACGAAGTAATGCAACAAACAGGACAGGTGGTTTCTCCAGGAATGCCAATTGTGAAGTTGATTAACCTTACTGCGATGAGAGTAGAAGCCAAAGTTCCAGAAACTTACCTTTCAAACGTAAAAGCGGGAACTTCTGTAATTGTAGATTTCCCAATGTTGAAGAAAACGATAAATTCTAGAGTAAGATTAACTTCTAATTTTATTAACCCAGCGAATAGAACTTTTACCATTCAAGTTCCGATTGCTAACCAAGGTGGAATCATTAAACCAAACCTTTTGGCTAAAGTAAAAATTGAAGATTATTTTAATCCAAATGCGATTGTAGTACCGTCTCAGTATATTTATGAAGATGCTGCTTATAAAGCTTTCGTTTTCGTAGCGAAAAATGTAAACGGAAACCAAGGAGTGGCTAAAAAAGTATTCATAACCAAAGGTGAAAAATCTGAAAACTCTATAGAAATTAAGAGCGGATTAAATAAAGGTGATATCTTAATTACCGATGGTTCTAAAACTTTAGTAGACGGACAAAAAATTAAAATTCAGTAATAAAGAGCCAAGTAAAAAGTAAAAAGAATCAAGTGTAAAACTTGAATTCTGAAAACTTGAAACAAATAAATATATGAGTTCAAATAATAATCATAAAAAAGAATTTTTCTTCTCAAGCTGGGCTGTAGATAATAGAGTAACCGTTTATTTGCTTACATTTATCATCGTAGTTCTAGGTATAGTAGCTTATTTTTCTATGCCAAGAGAATCTTTTCCAGAAGTAGTAGAAAATAAAGTTTACATTTCATCTGTTTATCCAGGGAACTCGGCTGAAGATGTAGAGAAACTGATTACCAAAAAATTAGAAGATAAATTTAAGAACGTTTCTGGCGTAATTAAGGTAACTTCTAATTCATTTCAGGATTACTGTTTAATTATCGTAGAATTTGACGATAAAACACCAATTCAAGAAGCGAAAATTAGAATAAAAGATAAGGTAGACGAAACCAAAGGAAGTCAAGACTGGCCAAATCTAGACAGTGGTTCTAAGGTAGAGCCTTCCGTTTTTGACTTAAATATTGCAGAAGAATTTCCTATTCTAAATATTAATGTAAAAGGAAATTACCCGAAACAAACGCTCAAAAAATACGCAGAACAGTTAGAAGATGACATGGAAGATATTCCAGAAATCAAAGATGCTGTTATTTTAGGAGTAGACGAAAACGAAGTAGAAGTAGCACTTGATTTATATAAAATGAATGCTGCCCAAGTAAGTTTTGACAATGTTATCGGAGCGATTAAAAACGAAAATATTACCATTTCTGGAGGAAACCTTACTACAGATGGTTATAGAAATAATGTTAGGATTAAAGGTCAAGTTGTTTCGCCAAGTGAAATCAATGATTTTGTGGTGAAAGAAGGCGTGAAAATTTCAGACATTGCTAAGGTTTCTTTTAAAGAAAAAGAAAAGACGACTTACGCCAGAGAAATGGGGCAAGATGTAGTGATGATTAACCTGAAAAAACGTTCGGGTTCTAACATGATTGATGCCATCGAGCAAGCCAACGAAAAAATAGAAAAAGCGAAAGAAACCTATATTCCGAAAGATGTAAAAATCACCACTACTTCAGACCAATCTACACAAGTAGAGCATCAGGTAAATGAATTAGCCAATCACATTATTATCGGTATTCTTTTGGTAATGGGAGTTTTAAGTTTCTCGATGGGAATGAAGAATTCACTTTTCGTAGGAACTGCAATTCCACTTTCTATGTTGATTGCGTTTGCGATTCTTCATGCTATGGGAATTACTTTGAATACCATGGTGCTTTTTGCAATGGTAATGGGATTAGGAATGTTGGTAGATGACGGAATTGTGGTGGTAGATAATGTTTATGCCAATATGGAGAAAGGACTTTCCAGAAGTTTAGCATCTAAATATGGTATTGGTGAAATTGCTTTCCCAGTAATTTCTTCTACACTTACTACATTAGCAGCATTCTTCCCGATGTTATTCTGGCCAGGAATTATGGGTAATTTTATGAAATATTTCCCAATTACGATTTCTGTAACCTTATCAGCATCATTATTTGTAGCGATGATTATTAACGCATCGATGACTGGTGGAAGTATGACGCTTAAAGACGAAAATTTAACCACAGAAACCAATAAAAAACTCACAATAATTTTCGGAGGAATAGGTTTATTAGGACTTATTTTAGGAATTTTTGTAGGAAAAGCTTATTTTGCTTTGGCTACACTTTCAGTATTTGCCATTGCGGCAATTTGGTTGTACAAAAACTATTTCTTTGGAAAAATTGTTCATTTCCAAGAGACATTCTTCCCTCAACTAGAAGTGAAATATCAAGATTTCTTAAGAAAACTTTTAGATGGTAAACCAAAAAAAGCGTTAATGTATGTAGTCGGTTTACTGGTAGCGTCATTTGTTATTATGGGAGTTTCTTTTGCTACGAAATGGACAAAAGTACTATTCTTCCCAGATTCTATGCCTAAGCAAATGTATGTTTATATGGATTTCCCACAAGGAACAGACATCGGCAAAACCAATCAAGCTACCAAAGTGATTGAAAAAAGTATCTTAAATACGCTTTCTAAGTTTAAAGATAAAAAAACTGGAGAAAATTTCTTGGTAGAAAGTATGGTAACTCAAGTAGGGAAAGGTGCTGTAAATCCGCAGGTAGAAGCTGGCTCACAAGCAGAAACCCCTCATAAATCTAAAATTACCATCAATTTTGTGGAATTTGCTGACAGAAGAGGTGTAGATACCAAAGAGGTTTTAGAAGAAATTAGAACAACCATTCCTCAGATTGCAGGTGCTAATATTACAGTAGAAAAACAAGCATCTGGACCGCCGGTAGGTTATCCTATTTCCATCGAATTAAAAGGAGATGATTATAACCAATTAATTGATGAATCTCAAAGATTAATTGCCTTCATTAATTCTAAAAACATTTCAGGAATTGAAAAACTTCAAGCAGATGTAAATAAAGACTCTCCAGAGCTTATTATTGACATTGATAGAGAAGTTGCTGGTAATATGGGTGTATCTACTGCTTATACAGGTATTACGCTGAGAAGAGCCATGTTTGGTCAAGAGATTTCTACTTTTAAAGATATTAAAGATGATTATCAAATCGCAGTAAGATTACAGGAAGATCAACGTAAAAATCAGAGTGCGTTATTTAACCAACCGATTACTTTCCAAAATAATAAAGGACAGTTGTTGCAAATCCCAATCTCTACTTTTGCAAGATTTAATGAAGAAAAAACCTTCAGTAAAATCAAAAGAAAAGATAATACCAGAACCATTATGGTCTATTCTAATATCATTAAAGATGCTAATGCCAATGAAATTGTGCAAAAGTTGAAAAAAGATATGAAGAATTACCAATTACCAGAAGGGGTAACCTTCAAATTTGCTGGAGAGCAAGAAGAACAAGGCAAGAACCAAAGTTTCTTATTCTTAGCACTTTTCTTGGCGATGAGTTTGGTAACCGGTATTATTGTATTCCAGTTTAACTCATTATCTAAAACGTTCATTATTATGACGACTATTTTATTGAGTTTTAGTGGGGTGTTCTTAGGATTAACAATCTTCAAGATGGATTTTGTTATCTTAATGACCATGATGGGAATTATCTCTCTTGCAGGTGTAGTAGTGAAGAATGGTATTGTATTGATGGATTTCTTTGTGCTGAGATTAGACGAAAAAATTGCTGAAAAAGGTGTAGAAACACATGATGACTTATCTATAGACGAGGTAAAAGAAGTGATTATAGAATCTGGTAAAGCGAGATTAAGACCAGTATTATTAACCGCAACTACAGCAGTATTAGGACTTATTCCACTAGCAGTAGGACTTAATTTTGATATTTGGAGTTTCCTTACTACGCTTAATCCTCACCTTTCTATCGGTGGTGATAACGTAGCATTCTGGGGACCACTCGCTTGGACGATTATTTTTGGTCTAACTTTTGCAACGTTTTTAACATTGCTTATGGTGCCAGTAATGTTCTACTTGGTGAGTAAGCTAAAAATAAGAAGAAGAGCTAAAAAATTAGAAAAATTGAAATTTAAAGAAAATTTTAGTAACGCCTAGTTGCTTTAATTACACTATTCATAGTTTTGTTTTAATAGTTTATTTTGAAAGTTCCCACCAATTCACTTGGTGGGAATTTTTTTTTAAAAATACGTAAAATGTAGTATTTGAATTGTTAGTTAATGTGGGTAACTTTAGGGAACAAAAAACACAGAAATGAAAACAAAACTCTACATGTTTATAATGGGAGTGTTTTCCATTATTTTAACATTCTCCCAAGTAGGAATTAATACTGCTGAACCTCAAGAATCTGCCGTGTTACACTTAAATTCTAGTAATAAAGGTTTTCTTTTACCTTATTTTAGTATTTCTGATTTAAATTCTAAGCTACCAGTTGTTACATCCACTATTGCTGAAGGATTATTAGCCTATAATACCAATACAACTACAGGAAAAGGAATTTATTATTGGGATGGAACCAAATGGTCTGGATTAGGACAAGTAAATTTTACCAATATTTACAACAGCGTTATTAAACCGCTAAATGCGGTATTAAATGACTCTGATACCTATCCATTTGCCCCTGTTCCAATTCCTTTAATTGCTCCAGCTTCACCAGGATTAAAACTTTTTGACTGTGACTATAATGCTCCAGGAGATGATATTATTATCAATAATCCTCTTGCAGGTGCACCTAATAATTTTGTGATATGGGATAATGTCAACAAAAAAATTAATGTGCCACAGCAATTATTGGGATATTCCATTACAATTAATATTGCATTAAAATATCCTGAAGTAACCTCTAATGCTAATGCTTCTCGTTTTGTTGCATATACTGGTAATGCAGTAGTTAACACTACTAATGGTACTTATGTAGGTGGTAGAAAAATTAAAGATTTAATGTTTAGACAAACCAAAACAAGTAGTTTCCCGTATGTAAGAGATGAATTGGTACTTTCTCCAATAGTAGTTACACAAGAAATTATTAACAATGGAATTGTTCTCTATTTAGGTAGTGGTGATAACTCTCCAATATTCTTTTATGAGCCTGTTCTCACCATAGATTATGGTGTAGTAAATATTACATTATAACTTATAATTATAATAAAAAAACAACTCTTTGAATACGCTATTGATTTAGCAAAATAGTTGCAATGAAAATTGCAACTGTTTTTTTATGATATAAAATAGTTATAATTATTAATCATAGCATTTTTGTAATCCCTAACTTTGTAAAATAAAAATGTAAAGATGAAATCTGAATTGCAACAAGATAAGCCTCTAATCGAAATTTATAATGATTTACTCTTAGATATAGGCTCTACATTGATGGTTGCAGGAGCGCATTGCGGTAGAATAGATAGAAATATAAAACGCATTGCAGATGTTTTTGGGGTTGATATAGAAATTTTTTACTCTTTCAATGGTATTATTCTCACTACTAAAATGAGAAATAACCCTTCAGAAACCGCCACTCATTATAAAAGATTACCAAGTCATGGTGTACATTTCGGGATTCTTAATGAAATAAGTTTACTCTCATGGAAGGTAGTGAGTGATAATTTAAGCTATCAACATGTTAAAAGAGAGTTTGATAAAATTAAAAAACTTTCTCATCATAAGCGAATTCAAATTGTGCTAGGGGTAGGGGTTGCGTGTGCATCTCTTTGTATCTTAGCCAAAGGAGATTTCATAGATGCCACTTTTGCGTTTTTTGCTTCTATGCTGGGATTACTTGCTAGACAAGAAATTTCAAAACGAAAATTTAATGTGATGTTGGCGATTAGTGGTGGAGCATTTGTCACTAGTTTTATTGCTTCTATTAATGTTTTTTATGGAATAGGTGCACTCCCCGAAAAAGCCTTGGCTACATCAGTTCTGTATTTGGTTCCAGGTGTTCAATTGGTGAATGCCGTCATAGATTTAATCGAAGGATATGTAGCAACAGCTATCGCAAGAGGTTTTTACTCGGGATTTCTTTTATTGTGTATTGCTGCGGGAATGGCTTTGAGTATTCTTATTTTTGGAATTAATAATTTTTACTAAAATGGATTTTTTTCTATTAATCATAAAGGATTTTAGCTTCGCATTTTGTGTTGCAGTAGGTTTTGGAAGTTTATTTAACACTCCAAACAGAGTTCTATTAATCGCAGGGTTGCTTGGTGGTTTAGGTCACGCTTTGCGTTTTACTTTGTACGAAGGAGTCGGTTTGGGATTAATTACTTCTACACTTTCAGGAACAGTGCTTATTGGTTTATTGGGAATTATTTTGGCGCATAGAGTTCACACTCCGCCTATTGTTTTCACCATGCCAGCTTGTATTACCATGATTCCCGGAATGTACGCCTATAAAACCATGTTGGGCTTTATTCGATTGACAGACGAAAGCGGATTAGCCAGAAACCCTCAAGATTTAGACAATACTTTTCATAATTTGGTTCTTACCGCTTCTTTATTGTTTTGTTTGGCAGTAGGAATTTCCATCAGTGTATTGCTTTTCAGACAATCGAGTGTGAAAATGCTGAAATTCGCCCACAAAAGAAAAATAGAAAACGATTAGTCTTCTATTTTTACGCTGGTATAATGAGCAAAAGCTTCTTCTAAATTATTGAATTTCCCTTTGAAATCTGCAATATCAGCATCTTGTACGATGTTTCCTTGGTGAATCAAAATCACTCTAGTACAGAGTGCTTCTACTTCTTGCATAATGTGAGTAGAGAGGATTACGGTTTTTTCCTTGCCAATTTCTTTAATGACATTTCTAATCTCTAGAATTTGATTAGGGTCAAGACCATTCGTTGGTTCATCTAGAATTAATAAATCTGGAGCGTGAAGAATGGCTTGAGCCAAGCCAACACGTTGTTTGTAACCTTTTGATAACTGAGAAATTTTCTTTGATTTTTCAGGAGAAATTCCTACTAAATCTATGATTTCATCTACTTTTTCTTTAGAAATCTGATGAATATCTGCCACGAATTGCAAATATTCTTTCACATACATTTCCAAATAAAGTGGATTATTTTCTGGCAAAAAACCGATGTTTTTCTTTACTTCTGTTTCGTTTTCGGTAATGTTTTTTCCATCAAAAATAATTTCTCCCTCTTCTATTTTTAGAGCACCAACAATAGATTTCATCAAGGTAGATTTTCCAGCACCATTCGGTCCAAGCAATCCTATGATTTCATTTTTGTCAATTTCTAAATTGATGTTGTGAAGCGCTGTTTGTTCGCCAAATTTTTTTGTAAGATTTTTGATTTCTAAAGACATAAGTAATCCGTAATAAGAAATAGTAATTTGTTAACGCAAAAATAGAGATAATATTTTGAAAATAAAGCGTTCCTTAGGAACGATTGGTTTTATAAAATTGGAATTTATTCCAAAAAGAAAATCCCAAGAAATTTCTTGGGATTTTTGTGACCTCGACAGGATTCAAACCTGTAACCTTCTGAGCCGTAATCAGATGCGCTATTCAGTTGCGCCACGAGGCCGAAATTCGGTTTGCAAATATAATGCTTTTTTGCTTTCTTTGAAGAATGAAATCGTATTTTTTTGCTTTTTTAGCGTTATTAATGGTAATTTCTTGTAAAAAAGAAACTTATCAATCAACCACAGATTGGATTGTTATTTCTAAAAGCATTCAGTTCAAAGAAAATGGCGAGTTTTTACTCTTAAAATCAGGAAAACATCAATATAAAATTCCGCATTCTAAATTGCCGTACCAAAAAATTATGTTGCTCAACGCAAGTTTGGTAGGATATATTACAGAATTAGGTGCAGAAGAAAAAATCATTGGGGTTTCTAGTCCAGAATACATTTTTTCAGAAAAAATACAGAAAAGAATCCAAGAAAATAAAATTCAAAACATTGGAAACGAACAGAAATACAACGTAGAAAAAATCATTGCGTATCAACCAGATGCTATTTTCACCAATTACGTTGCCAGTTTTGAGAATACCTATGAAATTCTAAAGAAAAACGGAATAGAAATTATCTTTATTGATGAATATTTAGAAGAGAAACCCCTCGAAAAAGCAAAAATAATAGAGGTTTTTGGTAAACTTCTCGGTAAAGAAAAGGAAGCTATAGAAAAATATTCAGAAATTGAAAAAAATTATAATTCGTATAAAAATTCAGCTACAAATTCTAATCAAAAACCGCAGGTTTTGACCAATGAAATTTACGGAAGTCAGTGGTATGTAGCAGGTGGAAACTCTCAAATCGCACATTTTATAAAAGATGCAAATGCCCATTATATTTTTGGGGATAATTCAGAGGCTAAATCTACCCCGAAAAGCTTTGAAGAAGTATTTTCTAAAGCCGAAAATGCAGAATTTTGGGTGAATGTAGGAAATCATAAAAACAAGAAAGATCTACTCAATATCAATCCGAATTACGAGAAGATGAAAGTCTATCAAAAAGGCTATATTTACACGATTTCTGGTAGAGAAAAAGGTTCTGCTAATGATTATTTCGAAAGTGGAGTAGTGAGAGCAGATTGGGTGCTGAAAGACTATATTAAAATTTTTCATCCAGAGATTTTTCCAAAAGATTCATTAAAATATATGAAAAAACTGAATTAGTCGTTATTTTTGCAACTTAAATAAACTATTATAGATTACATTTTTATGTGGAAATTTATTAAGAAACTATTTTATACCATTGTCATCATCAGCATTTTTTCTATTATTTGGGGAAGATTCTTTAATCCTATCATTACCATTACCCAAATAGAAGGTCTGGTAAAATACCAAAAACTAGATAGAGATTACATTAGTTTTGATGAAATGGGTAGAAACGTAAAAAAAGCGGTTATTGCTAGCGAAGACCAGAATTTTTACAGACACAATGGTTTTGATTTTCAAGCCATCCAAAAAGCATTTTCAGATAATCAAAAAGGAAAAAAACTGAAAGGAGGTAGTACAATTTCTCAACAGACCGCTAAAAATGTCTTCCTTTGGAACGGTAGAAGTTATGTGAGAAAAGGTCTAGAAGCTATTTTTACCTTTATCATAGAAAAAGTTTGGAGCAAAGATATCATCTTGGAACGTTATCTTAACTCCATTGAGATGGGACAAGGCGTATTCGGTGTAGAAGCAGCAAGTCACTATTATTTTGGGAAATCTTCAGCAGATTTAACCAAATCAGAAGCAGCTTGGATTGCCGTGTGCCTTCCAAATCCTAAGAAATATGATCCAAAAAATCCGAGCGTTTACCTTTCTAGAAAACATGCTTGGGTGATGAGACAAATGAATTATGTAAGTTTGGAGTAAATAAAGATTATTAATGAGGTTTAAATTCAATACATCGCAAAGTTCAGCAGAGATTCTTGATAAATATTTTTCTATCAAGAACGAAACGCGTGATTTAAAACCTCTTTCAGAGCTTTTTCATTCTTTACAAAAAGAAAATTTCTCTGAATTTTTAACTTTTCTTAAAGAGCACGAAGAAATAAGACAAAATTTGGTGTATTACATCAATACCGTCTTTATGGGAAGAGCTTTTAATCTTTCTCTCACAGAGGCAAATATTTTGTCAGAAGATGCTTTTTTTCCTGAACTAAGAAAAAGAATTTTGTCAAAGTTTCTACCCCCAGTAGAAGATGATAATAATATATCTAACGTTATTTCAAACGTTTTTTTCAGAGATAAAGCTGATTTTAAATTCATCAAAAAGATTTCTAGGCAAGAATCTGATGAACTTTTCAGAATTTTAGAAATTGAGCGCATGATTTTACAGCCAAAAGTGAAAAAAGAACTTCTTTTTTCTATGAATATTTTGGCTTGGCGAGTTATAGGTAACGCTTTAGATGTAGATGTGCTGAAAATGGCTCCAGAATATAAAAATTTCGATAATCCATTTTTAGCATTACAAGATGAGCTAGATATTCTTATCAGCGATTTCAAAAAGAATCAAGCCATCGTTCTTACTTCTAAAGACAGCCATTATAAGCAAATTAAAATTTATCTTCAGCAGTGTTTTGCTTTCACGAATAAAGCGTTCAAAAATGCTTCTAAATACGGTATTTCTGGTAAAACCAACCAGTCATTACTCAAAATTCGTCAACAATTACAGCGTATTTCAGAAATTTTAGAGCTTCTAGTCATTGATGATGAAAAAGATGTGATAAAAAAGTCTAAAAATTTGGTTATCAATATTTTAGATTATAAATCTCACCGTAATAACATCCGAGATTTATTTAATGACAGTACCACATTGCTTTCGCATCTCATTACTACACACACTGCAGAAACAGGAACTGGTTATATCACGACTTCACCAAAAGAATATCTTAAAATGTTCAAAAAAGCAAGTGGTGGTGGAATTATTGTAGGTGCGCTTTGTGTCATAAAAATGCTATATGCTTATGTTCCAGGTAGTGAATTTTACCATGCATTTTTATACTCTTTTAATTATGCGATGGGTTTCATTATGATTTACTTAATGAATTTCACACTTGCTACAAAACAACCAGCCATGACTGCTGCAACGATGGCAAAAGTGCTTTCTGACGGTAAAAATACTTCTAAAAATTATCTAGATTTTGCTCATTTGGTTTCCAAATTATTCAGGAGTCAGTTCATTGCGTTTGTAGGAAATGTATTGCTGAGTTTCCCGATTGCTTTGGCCATTATTTATGGTTTAGAAATTCTTTTCGGACAGAATTTTGCCATCGAAAAATCTTCCACATTGCTCAAAGATTTAGACCCATTTCACTCTAAAGCTTTATTCCATGCAGCTTTAGCGGGATTTTATCTATTCATTTCGGGAATTATTGCAGGAAATGTAGGCAACACCTCTGTTTTTTATAAAATACCAGAGAGAATTGCCAAAAATCCTTATATCCATTACCTTTTCGGAAGAAATTTTGCTGAAAGTCTTTCACAGTATTATTCTAAAAACTGGGCGGGAATAATGTCTAACCTTTGGTTAGGGATTTTCTTAGGTTCTACAGCTACTATCGGTAAGTTTTTTGGACTGGATTTAGATATTCGTCACATTACCTTCGCGGCCGGAAATTTTGCCTTAGGATTATATGGAAAAGAATTTTCAATTGATACCCAAACGTTTATTATTGCTTTTGTAACGGTATTTGTAATTGGGTTCTTAAACTTTATTGTAAGTTTTGGATTGTCAATGTTTCTAGCATTCCGTTCTAGAAAAGTGAACTTTGGTGAGGTAAGAAACCTT
Organism: Cloacibacterium sp. TD35; assembly: GCF_028864635.1. Taxonomy (NCBI): domain Bacteria; kingdom Pseudomonadati; phylum Bacteroidota; class Flavobacteriia; order Flavobacteriales; family Weeksellaceae; genus Cloacibacterium; species Cloacibacterium sp. TD35. Next base: position 2,239,783 of record NZ_CP104850.1, on the reverse strand, counting down.
AACCGAAGCATCATTAAATATTTCTTCAAAAATCCGCTGATTTTCTTTTTCCCAATTCGTTCTGTGTTAGACGAAAGAGCCAAAAAATTAATTTTGGATACTACAAAACATACACATCCATAAATTGGTCTGCGCCAAATTCTTCTTGAAATTTCTTTAAGAAAAATGATTTTTTCATTCTAAAATCATTTCTGAAAAGTGGAGATTTTATCCTGATTTCTAGAATTTTTTCATTCAGATTTACACTTTCTATTTCTTTGAAAAAGGCTTCGTCTAAATAACTTTTCAAAAAATCCTTGACTTGTAAAGCCATCAATTTATCTTCAAAACCATACAACTTGGCAAAACTTTTCACCAATTCAGAACTTTGATATTCTCTTTTCTTTTTCATGTTTGAGTTACTTCTTAAATCTGAAAAATCTTACTTTCTTCATTAATCCTTTTCACCACAGATTCTGTACGTTCTCTGTGTGTATCTGTAATGAAAATCTGTCCGAAATTCTGTTGGTTTACCAATTCTATCAACTGAGAAACTCTATTGTCATCTAATTTATCAAAAATATCATCCAAAAGAAGAATAGGATTTTTATTCGTGATATCTTTAATCCTTTTTATTTGAGCCAATTTCAAAGCAATGAGAAAAGATTTTTGTTGACCTTGACTTCCGAATTTTTTTATCAAATTTCCGTTCATTTCGAAGCGCAAATCATCTTTATGAATTCCTCGTGAAGTATAAGTGAGAACTCTGTCTTTTTCAAGGTTTTCGCTTAAAATTTCTTCGAAATTTTGTTCATTCAAATTACTTTCGTAAATCACGGTAACTTTCTCGTTTCCTTTTGAAATAATCTCATAGAAATGCTGGATTGTTGGCAAAATAGACGCTACAAATCGTTGTCTTTTTTCAAAAATTTGAGTTCCAAATTTGGTTAAAGGGTCATTGTATATTTCTAGAGAATCGAGGTCGAAAGTTCTGTTTTTAGCAAAATATTTGAGCAGTGCATTTCTTTGCTGAAGCGTTTTTTGGTACTGAATAAGGGCAAAAAGATAATCAGAATCGGTCTGAGAAATCATGGCATCTAGAAACTTTCTTCTGCTTTCGCTGCCATCAGAAATGAGATTCGCATCATATGGAGAAATCATAACACTTGGCAAAAAACCAATGTGGTCTGCAATTCTTTCGTAGGTTTTTTCATTTTTTTTAATGATTTTTTTACCTTCTTTGGGCAATTGCACTTTGATGATGTCATTTTTTTCTTCTCCTTGAATTTCTGCTTCTAACGCAAAAAAATCACTGTCATATAAGATGTTTTGAGCATCAAGATTTCCTAGAAAACTTTTTGCCATCGAAAGATAATGAAGCGCATCCAGAATATTGGTTTTTCCTGCGCCGTTATTTCCCACGAAACAATTGATTTCTGGCGAAAAATCGAATGATTTTTCACTATGATTTTTGAAATTGAATATTTTCAGATTTTTGATGATCATGTAGCAAAATTACTTCAATAAAATGAGAATTAAAAACGGCATTAAGCTCAAGCTTTCCATTAAAAAAGAATAATACCAATCTGCACGTTTTTGATGTGATAAATAAACCAAAATAGCAGCCAAGATTGTATTGATAGAAAATGCTAAAGCATAATTAAATTTTAAAAAATTTATTGCCAGAGCTGAACTGATAAAAAGAAAGAGATAACTTAAATATTTGGTGTTTTGAATTCCAATTTTCATAGGCAAAGTTGTGAAATCATCTCGTTTTAAATCTCTAATTTCAAACGGAAAAGTAATGGCTGAAGTATAAAAGAAAATAATAAAAAACCACGCCCAATTCATCTCTTTTAAAGGAAACCAAACCAAACTCAGCGCCCAAATAAATCCTACGTAAAAGGTTTTGACCAAAGAAAATTTTCTAAGATTAATGCTCAAAAAATCTGCATTGTAAATAAAACCAAGAACCAAAACGATAAGCCATTTCAAGTAAAAATTGAGATCAAAATATTTCAAAAGAATTGAACTGATAAGAACAAATCCTAAAATATTCCAAATTTTTGCAAATTTTCTTTTGTGATAGACCGTGAAAAAATATCCGTTCCAAAACGTGAGGAAAAGAAGAAATGCCAATTGGTTTTGGTAAGATTCTTGCTCTTGTAAGATGAAAACGCCTAATAGCGTTGCGCACAGAGAAACATATACCTGTGACTTGAGTAGAATATTTTTTAGTAAATTTATAACGTTCATTATATGAGGAGCATTTTTCATTTTTTGGAAAATGCCCTTTGTTTAAAAACCAAAAGTATGAAAAACATAACCAAAATCTTCATTTTGCTATTCCTTATTTGGAATATCACTCCTATGAAAGCTCAAAAATACTATGACCAACAATGGAAGAAAATTTCTGAAAATTATAAAAAAGGAACATATAAATCTAACCTTCCAATTATTCTAGACATTCAAAAACGTGCGATTTCAGAAGATAATGCGATTCAATTGGTTAAATCCTTGAAAGCAGAATTAAGCGTGATTCACCTTACAGAAGATGATACTCAAAATGATATCGCTTCTCAATTTTTTAAAAAATTAGAATCTTTTGACCAAAAATTAAAAGGCGAACAAAAATTAGTCTTTAAAGTTTTATTGGGAGACTTTTTTCAAGATTATTATGATGAAAATCAATGGAAAATTAACCAAAGAACGAATGTAAATACTGGCGAAAAGCAAGATTTTTCTCAAATCGAAACTTGGAGCAAATTGGATTTTAAAAATTATTTTGCCCAACATTTTTCTGAAATTTCTAAGCAAGATGCAGCGTTACAAAAAATTGCAATTTCAAAATATGTAGAGATTTTTGATGGAGTAGAAGATATCGCTTATTTTCCTAGTTTTTTTGATTATAAATCAATGCAATATATTGATTATCTTCAAGATAGTAATTATTTCACCAAAAATGAACTGAAAGATAATCAGCCTAAAATTTTAGGAATTTATGATGCGTTAATTGCTAAAAATTCAGAAAATGCGCAATTTTATTTCAAACATCAAAAACTGAATGATGAATGTGCTTTTACCAATTGTAAAAACAAACAAGAACAATTAATTTCTATTTATAATTCAGCTAATGAAGGCGATTATAAGGTTTTAATTGCTCAAGAAATCATTTCCAATCTTCAAGGCAAACAAAAATTTGAAGAAGCGCTTTCTTGGATTGAAAAGGTGAAAAGAGCCTATCATAAATCTAAATTTTTAGAAAATATCAAAAACCAGGATAATCAAATCAAACAGCCTTTTGTTAATATAAAATTTGAAACTTCTATTTTGCCAAACCAACCGATTCATTTGGTTGCAGAATACAAAAATACTTCACAGTTTTCGCTCAATATTTATGAAGTGAAATCTGATTATCAAGGCTTTTTGAAATATATTTATAATTCTTGGGATAAAGATAATTTTTCTCAACTCAAGAAAACTTTGATAAAAAAAGAAACTTTTCATTTGAAAAATTTCAAAGATTACACTTCTCATAAAACTTCGCTGGAAATTGCGCCACTTCCTTCGGGAATTTATGTGGGAGAATATTTTGTAGATGGCAATGTTCAAGACCATTTTTACTTTATTTCCACCAATTCTAGAATTATTTTTAAGAATAAATCAGACCAACAAATTTTCGAAAACGAATTGCAATTGGTGTTCAGAAATAACGGGAAAATTTTGCTAAAAGAAAACTTAGAATTTTATGAATATGTTTCTAATAAAAATCTAGAAAAATCAACAGGAATTACTGATGCCAAGGCTGGTTTTAAAATTCCAGAAAACGATAAAAAACAATATTATCGCTATGTTTTGGTGCGTCAACCATCTACCAATGATGTGAATCTTTTGCAAGTCTATGGTAATCAGTACGATACCTCTTTTAACACTAGAAATGAAGTAGAACAAGCGCAAATTTTCTTAGACAGAGCGATTTACAGACCTGGACAGACTGTTTATTTTAAAGTAATTGGTACCGCTTTTAGCAGTGAAACCAATAAAGAAAAAGTAACGCCAAAAGTGAAGCTGAATATCACTTTGAAAGATACAAATGGCGAAGAAATTTCTACGCAAACTTTAACGACCAATGAATTCGGTTCTGTGAATGGAAGTTTTACGCTTCCGCAAGGAAAACTAAACGGACAATTTACAATACAAGTAGATAATGACGACGATAATGTGACGGATTATGTAATTGATGGTTATAAAAGTTTCCGAGTAGAGGAATATAAACGTCCGAAATTTGAAGTAAGTTTTGAACCGGTAAAACAAGAATATCAGTACGGACAAACCATAGAACTGCAAGGAAAAGCCATGATGTTTTCTGGTGTTCCGCTCAGTAATGCCACTGTGAATTACGAAATCAAAAAACAGAATATCCGTTGGAGATATTTCTGGTGGTATCCTCGTGGAAATGACAATGAAAACTCAATTCTTGGCGAAGTAAAAACCAATGAAAAAGGTGAATTCACCATAAAAATTGACCTTAAAAAAGATGAAACTTTAGAAGGAATACAGATTGATAATTATCAAATCAATGCTTCGGTTACCGATATTAACGGAGAAACGCAATCTGACCAAACCAATCTAAAAGTAGCTTCTGTTTCGCATTACATCTCACTTTCAGATGCGAAAGAAAATTATTTTACGGATGAAAATATTAATGTAAAAGTAGAAACCAAAAATTACAATGACCAAATTTTAAAGAAAAGTTACACCGCAAAACTGTCAAAATTAGTGCCTCAAGAAAGAGTTTTTAGAACCAATTTTGAGAGTGAAATTCAGAATGCGCCTTTCTTTAGCAAAGAAGTTTTTGTACAGAAATTTCCTCATGATTATTTTGATAAATCGGAGAAAGAAAATAGAGTAGAGAAAGTAATTTTTGAAAAAAATCAAGAACCGAAAACTGATGCATCAGAATCAAAAAATCTTGACTCTAGTATCTTGGTTCTTGGCTCTTTATCAGCAGGAAAATACAAATTCGAACTCTTTAACATCGAAGGAAAAGATACCATCAAAACGGAGAAAATTTTTGAAGTTTTTGATAAAGCTAAACTTTCTGAACATCAAAAGCCGTTTTTAAAAGTAATTCCTGAAAAAACTGAATACAACAGAAGCGAAAAAGCAAAATTCTATATTTATTCAGCAATTCCAGATGCTTTGGTCAATATATATGTTCAAAATGGCGATGGAAAAACTCAATTTGAGCAATTGCCGATTAAAAACAGAATTTTAGTTTACGAAGTTTCACTTCCGAAAGATATTAGCATAGAAAATCTGAATGTTCAGTTTCAAATGATTGCTTTCAATGATGTGCAAACTGTTTCGCAAGATGTGAAAATTTCTTCGGATAAAAAACCTTTGAAAATAGAATTGGTGACGTTTAGAGATAAATTACAACCGAATTACAACGAAAAATGGAGTGTGAAAATTTCTGGTGATGCCAAAGAAAAAGTAACTGCTGAAGTTTTGGCGAATATGTACGATAAATCTTTAGACCAATTTGCTGTAAATGCTTATTCTTGGCATAGTCTTTATCAAAAACCGTATTGGATTTCTCAATACGGAATTAATGAAAATTTAGACCAAAAATATTACAGTAAAAGACTGAAATATTTTAATAATTTCGGTGTTAATAGACCTGATTTTGATTGGTTTGATGGTTCAATAACTGATAAATTGCAAGGGAGAACTCCTGGACTTCAGGTTTCTTCCGTAAATAAAGAAATAAAAATTAGAGGGATGGCTTCAATGAAAGCAGAAGCTGCACAATCTAAGGAAATTGACCAAGTTGTTGTGGTTGGGTATGGTAAAAAAGTTGTTAAAAATGATTTAGAAAATATAAAAGTTCGCCAGAATCTTAACGAAACGGCATTTTTCTATCCTAATCTCATGACGGATAAAAACGGAAATGTATCTTTTGAATTTACTTCTCCAGAAGCTCTTACTCAATGGAAGCTGATGTTTTTAGCACATACCAAAGATGCGCAAGCAGCAACTTTAGAAAAAACGGTAGTTACACAAAAAGAATTTTCGGTAACACCTAATTATCCTAGATTTTTGAGAGAAGGTGATGAATTGGTTTTCAAATCAAAATTGGCAAATTTGTCATCTAAAAATTTAAATGGTACAGCACAATTACAAATTTTAGACGCTTTTACAAATGAAGATATTTCTTCAAAATTTAATTTGAACGATATTCAAAAATCTTTCAATTTAGATGCAAACGGAAGTACAACCATTCAATGGAATGTAAAAGTTCCGAATGGCGTTTCTTCTATCATCATTAAAAACGTAGCAAAAGCAGGTCAACTTTCTGATGGTGAACAAAAAGCAATTGCGGTTCTTCCAAATAGAATGTTGGTTACCGATGCCGTTCCGGTTTTTGTAAAAGAAGGTCAAACCAAGACTTTTGTTTTAGAAAATCTTAAAAATAATACTTCTAAAACGGCAACTAATGTTTCTAATACTTTAGAATTGACCACCAACCCGATTTGGGAAGTGATTTTTGCTTTACCAAGTCTTAAAAATGACAATAATCTTTCTGCGGATGTGGTTTTCAATAAATGGTTTGCAGATGTTTTGGCGTCTGAAATTTTCAAAGCCAATCCGAAACTGAAAACTGTTTTTGATGAATATCAATCTAAAGGTTTACTCAACTCTAATCTTGAGAAAAATCAAGAATTGAAACAATTGTTATTGGAAGAAACACCTTGGATTTTAGATTCTAAAAATGAAACTGAACAAATGGCGAAACTTTCGCTTTTATTTGATACAAATAATATGCGTAATTCGATTCAGCAAGATTGGAGCGAACTGAAAAAATTGCAAAATCCTGATGGCGGTTTCTCTTGGTACGCAGGTTACCCAAGTTCTTACTACAATTCATTGTATATTTTGAAAAATTTAGGCAGAATTAATGAATGGTTGAAAGGAAATTTGGAAGATTATCAATCTTCGGAACAAAAAGAAATGGTGACGAATTTGGTGAAATATTTGGACAATGAAGTGAACAGATATTTCGAGGTGAAGAAAGAAAATGTTTGGAGCAATTATGTATTAGATTATTTAGACTCTCGTCATTATTGGGAGAAAGAATATCCGCTAAAAGGCGAAGGCAAGAAAATGAAAGATTTGGTCATTGCAAAAGCGAAAAAAGCAGAGATTACAGACTTTACTTTCTTTGGATTACACAGAGCCGCATTGCTTTTTGATGCGTATAATTTAAAAGACGTTTCTAAAAAATTAATGACTTATCTTAAAGAAACTTCTGTGCAAAGTGAAACGCAAGGCGTTTATTGGAAACAAAATCTCAACGATTGGGGTTGGTATTCTTCTAAAACGGTAAATCACGCTGGAGCTTTAGAAGCTTTCAATAAATTGACAAGCGATGTAAATTTTGTGGAAGAAATGAAAATTTGGTTGATTACGCAGAAAGAAGTTTCCAATTGGGATACTTCCAGAAGTACTGCCGATGTGATTTACACGATTTTAAATTCTGGAAAATCTTGGACTTCAGCCGAAAGCGATAAAGCTAATATAATTTGGGCAGGAAAAGAACTTACCAATCCTGATACAAAAGCAACTGGTTACGTAAAATCAGCGGTGAAATCAGATAAAATAGATAAAAATTTAGCAAGTGTAACCATTACAAAATCGGGTGCTGGAATTGTACAAGGTGGTTTATTCTGGCAGTATTATGAGGATTTAGACAAAATTAAATCTTCTGAAAGTTATATTTCTATTACCAAAGAATTGTACAAAAAAGTGAAAACGGTAAATGGTGAAGAATTGCAGAAAATTACAGAAAATACTCCTCTTAAAATCGGGGATAAAGTAACGGTAAGAATGATTCTGAACACTGATAGAAAAATGGAATTCATTCATCTGAAAGATATGAGAGCAGCAGGTTTTGAACCAGTAGATGTACTTTCTGGGTATCAGTGGAAGAATAATTTGGGTTATTATCAGGTTACCAAAGATGCTTCTACCAATTTCTACATAGAATACATGCCGAAAGGAAAATACGTTTTTGAGTATGATTATATTTGTAATGCAGCAGGAACATTCAGCAACGGAATTACTACGATGCAGAACTATTATGCTCCGCAAATGAACGCCCATACACAAGGAACGAAAGTTTCGATTCAAGAATAATTGAAAGTTGAAATTGAAAATGAAATCGCCCACAAATTTTTTGTGGGCGATTTTACTTTTTGACAAATGTCAAAGGAATAGTTTTTCAATCGTCGCAACTTTGCAACGTAAACAAACATTAAAAATGAAAAACTATAAAACATTAATTTTTACAGCAATGATAGGCTTTCCTTTGTCCTTCTCTGCGCAAACTGTTCCTTCATTCAAGGAATTGGTAGAGGCAGCGATGAGTAAAGATGCTACCATAGAACAACAAAACTTAGAGTCTAAAGCAAATGGATTAGACCAACAAAAATTAAAAGACATTTTCTTACCCAAAATTGAAATTTCAGGAAAAGGTGAATATTTAAATGCTACGGCTAAATTCCTTTCACCAGAAATTGCCATTCCTGCGATTAAGCCTATTTTTCCGGGGGCTGTTTTTCCAGAAGGAACTTTTGACAATAATTTTACTTTGTCGGGTTTTGATGCAGCCGCAAAAGTTGAAGCAAAAGCGCTTCTTTATTCTGGCGGAAAAGTAAAATATCTGAAACAGGCTTTGACCGAGAAAAATAATGCCACTCAAGCTTTGCAAGTCAAAAATCAAGATGAAGTCATTACTCAAATTTCTAAAGCTTATGATCAATTTGCGCTCGTGATAGAATCTAAAAAAGTTTTAGATGAAAGTAAAAAACGTCTCGATGCCAATAAAAAAACAGCAGAAAAAGCCTTAGGTTATGGTTTGATTACTCCTTATGATTACAAAAAAATAGAATTGGCACAAGCTACTTTGGATTCTAAAATGGTAGAATACGAAGGCAAAAAAGAGTTGCTGATTACGCAATTAAATGTTTTAACGGGAATTGACAAAGAGAGAATTGCTCTCATCAATCCTGATTTAGAAAAAATAGATTATTTGGTAACCGATAAAACCATCGAAAATAGAGCAGAATTAAAAGCTTTGGATTTCGGGATTAAAGCCATTGATGCCAAAATAAAAGCCGAAAAAACCTGGTGGATTCCGAAAGTGCAAGCCATGACTTCACTTTCATACATGGGATTTTATAATACCAATCTTTCTTCATCTAAAGAATTAATGCCGGGAACTGGCGCAAAGTTAGATTACGATTTAACCAATCTTAATTTATTGCCGATTTTTCAAGCGGGAATTGGTTTTAAATGGGATGTTTTTGATGGAAATGAAGGAAAACACGAAGTAGAAAAAGCAAAAATAGAAAGAGAGATTTTAGAAAGTAAAAAATCTGATGCAGAAAGAAAATTACAACTCAATTTAGCCAATAATCAAACCAATTACAACATTGCAAATGCTCAAGTAGATTTAAAAGCAAAAGCGAAACAAATTGCTAAAAATGCAATGACACAAGCCGAAAAAGAATTCAGATATGGGTTGATTAAATCTACTCAATTGATAGAAGCAGAAAACGATTTAGAAAACGCAGAATTAGAATATCAAACTGCTATTTTCAATCAAAGAAGAGCAGCGGTAGAACTTATGAAATCTACTCAAAATTTAAACTTAGAAAAACTATAAAACGATAAACATTAATCAATTAAATATTTTAATCCAATGAAAAACTATATTGTAAAATCTTTATTTTTAGTAACCTTACTTTCTCTCGGAGCTTGTAAAAATGAAACTCCACAACAATTAACTGAAGGAAAAACCAAAAAAGAAATTGTTTCTTTCGCACCAAAAGTTACAGGTAGAATTTTAAAAATTTATGTAGAAGAAGGACAAACCGTAAAAGCAGGAGATACCCTCGCAATGTTAGACGTTCCAGAAGTTTCAGCGAAAATTGCTCAAGCAAAAGGAGCAACTGCTGCAGCAACTGCACAAGCACAATTGGCGAAAAACGGCGCAACTGCAGACCAACTTCGTCAGTTAAAAGCCAAACAAAAAGGTTTAGCAGAACAATATGAATATGCTCAAAAATCTTTTAAAAGAGCACAAAACATGTACAAAGACAGTTTGCTTTCTCCACAAAATTATGATGAGGCTTTCGCAAAATTACAAGGCGCAAAAGCTCAATATGACGCAGTAAATGCAGAGTTGCACGATGTAGAAATCGGTACAAGATTAGAAAAAATAGAAATGGCAATTGGTCAAGAAAATCAAGCGAGAGGTGTTCTCCAGGAAGCTAATGTAGCCTATTCTGAAAGATATATTATCGCAACCAATGATATGGAAATTGAAACCATTTCTCTAAATGTAGGCGAATTGGCAACTGCAGGTTATGCGTTATTTAACGGCTACATTCCGAACTCTACTTATTTCCGTTTTACCATTCCAGAAAGTAAAATTTCTAAATATCAAAAAGGAATGACCGTGAATATGAAATCTACTTACGGAAATCAAGAGTTTTCAGGGAAAATAGTTTCAATCAAGCAATTGACAAAATACGCAGATATTACCACTGCTTTCCCCGATTATCAACCAGAAGATGCGGTTTACGAAATTAAAGTAATTCCTGCAGATAGAGCAAAAGTGAATAATATTTTGGTGAATTCTAGCGTAACTTTAAAATAATCTTAACTCAAAAATTTACAAAAATGAAACAGTTAAGATACCTTTTAAAGAGAGAGTTTCATTTGTTCTTCACGAATAAAACCATGCTTTCTGTATTTTTTATCGCACCCATTTTTTATGCGCTTTTATTAGGTTTTACCTACGAAAAGGGAAAAGTGACAGACATTCCAGTAATTGTAATTAATCATGATCAAACTCCTTTGTCTAACCAAATTGTTGACATGTTAGATGATAATCAAACGCTTAAAGTACTGAATTATGTAGAAGAACCAGCGATTTTGAAAGATGAGGTCATCAAAACAGAAGCAGGAGCAGTAGTGATTATTCCTGAACGTTTCGAGGCGAATATGCTGCAAAAGAAATATCCAGAAATTAACGTTTATCTCAATACTTCGAATGTGTTGACCGCTAATTTTGCTTCAAAAGCGATTCAATTAACCTTGGGTACTTTTTCAGCAGGTGCCGAAATGAAAGCTTTGCAGAAAAAAGGAATGAATGCAGACCAAGCAAAAGCCAATATAGAACCTTACAAAGCCAATTACATTACGCTTTTTAACACCACGAGTAATTACTTAATTTTCATGTGGCCAGCAATGATGGCGGTGGTTTTACAGCAAGTCATTCTTTTGGCAATGGCAGTTACTTTTTCCGAGGAATTTAAAAGAGATTCTTTCATAAAAGACTTTGCAGGGAAACACAAATATGCGATTTTGGTAATGGCGATTAAATGTTTACCCGTTTGGATTTTCTCCAATTTAAATATTTTGGTTTTTTACTTATGCAGTTTGTATTTTAAAATTCCACTTCCAGAAAACGCCATGAATTTCTTCTTGATAACAGCAATTTTTGTAGTAGCGGCAACCAATTTAGGAGTTTTGGTGAGTATTTTGGTTCCAGATGCGCTCAAAGCGACTCAGATTTTAATGGTGATTGCGTCTCCAGCGTTTATTATCAGTGGATTTACTTGGCCAAGTTATGCCATGCCAGATTTCATTACTTATTTCACTAAAATTATTCCTTTAACCCCATATTTAGAAGCATTGAAAATTATGGTGGTAGAAAAAGGTTCAGATTTTTTAACCAAAAAATATTTCTGGCACTTATTTATTCTAGGTTGGGTTTATTTCCTTTTAGGCTGGATTGCATTGAAAATCAAAATCAAAATGCTATTTAAAGCCTATCATCTCTCTGAAGATTATGACGACCAGAGGTTCGTTTAATCCATATAGTTTTTTATTAATGTTTATTCGAAGGCGTTTTCAGGTAACTGAGACGCCTTTTTTGTGTAATTTTGCCAGAAATTTAGTTTTCATGAAATTAATTCAAGAACTTAATAAACACATTAAGATAGATGCAGAAATAGAGCGTTTTTTAAATGAAGAATGTGAAACAAAAGTCTTTGAAAAAGGAGAAATATTGAGCAAACAAAATCAATATAATCATACCGTTTTCTTTGTAGATGAAGGTTTGCTAAGAATGTTTTACTACGAAAACGGAAAAGATATTACCACCAATTTTTATTCTGAAGGCAAGATTACGGCTAATATAGATACGCTTTTTAAGAACCAACCTACTAGAAATAACATTGAAACCTTAGAAAAATCTGTAATCACTACTTGTAATTTCAATAAATTAGAGGAATTATGTTCGGTTTCGCTTACTGCGGCAAATTTCAGCAGATATATTCTAGGAAACTTAATGATACAGATGTCTCACAGAATTTCTTCGCTGCAATACATGACGGCAAAAGAAAAATATATTCAACTTTTGGAAGAAAATCCTAATATCATTCTCAGAGCTCCATTAGGAATGATTGCTACTTATCTGGGAATTTCTCAGGAGACTTTAAGCAGAATTAGAAGTGATATTTAAGGTTAAAAACATTTTTTATTTTTTAAATTTTATAACATTTTTTTGATTCTTTTGATAGGCATTTTAGAAATTTCAATTAACTTTGAGATTCTCTAAAAATAAAATCCATGCAAAACGTTTTTGATACACAAGATGCGCAAGAGTACATCAATAGAATCAATAATTTAACACCTGAAACCCAAAGAAAATGGGGCAAAATGAGTGTAGACCAAGTTTTAGCACATTTAAATGTAGCCTATGACTTGACTTTCACGCCTGAAAAATTTCCAAAGCCTAGTTTTATTGCTAAATTTTTGCTTTCGAGGTTTGTAAAACCGAAAATCACCAACGAAATTCCTTATAAACCTAGTTTGCCAACAAGTCCAGCTTTTATTATTGCAGATGAAAGAAACTTTGAAGAAGAAAAAGCCAAATTAATTGGCAATATTCAGCGTGTGCAACAATTGGGTAGAGAAGCTTTCGAAGGAAAAGAAAACATTAATTTCGGGAAAATGACAGCTCAAGGTTGGAATAATATGTTTGCGAAACATCTCAATCATCATTTAGATCAATTTGGAGTTTAAATTCTGAGAGAAGGCTGATAAATTTCAGCAACATTAATCCATATATTTTTTGTAAATTCGAGTATAAATAATTGTTCAATCTTAAAAATGATAACGCTATGCACGATAATGTTAAAATCAGCGTAAAAGTAAACGCACCAATAGAAAAAGTTTGGGATGCGATTACGAATAGAGAACAGATGAAAGAATGGTATTTTAATATACCAGACTTCGAATTGAAAGAGCATGCCGCTTTTAATTTCTATGAAGGAGAAGATAAAAAATTACACCATCACTGCGAAATCGTAGAGATTATTCCTCAGAAAAAATTAAAACATTCTTGGACATATCCTGATTATACCCATGATAAAACGTTAGTAAAATGGGAGCTTCAACCAGAAAGCAACGGAACGCTGGTTACTCTTACACACAAAGGTTTAGAAAACTTTGATCATCTAGGCGCTGATTTTAAGAAAGAAAATTTCCAAAACGGTTGGGACGAAATCCTAAACAAAGCTTTGAAAAATTTTGTTGAAAACTAAAATTTCTTAAAATTTATTAAATATTAGGCATCATTCTTATAGAGTGGTGCTTTTTTTGTAATTTTGAACTAAATAATTTAAGAATGAAAAAAACACTTTTCGTAAGTATATTTGCCCTATTTTTATTAACTTCATGTAATAAAGACAAAGAGATTTTAGACGCTCTTAATACCTATAATACAGAAATGGAAACCAAAGGTTATCATTTCGGGGACAAAATAAACCTACCCAAAGAAGTTACAGAAAACGCAGAAAGCATCAGCATCAGTTTTGGAGACAAAGAAACCAGCGATTTAGTAGTAGATCCAGCATTTTTTACATTAGGAGATAATGCGGTAACCATCAATATTACCAGAGATGGAAAAGTGCTGAGTCAAGATGCTACCATAAATGTTTTCGCCAAAAATCCAGAAGCGCAATTGACTTATGAAATCGTAGCAGAATATCCTCACGATAAGGCTAATTTTGTGCAGGGATTTCAGTTAGAAGGTAACACCATTTATGAAAGTGATGGACAAACCGGACAATCTAAAATTTTAAAATATACATTAGGTCAAACCAATGCTACAAATTTTACAGCTCAACCCGCAGATGTTTTTTCTGAAGGAAGTACGGTTGTAGGAAACAAAGTGTATCAACTGACTTGGCAAAATAAAAAAGGTTTTATTTATGATAAATCATCACTTAAACTTTTGTCAGAATTTCCTTATCCTAATGTAATGGGAGAAGGTTGGGGTTTAACGTATGATGGTAAAAATCTTATTGCTTCAGACGGAACTAAAAATCTATATTTCTTAGATGTAAATGACCCTTCTAAAATGGTGAAATACATCTCTGTAGCTGGAAATACTGAAGTGTATGACAGTATTAATGAATTAGAATATCACGACAATTCTATTTATGCGAATGTTTGGCAAAAACCATATATTCTAAAAATTAATCCAAAATCTGGAGAAGTTTTGGCGAAAATAGATTTTTCAGAAATTGTAAAAAAACACAACACAGGAACAGATGATGTTCTAAACGGAATTGCCTTCAAAGGGCAAAACATGCTCGTTACAGGAAAAAATTGGGACAAAATTTATGAAGTAAAAATAAAGTAAATTTTATACTGAAAGTTTCTGGTTTTTTCTTTACAATACATTTTATAAACACAAATGCCATGAAACGATTATCATTTATTTTTACATTTATTTGTGCTATACTTTTTGCACAAAAAGAATTCCCTATTATCATAAAAGATAGTATTAGAGATGTTCTTATAGACGATTATGAGAATATTTATGTGTATCGCAACAGCGATTTGAGTATTCTTAAATATGATTCTCTTGGTCATAAAAAAGCACAAGTCATGTTTCCGCAACCGTTTAAAATACAATCGGTTGAAAACCCTCTGGATATTTTTTTGTTCTCAGAAAACGGACAAGAAATTAAAATTCTAGATCAGAATCTTAATGAAATTCAGTATCTAAACCTATACCAAAAATTTGGACATATAAAAGCGGTTTATTCGCAAGATTTACAGTTTATTTGGGTATTAGATTCAGCTCGAAAGCAATTAATACAGTACAATTATCGACAGGATAGCATCATCAATATATTTCCTTTTGATATGGATTTGAGTACTGTGGTAGATTTTATCGTTTATCAAAATCATTTATACCTACTCAGAGAGAAATGTTTCAGTGTTTATGAGCTCAAAGGTGCCCAGAAATATTCTATCGACATAGAAAATGGGAAAAGACTAAGACGTGAAAATGATAAAATATACGTCATAGAGCAAAATACCATTTCACTCTACACACCAGCTCAATTATTCTATCCTGTATTTTCTAAAGAAAATTTTATCATTGTGGAAAAAAACAGCAATCATTTTTTGGCATTGATAGATGACAAACTTTATCTTTACGGAATAGAAAAATAGAATCGATGCATATTGCTGTTACTGGAAACATAGGCGCGGGAAAAACTACTTTAACTACAATGTTGTCAAAACATTATGGTTGGGATGCGCAATTTGAAGATGTAGATCATAACCCATATTTAGAAGACTTTTACGAAGACATGAGCAAATGGAGTTTTGCGCTCCAAATCTATTTCTTAGGAAGCAGATTTCGTCAGGTAAAAGAAATTAGAGAAAGTGGTAAAAATATTGTTCAAGACAGAACCATCTACGAAGATGCGTATATTTTTGCGGAAAACTTAAATGATATGGGCTTGCTTACCGAAAGAGACTTTAACAATTATTCTTCGGTATTTCATCTGATGAAATCCTTTGTTTCGGCACCAGATTTGCTTATTTATTTAAAGTCAGATGTTCCTAATTTAGTAAAGAAAATCTACAAAAGAGGAAGAGATTATGAAGCCAGCATTAGCATAGAATATTTATCTAAACTGAACGAAAAATACGAAAAATGGATTTCTAACTACAAAGAAGGAAAACTACTGGTAATAGAAGTAGATGATTTAGATTTTGTAGAAAGACCAGAAGATTTCGGGTATATTTTAGAAAAAATAGAAGCAGAATTGCACGGACTTTTTTAAGCATTAGCGTTGTAGAATGATTGAGAATTAGAGAACATTGATAAAAATCCATCATTAAACATCTAATATCCAAAATATATGATCACTATCTTACATAATAATCGCTGCGGAAAATCTAGAACTGCCTTGCAGTATTTAGAATCTAAAGGTGTGGCATTTGAAGTAAGAAATTACTTAGAAAATCCATTGTCTGAAGTAGAAATAGAAGATTTATTATCTAAACTAGATACTTCAATACATAACATTATCAGGAAAAATGAAGATTTGTGGAAAGAAAAATTTTCAGAAACAACCTATTCTGATAGTGGTTTAGTTTCTATCCTTGCGAATTATCCTAAACTTTTGCAAAGACCAATTGTCATTAAAGATAATAAAGCCATCATCGCAAGAGATATAGAAAATTTAGAAAAATTTTTATAAAATAAACAAAAAAGCGAACTCACAAGAGTTCGCTTTTTTTATCTAAATTTTTTTATTTTCTTATTAAATCATCTAAAGCAGCATTTAAATCTGGGTATTTAAAAGTAAATCCTGTTGATTTTATTTTCTCGTTTGACGCTCTGCTTCCATCTAGAATAATCGTAGACATTTCTCCCATAATCAGTTTCATCATGAATTCTGGAACAGGAATTGGCAAGAAAAATTTGTTTGATTTTTTAGCCATACTTTTCATGAAAGTCTCATTGGTCACCATTTCATCTGCTACCGCATTGTAACTTCCATTGTATTGAGGGTTCTCTATCGCTTCTACATACATATTTGCTAGATCTTCTATATGAATCCAGTTCATCCATTGTTTTCCTTTTCCTACTGGCGAGGCCAAATTAAAATCAGTCAATTTTTTCAATGGAACGAAACTTCCACCTTCTTTTGCCAAAACCATTGCTGTTCTTAGGCAAACCACACGCTCTGCAATTTCAGAAAATTGATAAGCAGATTTTTCCCAATTAAGCGAAAGTTCAGCTAGAAAATCTAGTTTTTTGATGGGAGAGTTTTCAGTGAGAATTTCATCGCTGGTATACGTTCCGTAATAATTAATTCCAGACGCTGAGATAAAGCTTTTTAGTTTGATTTGATGCTTTTCGCAGTAAGATTTGAGAAGATTAGCAGCATTAATTCTAGAGCTGTAGAGTTCTTTTTTATATTCTTTTGTCCATCTTTTGGCAATGGTGGCACCAGCTAAATGAATGATGGCTTCTATGTTTTCAAAAGCAGCATCTTCTATGAAATTTTGATCAGGATTCCATTGAAATTCATTAGGTTTTTCCGATTTTTTTCTGGTCAAAATTATAATTTCATGACCATTTTCTTTTAGTTTTCGAACTAAGTATTTTCCGATTAAACCAGTGGCTCCTGTGATTAATATTTTCATAGATTTTATAATTTAAGATTTTTAGATGTGAGATTTGAGAAATTTGTACTTCTGTCTTCCATCTTATAACAACATCCTACAACATAATTACGCCCTCAATTTTGGCAACTTCTTGATAAAGTTTGATGACATGGTCTGCATCGAGCACAAAACATTGTATCGTAATGCTGATGTATTTTCCGTTACTGCTTTCTCTTGTAGAAAAAGTATTTTTGGTGCCGTCAAAAACTTTATAAATTTCTGTAAGTTTTTCTTGATTGTTGACAATGATGAATTTATAAAGATAATCTTCAGGGAAATTGTGGTTTTTCTCTAAATTTATTTTTAAAGAAGCATAAAATTCTGCTTGTTCATCAAATGGTTCGTTTCCTGTTACTTCTATCATTGTTTTAAAGTGTTGTTTTCCAGCCAGTTCAATTTAAAATAAGTTTTAATTGTTTTGGCTTTCAGTTCTAAAAATTTTTCTTGGGTTTCTAATAGTTTGTTTTCTCTGCTGTTAATTAAGAAAAGTGAACTTTCACCATTAGAAAATTTTATTTCTTCGGCTTTTAAAAGCCTTTTATAATTCTCAATGAGCGATTCATTATTTTGAGTTAAAGATAAGAAATTGCCTATTTCTGCATTGTAAGTCTGTATTTTGGTTTTTAATTCTTGGTTTTTAAATTTTATATTCTCATCATTCTGGAGAATTTTCAGCTTAATGTTTTGATAATCAGCACGAGCTTCTCTCATGAATATGGGTAACTCCAATTTTATACCATATTGGTAATTATTGTCAAAAAGTGGCAGAATGTCCTGATTTTTAAACTCTTTATTGTACAAATTGTAGTTGAAATTGATTTTAGGAAGAAAATTTTGCCATTTTAGTTTCCTTTCTAGTTCCAAAGATTTAGATTTTTCAAAATAATAATTCAGCGCATAATGTGCATCAATATTTTGTAGAATTTTTTCTGTGATTATAAAATAATCTTGGGTAAACTGAGTGTTGAGTTGTTCACTCGGTTTGGTAAACAATGGAAGATTATAATTTTCACCGTTTTCTTTCCAAAGAAACTGAGAAAGTTCTATGGTAGAAATGTTATACTTGTTCTGAGATTCTATGGTTTTGGCTTCGAAACTTTGCAGTTGCGTGAAAGCTTCTACGGTATCTATGGCTGGTCTTTCTCCCAATTCAAAAGATTTTTTGACCAATTGATATCTTTTTTTGTTGAGGTCAAGAACTTTTTTGTTCAATTTACCCATTCCCAAAAACTAAAATTTGCTTCTAAAAGGATTTCATTTTTGAGCATTTCTTGCTCGTAAAAAGTCATTTTGCTGAAATTTTTCGATTGCTGAATAGCGGTTCTTCGTTTATTGTAAACCAAATCTCTCGCAAGTGGAATGCTTATTCCTACATGATTTAGAACGCCTTTTGTTTCTTCATTATTCAGTTTATTTCCCGCCAAATCATTGGTTCCAATGTTGAAGTCTATTCCGTACCAAGTTGGGAGATTCAGTTCTATGTTTTTTTGAGTGTAATAAAGCGTGTTGTCTATTCTTTTTTCTCCAATTTTTGCAGAAATATTAGGGTCAAGTAAAGCTTTGGCTTTCAAAATATTATTTTGAGCAATATTTTTTTCCCAATCAGAAATTTTAATAATCGGATGATTTTTTTGAACCCAAAAAATATAATTTTCATAGCTCAAAGCAATAGAATCTTGAGCGAAAAATTGATAAGACGTGAAAAGAAAAATAAGCAATAAAATTTTATTTTTTCTCATTCTTTTGGGTATTTACTTGATAATAATCTGGTGGAAAACCATTGATATTTCTCCATATCTCGTACCAAATAGGCACATCATTCAGAATGGCAATTCCACTGGCTCCTGTACCAATTTTCATGTTGGGTGGCCATCTTTTTTGAGTTTTATCTTCGGCAACAATCGCTTTAAATAAACCGTTTTCACTGATGGAATTTTCTATGGCAATAATTTTTCCAGAAAAAGTTCCGTAGCTAGAATTAGGCCAACCCGAGAAAACAATCGCAGGAAATCCATCGAAAGTGAGCATCACCTTTTGGTTTTCTCTGATAAGCGGTAAGTCTACAGGTTTCACATAAATTTCTGCGATGTAGTCTATATTTTTCGGAACAATAATTCCGATGGTTTCTGCGTCTTTTACAATTTCGCCAATTCCAGCTTTCGTTAGTTGTGTAATTTGTCCGTCTTGTGTTGCCAAAATGTAATACAAGCCTTTTCTAACTTTGTAGGTTGCCACCTGATTTTCTAATTTTGCAATGTCACCAGTGCTTCCTGCTACTTGTCCCATACTTTGGAAACGATCACCTTCGGTTTTACTTAATTTTTCAGTATATTCTTGAATAACAGAGTTTTGTTCTATATTTTGAGCTGCGATTTCTTGTTGAGTTTGTGCCAATTTATTCTCCGCAGAAGTTTTCTTGGCTAGAGCATTTTGATAACTTACATTTCGTTGTTGCAACTGAGTAAGAGAAACCAAACCTTCTTCATACATTTTATTCTGACGATTAAGCTGGTCTTGAGCAATTTTTAATTCATTGTTTACCGCGGTAAGTTCGGCTTGTTCTGCTTTTAACTTATTTTCTAACTGAGCAATTTTAATTTTAATTTGATTCAATTTTAAATCTTTAGCGGCAGTAATGGCTGCAATTTGGTTTTCTGTGGTAGAAATTTTTGCATTATAGTATTCTCTAACTCCTTTTTTTGCCTGAACTTGTTCCTGAGTTCTTTCTACCAAAAGTGGGTCTAGATAATCGTCTTTAATTTCAGAAATTTGAAGAATGGTATCGCCTTTTTTGACTACATCTCCGTTTTTTACATACCATTTGATGATTCTTCCAGGAATAGGAGAGTTGAGTTTTTGAGGTCTTTGCTCCTGATATAAGGTAGAAACATTTCCTTGAGTTTTTATATTCTGAGTCCAAGGTAAAAACATAATGAAAACAAATGCTAAAAATGTAAATAAAAACCATTTGGCAACATTTGAATTCT
The DNA here is from genome assembly GCF_028864635.1 of Cloacibacterium sp. TD35. Classification (NCBI taxonomy): domain Bacteria; kingdom Pseudomonadati; phylum Bacteroidota; class Flavobacteriia; order Flavobacteriales; family Weeksellaceae; genus Cloacibacterium; species Cloacibacterium sp. TD35. The sequence continues at coordinate 2,219,198 of NZ_CP104850.1, read as the reverse complement.
TATTAATATGATAAATATTTTCGAGTGATTTTAGTTGCATCATTTTATTTTTTAGTTTCTAATTGACCATTAATCAAGTGAAAATGTTGATGAGCTTTTTTGATAAAGTCATCATCTTGAGTAACCACAATAATGGTTTTTTCCTTTGCTAATTCTTGTAAAAACACCATCATTTTTTCCTTGATTTCTTTAGAAAGTCCGTCATAAGGATCTTCTAAAATGATGATTTTATTGTCTGTAGCAAGAGCTCTTAGAAGAAGGATTATTTTCTTATTGCTGTAAGAAAGTTGAGAGGTTCCATCTTGAATTTTGGTCAAAAATCCGTTGGTAAATTTAGTCCCGATATCATCAATTCCTATTTTTTGAGCAATATGATTGATTTTTTCTACAGTTATTTTTTCATTTCCCAGTTGAATATTTTCCAAAACCGTTCCTTTGAAAACATCTATATCATCTGTGTGAATACTGATTCCTCTTCTGATTTGGTCTTGAGTTAAATTTTTAGAAGAAACATCATTGTATAAAATGTGACCAGAAGTAGGTGCGTAAATCCCAGACATTAGATTGATGAGCAATGATTTGCCTGAAGAAAGCTCTCCAGAAATTACATTGATGCTACTTGGTTGAACTTTGAAATTTAAATTTTTCAGAATGTTTTCATCTCCAAAACCAAAAGAGACGTTTTTAAATTCAAAAGATTGAATATCATCTTTGATATGGATAATATCGCTTGTTTCATTTTCTAGTGGCAAATCGGTAACCTTCGAAAGTTTGCTGAGTGCCGTAATGACATCATAATAACTTTCTAAACTTTTAATGAGTTTTTCTACGGCGGTTAAAATGGTAAGAACTACAATTTCTGCAGCGATAAATGCGCCAATATTTAGCTTTTGGTTGACCAATAGATAGGTTCCAATCACCAACATAACTAGTGTAATCAAAACTTTGAAGAAAATGATGGTTTTATATTGAAATAAAAGAACTTTGAAATGATGCGTTCTGTAACTCAGATAATCCAGTAGTCTGTCATCTGTCTCTCTAAGGTGAAGGTTGGTGTGTTTATTGGCTTTGAAAGATTTCACAGAACTGGCAATATCTTCTAACCAAGAAGCGACAAAATATTTCTTTTCGCTTTCGATTAAACTTGTTTCTATGCCCTTTTCAGAAGTATAATTAAAAATCAAAACGACTCCTACCAATACAATTCCTCCAAAAGCTAAAAACCATGGGTGATAAAAAGAGAGGAGAATAATCCCAAATAAAATATGAATAATAGCGGTAGGAATTTCGAGGAGAATTTTAGAAATCCCTTTTTGTAAATTTTGAGTGTCAAAAAAACGATTGATAAGTTCTGGTAAGTAGTATTGATTGGTCTTTTCGAGTTTTATTTTTGGTAAAGTTTCCGAAAAAGAGATGGCGTATTCTACGAATATTTTTTGTTGAATTTTTTCGATGATTTCCATTACTTTCACCCTGAAAAATCCTACCAACCACGTTCCAAGAACTACAAATGCAATGAGAATATAGATAGAAGTAACCATAGTTGCACCCATTGCAAAACTGATGATGGCTTGTATTCCCAGTGGTAAACTCAGCTGAACGAGACCACTTAATATGGCATAAAAGTAAATATTGAGAACATCTTTTCTTTCTTTAGTAATATACTTCAGAAGCCTTTTTCCTTGCTCTTTTGCCGTCATTGTGTTTGAAATTTTGTCAAAAGTAATGCACAAAAAAATCAATTGCAATAGCTCGCAATTGATTTTACATATCATGATATTGAAAACCTCTATTTCAAAATATTCATAGGATTTTCTGGATTTGTTTTTTCATAATTTTCTACAATGTTGAACAGTCCATTCACCATTTGTTCTGCAGCTAGATTGCTCAAACTTGAACTTGCTGAATTAGTAGAATTTTGATTTCCTAATAAACCGCCAAGCAAGTTATTTCCTTGTAAAGCAAGATTTACACTTCTTACAATTCCGTATTCATTGAGTTTCGCATCTACTTTTGGAGCGATAGCAGCCATTAATTGTGCACTGGTTTTTTGTTTAAGATAAACCGTTGCAGCACCACTTCCACCTTGTGCAATTTGTTGAGCTTCTGCTGATGTCATGTCATTAATCGCATTGATTAAAATAGGTTCTGCAATCGGTGCAATAAAAGCAGCAACGTCTGCAATGTATCCTTTTTCCTTTTGAACCAAATTACTTAAGCCTAATTTTTCTAGAGTAGAATTAATATCTTTCAGCTGTTGCGGAAGTGCAGCATTAATCAATTCATTGCCCAAGAAACTGTTTTTATCTTTAAAAATTCCTAAACCTTTAGAAACGCCACCAATTAAAATCTTTTTAAGAACCGAAAGTCCTACTGTAGTGGCAATCGTCATACAAGATTGCGTGGTAGTGGTAATAATTCCAACTGAACCTAGTGCTAATCCTGCAGCTAAAATATATTTTTTCATAATAATCTTTTTAAGGGAAGTTTTCAAATATCCTGCCAAAGTTAAAGCTTTGTGTTATAATATTTAAGAGAATTATTACATTAATATTTCAAAATTTTCTCTACAGCTTCTGCCAATTCTTCATTTGGCATAAATTGGTCTTCGAGCTTTTTATTGAACGGAATTGGCGTGTCCATAGAAGCTACACGTAGAATAGGAGCATCCAAATCCTCAAAACAATGTTCAGTAATGAGTGCAGATAGCTCCGCGCCGAATCCACAAGTTAAAGTGTCTTCATGTAAAATAATCACTTTATTGCATTTTTTCACTGATTCGTAAATAGTATCTGTATCCAATGGAATCAACGTTCTTAAATCCACAATTTCTAATGAAATTTCAGGATTTTTCTCTGCAAATTCTAGAGCGATATGAACTCCTAAACCGTAAGTAATAATCGTAAGTTCATTACCTTCTTTTACTTTTCTGGCTTTCCCGAAAGGAGTAGTGTAGAATCCTTCTGGAACGTTTCCTTTCAGACTTCTGTATAATTTTTTATGTTCGAAAAACAATACTGGATTTGGATCTTCAAAACTTTGAATCAATAAACCTTTTGCATCATCTGGAAAAGCAGGATATGCGATTTTCAGTCCCGGAGTTTTGGTAAACCAAGCTTCATTACTTTGAGAGTGAAAAGGACCCGCTCCAGTTCCCGCTCCAGTTGGCATTCTTACCACTACATCAGCATTTTGATTCCATCTGTAATGGGTTTTTGCCAAGTTATTGATGATTTGATTGAAACCTTCCGTAACAAAATCTGCGAACTGCATTTCTACCATAGATTTGTAGCCATTAATGCTTAATCCTAAACCAGAACCTACAATCGCAGCTTCGCACAATGGCGTATTTCTCACTCTTTTTTTGCCAAATTTTTCAACAAAACCTTCTGTAATTTTAAAAGCGCCGCCATATTCTGCAATATCTTGTCCCATCAAAACAAGATTGGGATGGTTTTTCATGGAAATTTCTATGGCTTCAGAAATCGCATCGATGAATCTTATTTCTCTGTTTTGTAATTTTTCAGGTAAGATTTCGTGATTATCAAAAGGTGCGTAGACATCTTCTAATTCTGTTTTTTTATTCGGAATGATTTCTGGTTCTGCGATGGTTTGGTCTAGTGCTTCGTCTACTTGTTTTTTATAAGATTCTTTAATTTCTTCAATTAAATTTTGATTTAAAATTCCTTCAGAAAGTAAGAATTGTTCATAGTTATAAATCGGGTCTTGTTTTGTCCATTCTTCAATCATTCCTTCTGGGTAATAAGCTGTTCCTGAAGCTTCTTCGTGACCTCTGAGTCTGAATGTATTGCACTCTACCAAAACAGGTCTAGGGTTTTTTCTGATGCTTTCTGCTAAATGTCTGAAAGTTTGATAAACTTCCAGAATATTATTTCCATTAATAGAATGGGCTTCTATTCCGTAGCCAATTCCTTTGTCTGCGAATGATTTGCATCTAAACTGTTCACGAGATGGAGTAGAAAGTCCCCATTGATTATTTTCTACTACGATGATGACAGGCAGATTCCAAACGGCAGCTGTATTTACGGCTTCGTGGAAATCACCTTCAGAAGCGCCACCATCACCGGTGTAAACCAAAGTGCATTTTTCTTCCTGATTTAATAAATGAGAAAGTGCAATTCCGTCTGCAATACCCATTTGTGAGCCCAAATGAGAAATCATTCCCACAATTTTGAATTCCTGAGTTCCGAAATGAAAACTTCTGTCTCTCCCTTTGGTGAAACCATTCATTTTTCCTTGAAACTGAGAAAAAAGTCTATCCAATGGAATTTCCCTTGAAGTAAAAACGCCTAAATTTCTATGCATGGTCAAGATGTATTCTTCTTTGTTCATCGCAAGAGCAGAACCTACAGAAGTGGCTTCTTGTCCCCAACTAGAAAACCATTTCGAAATTTTACCTTGGCGTAAAGCAATGAGCATTTTTTCTTCTATGGTTCTGGGTAAAACCATTGCTTTGTAAAGGTAGAGTAGTGTTTCTTTATCAAGATTTTCGGTGTTGAAATTCATAAGGAAAATTTAAACTCAAAAATAATCAAATGTGATGAGAGCAACAATTTATAAATTGCCAAATTTTCAATAAAGTGTAGATAAATTATCTATTTGTGAATTGAAAAGCATAAAAAAACGCTCTCAAAATCTTGAGAGCGTTTCTAATATTTATAAGTCTGAGTCTTAAGCTTCAGTGTTTGCTTCTTCAGCAACTACATCAGAAACAACTTCGAATTCATATTCAAATTCTACATTTCTGTGAGGTCTTACTTTAGCAGAGAATTTACCTGTTCTCTTGATAGTGTTTCCAGGGATTTTGATGTATTTTTTGTCTACTTCTACACCAGCTTTAGCTAATTCTTCAGCTAAAGTCGCATTGTTAATAGAACCGAAAATTTTATCACCTGTACCTACTTTTGCAGCGATAGAGATAGTAGTAGCTTTTAGTTTTTCAATGATTGCAGTTGCAGCAGCGATTAACTTAGCTTCTTCTTCTTTTCTAGCTTCTAAAGTAGCTTCTAAAGCAGCTTTATTTTTAGGAGTTGCAAGAAGTGCATAACCTTGAGGGATTAAGAAGTTTCTTGCATAACCTGGTTTTACTTTTACAGTATCAAACTCAAGTCCTAAGTTTTCTACGTCTTTTTTTAGGATAATTTCCATTGTTGTTGTCCTTTTTTGTTTTAAAAAGTTAGGTTTAGTAAACTAAAACCAACAATTTATTTTTTGTTAATAATTATTTTAATAAGTCTGCTACGTAAGGCATTAAAGCTAAATGTCTAGCTCTTTTGATTGCTGCAGAAACTTTTCTTTGATATTTAAGAGAAGTACCTGTATATCTTCTTGGTAAAATTTTACCTTGTTCGTTTACGAACTGTAATAAGAAGTCAGCATCTTTATAGTCTACGTATTTAATACCGTATTTTTTGAATCTACAGTATTTTTTATCAGATTTAGTATTGATATCAAGTGGAGTAAGGAATTTTACTTCTGATTCACCTCCAGCTGATGCTTGTTTTGCCATTTCGTCGATTGCCATTTTTGTAAATTTTTTAAGGGTTAAAAATTAAGCTTTAGCAGTTTTTACTTTAGCTCTTCTTTTTTCAGCGTATTCAACGCCATGCTTATCAAGCTTAGTAGTTAAGTAACGGATTACTCTCTCGTCACGTTTGAAAGCAGTTTCTAAACCTGCAACTACAGTACCTTCACCTTTGAATTCAATCAAAGTGTAGAATCCATTCTTTTTTAATTGAATAGGATAAGCTAATTTTTTAAGACCCCAATTTTCTTTAGCAACGATTTCGCAGTTGTGCTCTTTTAAGAAGTCTTCGAATTTTTTAACTGCTTCCTCCACCTGAGCGTCAGATAGAACGGGAGTTAAAATGAAAACAGTTTCGTAATTGTTCATAATGTTAAAAATATTTGTTAATTATTTCGAGGTGCAAAAGTATTGAAACTTTTTGAAATACACAATATTAATGCTATAATTTGTTGGTTTGATGATGTTTTAATGGCAAAATTTAAAATTATTTAGCCAAGTTTTCTATTCCAGCTTTGTCTAAACGGAAAACCGTCCATTCGTCCATTGGTTTTGCACCTAGGGATTTATAAAATTCTATAGAAGGGGTGTTCCAATCAAGTACGCTCCATTCTAATCTGCCACAGTTTCTTTCTTTTGCAATTCTTGCCAGTTCTACTAAAAGTGCTTTTCCGTAACCTTTTCCGCGAGTTTCTGGTTCTACAAAAAGGTCTTCTAAATAAATACCAGGTTTACCAACAAACGTTGAAAAATTATGAAAGTACAGTGCAAAACCTACAGGTTTTTCGTTTTCTTCTGCGATGAGAACTTCTGCAAATTTTTTCTCAAAAATATTGGTGCGGAGTTCTTCTACGGTTGTAATAACGTCGTTTTCTAGTTTTTCGTAAACGGCTAATTTGTAAATGAGGTCAAAGATGGTTTGTGTGTCTTCTGGCGTTGCTTTTCTGATGTGGAAGTTTGACATTTTAAATTTTTTTCAAAAATAACAAATTTTTGCCGAAAATATAACTAGCCCCGATTGAACGGTATGTTTGAGCTCTTTTTAAATTTTTTTGCTGGGGATTTTGTTGGTAAAAATTTAAAAAAAGCGAGTAGTGAAAGCGGGAATGGCTACAAAAAAACCTCCGAAAAATTTCGAAGGTTACTTTTATCTTTTTATTGGGTTTTTAAATCTCTGTATTCATGTCCCAATTTTGTAGGTAATCATGAACGTGTTTTAGGAACATTCCGCCAAGAGAACCGTCTACAACTCTGTGGTCATAAGAATGACTCATGAACATCATTTGACGGATGCCAATCATATCTCCATCTTTGGTTTCGATAACTGCAGGTTTTTTTACAATGGCACCAATTGCCAAAATCGCAACTTGCGGTTGAGGAATAATAGGCGTTCCCATTAGATTTCCGAAAGTTCCTACGTTTGAAATGGTGTAAGTAGCACCTTGAGTATCTTCTGGACGAAGTTTTTTGTTTCTTGCTCTGTAAGCCAAATCGTTAATTGCTTTTGCTAATCCAGAAAGTGATAATTGGTCAGCGTTTTTAATTACAGGAACGATAAGGTTTCCGTCTGGCAAAGCAGTTGCCATACCGATGTTGATATTTTTCTTTTTGATGATTTTGTCACCATCTACAGAAACATTAATCATTGGGAAATCCTGAATAGCTTTTACCACTGCTTTCACGAAAATAGGCATGAAAGTCAATTTTTCGCCTTCACGTTTTTCGAAAATATCTTTGTGTTTTGCTCTCCATTTTACAACATTTGTTACGTCTGATTCTATGAAAGAAGTAACGTGAGGCGAAGTTCTCTTAGAATTAACCATAGCATCTGCAATGATTTTTCTAACTCTATCCATCGGGATAATTTCGTCACCTTCTGAAACCGGAACTGGCACAGATTGCGGTGCAGCAGCAACTGGCGCAGTTATTTGAACTGGCGCAGTAACTGGAGTAGAGGTGCCTCTATTTTTTACAAAAGCCAAAATATCTTCTTTGGTAATTCTGCCTTCTAAACCAGAACCTTTAATGGTTTTAAGTTCTGTTTCAGAAATGTTTTCTTCTTGAGCAATAGATTTTACGAGTGGAGAAAGATATACATCTCCCGAAAATTCTTGAGGAGTAGAAGTGTTAGCTAAAGGTTTTTCTAATTCTTTTACTACTTCTGCAGCAGGAGCTTCAGTTTTAGGTTCTTCTATTTTCTGAGTTTCAGCAACTGGTGCAGCTTCTCCTTCTCCTGCGATTTCTAAAATAGCGATTGCTTCACCAATTTTAGCAACTTCGTCTTTATGTTTTAAAATTTTTACAATTTTCCCAGAAACTGGTGTAGGGATATCAGAGTCTACTTTGTCGGTAGCAATTTCTACCACAGAATCATCTTCATTTACGGTGTCGCCTTCATTGTATAACCAACTGATAATAGTAGCTTCCATCACGCCTTCTCCCATGCTTGGAAGGATTAATTTGTATTCTGCCATTTTACTTTTTGAATTTTCACAAAGATAAAAATTTTTTGGAATTACGAATTAATAAAAATTAGATACTTTTTTTATGAATTTTTTAATGGAAGAATTTTGGTGTTTTAAGTAAGTTTCAGAAATTTATTTCTCATGTGCTTTTAAAAATCAATACTTTTGTTTTAGAAAATACAGTCAGTTATGAATTTACACATTGTAGCATTATTTAGATTTAAAGAGAATCATCTTTTTGATGCGATAGAATTATTGAAAAAGTTAGTAATAGAAACCAGAAAAGAAGAAGGCTGTTTGCAATATGATTTGGTAGAAGACCGAGAAAATAAAGGCACTTTTTTCATCATTGAACTTTGGGAAACCGAAGAACATCACCGTTTACATGCAGGAACGGAGCATCTTTTTACTTTTAGACAAAACGCATCTCCGCTGATGGAATCCCAAACCGAAGTTTACAGAGGGACGAAAATTTTTTAAAAAGAATAAAAAAGCGAAACTTAAAAAAGTTCCGCTTCGAAAACATCTTGAAAATGTTTTTTAATTTTTTCTTTTACTTCTTCTAAATCTATTTCACGTTCAAGCTCTCTTTTTAGAGAAGTAACCGCTTTGTCTTTAATTCCGCAAGGAATAATGTATTCGAAATATCTTAAATCTGTATTTACATTTAAGCCAAAACCGTGCATAGTCACCCATTTTGAAGTTTTAACGCCCAATGCACAAATTTTTCTAGCATAGGGTTTTCCTACATCTAACCAAACTCCAGTTTCGCCAACACTTCTTTCGCCTTTTAAGCCGTATTCTGCAATGGCTCTGATGATTACTTCTTCCAGATTTCTCATGTATAAATGAATATCTGATTTGAAGTTGTCTAAATCCAAAATCGGATAACCTACAAGTTGACCGAAACCATGATAGGTAATGTCTCCACCGCGATTAGTTTTTACGAAAGTAGCATCTATTTCTTTCAGTTTACTTTCATTAGCAAGCATATTGTGCTCATCACCAGATTTTCCTAAAGTGTAAACATGTGGGTGTTCTACAAACAGTAAATAATTAGGAGTAGTTTCTGGTTCTTGGTCTTCGTTTTCTCTGTTTTTGATTTTAATGGTAATGATTTCATCCATTAAAGACTGTTGATATTCAAAAGCCTCAAGATAATTTTTAAGGCCCAATTCTTCGAATTTTATTCTTTTGTTTTGTGAAGCGTTCATTTCTAATTTTTGGTTCACAAAAATAAGTTTTTTTTAACAATTATGCTTTGAATAAATTTTTAAAAAATCTGATATGATTTTTAGCATTTTGAAAAAAGGGAAGGCTTTATTCACTAAATTTGTGAAAATTTAAAAATAATAAAATATTATATCTATGAAAAGAATAATTTTAACATTAGCTTTAGGAACATTAGTAGCGGTTTCTTGTTCTAAAAAAGAAGAGCCAGTAAAAGAATCAAATGTAATGTTGCCAGAACCTACAGAGCAAACTGCTGCTACAGCTGCTGCAACTCCTGAAGAAGAAGGCAAAAAATTAATCGAAGGTTCAGATTGCCTTACTTGTCATAAAGAAGATGCTAAATTAGTAGGTCCTGCTTATCAAGATGTAGCAGCGAAGTATACTGAAGCAGATATTGATATGTTAGCAGATAAAATTATCAATGGTGGTAGCGGAGTTTGGGGAGAAATTCCTATGGCTGCACACGCTGGTATGGATAAAGAAAATGCTAAAAAAATGGTGAAATATATTCTTTCACTTAAAAAATAAACAATTGTACTAATTGTGATTTTAACAGAAGGCAACCTTTTTTGGGTTGCTTTTTTCTTGATTAAGCTAATTTTTAAGAAATTTAAAAATTCGTAAAAAAATCCTTATTTTTGCAATTCCAAAAAATTGAAAAACAATGTCTTTATCAGAACAGGAAATCATCAGAAGAGAGAAATTACAGAAACTCACCGAAATGGGAATTAATGCATTCCCCGCAGATGAATATAAAATTACAGATACTACCAATTCTATCAAGAACGATTTTACTGAAGGAAAAGCAGTGAAAATCGCAGGTAGATTAATGTCTAGAAGAATTCAAGGGAAGGCTTCTTTCGCAGAATTACAAGATTCTGAAGGTAGAATTCAGGTGTATTTTAATCGTGATGAAATCTGTACTGGCGAAGATAAAACGCTTTATAATGAAGTCTACAAACATCTTTTAGATATTGGTGATATCATCGGTATTGAAGGAGAATTGTTCAAAACTCAAGTGGGGGAAATGACAGTAATGGTGAAAAACTTCACCTTATTAACCAAAGCACTTCGTCCGCTTCCGCAACCTAGAACTGATGAAAATGGAGTGATTCATGATGCTTTTAACGACCCAGAACTTAGATACAGACAGCGTTATGTAGATCTTACGGTGAATCCTCATGTAAAAGAAATTTTCGTAAAGAGAACTAAGTTGTTCAATGCGATGCGAGAGTTTTTCAATAATGCAGGTTATTTCGAGGTAGAAACGCCTATTTTACAGGCAATTCCTGGTGGCGCCGCGGCAAGGCCATTTATTACTCACCATAATGCGTTAGATATTCCATTATACATGAGAATTGCAAACGAATTATATCTGAAAAGATTAATCGTAGGTGGTTTTGATGGTGTTTACGAATTTTCTAAAAATTTCCGTAACGAAGGAATGGATAGAACCCATAATCCAGAGTTTACCGCAATGGAAATTTATGTGGCATACAAAGATTACAACTGGATGATGGATTTCACTGAGAAATTGTTAGAATTCTGTGCAGTTTCTGTTAACGGAACTCCAGAATCTCAGTTTGGTGAACATACCATCAATTGGAAAGCTCCTTATCCAAGAGTTTCGATGACAGAAGCGATTCAGAAATTCACAGGTTTTGATATAACTGGAAAAACCGAAGATGAATTGCGCGTTTTTGCAAAATCTATCGGAATTGAAGTAGATGAAACGATGGGTAAAGGAAAATTAATTGATGAAATTTTCGGCGAAAAATGCGAAGGAAACTTCATCCAGCCGACTTTCATAACAGATTATCCAATCGAAATGTCGCCTTTAACCAAAAAACATAGAAGCAAAGAAGGGCTTACCGAACGTTTTGAATTAATGGTTTGTGGTAAAGAAATTGCCAATGCATATTCAGAGTTGAATGATCCAATTGACCAAAGAGAACGTTTCGAGTCTCAAATGGCGCTTTCTGAGCGTGGTGATGACGAGGCGATGTTCATAGACCAAGATTTCTTAAGAGCTTTGGAATATGGTATGCCGCCAACTTCAGGTTTGGGAATTGGTATGGATAGACTGATTATGTTCTTAACCAATAATGCATCTATTCAAGAAGTGTTATTCTTCCCGCAAATGAGACCAGAAAAAGCGGTTCCAAAAGTAGAATTGAATGAAGATGATAAAGTAATCATCGAAATTTTAGAAAAAAATGGCGGCGAAATGAGTTTAGCTGATGTGAAAACGCAATCTCAGTTTTCAGGAAAAAAATGGGACAAAACATCTAAAAATCTTACCAAATTAAATGTGGTGAAGGTAGAGAAAACAGATGATGATTTGTTAATGAAATTGGTATAAAACTACATAAATATAATCGATAAAAGCGGACATCAGTCCGCTTTTTTATTTGGAAAAAATTGAATGAGTTTTTCCAATAAATTTTGTGTTAATGTTGATAACTTTTTATGATTTTTAGAGCCGTTTTTACTTTCATATCTCACTAATTTTTACGATATTTGTAAGTCTTTGCGAAATGAAGATTTTAGCCGCGGGATTTTAGATTTCAGACCTTTTGAAATCTATTTTTAATCTCAAATCTAGTCTTTCAAATCTCGAAATTAAAATATTATTATGAGTCAAAAACAATATACAGCAGACAGTATTCAGGCATTAGAAGGGATAGAACACGTACGTCTTAGACCTTCTATGTACATTGGTGATGTAGGAGTTAGAGGTTTGCATCACTTGGTTTATGAGGTAGTTGATAACTCTATTGACGAAGCTTTGGCTGGTCATTGTGATACCATTGCAGTAACCATTCACGAAGGAGACGGAATTTCTGTAAAAGATAATGGTAGAGGTATTCCTGTAGACTTTCACCAAAAAGAGCAAAAATCTGCGCTAGAAGTAGTAATGACCAAAATTGGTGCAGGTGGTAAGTTTGACAAAGATTCTTACAAAGTTTCTGGTGGTCTTCACGGAGTTGGGGTTTCTTGTGTTAATGCACTTTCTACTTCTTTAATTGCTACTGTTTCTAGAAACGGAAAATTATACCAACAAAAATATTCTCAAGGAAAAGCATTAGCAGATGTACAAGAAATAGGAACTTCTACTTCTACAGGAACCGAAGTTTTCTTTCAGCCAGATGGAAGCATTTTCCAAGAATTGGTGTACAATTATGATACTTTAGCTGCTAGATTAAGAGAATTGGCGTTCCTAAATAAAGGAATTACCATTACTTTAACAGACGAAAGAAGAAAAAATGAAGATGGAAGTTTCCCAATCGAAACGTTCCACTCAGAAGGTGGTCTTAAAGAATTTGTTGCCTACATTGACGGAAACCGTGAATCAATCATGGAACACGTAATCTTTATGGAAGGTGAGCGTGATGATATTCCGGTAGAAGTAGCAATGCGTTACAATACTTCATTCAATGAGAATTTACACTCTTACGTAAATAATATCAATACACACGAAGGAGGAACGCATTTAGCAGGTTTCAGAAGAGCCTTAACAAGAACTTTGAAGAAATATGCAGATGAATTAGGTCTTCCTGCGAAAGAAAAAGTAGAAATTACGGGTGATGACTTTAGAGAAGGTCTTACAGCGATTATTTCTGTAAAAGTGATGGAGCCTCAGTTCGAAGGTCAAACCAAAACCAAGTTAGGAAACTCAGAAGTTTCTGGTGCAGTAGATAAAATTGTAGGCGAAATGCTTACTAATTTCTTAGAAGAAAACCCTAATGAAGCGAAGCAAATCGTACAAAAAGTAGTTCTAGCTGCAAAAGCAAGACAAGCTGCGAAAAAAGCTCGTGAAATGGTTCAGAGAAAATCTCCAATGGGAGGTTCTGGTTTACCAGGGAAATTATCTGACTGTTCTTCTAAAGACCCTGAAATTTCAGAAATCTTCTTAGTAGAGGGAGATTCTGCAGGCGGAACTGCTAAACAAGGTAGAGATAGACATTTTCAAGCGATTCTTCCATTGAGAGGTAAAATATTGAACGTAGAAAAATCTATGCTTCACAAAGTATATGATAATGACGAAATCAAGAATATTTATACAGCTCTTGGGGTTTCTGTAGGAACAGAAGAAGATTCTAAAGCTTTGAACTTGGCAAAACTAAGATATCACAAAATCGTAATCATGACCGATGCTGATATTGATGGTTCTCACATTTCTACGTTGATTCTTACGTTCTTCTTTAGATATATGAAAGAACTCATCGAACAAGGTTACATTTACATTGCACAACCTCCTTTATATTTATTGAAAAAAGGAAACAAGAAAATGTATGCTTACAACGAGAAAGAAAGAGAAGCAAAAACTCTAGAAATGGCTCCAGATGGAAAAGGAGTAGAAGTACAGCGTTATAAAGGTCTTGGGGAAATGAACCCAGAACAGTTATGGGAAACGACTTTAAATCCTGAAAACAGAATCTTAAAACAAGTAACCATAGAAAGCCTTGCAGAAGCAGATAACGTATTCTCTATGTTAATGGGCGACGAAGTGCCACCAAGAAGAGAGTTCATCGAGAAGAATGCAATCTATGCAAATATTGACGCTTAAAATCAATCTTTTATCAATAATTTCAAAACCGTTCAATCTTTGGACGGTTTTTTTATTCTTTTCTGAGTTGAAACCTTACTTAAAACCAGAATTTATTTCGAGAAATAACATTAAATAATTCCGTACTTTTGCACTCATGCAAAACGTAGCATTCATCATCAATCCTTTTTCTGCAAAGAAAAATTATCAGCCTTTTCTTAATTCTTTAAAAGCAAAGGTTGAAAATCCGTTATATTTGATTTCTAAGTCTATTCAAGATACTGAAAATTTCATTCAAGAAAATTTTGAAAAAATAGACATTTTTATTGCGATTGGAGGTGACGGAACGATTTCCACGGTGGCGAAAAATTTAATTCACACGGATAAAATTCTTGGGATTTTCCCAGCAGGAAGTGGTAACGGTTTCTCTAATGAAACCAAGTTTTCTAAAAATTTAGACGAACTTTTAGTTAAAATCCAGAGAAATAATTTTAAAGAAATAGATACGTTTACGGTAAATGAAAGATTTTCGATTAATGTAGCTGGAGTAGGATTTGACGGAGCGGTTATTGAAGCTTTTGAGAAGACTTCCAGAGGTTTCAAAAATTATATTAAAACCTCTATTCAGACCTTTTTTAAATACCAACCGATTACCATCAAATTTGAAGAAAAATTTAAAAAATTTGACGGAAAATACTTGATGCTCAATGTTGCAAACACCCGTCAATTTGGGAATAACGCCTACATTGCTCCTCATGCAAGTAAAAGTGATGGCTTGTTAGAAATTGCTTTAGTAAAGAAGTTTCCTTTTACACATTCTGGCGTTTTTGCCTACAGAATGTTTACCAAAAAATTGGTTCCCAATCAGTACATTCACTATTTATCGGTTCCAGAAATTGAGTTTTCAGTAGATTCAGATTTATGGCATCTCGATGGCGAGTTTAACCAAATTTCATCTCCGGTTAAAGTAAAAGTGCTCCCCAAAAGTTTAAGAATTTTAGTTTAAATTATCTAAAGCTTCTTTGTACACTTTCAGTACTTTTTCACGGGCTTTTTTATGCTCAACGATAGGTTTTGGATAGTATTTTGTTCCAAATTCAGGAATCCATTTTTTGATATATTTAAAATCTGGATCGAATTTTTTCTGTTGTTCATCTGGATTGAAAATTCTAAAATATGGAGCGGCATCACAGCCAGAACTAGCACACCATTGCCAGTTTCCATTATTCGCACTTAAATCGTAATCCATTAATTTTTCCGCAAAATACGCTTCGCCAATTCGCCAGTCGGTAAGTAAATGTTTGATGAGGAAACTCGCCGTAATCATTCTCACTCTGTTGTGCATAAAACCTGTAGCGTTCAGTTCACGCATCCCCGCATCTACAATAGGAAATCCCGTTTTTCCAGCTTTCCATTTTTCTAGAAATTCAGTATTGTTTTCCCAAGGGATGGCATCATATTTTGGTTTGAAAGAATGATTTGCTACATACGGAAAATGATACAAAATCTGCATGAAAAATTCTCTCCAAATCAATTCTTTAAGGAAAGTAATATTATTTTCTTTGGCAATTTTTGCTAATTTTCTTACGCTAATGGTTCCAAGTCTCAGATGAACACCCAATTGTGTAGTTCCTTTTACCGCAGGGAAATTTCGAGTATCTTCATAGGTTTTGATGATGTTAAGATCTGCTTCTGGAACCTCAAATGTTAAATCTGTTTTTTGAAAACCAATATCTTCAATTTTGAACTCCTCAAAAGGAACATCTAATAAATAATCTAGTTTTTTTTCTGATAGAAATCCTTGTAAATCAATTTTTTGAAATTCATTGAGCCAAAGTTTTGAATATGGTGTATAAACCGTGTAAGGTTTTTTATCGGCTTTTACAATTTCGTCTTTGTGAAAAATAACCTGGTCTTTAAACTGATGAAAAGCGATATTTTTTGAAGCCAAAAAATCTGCAATTTCTTGGTCTCTTTTTATTGCATAGGGTTCATAATCTTCATTACAGTAAACCGCTTCTATTTCGTAGTTCTGGGATAGTTTTTTGTAGACTTCAAGAGGTTTTCCTTTGAAGATTTTAATGCCTTTATTCTTTGATTTTAAAAAATAATTTAAAGTTTGCAAAGCTTGTACAATGAAATCAACTCTCTTGTCTGACTTATTTTCTAATAAATCTAAAATATCTTCGTCAAAAATAAAAATCGGTAGCACCTTTTTTCCCGATTCTAATGCTTGATACAATCCGTGATTGTCTTTTAACCGAAGGTCTCTTCTGAACCAAAAAATAGATATTTTATCCATGCTTATTCTATCAAATGAAGGAGTTCTTTAATCTCAGAATTTTTGTATTCTGTGTACAAAGTGTAATGAAAATCGTTTACTTTTTTCAATAATTCCAGCAATTTTGTTTTCTCGTCACTTTTAAGATTTGCCGATAGAATTCTGGAAGTTGTATTAACTTTATCTACCGATTTATGGAAGGCTTCTTCTCCTTTTTTGGTCAAAGTCAATCTTTTGGCACGTTTGTCATTTTCATCCACCGTTTCTTGAATTAAGCCATCATCTAAAAGTCTTTTGATGATTTGAATTCCCGTTTGTTTTTCGTGACCGTTTCTTTCGATGAGTTGAATTTTAGTCAAAGAAGGCTCGTCTTTAAGTCTGTAGAGATAAGTGAATTCTTCATTGGCTAAAGTCGGAAAATCGCTTAAACCTTTGCGAATCATTTGTTTAGAAAATCTGCCCAAAAGCAAAACTTGTTTGCAAATTTCATTTTCGGTGAAACTTACATCGTGGTTTTCATTTTTAAAAAGTTTGGTTGGACTTTCCGTAGTATATTTTTTTTCGTTGAGCCAAATTCTGAAGTCTTCTACCGTGGCATGATTTTTAAACGACTTAGAATGTTCGTATTCCTGAACTTCTAGTAGGAGATTAATTAAAAAACTTGTATCCATGTTGCTTATAATTTAATAGTGCTCATTCCTCCGTCAATGCCAAAAATCTGTCCGGTAATCCAAGAAGAAGAATCAGAAAGTAAAAATACAACCATTTTTGCAATTTCTTCAGGATTTCCTATTTTCTGTATCGGATGTCTTTTTGCAGCTGCTTCTCTTTTCTCAGGTGATGCCAATAAAGCTGTGGCTAAATTGGTGTCTGAAAGTGATGGTGCAATGGCGTTAAATCTTATTTTTTGTAGGGAAAATTCAGCGGCTAAACTTTTTACCAAACCTTCTACAGCGCTTTTACTAGCAGCGATAGAAGAATGAAAAGGCATTCCTAATTTTGCTGCAACGGTGCTGAATAAAACTACACTTGCACTTTCAGATTTTTTAAGATTAGGCAATAATTTCTGAATGATTTTAATAGCACCCAAAACATTAATTTCGAAATCTTTTTTAAAATCTTCTTCAGATAATCTTCCGAAAGGTTTCAAATTAATGCTTCCTGGTGCATAGACCAACCCATCAATTTTTTCAGGAAAAGAAACATCATCTAAACTGTCCGTTAGAATGTCTTTTTGATAAAAATGAAGTTTTACATTTTTCATTTCTGGATTTTCTGTTCTAGAAATTCCGATGATTTGAGCTTCGTTTTGTAATTGTTTTGCGGTGGCTAAACCTATTCCGCTTCCACAACCTATAATAACTATATTTTTCATATCTATTTTTATTTATTTTTTAATCTAATATCTTGGTTCTTGGTTCTCGAATCTATTATCTCTTTGATATTTTATTTAAACTTATGGTTCTCTGTCTGGTACATTTAAATCTTTCAATTTCTGGATTTCTTTTTTTGAGATGTTTTTGACTAATGCCAGAATTCACTCTTTTTCTCCAAAGATTGAAAGAACTTCTTTTCAGTTCAGTTCTCATAATAGAGATGGTTTCAGCTTCAGAAATTCCAAACTGAAAAGTGATAGCTTCAAATGGCGTTCTGTCTTCCCACGCCATTTCTATAATTCTGTCGATTTGTTCTACATTAAAATTTTTTTTCATCATTGGTGTAATTTTTCTAAAAAGTTTTGAGCTCTCACGAGATGTAATTCTTTTTGCTGTTCCGTCATTTTATTCCAAGTGATGAGCATCATGCTCAATCTTGGATTTTTTCTAAAAAATTCCTGATTTTTAGCAATGAAATTCCAAAAAAGGGAATCCCAAATTTCTCCCCAATTTTCGGTGGCATAATCACTCATTTTTTTGAGATAATTGCTTCCGCTGATATACGGTTTTGTGCTCATCAATCCGCCATCTGCAAACAAACTCATACCGTAAACATTAGGCACCATCACCCAATCATACGCATCGATAAACATTTCCATAAACCATTGATAGACATCATCTGGATGAAATTCACACAAATTCATAAAACTGGCGAGAATCATTAATCGTTCAATGTGATGAGCGTAACCCGTTTTCAATATTTTTTTTATGGTTTTGTCAATCGGAGCAATTCCCGTAGTTCCATCATAAAAAGATTGAGGAATTTTTCGTTGATGATTCCAAAAATTTCGGGTTCTTTCGAAGCTTCCTTGATACAAATAAATTCCTCGAATAAATTCTCGCCAACCTAAAATTTGACGAATAAATCCTTCTAATGAATTGAGCGGAATCTCATTTTTTTGAGCAAATTCGATGGATTTTTCGATGATATAATTTGGAGTTAAAAAGCCAATGTTCATCAATGGAGACAATACACTGTGATGCAAAAAATGCTCTTGTTCTACAATGCTGTCTTCATAAATTCCAAATTCTAAAAATCTGTTTTCTAAGAAATTTTCGAGCCAAATTTCAGTTTCTGAAATTGTAGTTGGATAGATTTGATAGTCTGTTAATTCCCCGTAATGATTTCCAAAATTTTCAGAAACATAAATTTTCGCTTCTTCGTAAAAACGATTATTCTGAGGAAATGAAATAGAAGGCGATTTTTTATTTTTTGGATATTTTTTTCGATTTTCTGTATCGAAAGTCCATTTTCCACCTATTGGTTTTCCATTTTCTAAAAGGATATTTCTAGAAAGGCGCTGTTGCTTATAAAAATCGGTTTGATGATAATGCTTTTTGCCTTCAAAATAAACCTTTAAATCTTCTTTTGAATTGACAAAACTTGGGTTTTCGATAATCTCAACTTCTAGTTTTGTCTTTAAAATCCTTTTCTCCAACCAATCGTCACAAACGTCTATCGTTCTGATTTTTTCAAAACCTTCATTTTCTAAAAATTGTATTAAATTTCGAATATCTGAAAGCTCCGAAATGCTTTCTATATAATGAACTTTGAATCCTTTTTCAATTAGAAAATTTTCATAAAATTTCATCGTGGCTCTATGAAAAGCTAATTTCTGTTGGATAAATTTATACTGTTTGAAAAACAAAAATTCTTCCACTAAAAACACAGGCTGATTGATTTCAAGAAAAGAAATCTCTTGAAACAACTGATGCGGAAATATCAATTGTGCCGTTTTTAGTGGTTTTTCAGCCATAAATTTCTAAATTTTTTATTGCTATCGTATTGTTCTGCTTGTTTTTCTGTGTTGAAACTTCTTTCTCGTGCATCATTTCCTATTCCAGCCAAATACAGCCAGTTTCCGTAATTGCTGTGAACATCATAATCGATGAGCATTTCCTCAAAATAGGCTGCGCCAATTCGCCAATCTAGTTTTAGATTTTTACAGAAATAGGAAGCCACATTTTGTCTTCCTCGATTGCTCATGAATCCCGTTTTTTGGAGTTCTATCATGTTGGCATTCACAAATTCTGAATGTGTTTTTCCAGAAATCCATTGTACTAATTTTTGAGGATTGTTTTGAAATTCTACATTTTTATGGGGCTGAAGTCCGTTTTTGTAAAAAATTTCATTGCGGTGTTGCAACGCAATAAATTTGAAATAATCTCGCCATAGCAATTCGAAAATAAACCAATAGGTAGATTCATTGGCTCCGAATTTTTGTTCAAATTTTTTCACTTCATCATAAATGGAAACCGCTGAAATACTTCCATTTGCAAGCCATGCAGAAAATTTGGAACTATAGTCATTTCCTACCAATCCATTTCTGGTATTTTTATAATCTTTAAGCAGTTGAGTTTCCTTAAAATAATAATGCAATCTTTCCCAAGCTGCGTTTTCACCGCCATAAAAAGGAAATGCTGAGTCTGGATGCGTTTCGAAATCCTCAAAACCTAATTTTTCTAAATCAATTTTGTCTGATGGAATTTCTAGCTTAAAAAACGCTCTTCTTTTTTCTATTTTTAAAGGTTTTGTTACGATGAAATTCTTTTCAACCTTGTTTCTGAAGGTGGTAAAAAGCGCAGGGATTTTTTCTAATTTTTCGAAAACAAATTCAGGATCTAGTAAAAATTGTGAGTAAGATTTTTCAAATTTCACATTGGATAGAGCAGAAGAAACACTTTTTTCTAAATCCACTTCTTCTTGGGAAAATTCTTCTTCACAAAAGATTTTTTGAATAGAGTAGTGTTCATTCAATTTTTCAAAAACCTTCTTTGTTTTTCCAAACTTTATCAAAAAAGTTATGTTGAGTTCAGCAAGATTTTGCTTTAAATATTGAATACTCTCCAAAAGAAATTTTGCACGAAATTTTCCGATTTTTCTAAAACCAAATTGTTTTTTTTGATAAAAATCTTCATCGAAAATATACAAAGCTATAAAAGGCAAATCTTCTTGAGATGCCTTAAATAGAGATATTTGGTCTTTGGTTCTTAAGTCATTTTTGAACCAAACGATGTTGATTTTTTGTTTTTCCTGCATTTTTCGCTACAATATTTCACTTCTTCCCAGTCTTTTTTCCATTTTTTTCGCCAGTTAAAAGGTAAACCGCAAACTTCACAGATTTTTGAGGGCAAATTTTTAGGCATTTTCTACCATAAATTTTTGAAAATGATTAATTTCTATTCCTTCAGCTCTTAAATCGTGCATCATATTATATAAACCAAAAAACGTACGGTTCAGATAAATAAAATGTCTGGAACCACGGTTGGTATTCATGTTTTTTAAATCGCTAAGTTTTGCATAACGCTGACCTAAATCTGCAATTTCTTGGAAGAAACTCTCATCTGAAAAGTCAAAATACTCTTGATTAAAAGGTCTGGTAAACAATTCCAACATTTCGTGGAAGAGTTTGCTGAAAAACACTTTCTCTTCAGATGAATCTTCTGGTTTAAGAATTTCTAATTCGTATAATTTTTGTTCAAAAAACTCTTGATTCATCAAATTTTCCACTTTTGCCAATTCAAAATAAGGCTCATAAAAATCACTCGGAATTTCCTTTACACAACCGAAATCTATTACCATTAATTCGCCTTTTTCCGAAATCAAGAAATTTCCTGGATGCGGATCTGCGTGAACTTGCTTTAAAACGTGCATTTGATACATATAAAAATCCCAAAGCGTTTGTCCGATTTTGTTCAGTGTTTTCTGTGGGTGTTTTGTTTTGATAAATTCAGAGAAATGTTTTCCGTGCAACCAATCCATTGTGATGATTTTTTCACACGAAAATTCTGGATAGTATTTCGGGAATTTTATGTTTTTCAGGTGAGAACATTCTCGCGCAATTTGCTCACTTCTAGATAGTTCTAAATCATAATTGGTTTCTTCATATAATTTATCTTCTACTTCTTTAAAGTAAGATTCAGAGCCTTCTTTTCTGATGTTGAACATCTTCATTGCGATAGGTTTTACCAATTTCAAATCGCTGGAAATGCTTTCCTGAACTCCAGGATATTGAATTTTTACGGCCAATTCTTGACCGTCTTTTTTCGCTTTATGAACCTGACCAATGCTTGCTGCATTTACTGATTCAGCTGAGAATTCATCAAAAATATCTTCAGGGTTTTTGCCAAAATATTTTCTGAAAGTTTTTTTAACCAAAGCTCCAGAAAGCGGCGGAACCGAAAACTGCGAAAGGGAAAATTTTTCTACATAAGCTTGCGGCATAATGTTTTTTTCCATGCTTAGCATTTGCGCCACTTTCAGAGCAGAACCTTTCAATTCTTTTAAACTGTCATAAATATCTGCTGCATTTTCTTCATTTAGAATTTTTTTGGCTTCTTCTTCGTCTTTGGTGATTTTATTGCCGTAATATTTAATATAATTTACGCCCACTTTTGCACCTGCTTTCAATAAATTACTGGCGCGTTCTATTTTTCCTGTGGGAATTTTATTGAGGGTTTTCATTTTTTATGCTTTTTGAAATTTTTCTTTCCACAAGAATTTTCCTAGGTCAATGATTTTTTTTAGAGGTTCATTGTTTAAGAATTCAAAACCTGTGTCAATGGTTTTTTCAATGAATAAATCTGTTTTTTCAAAACTTGGTGATTCATCTTTTTGCCAAAATTCTATGATCGATAAAAAGTGTAACCAAAGCGCTTCTTCTCTAGATTTTTCATTGAAGTTTTTAATAGAGTCTTTTGCTTTTTCTATAATTTCTAAATCATTAAAGTCTAAAGTTTTGATAAATTTTTGATGTTCAGATTTTAGTTCATGAAGTTTTTGCAACGTAGAAAGGTTTTTCTTTTCTAAAATCATGAGCACTAAAGATCTGTTCATCGTAAGGTTTTCAAAAAAGATAAAATAAAGATTCAGTAATCTTTCTTTAGCACTCATGTCTTCATAGCCTTCGATTTCTAGAGAAAGTTCTAGAGATTTCTGGAAAAAATGCTTTAAAATTTCTTTCTCTAATTGTTCGAAACTTGAAAAGAATTGGTAAAATTCTTTTTCATCAAATTGGTTTTCTTGTGCAAAAACGTAGATGTTTTTGGGTCTCTCTCCGTGGGTAAGTAAATAATTTCCGTAATGGGATAAAATTTTTTCTGAGTTGATTGGTTTATTTTTCATATTTCAATTTTTTTTAATCGTTTTGTATTCCTTTATTAATAAGCTTTTGTACTTAATTTCAAAGGTTTATTTAATTCAATAGAATTTATTAATGACAAAAATAGTAAAATATTTTACTACTTAATAAAATAAAGTATAAATTTGTACAATAATTATGATTTAAAAAATAGATAATATGATCAAGATACAAGCAGAATCAAAATTGCCTACAGATTTTGGAAAGTTCAAAATTGTAGCATTCTCAGAATCACAAGAAGATTGGATGCCACATATTGCATTAATCTCTGAGAATACAGATTTTAAAGGAGTGGTAAACGTAAGAATTCATTCAGAATGTATTACGGGAGAGATTTTTCATTCTCAAAAATGCGAGTGTGGTCAACAATTAGACGCATCTATGAAATATATAGATGAAAATGGTGGAATTATTTTATATCTTCGTCAAGAAGGTAGAAATATTGGGATTATCAATAAAATAAAGGCTTATCAGTTGCAAGAATTGGGTCTTGATACGGTAGAAGCTAATCTTCAGTTGGGTTTACCAGCAGATGATAGAGATTTTAATGTAGCGATAGAAATTCTAAATATTTTAGGCGTTAAAAAAATCAACCTTTTAACGAATAATCCCGAGAAATTAAGTTTTGTAGAAAATAGCAATATTCAATTGGTAAAGAGAATTCCACTTAATATTAAGGCTAATCACATCAATAAATCATATTTAGAGGTCAAAAAAAGTTATTTTAGACATCAATTAGAAGAAGCATTATCATCAATTTAAAAATAGAATACCCTTGAAAACAACAGTAATTATAGGTTCCGGATTTTCTTCACTGGCTTCTGCTTGTTATATGGCAAAAGCAGGTTACAAAGTGACAGTTTTAGAAAAAAATGAACAATTAGGAGGAAGAGCTTCCATGATGGAAATTGATGGCTATAAGTTTGATATGGGCCCAAGTTGGTATTGGATGCCAGATATTTTTGAGAGATTTTTTGCAGATTTTGGTAAAAAAGTTTCAGACTATTATGAGCTAGAAAAACTTTCGCCTGCTTATAGAGTGGTCTTTGGTGAAAATGATTACATCGATGTAGAAGATACTCCAGAAAAAATTATTGCTACTTTCGAAAGAATAGAACCAGGCAGCGGAAAACATCTGAAAAAATTCATGGATGAAGCTGAGGGAAACTATCGTGTTGCGATGCAGGATTTGGTGTATAATCCAGGTTTGTCATTGCTAGAATTGGTTTCTGTTGAAAGTGCTAAAAGATTAAATTTATTTGTTAAAAATATTTCTGAGCAGGTAAGAAAGGAAATCAAAAATCCTAAATTGAGAAGTATTTTAGAATTTCCTGTATTATTTTTAGGCGCAAAACCGAATAAAACTCCTGCTTTCTACAATTTTATGAATCATGCAGATTTCGGTTTGGGAACATGGTATCCGAAAGGTGGTTTCAATGCAGTTGCACTTGGAATGGTTAAATTAGCCAAAGAATTAGGTGTAGAATTTCATGTGAATGAAGAAGTGATAGGAATAGATTATGAAAATAATCAAGCCAAAAAAATCAGAACTCAAAACGGAGTTTATGAGGCAGATATTTTCATTTCTGGAGCAGATTATGCACACACCGAAAAATTGCTCAACGGAAACCGAAATTACAGTGAAGAATATTGGCAAAAGAAAACCTTTGCGCCTAGTTCTTTCTTATATTATGTAGCTTTTAACAGAAAAGTGAACCATCTTTTGCATCATAATTTGTTCTTTGATACAGATTTTGAAGAGCATGCAAAAGAAATTTATGATACCAAAGTATTGCCAAAACAACCTTTGTTTTATGCTAATTTTTCGAGCAAAACAGATGATTCTCTTTGCGAACAAGGCAAGGAAGTTGGTTTTTTCCTTATTCCAGTTGCGGTAGATTTAGAAGACAACGAAGAAATTCACGAAAAATATTTCCAGTTGATTCTCGATAGAATTAAAAAATGTACGGGAGAAGATTTAAGTGATGCCATAGTTTTCAAAAAATCATTCGGTGTTAAAGATTTCAAAGAGCGTTATTACTCTTGTAGAGGAAATGCTTACGGTTTGGCAAATACCTTATTGCAAACATCGGTTTTAAGACCAACGATTAAGAATAAAAAATTGAAAAATTTCTTTTATACAGGGCAATTAACAGTTCCAGGACCAGGAGTTCCGCCTGCATTGATTTCTGGAAAAGTAGTTACAGATTATATTCTAAAGAACAATTAGTCTGTTGAAATTTTAAGTCTCAATTTTAAACCACACAAACACAAAAAAAATGAATAATTTTCAAATTTTTAATCACATTTCTGGATTAACCTCGAAAATGGTTACCGAAAAATACAGTACTTCGTTTTCTAGAGCTTCTACCTTGTTTAAGCCAGAAATTCGTCAGCATATTTATAATATTTATGGTTTCGTGCGTTTTGCAGACGAGATTGTAGATACTTTTCATGATTATGACAAAGCAAAATTGCTAGATGAGTTCGAGAAAAACTACAGAGATGCACTGGAAAATGGTTTTTCACTAAATCCTATTCTTCATTCTTTTTGTACTACACAGAGAGAAAAAAATATTCCTCAGCATTTGGTAGATGCTTTTTTGCACTCTATGAGAATGGATTTGGGTGATATCAAGGATTTGAATGACGAAAAATACAATGAATACATCTACGGAAGCGCAGAAGTAGTAGGTTTAATGTGTTTGAAAGTCTTTGTAGATGGCAATGAAGAAGAATATCAAAAACTGAAACCTTATGCACAAAGTTTAGGTGCGGCGTTCCAAAAAATCAACTTCTTAAGAGATATTTCTGCAGATTATACAGATTTAGGAAGAACCTATTTCCCGAATGTGAACTTCAGAAATTTTTCTCAACAAGATAAATTAGAAATCGAGAAAGATATTGCTAAAGATTTTGAACATTCTTTAATTGGTATCAAGATGCTGCCTATGTCTTCTAGATTAGCGGTGTTTATGGCATATAAATACTACACGAATTTATTTAAGAAAATTAAAAAATGTAAGCCAGAAATATTGATGCACAAAAGAATCAGTGTTTCTAATGCGAGAAAAGTTTATCTTTTTGGGGAGATGATTTGTTTAAAAATCTTAACTTCGTAAGATAATTTTAAAATCTATGAAAAAGCTCGTTTTTGTATTTTTATTGTTTTGCAGTTTCATCAATGCACAAAGTTTAGTAGAGCTAAGAGGTTACCTTCAAAAAGGAGAAAACTCAGAAGAAGTAAGCAAAACCCTTATTTCAAAATCTAAAAATGCTTATGATACAAGTAAAAAGCCTATTTATATGGCATTTTATGCTGTAGGTAATTTTTTTATGGCAAAACACGCATCTAATCCTTTGAATAAATATTCTTATTTCAATAAAGGAAAAAAATGGTTAGAAGATGCGATAAAAAAAGAGCCTAATAATTTGGAGATCAGATTGATGAGATTAATTTCTCAAGAAAAAACGCCAAGTTTTTTGGGTTACAATAAAAATATAGAATCAGACCGAAATTTCATTATTAAAAACTATAAAAACTCTGATGATGAAAATCTAGTGAAATTCATCAAAAACTATTTAAAAATTTAAAATTAAAAAATGGAAGCATTGCAATATTTTTTCATCACATTAGGCGTTTTCGTTACCATGGAAGGTGTCACTTGGCTTACGCACAAGTATATTATGCATGGTTTAGGTTGGTATTTTCACGAAGATCATCACCAACCAGGCTACCCTCACGTTTTTGAAAAAAATGATTTCTTTTTTGTGATTTTTGCGATTCCTAGTATTCTATTATTCTATTTCGGGACGATTAATGGTATTAATTGGATGTTTTTTATAGGTCTAGGAATTTTACTATACGGAATGGCTTATTTTTTAGTGCATGATGTTCTCATTCACAGACGTTTTAAATGGTTTGACAAAACCAATAACTGGTATTTACGTGGATTGAGAAAAGCGCACAAAATGCACCATAAGCATCTTGGGAAAGAAGAAGGAGAGTGTTTCGGAATGCTTTTCGTACCGTTAAGATACTTCAGAGAAGCAATGAATTCAAAACTAGCTTAATATATTTTCTTATTGAATTTACTGCTAATTATTCATTAATTTAAAATCAAAGTTTTGCAACAATATTATTACATAGCTCTAGATATCTTGAGTTTTAGTATTCCTTTTATCTTCAGTTTTGAGAAAAAATGGATGAATTTTATCCGTTTTTGGAAGCCTTATTTTTTGGCAATCATTACGGTGGGAATTTTCTTCATTCTATGGGATATATATTTTGCGTACCAAAATGTTTGGGGTTTTAATGATGAATATTTAATGGGAATCAGATGGTTTAAACTGCCTGTAGAAGAATGGTTGTTTTTCTTGCTCATTCCTTATTCCAGCAATTTTATTCACTATTCTTTAGAATATTTCTTTCCGAAATTGCAGTTGACCAAAAAATTGACACAATGGATTTCTGTTTTCTTATTAATCATAAGTGCAAGTGTTTTTGCTACTAATTTAGATAGAATTTACACCGCAGCAAGTTTTGGGTTGTTTGCACTATTGATGATTTTCCAAATATTTTATCAATGGGAATATGCACGAAAGTTTTACATTAGTTTTGTGCTGATTTACGTGCCGTTTTTCTTTGTTAATTCTGCTTTAACAGGAAGCTATTCAGAAAATCCAGTAGTTTTTTATGACAACAATGAAAACCTTGGAATCAGAGTGGGAACCATGCCTTTAGAAGACAGCTTTTACTGTTTTTCGATGCTTTATGGAAGTGTCTTATTGTTTGAATATTTTAGAAGAAAATGGAACTATTCTCTATCAATGTCTGTAAAATCATAATTTAAAATAAAATTCAGAGATGAAAATTAATATAAAAAAACAATCAGGAATTTATACACTTACTTCGGAACAGATTCTTCCTATTTCTTTAGAAAAAGCTTGGGAATTTTTTACCCATCCTAATAATTTAGACAGAATTACGCCAAAAGAGATGCAATTCGAAATCACCAATAATCCGCCAGATAAAACCTATCTTGGTCAAATTATTACCTATAAAATTGGGATTTTACCAATGGTAAAAAGCAATTGGATTACAGAAATTACGCATTTCGAGGACAGAAAATTTTTCGTAGATGAACAGCGTTTTGGTCCATACGCCATGTGGCATCACGAACACCATTTCGAATCTACAGAAGATGGAAAAGTAAAAATGACGGATATCGTAAATTTCAAACTTCCTTTTGGAGTTTTCGGAGATTTATTGGCAGGATTTTATGTGAAAAATAAAGTGAAATTCATTTTCGAAAGTCGTTTTAAAATTTTAGAAGAAATCTTCAAGTCATGAAAATTTTTCTTACAGGAGCCACAGGTTATATCGGGAAAAGACTTCTCATTCAGCTATTAGAAGAAGGTCATGATGTGGTGTGTTCTGTAAGAGACCAAAAAAGATTAAGCCTAAAATTATATCAAAATCATCTTGAAAAAATTCAAATTATAGAAAATGATTTTCTAGATGAAAATTCGTTACAAAATGTTCCACAAGATATAGATTTTGCTTATTATCTAGTGCATTCTATGTCTTCTGGGAGTGGAAGTTTTTCGGAAAAAGAGAGAATTTCTGCGGAAAATTTCAGAAAAGCATTAGAAAAAACTTTAGTAAAGCAAGTCGTTTTCCTCACAGGAATTATCAATGAAGAAAAACTTTCAGAACATCTACAATCCAGAAAAAATGTAGAGCAAGCGCTTAAAAGTGAGAAGTATGCTTTAACTTGTCTCAGAGCTGGAATTATTGTAGGTTCTGGCAGTGCTTCTTTTGAAATTATCAGAGATTTGGTAGAGAAACTGCCAATTATGGTCGCTCCAAAATGGTTGAAAACAAAATGTCAACCGATTGCAATCAGAAATGTGATTCAGTTTTTGACAAAAGTTATTGGTGTAGAAAAAACCTACAATCAAAACTACGATATTGCAAGTCAAGATGTTCTTACCTACAAAGAAATGTTGTTACAATATGCTGAAGTTCGAGGTCTGAAGCGTTGGATTTTCACTGTTCCGGTGATGACGCCTAAATTATCTTCTTATTGGTTATACTTTATTACTTCTACCACCTATTCTTTGGCGGTCAATTTGGTAGACAGTATGAAAATAGATGTGATTGCAAGACAAAATTCTTTGGCTTCGGACTTAGGAATTCATTTGTTCTCTTACAAAGAAGCAATTAACATGGCTTTTGACAAAATCAAACAAAATGACGTGTTGAGTAGTTGGTATGATTCTTTTACCAATCAGTTTCACAAGCGAAATGTTTGGCAGTATTTAGAAGTTCCAGAGAAAGGTTGTTTCACCGATTTTAGAAAAATGAAAGTAGATGATGAAGAATTGGCGATGGAAAGAGTTTTCAGTATTGGTGGGAAAACAGGCTGGTATTATGCCAATTTTCTATGGAAAATAAGAGGTTTTTTAGATAAATTAATGGGTGGAGTAGGATTAAGAAGAGGAAGAAGAAACCAAAACGAATTAGAGGCAGGCGATTCTTTGGATTTTTGGCGCGTTTTATATGCCGATAAAGAAGAAAAACGCCTTTTACTCTTCGCCGAAATGAAGGTTCCTGGTGAAGCTTGGCTAGAATTCTATATTAAAAATGGAGAGTTATACCAAGAAGCTACTTTCCGACCATTAGGTTTATCGGGAAGATTGTATTGGTATTCAGTTTTACCATTCCACGGCTTAATTTTCAATGGAATGCTTCGTAAATTGGCAGGAAAATAATTATTCTACTGCTACAGAATCATCACCACGACCGTCTGCAACAGCAGTAGCATTACCATTTTCGTCAATAACTATCATTTCTGTTCTGCCAATTCCACTACGTTTTTCAAATTTGTAATTTTTTTGTTCTAAAATTTTCAAAGTACTTTCAGGAAAATTTTTCTCTACAAAAACCACTTCGGGCAACCATTGATGATGAAATTTTGCAGAATTCACCGCTGAACTTGGTGTCATTTTAAAATCAATCACATTCACGATGCTTTGATATACAGAAGTAGGAATAGTGGTTCCACCCGGAGTTCCCACCACGATGTAAGGTTTTCCGTTTTTTAGAACAATGGTTGGCGTCATTGAAGAAAGCATTCTTTTATTGGGTTCGATTTTATTGGCTTCGCCGCCTACTGCGCCAAACATATTCGGAACGCCCGGTTTTACAGAAAAATCATCCATTTCATTATTTAAGAAATAACCGCCACCTTTTACTACGACTTTGCTTCCATATAAACCATTTAAAGTAGTCGTAACAGCAACTGCATTTCCAAATTTATCAATAATAGAAATATGCGTTGTTTCGGTAGATTCTTGAGGTTGAGCAATAATTTTTCCCACTTCCGCACTTGGAGTAGCTTTTTCAAAACTGAAATTTTTCCAACGATTTTTTAAATACTCTTCAGAAATAAGCATTTGGCTTTTGTCTTCTATAAAGTCTGGGTCTCCCATAAATTCTGCACGGTCTGCAAAAGCTCTGCGTTCTGCTTCTACCATTACTTGAACTGCTTCTGGAGAATTCTGTTGAAAATTTTCTAAATTTTCAAAACTGCTCATTTTAAGCATTTGAGCCAGAAGAATTCCACCGCTTGAAGGGAGTGGCATAGAAATGATTTCGTGATTTTTATAATCGAATTGTAATGCTTTTCTTTCTTTAGTTTTATAATTTTTCAAATCTTCAAGCGTAATGATTCCATTTCCTCGCTTCATTTCGGCAACTAAGAGTTGAGCGTTTTTTCCTTCGTAGAAAGCTTTTTCACCTTGTTTCTGAATCAGTTTTAAGGTTTGAGCCAATTCTTTTTGAACTAAAATATCGCCTTTTTTCCAAGGAATTTTTTTAGTGAAAGCTGTTTTGTATGAATTATGTTTTAGAAAATCTTCTCTTGTATCATTAAGTAAATCAGCTTCTCTTTCTGTAAGTGCAAACCCTTTTTGTGCTAAATCAATTGCGGGTTGTATCAAAACAGCCATGGGTAATTTCCCGAATTTTTGATGCGTGTAAAACATTCCAGAAACCGAACCAGGAACGCCTACAGCTAATCTTCCGTTTTGTGATAAATCAGTATTGGCTTTTCCTTTTTCATTGAGATACATATCTCTAGATGCGTTTTTTGGAGCAGTTTCTCTATAATCCAATGCGATTTTTTCGCCTTCTTGGGTATAGCCTACTAAAAATCCTCCACCTCCAATATTTCCAGCTTGTGGATAAACTACTGCCAAAGCAAATTGGGTAGCAATCGCAGCGTCAAAGGCATTTCCACCATTTTTTAGAATTTGAGCACCAGCTTCACTTGCCAATGGATGCGCAGAAACTACCAAACCTTTTTCTTTTGCTTTGACTTCTTTGACGATAGAAATATTAGTGAATTGAGCAGAAACTGTTTGTGCCAAAAATAGTAGAAAGAAAAGTAGGTTTTTCATTGGGAAATATTTTTATCAAAAATAATCGAAAAATTTTAAATATTTTCAAAAAAAGTCTACAGTTAACTGAATTGCGCCTCCGAAAAAAAAGAGTAGCAAAAGTTGGAAACCTAACGAAGTGGTTCGACGACTTCAGGAGTCAATTTAGCGTCCAAAATATTTTAGGCATAAAATTTTTAATAACCCTTTAATTTTTCTAAATTTGTGAAAATCCTAAAATTTTAAAATGGAAACCGATACGCACACGGAAAAAATTCTTATTACTGGTGCTTTAGGACAAATAGGCACCGAGCTGACCAATAGATTAGTGGAAATTCATGGCGCAGAAAATGTGATTGCTTCTGGACTGGATAGATGGGACAAGAAGCTGACTTCTGCCGGATTTTATGAAAGAATGGACGTTTCTAATACGCAATTGGTGAGACAAGTTTGTAAAGATTACGAAATTACTACTGTTTATCATCTGGCTTCTTTATTGTCTGGAACATCAGAAAGACAACCGCTTTTTGCTTGGAAACTGAACGTTGAGCCGCTATTGAATTTATTAGAAATGGCGAAAGAAGGCTTGATAAAAAAAGTGTTTTGGCCAAGTTCTATTGCGGTCTTTGGGAAAGGAATTCCAAAGGAAAATGTAGGTCAAGATGTGGTTCTAAATCCTACAACGGTGTACGGAATTTCTAAAATGGCAGGAGAAAAATGGTGCGAATATTACCATGAAAAATACGGTGTAGATATAAGAAGTATTAGATATCCAGGTTTAATCTCTTGGAAAACTCCAGCAGGTGGTGGAACTACTGATTATGCAGTAGAAATCTTCTACGAAGCGATTGAAGAAGGAAAATACAAATCTTTCATATCTGAAAATACAGCCATGCCGATGTTGTATATGGATGATGCAATAAATGCAACGCTAAAACTTATGGAAGCGCCTTCTGAAAATCTCACTGTAAGAAGTTCGTATAATTTGGGCGGAATGAGTTTCACGCCAAAAGAATTGGCAGCAGAAATTAAAAAAGAAATTCCAGAATTTGAAATTTCTTACGAGCCAGATTTCAGACAAGCCATCGCTGATTCTTGGCCGGCTTCTATAGATGATTCTGTGGCGAAAAAAGATTGGGGATTAACGTATGATTTTGGCATTACAGAAATGACCAAGGATATGATTAAAAACCTGAAAATAAAATTGGGAAAGTAATCAAGTGATAGAATTTTAGAAGGGAATTCTAGAGAACTTAAATTCTTCACTACAAAATAATTTTAAACTTTGTCTGCAGATTGTAGACAAAGTTTTTTATTTTTACGATATGGTTTTACTTACTTTTAACATCATCGCTCCCGAAATTTCAGTTTCTTACCAAAAAATAGTTACAGAAGAGGAACTATTAAAAATTACAACAGATGGAACACAGAAAATTCTAGAAATTCTAGAAAAATATCAAGTTCACACTACTTTCTTTGTGGAAATTTCTTTGGTGGAAAAGTTACAAGAACTTTTAAAAAACGTCACTAAAAAAGGTCATGAATTGGGTTTACTCAATAAATACTCTTATCAAAAAGAAATAGAAACCGCTAAAGATTTCTTAGAAGAACTGACTGGGAAAACCATCAGAGGAATGAGACAGTTTCCCGAAAAAAGGTTGAGTTCTGAAAAACTGAAAGCCATGCAATTTATTTATCGTTCACCAATGGATTTCTCTAATATTTTCTTTTTCAAGAATACTTTAGAAAGAAAAAATGCTTACGAAGAAAATGAAATTATGGTGATTCCAGAAGGTGTTTCGCCGTATTCCAGACTTCCGTATAATGATTTTACGTTTCAAATAATTCCCATGAAATTTTATCAAAATATGGTGATGGAAACTTTGCAAAAAGAAGAATATGTGATGATTTATCTTAATTCTTGGCAGTTTGTAGAGCTCAATGATAAAAGATTTGGATTATCTTTTTACAGAAAATACAATCTTGGCGTACAAATGGAAGAAAAACTCAATCGTTTTCTAAAGTATATAGAAGAAAATGATTTAGCCATTACCAGAATGAAGGATTTCTTTTTCTAAATTAAGTTACACCAATTCTATAACGGTAATTTCTGGATTGATTCCTACTCTTCCAGGATAGGCAATAACTCCAAAACCTCTGTTTACATAGAGATATTTTCCTTCTGATTCATATAAATCAGCCCATTTTTTGTATTTGAATTTTACTGGTGACCATTTGATGTTTTTCAAATCTAAACCAAATTGCATTCCGTGAGTATGACCAGAAAGAGTAAGATTAACATTGGTTTTGTGTTTTTTTACCACTTCGTCAAAGTGAGTAGGGTCATGGCTCATCAGCACTTTAATTGCTTCTTCTGGAACTCCCGTCAATGCTTTGTCTAAATCACCATATTGCGGAAAAGGTTTGATTCCCCAATTTTCTAACCCCAAAAGATAAATTTTCTCTCCATTTTTTTCTAAAGCAATATTTTCATTGCGTAGAAGTTTAAAACCTGCCTCTGCTTGATAGTTTTTCAGGTTTGGGATATTTTGTGCCTTTTCTTCTGCCGAATTCCAAGCGCCATAGTCGCCATAATCATGATTTCCTAAGATAGAAAATTTGCCATCTTTGGCTTTAATACTTTTAAAAAGTGGAATAAATGGTTTGAATTCATCCGCATAATTATTCACCATATCACCGGTGAATAAAACAACATCAGCCTCTTGTTCGTTAATCAGGTTAATGGCTTTTTGTAGTTTTTGAGGATTGAAAAAACTTCCGCTGTGAACATCTGAGATTTGTACGATTTTATAACCTTTAAAACTTTCAGGTAGGTTTTTAAATCTTAATTTTACTTTTCTTACGGAGTGTCTATATTTTCCGAAAATTATGCCATCTATTGCCAATGCAGAGAAAATTCCAGCTACAGCAAGAGCGGTGGTAGAAATAAATTTTCTGCGCTCAGGAAAATAGTTTTCATTAGCGGTGAAATATTTAAAACCGAATTCTAAGAACCTAGAAAAATCTCCAATCAATAAAAAAATTAAAGATAAAATTTTCGGAAAAACGAAAATCATTACCGCAGAAACCATTAACTGTATTTGTTGATGGTCTCTGGAAGCTCTATTAAAAGTTAAAATCCAATATAAGATGATTCCATAAGCTAAAAGCGTAAAAACCCAATATCCAATTCTAATGTAATTATTGGTGGTAATATTTCTAATCGCTTGATAAACATATATTTCTATAATGAAAAATACAGCGAGTAATACTATAAAATTTGTTTTCATATATTATTCTTCATAAAAAAACTCCGACAAGTTAAGTAGTCGAAGTTTTGTATATTTTGTTTCAGAATTCTGATTAAGGCATTTTGTAAACAATACAGTTGATGTTCATTCCTGCACCTACAGAACCCATTACTACATAACCTCCTTTTTTAAAAGAATGACCTTTCATTTCTCCTTTTGCAATTAAATCATACATAGTAGGAATAGTAGCTACAGATGAATTTCCTAAATATTGAATTGTCATAGGAGACACATTTTCGTCATATTCTGATTTCCCGTATAATTTATATAATCTAGAAACCATAGCGTGATCCATTTTAGCGTTGGCTTGGTGCATTAAGATTTTATCAATGTCTTCTATACCAATATCTGCATGATCCATAGTTTCTTTTACCGCAGCAGGTACATTTTTGAGAGCATATTCATAAATCTTACGACCATGCATTCTGATATACATTTTTTCTTGGTCTGCTTCTGGATTAAGCGAATGAGAATTTTCTAAATACAAAAGTTCTTCTGCGTTATCACAAACGGTATTGGTAGCAATAATTCCCACGTTTTCTTGTTCAGATTTTTGTAAAACTACAGCTCCAGCTCCATCTGCAAAAATCATTTTATTTCTGTCAAATGGGTCAGTTACACGACTTAATGTTTCACCACCGATAACTAAGATGGTTTTTGCTTTTCCTAGTTTAATTAAATCGTCTGCTAAAATCATAGCTTCTACCCAACCTGGACAACCGAAAATCATGTCATAAGTAATGCATTTTCTGTTTTTGATGCCCAATTTGTGCTTTACTCTAGCCGCCATATTCGGCATGAAATTCGCCATTCCATTAGCAGAAACTTCTCCAAAATTACTCGCGAAAATAATATAGTCGAGATCTTCTTTTTCTATTTTAGCATCATAAATGGCTTCTTTAGCAGCTTGTACACCTAGGTCAGAATTAAATTGATCGTTTCTCAGATATCTTCTTTCTTCAATTTCTGTGATGTCTACAAATTTTTTAATAATTTCTTCATTGGGTTTATCAATAAAATCTCCTGCGTCTGTATAAAACTTAGAGTTGATAAAATGAGAGCCATCAATTACTCTTTCTGGAATGCAACTACCTGAACCTACAATTACTGAACTTGGCATAATTTCTATATTACATTTATAATTAAGGAGCAAATTTATAAATTAAATCATAACAAACGCATAGAAAATAATTATTAACTTTGCAATTCTCAATATTTTTTTAAATATGAAAAAAAATGCTCCTCTTATTGGGCTTATTGTCTCGGCAAGTGTAATGCTAATTGCCTTTGGAATTTATTTTTTATTTTTAGCAAAGAAAAATGAATATCTAGTAGATAATCCTACTACTAAAACGTATTACTTTAAAATAAATAACGGCGAAGAAAAAATCATCACTTCTGGTCAGTTCGTAAAAGTAGACCTTAACAGAGGGAAACAAAACAGTATTAAGGTTTTTGACGATAAAAAGAAACTTCTTTTTGATTCTGCTTTTAATGTTTCTCAATACAGAGGTTTATTGAATATTGCTGGAGAAGAGTATTTTGTGCACCGTCAGTTTTATGGATATATCCCAAATAAAGACTCACTTTTGATGGCGAGTACTTTTGAAATGGACGGCGTAAAACTTCCTGGGCATGTTACAAAGCATAAAAAATTATACATAGAAGACTTTTATTATAATGTAGACGAAGATTATGATAAAGTCATTAAAAATATAGATAAAATAGAGTCTAGGACTAAGATTTACAGAAAAGAAGATTTTAAACTTTTCTATAAAGAAAATTATCAATAATACATACAGAAAAAGTTAGTTAAAAAATATTACTCATTACTTATTACATAAATACATGCAAGTAAAACCTTACAATACCGATCAAAGTAAAAAAACTGAAGTAGAAGATATGTTTGATAACATCGCTCCAAAATATGATTTGCTGAATCATGTTTTATCGATGAAAATAGATGTGCTTTGGAGAAATACTTTAGTGAAATGGATGAATAAAGATGCTCCTAAACTTGTACTAGATGTTGCTACAGGAACAGGAGATCTTGCCATAGCTGTACAAAAAGGAACAGGTGCAGAGGTTGTAGGTCTAGACCTTTCTCAGCAAATGCTGAATGTAGGAATTGATAAAATTAAGAAGCTTAATCTAGACCAAAAAATTTCGATGCAAAAAGGAGATGCAGAAAATCTTCCTTTTGAGGATAATAAATTTGATGCAGTTTCCGTTGCATTTGGAGTAAGGAATTTTGAGAACTTAGAAAAAGGTTTAGCAGAACTAAGAAGAGTAGTAAAAGAAAATTCAAGTGTTTACATTTTAGAATTTTCTAAAGTTGAAGGTTTCTTAGCGCCATTTTATATGTTTTATTTCAAAAATATTTTACCGCAAATCGGTAAATTAGTTTCTAAAGACAATAGAGCATATACCTATTTACCAGATTCTGTAAATGCTTTTCCTTATGGTGAAAAAATGAAACAAATTTTACTAAATACAGGATACAGCAAGGTAGAATATAAAAAACTAAGTTTAGGGATAGCTACCATTTATAAAGCGACCAAGTAATAGCCCATGAAAAAAATGTTAATCAAAACATTCTCGCTCCTTTTTTTAGGAATGTTTTTGTTTACTCAAGCTCAATTTAGAAATAAAGATAGACAAGACAGAAGGCAAGAGCAAGATTCTTATCAATACAGTTATGGTTTTTATCTTAACCTTAACCAGTTTGATTATAAACTCGTTCTAGACCCAAAACACGGAATGGAAAATAATATAAATCTCGTTCAAGCCAAACCTACTTACAGTTTTGGAGCTGGTTTAATCGGTAGAATGAGGTTAAATGACAACTTTGATTTAAGAATAGAGCCAGGTTTACAGTTTGTAGAAAGAGAACTTACCTTTAATACACAATCAAACGACCAATACGCTGCAGATGCTAGTAATCCTTTTACACCAAAAACGCTCACTGAAGCAGATATGGTAAGAAGAGTGAAATCTACCTATGTAGATTTACCAATTATGATAGAGCTTCATGCAGATAGATGGTACAATTCTAGACCTTATATGGCAGCTGGACTTAATTATATGGTGAACTTACAGTCTAATTCTAGTTCTACAGATGACAATCAACAAGGGATTTTCAGAAGCACTACCCATAATTTTGCATGGAGTGCAGAAGCAGGAATACAGTTTTATTTCTCAAGATTTAAGTTAACTCCAGCTTTTAGAGGAACCTTTGCATTTAACAATGAAATTGTAGCAGATAACGCTGGAACACCACCTTATTGGACTGCAGCAATCTCTACAATGCAAACAAGAGCTTTCATGTTTGTATTGAAATTTGAATAAGAAAAATTTTTTCTAAATATTTGATTTAAAGAAGATTCTAAGGAGTCTTCTTTTTTTATTTAAAGTTTTGCTTTAAATTATTATTAAATTTCTGTTTAACTGATTATTTTTTTTATATTTTTGCATAAGTTAGAACTAACACCTGAAATGCTTAAAGAATTAGAGAATAATTTTTCTTTACTTGAAAAAAAGATTTTTGAGATGAATAAAAGTTATCAAAATCTTTTAGAAAGGCATGCTATTCTTACAGAAGACTTTGAAAATCTGAAAGTTAAATATGAAGAAGAGCATAAAAGAAATCAGGAGTTAACAGAAGAGCAAAAAAAAATAAAATTAATCTCTGCAATATCCGGCAATCCAGACCACAATCGATTGATGAAAAATCATATCAATAGATTGGTTAAAGAAATAGATGCTTGTATTGCACAACTTCAAAATAGTGGCTTGTAATGGAAGTAAGAAGAATTACCATAAACATTGCCGGAAGAAATTATCCTCTTAATGTGCCTGCTGCCGAAGAAGAAACACTTCGTAGAGTAGGGAAACAGATAGAAGGAATGATTAGAGAATTTGAAGCTAATTTTGATGTTAAGGATAAACAAGATGCACTAGCAATGTGCGCCCTAAAATTAGGAGCTAACGCAGAAGTACATCAACTTAACTCAGAAAAAATTATAAAAAATGCTAATGATAGATTAATGCAAATTAATCAGCAATTAGACGAATTAGAAAAGTAAAACTTTTCTATAAAAACTTGCCTACAATAGTTCTAACACATTACAGGTAAACTCAACGCTAAACAATTACCGAACGAATGTCTTTGCAATGGCGTGCTGCTTTACGCAGATTACAGAGCATAGAAAACAGTTCAAATCGTGTTGATTAGGAGTTTACTCTATATCACTGAACTGTTGTAGGTTTTTTTATTTTTAAAAATTAAGTAATTGACAATTAAAACTCAACATATATGACACTAACCGCTATTATTATCGGTGCTGTTTGCTTGATTTTAGGATTAGTTGTAGGAACATTGTTCGCAAAAAGTTCTCTCAATTCTAAAGCTAAATTCATAGTAAAAGACGCTAAAAAAAGCGCCGAAAACATTATAGAAAACGCGAATGTAAAGGCTGAAGCTATTAAAAAAGAAAAAGAAGCTCAAGCAAAAGTAAAATTCTTAGAACTCAAATCTCAGCATGACGAAAATATTAACAGTCGTGAGAAAAAAATGCAGGAGGCTGAGAAAAGAATTAGAGACAAAGAACAAAAACTAAATGACGAACTTTCTAAAACTGGAAAACTAGAAAAAGATTTAGAAAGACAAAAAGCAGAGTACGATAAAAAACATGAAATCGTACAGAAAAAACAACAAGAATTAGATGTAGCGATTGCTCAAAAAGTAGAAATGTTAGAAAAAATTTCTAACTATTCGGCAGAAGAAGCAAAAGCAGAACTCGTAGAGTCTATGAAAGCTGAAGCGAAGACCAAAGCTCAGGCTCACGTACAATCTATCATGGAAGAAGCGCAATTAAACGCTAAAAATGAAGCGAAAAAAATTGTGATTCAAACCATTCAGAGAATTGGTACGGAACAAGCAATTGAAAACTCAGTTTCTGTATTTAATATAGAATCTGATGAGGTAAAAGGTAGAATCATCGGTAGAGAAGGTAGAAACATCAGAGCGCTAGAAGCAGCAACAGGTGTAGAAATCATCGTAGATGATACTCCAGAAGCAATTTTGCTTTCTTGTTTTGATCCAGTAAGAAGAGAAGTGGCTAGATTATCACTTCACAGATTGGTAACAGACGGTAGAATTCACCCAGCGAGAATAGAAGAAGTTGTAGAAAAAACGCGTAAACAAATAGAAGAAGAAATCATAGAAGTGGGTAAAAGAACCATCATTGATTTAGGAATTCACGGTTTACATCCAGAGTTGGTTAAAATCGTAGGTAGAATGAAATTCCGTTCTTCTTATGGTCAAAACTTACTACAGCACTCTAGAGAAGTGGCAAATATTGCTGCAACCATGGCTGCTGAATTAGGCTTAAACGTAAAATTAGCGAAGAGAGCAGGTTTATTACACGATATTGGTAAAGTCCCAGAGCAAGAATCAGAACTTCCTCACGCACTTTTAGGAATGCAGTGGGCTGAGAAATTTGGAGAAAATCCAGAAGTGGTAAATGCCATAGGAGCTCACCATGACGAAGTAGAAATGACTTCTTTATTATCACCAATTATTCAAGTAGCCGATGCAATTTCTGGTGCTAGACCAGGAGCGAGAAGACAAGTTTTAGAATCTTATATCCAAAGATTAAAAGATTTAGAAGCTGCTGCATTAAGCTTTGAAGGCGTATCTAGTGCATTTGCCATTCAGGCAGGTAGAGAATTGAGAGTGATGGTAGAATCTGCGAAAGTAACAGACGAAGTAGCTCATCAACTATCGTATGATATTTCTGAGAAAATTCAGAATGAATTAACTTACCCAGGTCAAGTAAAAGTAACTGTAATCAGAGAAACGAGAGCGGTAAATATCGCAAGATAATTACGGTTTCATTATACAATAAAAAACTCCTTTCAATTTTTTGAGAGGAGTTTTTTTATTATAAAAACGGTTTCATTTCGTCTTCTATTTGTTTTCTTAGGTCCATCAGTTTGATGGCATATTGTTCCATTTGTTTTTCCTGTTCAGTTTCAGGGATAAATTTTGGAACTTCTATTGTGTTTCCTTCGTCATCTACTGCCACAAAAACGATGATACAGTGTGTTTTTTTCTCAAATTCTTTACGTTTTATATTTCTAGAAAATACATTGATGGCAATGTGCATGCTGCTTTTGCCTGTGTAAATTACTTCGGCTTCTACTTTTACAATGTGACCAATTTTTATAGGCGAAAAGAACCTGATTCCACCTACGTAAACGGTTACACAGTAGCTAGAACTCCAAGAACTTGCACAAGCATAACCTGCTTGGTCTATCCATTTCATTACGCTTCCACCATGTACATTTCCGCCATAATTTACGTCTCCAGGCTCAGAAATAAACTGAAAAATAGTCTTGTTGTTCATCTGCTCTAAAATTTGAATAAAGATATTCAATAATTTTTGAAATATAGAGATTAATCTTATTTTTGAAACATGAAAAAAGTATTTTTTTTAAAGACTTGCAGCACTTGCAAAAGAATTATGTCTGAATTTGATTTGACTGATTTTGAACAAAGAGAAATCAAGTCAAAAGCAGTATCTGAGCAAGAATTGCAAGAAATGTATGCCTTGTCAAAATCTTATGAAGCGCTTTTTAGCAAAAAATCTACTCAAATCAAGGAACGAAATATAGAAGTGAAATCTTTACAAGAAGAAGATTTTAAAAAACTGATTTTAGAGGATTATCGTTTTCTAAAACGCCCCGTTTTTATGATCAATCAAGAGATTTTTATAGGAAGTGACAAGAAAAATATTGAAGAATTAAATATTTCTTTAAAATAAAAATGAATAAAATTCTTTTATTAATATTATTCTTTAGCTTAAATCTGAAAGCTCAAACGGTTTACAAAACGCCTTCAGGAAGTAAATATCATATATCATCATGCAGAATGGTGAAAAATGTATCTTCTGGAGTTTCTTTGAGCAAAGCAATAGAACTTGGATTATCTCCATGTAAAATTTGTAAACCTCCAATTTCATCTGTTTACCATTTAGTTTCTAAACCTAAGAAGGTTAATGGAGTAAATTCTAAAAATCAGTGCAAAGGAATTACCAAAGCGGGAAAAAGATGTAAACATTTCACTAGAATAGGAAATGATTATTGCTATCAGCACCAACCATAAAAATTAAAATAAAAAAAGCAGTTCGGAAAGAACTGCTTTTGTAGTATGTTTTAAGAATTTCCTTATACAAATGGTAATTTTACCACTTTAGCAGGGATATTTTTATTTCTGATTTGAATAAAGATCTCAGAATCTAATTTAAAGTAAGGCTTAGCTACATAAGCAAGACCTACTCCCACTTTTTTCAAAGGACTCATGGTTCCAGAAGTTACTTTCCCTATTTCATTTCCTTCTGCATCTACCACCAAGTAATCATGTCTAGGAATAGCTTTTTCTTGCATTTCGAAGCCTACTAATTTTCTAGAAACTCCTTCTTCTTTTTGTTTCAATAGGAATTCTTTATCTACAAATTCTTTGTCGAATTTAGTAATCCAGCCTAATCCAGCTTCTAATGGAGAAGTAGTATCATCAATATCATTACCGTAAAGACAGAATCCTTTTTCTAGTCTTAAAGTATCTCTAGACGCTAATCCACAAGGTATAAGTCCAAATTCTTCACCTGCTTTTGTAAGTTCGTCCCAAAGTTTTTCTGCACT
This sequence comes from Cloacibacterium sp. TD35, assembly GCF_028864635.1. NCBI lineage: Bacteria > Pseudomonadati > Bacteroidota > Flavobacteriia > Flavobacteriales > Weeksellaceae > Cloacibacterium > Cloacibacterium sp. TD35. The sequence continues at coordinate 2,177,088 of NZ_CP104850.1, read as the reverse complement.
TTCGTTTCCGAAATAAATTTCAAAACCGCCACTTCCTGTATAACCGGTATTAGAAATAATAACGTTTTCTACACCTGCTATAGTTCCCATTGTAAAATGGTAGTAAGGGATTTCAGAAAGATTGGAGTCGGTAAGTTTTTGAAGGGTTTCTACGGCTTTCGGACCTTGAATCGCAATGAGAGAAGTTTCATCTGAAATATTACTTAATTGAGCTCCGAATTTTTCATTATAATGAGAAAAATGATTCCAATCTTTTTCGATGTTAGAAGCATTTACCACTACAAAATACTTTTCGTCATTCATTTTATAAACGATTAAATCGTCTACTATTCCGCCTTTTCCATTCGGTAGACAAGAATATTGCGCTTGTCCATTAGTCAGTTTTTCTACATTGTTAGAAGTGATAAATTGGAGTAAGTTTTTAGCTTCTGGACCTTCTACATAAAACTGTCCCATGTGTGAAACATCAAAAATTCCTACTTTTTCTCGTACAGCAAAATGTTCTTCTGTAACACCAGAATATTGTACAGGCATTTCGAAACCTGCAAAAGGAACCATTTTAGCTCCTAAAGAAACGTGCTTGTTATAAAGCGCTGTTTTTTTATCCATTTTTTATTTTTTTAACTTGATAAAAGATATTTTTTTAATTGCTTAACCTTAAAGATGATGTTTGTATTCTTCTAGAATTATTTTAAACCATTCAGTAAAATGCTCAGGATTTTGTTTCATTTCTTGGTCTAAATCTTCCATAGAAATGTATCTTACTTCGGCTACTTCTTCTAAATTGAGTTGAAAATCTCCCTCGTAATTCCCTACAAAAACATGGTCTAATTCGTGTTCCCAGAGATTTCCACCTACATCTGCTTTATATATAAAAGAGAATTTTTCCGAAATTTCGGTATCTATTCCCATTTCTTCTTTTAACCTTCTTTTGGCTGCTTCTTCATAGGTTTCATTCGCTCTAGGATGGGAGCAACAAGCATTCGTCCATTGATTAGGAGAATGGTATTTTTCTGCAGCTCTTTTCTGGAGTAGCATTTCGCCTTGTGAATTAAATAAAAATACAGAAAATGCTCTATGCAACAAACCATTGATATGTGCTTGTTGTTTTTCCATCAAGCCCAGAACTTCATCATTTTCGGTAACTAAAACTACTTTTTCTTCCATAATTGTTCGACTTCTCAAATTTAATGATAATCTACGAGATAAAGAATTGATTTTAGAAATTTGAATTTTTTATACTTTACATAGCTTTTTTGTGCATAAATATTTTAAAAAACCTTTATTAATTAGGAATTTATTATGTTTATTTTTCTCTAACTTTGCAACTTGAAAATCAGATATTGGAGCATTTAATACAAATGATGCTTCTGAAAATCAGGTTAAAGACAAAATTTTTGAGCAACAAGAATTTATAGATTCTAAATTTTTAACGATTAATCTAAAAAAAATATAAATGAAGGTATTAGCAAATGATGGATTGACACTATCAGGAATCAATGCTTTAGAAGAAAAAGGTTTCACTGTAATTACAGAGAAAGTTCCTCAAGAAGAGCTTATTTCTTACATCAATGCAGAAAAAATTAGAACACTTTTAGTGAGAAGTGCAACTAAGGTGACTAAGGAAATCATAGACAACTGCCCATCTCTACAAATCATAGGAAGAGGTGGAGTAGGAATGGATAACATAGAAGTAGCATACGCTAGAGAAAAAGGACTTTATGTAATCAATACACCAGCTGCTTCATCTGAAAGCGTGGCAGAATTAGTTTTTGCACATTTATTTACAGGGTGCAGATTTTTACAAGATTCTAATAGAAAAATGCCAGTTTCGGGGCAAACAGAATTTGCAAAATTTAAAAAATCTTACGAAAAAGGGTTAGAATTAAGAGGAAAAACTATTGGTATTGTTGGATTAGGTAGAATTGGTCAAGAAGTAGCAAGAATCGCACTAGGATTAGGAATGAACGTCATCGCTTCTGATGTAATGATAGATAAAACAAGTGTGAGAGTAGATTTCTATAACGATCAATACCTAGATATAGAAATAATTACTGAACCTTTCGAAGAAGTGATAAAAAAAGCAAACTTTATAACACTTCACGTTCCTGCCCAAAAATCTGCGATTATAGGCAAAGAGGAAATTGCTAAAATGAAAGATGGAGTGGCTTTAATCAATTGTGCAAGAGGTGGCGTAATAGATGAAGAAGCCTTAATAGAAGCATTAGATGCTGGTAAAGTATCTTTTGCGGGATTAGATGTTTTTGTGAATGAGCCTACACCATCAGAAAAAATTCTTACTCATCCTAAAATTTCTTTAACGCCTCACACTGGAGCGTCTACTTTAGAAGCCCAAGACAGAATTGGCGAAGAACTGGCGATGCAGGTTGCTAGTATTTTAAAAATTCAATAAAATAAAAACTCCGAAAATTTTCGGAGTTTTTTTATAAATTATGATTTATTTTTTAATAAATCTCTTATTTCTGCCAAAAGTTGTTCTTGTGTAGGTCCTGAAGGTGCAGCTGGAGCAGGTTCTTCTTTCTTTTTCAGCCCATTAATTCCTTTTATTAATAAAAAGATTACAAAAGAAATAATCAAGAAACTAAGCACGGCAGCTAGAAAATTGCCGTATAAAATTCCTCCATCAGTTTTTAATTCTTGAATTTTTTCCAAATTTGCAGCCTTTAAAGCTGGGGTAAGTAATGCAGGAGTAATTACATCATCTACCAGTGAACTCACTATTTTTCCGAAAGCTGCACCTATGATTACTCCTACAGCTAAATCCATTGCATTTCCTTTAGCAATAAACTCTTTAAATTCTTTTATTAAGCCCATATTTTTATGATTTAGGTTTTAACAAATTTAGAAATAAAATGTTAATAATGCTTTATTAGCTCAGTTTTTTTTAACAAAAACGATACGCTTGATTGAAGGATTTTTGTTGTAAATTTGTATAAGACATTTCATTTTATGAAAATATTTTCTGCAGCACAAATTAAAAATGGTGATTTGTTTACCATAAAAAATGAACCGATTGCTTTTGTCCATTTAATGGAAAAAGCAGCTATAGCTTGCACAGAATTCATTCATCACAGATATCTGAAAACCCAGAATATTCTTATTTTTTGTGGAAACGGAAATAATGGAGGAGATGGTTTGGCAATGGCCAGACTACTTTACCAAAAAGGTTTTGACGTAGATGTATTCATCGATAAAAATAAGAAAGATTTTTCAAAAGATGCAGAAATCAATTACCATAGATTAAAAGAATTTTTAGGAATCAGAATTTTAGATTTTACAGATTTTGATGAAAGTTTTACCAATGAAGACACCATTATTATTGATGCTCTATTCGGAACAGGATTGAATAGAAAAATCGAAGGCAAAATGGGGCAATTGATTTCTATTCTCAACCAAATTCAAGCTCATAAAATTGCTATTGACATTCCATCGGGTGTTTTTGCAGATAAGAATATTCCAGAAAATGGAGTTATTTTCAAGGCAGATGAAACTTTGTCTTTGCAGTTTTGTAAGCAATCTTTTTTACATCCAGAAATCAATCTGTATTGTGGAAAAATTCACATATTAGAAATAGGAATCAGTAAAAAATATATAGAAAATACTGAAACTCCTTATTATATAATAGACGAAGAGTTTATCCGTAAAGTTTATAAAAAAAGAAAAGACACTTCTCATAAAGGAAATTATGGTAAAACATGCATTATAGCAGGTAGTTTTGGTAAAATTGGAGCTGCGGTTTTGGCCACGAAAGCAGCCTTGTACTCTGGGAGTGGCCTAACTTATATTTTGGCACCTAAATGTGGATACGAAATTTTGCAAACAACTTGTCCAGAAGCCATGTATTTATATGGAGGAGAAGATTTTATTAAAAATTTTACAGTAGAGAATGATTTCACGTATGGAGTAGGTCCTGGATTGGGAACGGATTACGAAACAGAAGAAAAATTAATGCATTTTCTCCAAAATTATAATGAACCTTTGGTTCTTGATGCAGATGCTTTGAATTTGATTTCTAAAAATCTGGAAAATTTAAAGTTAATTCCAAAAAATTCTATTATTACACCTCATCCTAAAGAGTTTTCTAGACTTTTTGGAGAAACTAAGGATTCTTTTGAACAATTAGAATTAGCAAAGCTAAAGGCTCAGGAATTGAAAATTTATATTGTACTCAAAGGTCATCATACCCAAATCATCACCCCTGAAGGCTATGTTTTTTACAATATTACGGGTAACTCAGGTTTGGCAAAAGGTGGAAGTGGAGATGTTTTATTGGGAATCATCACCTCATTTTTAGCACAAGGATATACTTCAGGAAATGCTGCGAGTTTTGGAGTTTGGCTTCATGGCAAAGCGGCAGATTTCACCGCCGAAAAATATTCTAAAGAAGCGATGCTTGCTTCAGATGTTATTCAGCATATTGGGGAAGTATTTAAATATTTACAAAAATAAAGGGAAACAATTTACTGTTTCCCTTTTTTATGATGTTAGAATTTGTCTTCGTATTTGAAATTTTTAGAATAAAGCATTACCGCTAATCCTATAATGACTAATGGAATGGATAAAACCTGACCTGTATTTAGAATTCCGAGGGTAATTTTTTCTTCTCCTTGAGGTTCTTTTAAGAACTCTACTAAAAATCTGATGCTCCAAAGTACAGCAAAGAAAAACCCGAAAAGCCAACCTTGACTATATTTTTTCTTAGTGTAAAGATAAATTCCCCACATTACAAAAAATAATGCCAAATATGAAAATGCTTCGAAAAGCTGAGTAGGATAGCGAGGAACAATTTCTCCATATTCCATACTTTGTTGAGGAAATAATACAGCAAATGGTGAATCTGGTGCTGGTTTTCCTACGATTTCTGAGTTGAAAAAATTTCCCATTCTGATGAAAAATCCAGCTAATGCCACTGTAATCGCCAATCTGTCTAATAACCAAAGCGGATTTTTCTTTAATACTTTTATAGCTAATATAATGGTAGAAGCTACTAAAACGATGGCTGCACCATGACTTGCAAGACCTGAAAATCCTGTGAATTTAAATTCTGGAACGGTTTGTATAGGCAAGAAAACACTCCAGAAATCTTGTTTAAATAATTCTGGTTGATAGAAAATAACGTGTCCAAATCTTGCGCCGAGAATCGTTCCGATTAAAGTCCAGGTGAAAATGGTGTCTAAACTTTTTTCACTTTCATGGTCTATTTTAAACATTTTTACAAATAAATAGTAACCAATTCCGAAGGCTAAAACAAACATTAAACTGTAATAATGTAAGGTAAAAGTCCCGATTTCTATTCCTTTAGAAGGATCCCAAGTGAAATATAATAGCGTAGCTAAATTCATATATTTTTATTGATTTGTTAGTATTTTTTTAATGTTGATGCTCTTTTTTGGGCGGTACAGGATCGTAACCGCTTCCACCCCAAGGATGACAGCTAGAAATTCTCTTTGCACTTAGATAAATTCCTTTAAAAAGTCCGTGAACTTTTAGTGCTTCCAAGGTATAATGCGAACAAGTAGGTTCATATCTGCAATTTTTTCCCAGCCATGGAGAAATTCCATATTGATAAATTTTTATCAATACAATGAGCGGAAATATGAGAATTTTATTGAGCATTACCTTGCAAAAATAGGATAATAATTGATAAATTTGAAATTTAAGAATTCAAAATATTCTCCATGACAGTTAATTACAGCAAAAAGAGACTTTTTTTCAATTTATTTTTAGGAATTCTTTGGTTTTTTATTGGCGCCAATTATTTATTTGGCGAAGAAAAGCTGATGTGGCATCATTATGGATTTCTAGTTGTCGGATTACTTTATTTGTCAACTTTCTTATTTGAATTTTTCAAAAAATATTTTAAAATTACCTCTCAAGAAATAGTTTTGTTTGGACTAAAAAATAAAAAGATAGCTTTTAAAGATTTAGTGGAAATAAAATATTTTGCTGGAGATTATATAGTGAAAGATAGAAATCAAAGCATTACCATTGTCAAGTCGCAAATAGATAAAAATCAATTAGAAGATTTTGAAAATATGTGGAATGAAGTAAAATCTACTTTTGAAAATTCATCTCAATCTTAACCTTAACCTTAACCTTAACCTTAACCTCAATTTTGAACCCAAACATACCTTTAGCCGAAAAATTAAGACCTAAAACACTCAACGATGTTTTAGGGCAAGAACATCTTACTGGAGAACGTGGAACCATCCGTAAAATGCTGGAAAATGACACACTCAATTCTCTCATTTTTTGGGGGCCTCCAGGAACAGGGAAAACCACTTTGGCAGAGATTATATCTACTACTTCAGGAAGAAAATTTTTCAAACTTTCGGCGGTTTCTTCTGGGGTAAAAGAAGTGAGAGAAGTGATAGAAGATGCCAAAAAACAAAACCTCTTTTCAGGAAAATCACCGATTTTGTTCATAGACGAGATTCACCGTTTCAATAAATCTCAACAAGATTCATTGCTTCATGCCGTAGAAAAAGGTTGGGTAGTCTTAATTGGAGCAACTACAGAAAATCCTAGTTTCGAGGTGGTTTCGGCGTTGCTTTCTCGTTCACAAGTGTATGTATTGAAATCATTAGGTTTTGAAAAATTAGAAGAACTTGCAGAAATAGCTCTGGCTAAATATAATGAAGAAGAACAAACGCATTTTACACTCAAAGAAAAGGAAGCGCTGATTCAATATTCTGGTGGTGATGCTCGAAAGCTCATTAATTCTATAGAATTAGTTCTTAATCAATTCAAAAATGTAAAAGAAAAAGAAATCATCAACGAAGATGTACTTTCGGTTTTGCAAGAAACGATGGCGCTTTATGATAAAAATGGAGAACAGCACTATGATATTATTTCGGCGTTTATCAAATCCATGCGCGGTTCTGACCCAAATGGAGCGGTATATTGGCTTGCCAGAATGATTGCAGGTGGTGAAGATGTGAAATTTATAGCTCGTAGGATGCTTATTTTAGCAGCTGAAGACATCGGTTTGGCCAATCCAAATGCTTTGACGGTTGCCAATAATTGCTTTCAAGCGGTAAATGTCATTGGAAATCCTGAATCTAGAATTATTTTGAGTGAAACAGCGGTTTATTTGGCTTGTTCACCTAAATCTAACTCTACTTATAAAGCGATTGATGCTGCTCTTGCTGTGGTGAAACAAACCGGAAATTTGCCAGTTCCGTTACATCTGAGAAATGCACCTACAAAACTGATGAAAGACCTAGATTATGGCAAAGAATATCAATATGCACATTCTTACGAAGGAAATTTTGTAAACCAAGAATTCTTACCCGATGAAATTTCAGGAACTCAATTTTATGTTCCTGGCGAAAACGCTACAGAAAGAAAAATCCGCGAAGAATTGCAGAAAAAATGGAAGGGAAAATATTAATTTGATAATTTTTATTATCCATTCTAATTCATCATTATTTTTCTTTAATTTTGTCCATCTTTAAAAAATGAGAATTGTAATTGCCATATTTTTATTTTTGGTGATGTCGGTGCGTTCTGTGCTGCCATTACTAGATTATGCGGTGAATTACAACTACATTTCTACTCAACTTTGTGAAAACCAATCTGAGCCTGATTTGCGATGCAACGGAAAATGCTACGTGAAACACGAAATGGCAAAATCTTCTGAAAATCAATCGAATAAAATTCAGAAAGTGGAATTTTTACAGCTATTTCTTCCTACAGAAAGTTTAACGGTAGAAGAGCAAGAGCATCAGGATTTTTCAAAAACGAAAGTTTTTATCCATTTCTTTAATTTTACTTTTCAAGATTTTTATCCTGATTTTTTTCATCCACCTTTAGTTTGAAATTAATTTTCGTACTTTTATTCAATAAATTTTAACTTTAAAAAAATCAAAAAATGAAATCTATATTAACCGTTGCTTTTGTAGCAATTTCTATATTATCTTCTTGTCAACAGACTCCAGAAACTAAAAAAGTTCACGACCATAAAAAAACGACACAAAAACTTGACGTAAAAGTGGTGAACGAAGAAGACCCAATTTGCGGAATGAAAACGGCTCAGTTTTTAAAAGATACTGCTGTTTATAAAGGAAAAACCTATGGTTTCTGCAATAAACTTTGTAAAGAAGAATTCAAAAAAGACCCTAAAAAATACGCAAAATAATTTCTAAACATGACGAAACCTAAAAAAGCGTCTGGTTTTGGAATGAATAAAATGCTGGTGTACCAAATGATAGCTCTAGTGGCTATTGTTCTAGCATTTATCGCAGGAAATTACTTTTTCAAGAAAAGTCTTCATACGGTAATGAAGGCTCCGAATTTTGAATTAATCGACCAAAATAATCGTAGAATTTCGAATACAGATATGCTGGGAAAAGTCTATGTAGTAGAGTTTTTCTACGCGAGATGTCCTACAATTTGTCCGATTATGAATAACAATTTGAAATTCGTAGATCAAGCGATTAGCAATAAGGATTTTGGAATAATTTCTATTTCTATAGATCCAGAAAATGACACGCCAGAATTTTTAAAAGCACATGCTAAAAAACTAGGCGTTACAAATCCCAATTGGCATTTTTTGACAGGAAATAGAGATTACATCGGTGATTTAGCCAATGAATTTGATATTTATGTAGGAGATAAAGATGATCAGTCAGAGAGTCTTAATCATAGCGGAATGCTGGCTCTGGTAGATAAAGAAGGCAATGTGAGATGCAGATTTGGAAAAGATGGTTTGCCGATTCTTTATTATTCTGGACTTAATTATGATGATAAAGAAGGAAAAAATGCGAGTTTAAAAGGCAAATTCCAGCCAGATAGAAAATTATTAATAGAAGATATTCAGAAACTTCTAGAAGAATAAAAAAACGGTGAGAAAATTTCTCACCGTTTTCATGTGTTATTTAATCTCTATGGATTTCACTTCTTTTTTGGCATTTTCTCTTTTAGGAACTGCCAATTTCAGAATGCCGTTGTCATATTTTGCTTCGATGTGTTCTACATCTACAATATCAGAAGGCATGGTAAATGAACGGGTGAATGATTGATAATTAAATTCTCTTCTGGTATAGTTTTTCTTCTCATCTCTTTCTTCGTTTTCGGTTTGAGATTCCGAAGAAATGGTGAGAATATTTCGATCGATGTTAATTTTAAAATCTTCTTTTTTCAATCCTGGAACCGCCATTTCAATTTCGTAATGGTTATCGGTTTCTTTCACGTTTACAGAAGGCATAGTAAAGCCCATTTCTGTAAGGTTTTTTTCATTCCAGTTAAATAAATCTTTGGTAAAAAAATCATCAAAGAAACTATTTAACCCTGTCACTGGATTTCTTTTCATTAAAGTTGACATTTTTTTAAGTTTTAAGGTTAAACTTCCGTGATGAAACAGCAATAAAAAATCGCTGAATTTTCTATACAAAATTACAGCGATTTAAATAGTATTGAAAGTATTTTTAGATAAATTTAGATTGAAATTTTCTATAAAATATAGTTATAATATTCTAAAAATCAATAGTTTAACTTTCTATTATGTATTCGTTATAGTGACCTAGGAATTTCACGTCTGTACCGAGAGATTTGAGTTCTTCCAAGGCGTTATTAGACAAGACAGAGTGCCATTCATTTGCTACATTAATGAAGAAAAAATAATTTCCTAGTCCTGTTTTTAAAGTCCTGCTTTCAATTTTAGAAAGGTTCATTTTTCTCCACGCAAAAACCGAAAGCACTTGATGTAAACCTCCAGCTTGATCTTCAGGAAGGGTAATGAGTAAAGATGTTTTTTCTCCAGACTTTTGAAAATCAAGAGTCAATTGGTTTTGTTTTTTTGAAATGACAATAAACTTGGTGTGATTTTGCTCAAAATCCTGAATATTATGGTTTATGATTTTAAGCCCGTATAATTTTGCGGCATAAGAATTGGCAATGGCTGCCCATTTTTCTTGAGGGTTTTCTGCAATTAATTTTGCTGAAGCAGAAGTAGAGTTAAAATCTTGCTTAGCAATACCTTGATAATTTTCTTGTAAAAAATGGAAACATTGTGCCAGAGCCTGAGGATGAGATAAAACCTTTTCAAAATCATGGTTTTCTGGGTGAATCATCAGTTGGTGAGCAATCGGCATCACTACTTCTGTTTCTACAAAAATTTCGTCAAAATCATAAAGATAATCAAGCGTCATAGAAACAGTTCCTTCAATAGAATTTTCTAGTGGAACTACGGCTTTTTCTACCAAATCATTTTGTACCGCTTTGAAACAGTCTAAAATATTAGACTGTGGCAAGAGTTCTTCATTGGGGAAAATTTGTGAAGTAGCAAGCTGTGTAAAACTAGCTTGTGGTCCGAGGAAAGCGATTTTCATAGAACAAATGTAAAAATTTTGAATGGAAAATAAAAACCTCCCAAAAATGAGAGGTTTTCGTGTGACCAAAAATTAACAATAATCATTAGTTGATCCTTCCATCTTTTATTTCGTCTACAATTTCTGGATTGAGTAGGGTAGAAATATCTCCGAAGTTGCTGAAATCTCCTTCGGCAATTTTTCTTAAAATTCTACGCATAATTTTTCCAGAACGTGTTTTTGGTAAGCCAGAAACAAACTGTATTTTATCTAATTTAGCAATAGGACCGATGGTGTCAGAAATCAGCATATTGATTTCTTTTCTCAAGTGGTCTTTGTCTCTGCTTTCACCAGTTTCTTTTAGAATGACAAATCCGTACAATGCATTTCCTTTAATATCATGAGGGAAACCTACAATAGCAGATTCTGCAACAGCAGGGTGTAAGTTGATGCTGTCTTCAATAGGTGCAGTTCCTAAATTATGACCAGAAACAATAATCACATCATCTACACGACCTGTAATTCTATAATATCCTGTTTCGTCTCTCAATGCACCATCTCCTGTGAAATATTTACCAGGGAAAGCAGTGAAATACGTTTCTTTATATCTTTGATGGTCTCCCCAAATTGTTCTGGCAATTCCAGGCCAAGGAAAACGGATGCAAAGGTTTCCATCTACTTGATTTCCTGTAATTTCATTTCGTTTTTCATCCATTAAAACAGGCTGAATTCCCGGAAGTGGAAGCGTAGCGTAAGTTGGCTTAGTTGGCGTAACAAACGGAAGTGGAGAAATCATAATTCCGCCTGTTTCAGTTTGCCACCAAGTATCTACAATTGGGCATTTTTTCTTGCCAACATGGTCATTATACCAGTGCCAAGCTTCGTCATTAATAGGCTCACCAACTGAACCAATAACTCTAAGACTTGATAAATCATGTTTTTCTACCCAAGAAGAAGATTCTTTAGCCAAAGAACGAATCGCAGTAGGAGCGGTGTAGAATTGTGTTACTTTGTGTTTTTCAATTACTGCCCAGAAACGGTCTGGTTCTGGATAAGTAGGAACGCCTTCAAAAATAACGGTAGTAGCTCCGTTAGTTAGAGGTCCATAAAGAATGTAAGAGTGACCTGTAATCCAACCAATATCTGCAGTACACCAGTAAATATCATTTTCTTTATAATTGAAAACATTTTTAAAGGTATAACCAGTGTAAACCATATAACCAGCAGTGGTGTGCAACATTCCCTTTGGTTTACCCGTAGAGCCAGAAGTATAAAGAATGAATAATGGATCTTCTGCATCCATAATTTTAGTAACGAAATCAGCAGATGCTTTTTGATAGTAATCATCTAACCAAACATCTCTTCCTTCTTTCATTTTTACTTCGGTGTTGGTTCTTTTTACCACCAAAACTTTTTCAACAGTAGGTGTTTTTTCTACGGCTTCATCGATGATTCCTTTTAGGTCAATAGCTTTGTTTCCTCTGTAACTTCCGTCTGAAGTGATAATCATTTTTGCTTCACAGTCATTCACTCTAGAAGTTACAGCAGAAGCAGAAAATCCAGCGAAAATAACAGAATGTACAGCGCCCATTTTAGCACATGCCAACATGGTAACCGCTAATTCTGGAATCATCGGTAGATAGATACAAACTCTGTCGCCTTTTTTTACACCTAATTCTGTAAGAACATTAGCCATTTTACAAACTCTTTCATGAAGTTCTTTGTAAGAAATGTATTGTGCTTTTTCAGCGGGGTCATTTGGTTCCCAGATGATAGCGGTTTTATCACCTCTTTCTGACAAATGTCTGTCTAAACAGTTTTTGGTAATATTGAGTTTTGCACCTTTAAACCATTCAATTTTTGCTTCTTCCATGTCAAATTTCACTACTTTGTTCCAGCGCTGATACCAAACAAAGTTTTCATCTGCAATTTTGTCCCAGAATTTTTTTGGATTCTTGATTGATTTTTTGTACTGCTTGAAATAATCAGGCAAATCGTGAATTACATAATTTTTCATATCAAATTTTAATTTTTTTATATTCCTTTTGTAAGGAAAGTATCTTTATTTTCTATATTCTTCGAATTTTTCTTGGAGTTCAGTAATAATAACTTCATCATCTATAGTAGAAGGAATTTGGAACTCTTTTCCGTCTAACATAGTTCTGATGAGTTTTCTCAAAATTTTTCCACTTCGGGTTTTTGGTAAACGTTTTACCACGACAATGTTTCTCAATGCGGCAACTGCTCCAATTTTTTCTCTAACCAATGCTACGACTTCTTTTTCAACTTCGGCTTCAGAAAATTGAGTTCCAGATTTTAAAACCACCAATCCGAAAGGAATTTGACCTTTTAAATCGTCTTCTATTCCTACTACACAGCATTCTGCAACATCTTTGTGCCCAGAAACGGCTTCTTCCATTTCTGCAGTAGAAAGTCGGTGTCCTGCTACATTGATGATGTCATCTACTCTTCCTGTGATGAAAATATATCCGTCTTCATCTCTGATGGCGCCATCTCCAGAAAAATAATATCCAGGGAATTTTGCTAAATAGCCATAGTGGAATCTTTCGTAATCTCCCCAGATTCCCATTAAAGCTCCTGGAGGAAGCGGTAGTTTTATCACCAAGTAACCTTCATGGTGTGCTTCTAGTTCGTAACCTTCTTCGTCAAAGATTTTAATGTCATAACCCGGGATTGGTTTACCAGCGGAAGCACGTTTTACGTCATCGTCTTCTACGCCTCGCATCAGTGATAACATAGGCCAACCAGATTCTGTTTGCCACCAATGGTCAATAGGAGTGATGCCTACTTTTTCTTCATACCAGTCTAACGTGGCTACATCACATCTTTCACCCGCTAAAAACTGGGTTCTGAAATGTGATAAATCGTATTTTTTGATGAATTCACCATCTGGATCTTCTTTTTTAATGGCTCTAATAGCGGTAGGAGCGGTAAACATAACAGAAACTTTATGTTCAGAGAGAATTCTCCAAGTAGTTCCTGCATCTGGAGTCATAATTGGTTTTCCTTCGAAGATAATAGAGGTATTTCTATTAATAAGCGGTCCGTAAATAATGTAACTATGACCTACTACCCAACCAATATCTGAAGCAGCCCAGAAAACTTCGCCGGGTTTTGCTCCATAAATTTTTTCAATGGAAAATTTAAGTGCGGTGGCATAACCTCCCGTATCACGAACTACACCTTTAGGTTTTCCTGTAGTTCCTGAGGTATAAAGAATATAAAGAGGGTGAGTAGATTTTACAGGAACGCAGTCTGCAGGTTCTGATTTTTCTAACAATTCTTGAAAATTGGTCAGTTGAGGTTCGTTTTCCCAATCTACTTTATTGCCCCAAAGTTGACGGTCAAAAACCACAATATGTTCAGGTTTATGGGAAGACATTTCATAAGCTTCTTTCACGAAAGGCAAATAAGGAATTCTCTTTTTTACTTCTACACCAGCACTTGCCGTAATAATTGCTTTTGGATTACAATCTTCTATTCTAATTGCCAATTCATGAGGCGCAAAACCTCCAAAAACCACAGAATGAGTGATTCCTAATCTGGCACAAGCTAACATAGCATAGGCAGCTTGAGGAATCATAGGCATGTAAATAATGGCATTGTCGCCTTTCTTTAACCCTAACGATTGCAAACCTCCAGCGAATTTTGAAACATTTTCTTTTAATTCGTTAAAAGTAATTTTTTGTTTTGTGTCAGTAACAGGTGAGTCGTAAATGTAGGCAACTTGGTCACCATAACCATCTTCTATGTGCTTGTCTATGGCGAGATAACATGCGTTCAACTCTCCATCTGCAAACCACACAGGATAGTTGTTTTCTCCTTGTGAAAGAATCGTTTGGGGTTTTTTAAACCAATGAATTTGGTCGGCTTGTTCTGCCCAAAATTGTTCCTTGTTTTCAATACTGTTCAAGAACATTTCATGCGCTTTCATAACATTAGATTTTTGAATTTAGATTTCAGATTTTATGCTGAAACAATTAATATTTTGTAGATTTTATTTTTACTTTTTATGCTAACAATTCTTCTACCTGCTGTACCAATTTCTTGATAGAGTAAGGCTTGGTAACATAAGCATCAGCTCCTAAACTCAATCCTTTTTCTATGTCTGCTGGGTTGGTTTTTGCAGATAAGAAAATGACTTTACACTGATTAAGTTTTTCTTGTTTTTTTATTTCTTGCAACGTGGTGTAACCATCTACATTGGGCATCATGATATCGAGTAAAATGATATCTGGTGTTTCCTCCTTTAATAATTCTAAAACTTCCGAGCCATCTCTTGCGATGAAGACTTCATAACCCGCTTTTCGGAAGGTGTACTCTAAGGTCATGATGATTTTGTGTTCGTCGTCTGCTATAAGTATCTTTTTCATTTTTACGAATTGAGTTTAATGTTAAAAACCACACCAATTTCTTTATTTTCTGCGGAGATTTCGCCTTTGTGCGCTTCAATAATTTTTTTACAAATGGCTAATCCTAATCCTGTTCCTATGGGTTTTCTAATGTTTTGATTTTTGGATTGATAAAACTTATCGAAAATAAGTTCTATGTCTTCTTCAGGGATTTTTTTACCCGTGTTGAAAATGCTAATGTTCAGTTGGTCTTCTTTTTCAATAAATTTAGTTTGAATTATTCCACTTTCATCCGTGAATTTATAAGCGTTACCTAAAATATTCTGAAAAACTTGAATCATTCTGGCTTCATCATATTCGTATTCTTTTTGGTTTAATAAATCAATTTCAGAATGGTGAATGTTTTTCTGTTGAATCAAATGCTGAATAGGTTTCAATGCTTTGTGATAAGTCTCTACAATATTATTTTTCTGAATATTGAGTTGAATAATCCCTGTTTCCAGTTTGTCTAAATACAGAATATCATTGATGATTTCGTTTAATCGGTCAGACTCAGAAATGATGTTTCCTAAAAATTCTTTTTTAATATCTGTAGGGATTTCGTCATCATCTAACAGAATTTCACTGGCAGCTCTAATCGCGGTAATTGGCGTTCTGAGTTCGTGGGCTACAGAATCTAGAAAATCATCTTTTTGTTTGTCTTTTTCAATCAAATTGGTATTGGCAATTTGTAAATCTTCAGAAAGTTTTCTCAGTTGCTTAGACTGTTCGGTAAGTTTTCTATTGAGGGTGATATTTTCTTTAGATTCTTCTAAAATATTGAGCACTTCTGGCAAAGAAATTTTATCTTCTTTGGTTACACCTTCCACCAAAATTTTTGCAGAAGCAGTACCAATTCTTCCCGCCAAAAGGTTTTCTGAAAATTTAATCAAACGCGAGTCAGCAGTATCTGTTTCATCTGTAATATTGTATTTCATATTAAAGATTTTCAAGGCTTGAGTGGTTTTTTTCTCACCTAAAAATCTCACCAAAATTTTTTCAATATCAGAAATATTAGCTTTTCCTTTCCAGATATAAGCTCCTTCATGATTTTGAATGTAATGGTCTATATCAATATAAATTTCTGCAAAGTTTCGCTCTCTGTAATTGCCTTTTACACTTACAGAAATCACTGCAAAAAGGAAAGTGTTAACCAATAAGCTCCAGAAAAAAACTTGAGCAAGGGTAGACAGATAAGGAATTCTAAAAAAATCAAGAATTTTATAATTTTCCAATGAAAATTCTGGGTTAATGGTCTGGATATATTGGGGAATAATCAAATTTACATAACAAATAATAACTCCCGCGATAATTCCTGTTACGGCACCATAATAACTGCCTCTTCTCCAAAATATCGCCCCAAAAAAAGAAGGTGCTAATTGTGCAATGAGCACAAATGAGACCAAACCTACAGAGAATAAACTGGATTTGATGATGAGGTATTTATAGAATAAAAATGCAGAAATAATCAACATGAAAATGCTTACTTTTCTGATGCTCACAATATTCTTCGTATTGAAATTTTCCGGATTTTTCTTGAAAGTATCTATCCAGCCGTAAGGAATAATCACGTTGTTGGAGAGCATGACAGAAAGCGTAATACTCGAAATGATAATCATAGAAACGCTGGCGCTCAAACCACCTAAGAATACCATTACAGAAACCAATATATTCCCAAATTTTTGAGGAATAAGAATAGGGAAAAGTTCTGGATTTACATTTTGACCTTCAAAGAGAATTCTTCCGCCCCATGCAATTGGGAATACAAAAAAATTAAAAATCAAAAGATAAAGCGGGAATAACCAAATGGCTGTTTTTAAGTGTTTTTCCTTTCTGTTTTCTACAATTGTCGTGTGAAACTGTCTTGGCAATAGAAAAATTGCAGACATAGAAAGGAGAGACGTAATTGCGAAATTAATGCTTCCTTCTAATCCATTAAAAGTATTTTTAGCGGCAAAATCTTCAAATTTTTGGACCTGTTGATAGATGTCTTCAAAACCATTGAAAACGCCATACGTTACAAATAACCCTAGAACTACAAAAAAGATGAGTTTTAAGAAACTTTCTACAGCCACAGCAGAAATAATTCCCAATCTTTTTTCTGAAGCATCTACATATCTGGTTCCGTAATAAGATGAAAAAATAGCAATGAGAATCACCACATACGTAGCGGTATCCGTAAAAATATTGTCAGAATTATCAGAATTGGTAATCTGATGGAAGGTGTCTGAAATTGCTTTAATCTGGATGCCTATGTATGGAATAATCGCTAGAATACAAACGATAGAGATTAGGGCTCCAAAAGATCTGCTGTTTCCGTATCTCAATGAAATAAAATCTGCAATAGAACTGATTTTATTGACTCTGGAAATTCTAATGATTTTATTATTGATGACAATCCAGGCGGGAATAATGATAATAGGACCGATGTAAATTGCCAGATATTCTAAACCTTGATTAGCAGCTACACCAATACTTCCGTAATACGTCCAAGCGGTGCAATATACCGCTAATGAAAGGGAATAAATGTAAGGATTATTCGCCCAAAAATTACTCTTCTTCTTCTCTGCCCAGTAAGCAATGAAGAACAAAAGCGCTAAATAAAGCATGATGATGGCAAATAACTGTAAATTATTCATCAAATTTTTTAAATATTACAAAAGAAATGATACTAGAAGCGAACCAAATTCCGAAAATGTAAATGTAAATAAACGGAAGCCCGAAATATTCTTTTACCTGATTAAACAAAAGCAAAATAGGTGCATTGAATAATACAAAAAGCACCATACTTAGAATCACCAATTTTTGCTCGTGTCTTTTTTTCATTTTTCAGAAGGGTTATATAAAAATCAGATGGAGATTTCAGTTTTCCAAAATTTGGAAAAGCTGAAATCTCTTTTTCTGATACCAAAAATTATTTTTTATCGGCTGAATATTCGCCTTTTAATGCATAATAACCAAATATTCCAAGCCCGCCAACTATTATTGGCATAAGAAGAAATACGATGATTCCACCGAAAACCAAGTCTTCTTGTTTACCTGAAGTTAATTTTGGAATTCCTAAAACCGTCAATCCAAGGTAAGCTACCAATGCTGCTAGAGCTAGCCAAACGATACCTAATATTTTTTTTATTGCGTCCATTTTTTTGTTTTTTAAAGTTAGTAAAAATTTTTAAAATTTTGTTGGGTGATAGAAGTCAGATGCAGGGCGCTGTTTTTTTGTGTAACTTCCTGCATCCATCATCTCACATCCATCATTAATCCTCTACATTTCTATCTTTTCCGTCTAGGTAAATCACCCCAATGATTAAACTCACTGCCGCTACAATGATTGGGTACCAAAGACCTTGTAAGTAATACTCTGGGTTTCCAGCGTCTTTAGCAGAGGTTACCAAATAAGTAGCCACTGCAGGCAATAAACCTCCGAATACACCATTACCAATGTGATAAGGAAGTGACATAGAGGTGTATCTGATTCTGATAGGGAACATTTCTACTAAGAAAGCAGCAATAGGGCCATATACCATCGTTACAAAAATCACTTGTAAGAAAACCCAGAAAGCAAGTGTCCATTTTGTATTACTATCAATCGTTTTAGTGATTTTAGTTTCTACTTTATCTTTTCCTTTTTCGTCTTGTAAAACTTTTCCGTTTTCTAGATGTTTAGTTACTACTTCTTTTACATTGCTTCCGTCTGCATAGAATTTTTGAGTAGTGTAGATAGAGTCTACTTTAGTCCCTTCTAGAATTTTAGTTGTTGCTTCAGAAGTAAACTTGTCTTTTAATTCTTGTTTTTGAGAGAAATCTCCTAGTTTAAACATTTGGTTGTAAATAGGTCTGTAAGCAAAAATGGCAAGTAAAAGACCAAGCATCATAATTGATTTTCTTCCTACTTTATCGGATAACCAACCAAATAATACAAATAATGGTGTTCCTACAAATAATGCTGCAGCCATCAAAGAGTCTACTTGAGCAGAGTCTATATTCATTACTTTTTGCATGAATGACATGGCATAGAACTGACCAGTGTACCAAACCACACCTTGTCCCATTACAGCACCGAATAATGCTAATAAAACATATTTAAAGTTGTATTTATTTCCGAAAGATTCTTTAAGTGGATTAGTAGATGTTTTTCCTTCTTTTTTAGCTTTTGCAAAAAGAGGAGATTCTTTCATATTGCGTCTAATGATGTAAGAAACCCCCACCATTAAAATAGAAATCCAGAAAGGAACTCTCCATCCCCAATTGTCAAATTCTTCAGCAGTTAATGAACTTTTAGTTACTAAAATCACGATGAGTGAAATGAATAAACCAGAGGTTGCGGTGGTTTGAATCCAAGAAGTCCAGTAGCCACGTCTGTTATGTTCTGCGTATTCTGCTACATAAGTTGCAGCGCCTCCGTATTCACCACCAAGGGCTAAACCTTGTAATAAACGAAGAATTAATACCAAAACAGGAGCCATAAAACCAATGGTTTCATAACTTGGGATACACCCGATTAAGAAAGTAGAGAACCCCATAATTAATAAAGTAACTAAGAAAGTATACTTTCTACCAATAATATCTCCTAATCTTCCGAAAAATAAAGCTCCGAAAGGTCTTACTACGAATCCAGCTGCAAAAGTAGCTAGTGTAGATAAAAATGCAGCAGTAGGATTATCTGCTGGGAAGAATTTAGTAGATAAAACTACAGCTAAACTCCCGAATATATAGAAATCATACCATTCTATAAGCGTTCCTAGAGAAGACGCCATGATAATACTCCAAAGAGTTGAAGATTTTTTACGTTCATCTACGTAAGCATCATGCTCTGCTTGTGTGTTAAATTGATGACTCATGTGTTTATTTTTTAGTTTTGTTAATAATTTATTGAAAAGTGTTTTTAGAAAGAATAAGAGGCACTTACCAGTGCGCGGAAATTTCCTACATTGGTTTCATTGGTTCCAGATGTGGCATCAGTTTTTAGATCGCCCCAAGTTGCTGCAGTGTATTCTAATTCTGGAGAAATTTTAAATTTATTTTGCTTGAAATCTACTCTAGCTGAAGCTCTCCAAACATTATCTACCACTCTAGTTCCAGAAACACCTCTTACGTATAGTGATTTGTAATTAGCATCTTCTAAACCAGCGTTTTTAGTATATCCAAAGAAAACTCCAGGGGCTACATTAGGTTTATTGCTTGCAATATCTACCCAAAAAGCAGAGGTTTTAGTAGGTTTGTAAGAGTCTATCCCGTTGGTTTCAGCATAAGAAGCATAACCGCCAAGCATAACCATGTGGTGCAAATTTCCACCAGTAATACCGTATAATTTTGCAACTACGTTCTCATTAGAATATTTAAAATATCCCATGAGCATTGTAGAATTTAGTTTTTCATCAGAAGCCAATCCTCCACTTGTAATGACAGGTTTTAGAGATTGATATTCTGCCCCTACACCTGCAATTACATTTTTAGTTTTATATTGTAATTGTGCGTGTAAAGTAGGGGTGGTAGAATTAAAAGTAGGAGAGTTATTAGCGTTTCCAGAAACTACAGGAGCTTGAAATTCTCGGTCTTTGTAAGCGACTAAATCTAAAGAAAGATGTGGAGTTAAACTTTGTCTGAATCTAATTTGACCCACCCAGCCAAAAGGATTAAACATAATTCCCGTGCTGAAATTGGCAACTCCCGGGAAAACTTCAGGAACAAAAGAAGGATACCAAGTCTGTCCTAAAGTAATAGAAGATTTTTCCCAAGCTAATTGTGCATAAGCATGTCTTAATCTAAAAAGACCAATGCTTTCTTGAGTGTTTCCAAAGAAGTCACCTTCTAATTTTCCACTCGCTTTAGCTCCCCAAACATTGGGACCTTTGAAATTTACCCCCAGTCTAGAAACTACTGATAAAAAATTACTTGCACCAGTAGCATTAATATCATTTCCATTTGCATCTAATTTTTTGTCTAAAGGATAAAGGTTGAGATGGTATTCTCTCACCTGTGCAGACTGTCTCGTGTCGAAAATATAATCTGCTCTTGCAAAACCATAGAGACTTACATCCCATTCTTTTGGTTTCTCTTGAGAGAATAGTGTATTGCTAAATAATAAACTAGCAATACCAGCGAAGATTAGTTGAGTTTTCTTCATAATATTAAACAGTTTTTTGTGATTTTAACATCGCTAAACTGATAATAAAAAAAACTCTATAAAAATTTTGTATATATTTTTGTTAATAAGTATAGTTACTTTTTAAAACGTTCCCATTTTATCATCATAAACTTATCTCCGAATTCGGTAATGATGAGTCCAGAACCCTTTAGGTTTTCTTCATTTTTGATGTATTCTGCAAGTTCTATTTGTTTGAAAACCTTATAAGTAGCATGAAAATCAGAATGTGGTGGTTTCTTAATATTGTATTCCTTAATCCAAGAACTGATGGTGACATGAGAAATGCCCAAAATACGCTCTATTTCTCTTAAACTTAAGCCTTCTAGATACAGTTGTAAGGCTTTGGTAACATAGTAATCATCTATCTTTTTGCCAATTTTGTTTACCGTAAAATAGTAATTGCAATCTCGGCAAAAATAGCGCTGTTTTCCTTTAACAATACCACTTTTAACGATTTCTGAGTTTTCGCATTTTGGGCAACAATTTATTTTCATATATACGTTTTTAGCAAAGATATACTAATTTTGCAATAATAATGTTAAATAAAATTAATTTTTTCTAAAAATTTTGAGGGCAAAAAGTTAATATGTATATTTGCAGTCAATGAAAACGATAAACTTTTTATTGAATATAAACATCGGACTTCAATCCGACAGAAAAAATATTTTTATTTATTGAAAACGAAGCTGTTGGGGCTTCGTTTTTTTTGCTTAAAAACCATTGAATCATGATTAAATTATCCAGATTGTCATTAGAGAGTGTTGAAAAACTATTAAATCAAGCTCTAGAATTTGCAAACGGCAAAACAGTAAAGGCCAAATCAGACATTTTTGTTGCGAATCTTTTTTTTGAAGACAGTACCAGAACTAAAATTAGTTTTGAGGTTGCCGAAAAAAAATTAGGATTGCATGTAGTGCATTTTGATGAGTCAAAAAGTTCAATCAATAAAGGCGAAAGTCTTTTAGATACTATTAAAACTCTAGAATCAATTGGGATAAACCTCTCAGTGATTAGACACCAAAAAACCAGATTTTATGACGAATTAAAAGGAGTAAAAATGGGGGTAGTAAATGCAGGAGACGGAATTGGGCATCACCCAAGTCAAGCGTTACTGGATTTAATGACCATCAAACAGGAATTTGGTGATTTTAAAGATTTGAAAGTTGGAATTGTAGGGGATATTAAACACAGTAGAGTTGCAAATTCTGATGCAGATACGCTGAGAAGATTAGGTGCGAAAGTATATTTCTCTGGACCAAGAGAATGGTTTGACGAAGGAAGTATAATGAATGGAACCTACAGAGATTTAGACGCAATGATTACAGATGTAGATGTGCTTATTCTATTAAGAATTCAGCACGAAAGACATGATGAAAAAATGAAATTGACGCCTCAAGATTATCTCAAAAAATACGGTCTTACCAAAGAGCGTGAGCAAAAAATGAAACCAAATGCCATTATCATGCACCCAGCTCCAATAAACAGAGGGGTAGAAATAGACAATGATTTGGTAGAAAGCGAACGTTCTAGAATCTTTAAGCAAATGCAAAATGGAGTATTTGCAAGGATGGCAATCCTTAAAAAAGTTTTAGAAGAAAGAGGTTTTGAATTTGAATAAATTATTACAGATAAAAGTCAAAAGTCAGAGTAATACTGCTCTGAAAATCTATTAAAAAGGAATGAAAAAGAAATTAATTTTAGAATCAGGTGAAGTTTTTCACGGACAAGGTTTTGGTGCAAATACCGATACTGATGGAGAAGTGGTGTTCAATACCGGGATGACTGGTTACCAAGAACTCATTTCAGATCCTTCATATTGCGGTCAAATTGTGACCATGACCTATCCATTAATTGGTAATTACGGAATTAATAGAGATGATTTCGAAAGTATTGAACCAGCTATTAAAGGCTTAATCGTGAGGGAATTGTGTGATTTTCCTTCTAATTTCAGAAGTCAATTGTCTTTAGATGAATTTTTTGCCAAAAAAAAGCTATCAGGAATTTCAGGAATTGATACCAGAAAACTGACTAGAATTATCAGAAATCACGGGGTTTTAAAAGGAAAAATTGTAGATGAAAATGCAGATGAAACAGCAGTAATTGCTGAACTGAAAGCTAAAGATTTCCCAATTAATCAAGTAGAGCAGGTTTCTACCAAAACACCTTATGCAAGTCCAGGAAGAGGTTTCAAAGTGGTTTTAGTGGACTTTGGTTCTAAATTAGGCATTATCAGAGAACTTTCTCAGAGAGATTGCGACATCATTGTGGTGTCTCAAGATACTACAGCAGATGAGATTCTATTAATGAATCCAGATGGAGTAATGCTTTCTAACGGTCCTGGTGATCCACAAGATGTAAAAGGTGCTTCAGAATTAATCAATGGTTTACTGGGTAAAGTTCCAATCTTCGGAATTTGTTTAGGTCACCAGTTAATTGGTTTGGCTTGTGGAGCAAAAACATATAAATTAAAATTCGGTCACAGAGGTGGAAATCACCCAGTTCTAGATTTAAAAACAGGAAAAGTAGCGATTACTTCTCAGAATCACGGTTATGCTATAGACGAAGAATCTCTAGAAAATACCGATTTAGAAGTAACACACATCGCTCTGAATGATAAAACAAACGAAGGGGTTCGTCATAAGAAATATCCATGTTTTTCGGTACAATATCACCCAGAAGCAAGTCCAGGTCCAGAAGATGCCAATTATCTTTTTGATGAGTTTGTGGAAATGATGGAAGAGTTTAAAATTAAGAACTAATTACTAAAAATTTGTAAAAAGAAAAAATGAAAAGAACAGATATTAAAACCATTTTAGTAATAGGAAGCGGCCCAATTATCATCGGGCAAGCTGCAGAATTTGACTATGCAGGAACTCAAGCTTGCCTTGCATTAAAAGAAGAAGGTTACAAAGTAATCCTCATCAATTCTAATCCTGCAACCATCATGACCGATGTAGAAATTGCAGACAAAGTTTATATAGAGCCTATTTCTCTTCCATTTGTAAGTCATATCATCAGAAAAGAACGTCCAGATGCACTTTTGCCAACTTTGGGTGGACAAACTGGATTGAACATGGCGGTAGAATTACAGAATTCTGGAATTTTAGAAGAATGTGGAGTAGAAGTTCTAGGAACTAAACTTTCTGCCATCAATAGAGCAGAAGACAGAGACTTGTTCCGTGAATTAATGAGAGAATTAAACGAGCCCGTTCCAGATTCTGATATTGTAAATACAGTAGAAGGCGCGTTAGCTTTTGCAGAAAAAATAGGTTATCCAGTAATTGTTCGTCCTGCTTTTACCATGGGTGGAACAGGTGGTGGAATTGCTCATGATGAATACCAACTGACAGAAATTGCAGAACTTGGACTTAAATATTCTCCTGTTACCCAATGTTTAATTGAAAAATCAATTGCAGGATTTAAGGAGATTGAATACGAAGTAATGCGAGACAAAAACGATAATGCAATCGTGGTTTGTAACATGGAAAACATAGATCCAGTTGGTGTTCACACTGGAGATTCTATCGTAGTAGCGCCTTCGCAAACGCTTTCTGACAGAGAATATCAAATGCTCAGAAATGCTTCACTCAAAATTATTAGAGCACTCGGAATAGAAGGAGGTTGTAACGTACAGTTGGCTTTAGACCCTCATTCTTTCAACTATTATATCATCGAAGTAAATCCTAGAGTTTCTAGAAGCTCGGCTTTAGCAAGTAAAGCAACGGGTTATCCTATTGCTAAATTAGCCGCTAAAATTGCAGTAGGACTTACTCTAGACGAAATGCTTAATCCAGTTACAGGAAAAACATACGCTTGTTTCGAGCCTGCTCTAGATTATGTAGTGACAAAAATTCCTAGATTCCCTTTTGATAAATTCGAAACTGCAGACAGAAGACTTTCTACCCAGATGAAAGCAACGGGTGAAGTGATGGCGATTGGTAGAAGTTTTGAGGAATCATTAATGAAAGCCATTCGTTCTTTAGAAACAGGAATTCAGCATTTAGGATTAAAAACAAAGCAATCACTTGCCTTAACGGATGAAGATATCGAACGCAGAATTAGAGTGTGTGATGACGAAAGATTATTCATCATCGGCGAAGCTTTAAGAAGAGGTTATGATTGGGAAACCATTGTAGAATGGAGTAAAATAGATAAATTCTTCGTTTGGAAATTCAAAAAACTGATTGATTTTGAAAAAACCATTGCGGAGGATAAATTCAACAAAGAAATATTACTGGAAGCGAAAAGATTAGGCTTCTCAGATATTAATATTGCACACCTTTGGGAAACAGATTATAGAGAAATCTTCAAATTCAGAAAAGAAAACGGAGTGATGCCAGTTTACAAAATGGTAGATACTTGTGCTGCAGAATTTGAATCTGAAACCCCTTATTTCTATGGAACTTACGAAGAAGAAAACGAGAGCATCCCTTCTGATAAAGAAAAAATCATCGTTTTAGGTTCTGGTCCTATCAGAATTGGTCAAGGAGTAGAATTTGATTACGCTACCGTTCACTCCGTTTGGGCAATTAAGCAAATGGGATACGAAGCGATTATCATCAATAATAACCCAGAAACAGTTTCTACAGATTTCTCGATTTCAGATAAACTATATTTCGAGCCTTTAACAGAGGAAGATGTAATGAACATCATAGAACTCGAAAAACCAAAAGGAGTGATTGTACAGTTTGGCGGACAAACTGCAATCAACCTTGCCGATAAATTGGCCGCTCATGGAGTAGAAATTCTAGGGACTTCTCTAGAAGATTTAGACAGAGCCGAAAACAGAGATAAATTTGAACAAGCACTTCAGGAATTGGGCATTCCACAACCTCTTGGTAAAACATGTTTCTCTAAAGAAGAAGCAATTAAAATTGCCAATGAAATTGGATTCCCAGTTTTAGTGAGACCAAGTTACGTTCTGGGAGGAAGAGCCATGGAAATCGTATACAACGATGCCGAACTGGATCATTACATGGAACATGCGGTAGATGCAAGTCCAGAACACCCAGTTTTAGTAGACCGTTACCTCACCGGAAAAGAAGTAGAAGTAGACGCAATTTGCGATGGCGAAACGACTGTAATTCCAGGAATTATGGAACACATCGAAAGAGCGGGAGTTCACTCAGGAGATTCTATTGCAGTATATCCTCCACAAACACTTACTCAAGACCAAATTGCAACACTGGAAGATTACACCAAACGTTTAGCAAAAGGTTTGAAAGTAGTAGGTTTAATGAATATTCAGTATGTAATTTCTGATGGAAATGTATATGTGATTGAAGTAAATCCGCGTTCATCGAGAACCGTTCCTTTCTTGTCAAAAATCACAGAAGTTCCGATGGCAAATTTAGCGACCAAAGCAATTCTCGGAGCAAATCTGAAAGATTTAGGCTATCAAGATGGATTGGTTCCAAATAAAGAAGGAATTTTTGTAAAAGTACCAGTATTCTCGTTCAGTAAATTAACAAGAGTAGATGTAACACTGGGACCAGAAATGAAATCTACAGGAGAAGTAATGGGCAAAGATTCTACGCTTGAAAAAGCCTTGTACAAAGGTTTAATTGGTGCAGGTAGAAAAGTTCCTTTACATGGTTCTATCTTATTCACCATAGATGATGTAAATAAGCCAGAAGCTGCAAGATTAGCAAAAAGATTCTACGATATAGGTTTCAAAATTTGGGCAACCAGAGGAACTTCTAGATATTTTAACGAACTCAATATCCCAACCAAAATTGGATATAAAATAGAAGAAGAAACAGAGAACTTAATCAGTTTAATCCAGAAAGGAAAAGTACAATATGTAGTGAATACCACTACAAAAGGAAAACAGTCGATGAATGACGGGTTCTTAATCCGTAGAACTTCGGTAGAAAATGGTGTTCCTTGTCTTACCAGTATGGATACCGTAGAAGCAATGCTCAAAGTAATCGAAAGCATGACTTTCAAAATGGAAAAAATGTAAAAATTTTCTCTAGATATATCAATCCTTCAAGGTTTTTAAAACTTTGAAGGATTTTTTTTGTCTTTAAGGATTTTTTTTATCTTTATCAAAAATAAAAAATATGAAAAAACTGATATTTTCTTTAGCATTGGCAGTAAGTGTACACGCTTTTGCTCAACAATATAACATTCCGGCTGTAAGCCCGAGACAAACCGTAGAACAGCAATTTTCGGTGACCAAAATTTCTATAGAATATGGTAGACCTGCGGTAAAAGGAAGAAAAATCTTCGGAGAATTGGTTCCTTTCGGTCAAGTTTGGAGAGCTGGAGCGAATGAAGCCACCAGAATTACTTTTGGTCAAGAAGTGCTTTTTGGCGGTCAAAAAGTGAAAAAAGGAACCTACGCTTTGTATGTGATTCCTCAAGAAAAAGAATGGAAAATCATTTTAAACAGAGGGGTTAACAATTGGGGAGCTTATACGTATGATGCAAAAGAAGATGTAGCAACAACTACCGTTCCTGTAAAAATGATGAACGAAAAAATGGAACGTTTCACCATTAATTTCGAAGATATTACAGACGAAAAATTAAATTTAGTTTTCGAGTGGGACAAAACCAGAGCAGATGTTCCTGTAGAAATTCTAAATGTAGAAGAAACGCTACAGATTATTGACAATCTGAAAGCCATCAAAAAAATAGAAAGCGACATCAAAAAGAAAAACGAACCGAAAAAGTAATTTTTGGGCGCGTCCTTTTTTTTACCAACGCTAAAAACGCTTTTAGAAATTTTCTAAAAGCGTTTTTTCATCCACCGAAAAAAGGTCGGTCTTCGTGTAGTCGCTTTTTTAATTTTTTTGAAAAAAAATTAAAAAGAGCTCCAATAATACACTTCGCCCTCGCGCAAAAAAAGAAAAAATTTTAAATAATTGTCACTCTGAGCGGTAGTCGAAGAGTCGCATCTAGCATCACACATCTAGAACTAAAAAATACTTGTTCATTTTTCGGTTGTATCATCAATTCCTAAAAATCTACATTTGCATTACATATATTGACTTTATGAACTTACCTAACGATATCATGTATAATGCTTCTTTCAATAAAGATGCAAGTTTCGAAGGCGTTTTTTGGTTGGGCGTAAAAACTACGGGAATTTTTTGTAGACCAACTTGTACTGCGCGAAAACCAAAACCCGAAAATGTAGAATTTTTCAGCAATACGAAAGATGCGATTCTAAAAGGATATCGCCCTTGTAAGGTTTGTAAACCATTAGAAAAACTGAACGAAACCCCGAAATATATTCAGGAAATCATCACAGAATTAGCAGAAAATCCTTCTTTGAAGTTCAAAGATTACGACTTGGTAAAACGCGGAATAGAACCTG
Organism: Cloacibacterium sp. TD35; assembly: GCF_028864635.1. Lineage (NCBI taxonomy): Bacteria > Pseudomonadati > Bacteroidota > Flavobacteriia > Flavobacteriales > Weeksellaceae > Cloacibacterium > Cloacibacterium sp. TD35. Next base: position 2,148,873 of record NZ_CP104850.1, on the reverse strand, counting down.
CAACCATGAGACGTTGGTTTCTGAAAAATCACGGAATCACGTTTCAGGCGTATCAAAGAATGTTCAGAATTAATTCTGCATTTAAGAAAATTCAACAAGGCGAAACCGTAACGGAAACCGCTCTGGAAAGTGGCTACGAAAGTTTAAGTGGTTTTACCGAAAGTTTTAAAAATGTTTTCGGCGTGTCTCCTAAAAATTCTAAAAATCAGAAAATAATTGATTTAAAACGCATCGAAACTCCACTCGGAACCATGTATACCGCTGCAACGGATGAAGGAATTTGTATGCTAGAATTTACAGACAGAAAAATGCTGGAAACCGAACTCAAACAACTTTCAAAATCCTTAAATGCCAATATTATTCAAGGAGAGAGTCCTCATTTTAAAATTTTAGAAGAACAACTTACCGAATATTTTGAAGGAAAAAGAAAAGAATTTAGCGTTCCGCTACATTTTGTAGGTTCAGATTTTCAGAAATCAGTTTGGGAAGTGTTGATGAAAATTCCCTATGGAGAAAAATGGAGTTATGCCCAACAATCTGAAATTTTGGGAGATGTAAAAAAAGTGAGAGCAGTTGCAAATGCTAACGGAATGAATAAAATATCCATCTTGGTTCCATGTCACAGAGTGATTGGCAGCGATGGAAATCTCACGGGTTATGGCGGTGGAATTTGGCGAAAACAAAAACTATTAGAATTAGAAGGCGCTATTTTATTCTAATTATTTATATTTTCCAATTAAAACTTTGATTTTAAATAGATAGTATCAATTCTTTTGATTTCTGTAACACTTGTTACAAAGCGGTTTTTCAGAAAAATTCAATTTTGCAATGAACAAAGATAAACAGAGTCTTTTTAACCCAATAAATTGAAAATTTCCATGAAAAGCATTTGTCCTAGTACCTTTCAAACGATGATAAACGAAACCATTCAATTGGTAGACGTTAGAGAACGCTATGAATTTGAATTGTATAAAATGGGACTTCCTATCGTAGAAAATCTTCCCTTCAGCGAGATAGAAGAATTATTGACACATTTTGATGCAGATAAAAAAATCGTTTTGGTTTGTAATAATAGTGTGAGAAGTAAAAGTGTTGCCAAATATTTGGAAGATAGAGACTTTAACCAGATTTACTATTTAGAAGGTGGTTTGGTAAAATGGCAACAAAATGATTTACCACTTCTTGGAAATCCACCAGAAATCATTTCACATTCCCTTTCTAAAACTGCGGAATGCGGCAGTTAATATATTGAAGATTACCCCTTTTTAAACGTCAGAATTTTTCTGGCGTTTTTTCTTTGTAACAAAAGAATTTTCTTAATGTAACATAAGTTACTGCATATGATTTTTATCACCAATATTTTTGCCGAAGAAATAGAGAACGTGTATCAAAAATCTCAATTTCAATAATTAAAATAAATTAAAAAAAGAAAAATTTAAATACAATGAGAAAATTTTTTACTGTAGTTTTTGTTTTTTCGCTCATTCTGAAAGGTTTCTCACAAGATACCATCAGAATTTCTAGAGCAGAATTAGAACAAAGAATGGTAGACCAAAATCTTCAAGTGAAATTGGCTAATGACGAAGCCAAATTAGCACAGGCAGAACTATTGGGAACGAGAGCAATGTATTTACCAAACGTAAATGCTTCTTACACCTTTTCGAATACCAATAATCCTCTGTATGCTTTCGGTTCTAAATTGAATCAGGAGCGTATTACGCAAATGGATTTTGACCCAGCTAAATTAAATGCTCCAGATGCGATTTCTAATTTCGCTACTAAAATTGAGGTGCAACAACCCATCATCAATATGGATGCGGTGTATCTTAAAAAAGCAGGACAAGTAAAATCTGAAGTTTTAAAAATTAAAGCAGAAAGAACCAAAGAATACATTCAGTTTGAGTTCAAAAAAGCATATATGCAATTGCAATTAGCTTATAGAATGCTCGAAACACTTGAAAATGCAAAAGCAACTACGCTAGCCAACAAAAAAGTAATCGACAATTATTTCAAAAACGGAATGATTCAGAAAACGGAAGTGTTATACATAGATGTTCGTGTAAAAGAAATAGAAAATCAGATTGCTTATGCTCAATCTAACATAAAAAATGCTTCAGATTACCTTTATTTCTTGCTAGACGAAGAGTCCTTCAATAAGGTCTTAAAACCTACAGAACAATTAGAATTTCAAGACCAAATTTTAGAAAATACTGTTATGCTGAATGTGGGAAGAAAAGACTTGCAAGCATATCAAAAATCTCTAGAAGCGTACGATTATCTGATTAAATCTACCAAAGCCAAGTTTTTGCCAAGATTAAATGCTTTCGGCAGTTTTGAATTGTATGATAACAAATTCGCACAGTTTGGTGCAAATGGTTATTTGGCAGGATTTCAGCTTTCTTGGAATGTATTTGATGGATTAAAAGCAAAATCTGAACAAGAAAAATACAAAGCAGAATTGACTAAAGTTCAAACAGAAATAACTCAATACAATAAGCAGAGTCAGTTAGAACTCAATAAAGCAAATCGCCAAGTTCAAGATGCAGAAAACAAGGTAAACCTTACCAAACTAGCACTTGAACAAAGCAAAGAAGCGTATAGAATTCGTAAAAACAGATATGACCAAGGTTTAGAGAAATCTTCAGACTTATTAATGAGCGAAACCACCATGTCTCAAAAAGATTTGGAATACCAACAAGCTATTTTTGAATACAATGTCGCTTTAGAATACTATAAATATTTAAAACAATAACAATAAAAATCTTCTTATGAAATCGCCAATATTAAAGTTGAAACATAAACTTCAAAGAAGGTTAGGCGATTACATATGACCTTTAAATAAAAATAAAATCTACATATGAAAACATATATTTATTCAGCATTATTTTTAGGAAGCGTATTCCTTGCAAGTTGTTCTTCAGACGAAAATAAATCTGCAGAATTAAATGACAAATCTATCGCGGTTACCGTAAATAAATCTGCGACCAATGCAGTAGGTTCTAATGCCACAGCAAGTGGAAAATTAGTAGCTAAAAATTCTGTAAATGTTTCTACTAGAATGATGGGGTACATTACAGCGATGCAGGTAGAAGTAGGTCAGTATGTAAATGCAGGTCAACTTTTAGTAAGCATCAATAGTACAGATATTCAAGCAAAAGGCGGACAGGCTTCTGCGAACATAGCTCAAGCACAAGCCAATTATAATATTGCGAAAAAAGATTTTGAAAGATTTCAAAATTTATACAAAAATCAATCAGCTTCTCAAAAAGAATTAGATGATATGAGAGCGCGTTACGAAATGGCTCAAGCTGGTTTACAAGCTGCTCAGCAAATGAAAAATGAAGTAAACGCTCAGTACAGATATACCAATGTTACGGCACCTATTTCTGGTACAGTTACTGCGAAATATGCCAGTCAAGGTGATATGGCAAGTCCAGGAATGCCTTTGTTAACTATAGAATCTCCAGGAGCTTTACAGGCACAAGTTTTAGTTTCTGAACAGAATATAACCCTTTTAAAATCTGGAATGCCTGTAAAAGTAACTTTAAAATCTACCAATAAAGAAGTTTCGGGTACGGTTTCAGAAATCAGCAAATCTTCAACAAATACAGGTGGACAATACTTAGTGAAAATCAATGTTCCTGCTTCTAAAGATTTATTACCAGGGATGTTTGTGAATGTTCAGTTTCCTTTCAAAAATTCTGGAAATGTGAATCAGGATTTTCAAGATGGCGTAATGATTCCGAAGTCTGCAATTGTAGAAAACGGACAGTTAACAGGAGTTTACACCATAAGTTCACAAAATACCGCAGTTCTAAGATGGGTAAAAGTGGGTAAAACTTTCGGTAATCAAGTAGAAATTTTATCAGGTCTTAACGCTAATGACCAGTACATCATTTCAGCAGAAGGAAAATTGTTTAACGGTGCAAAAGTTACTTTAAAATAGAGACTAGACACAAGATACTAGAAATGAGACCATTTACTTTAAATGTTGAAAGGTCAGTCTAGCATCTGAAATCTAAAATCTAACATCTAAAAATATATTATGGAAAAAGGATTTGCAGGACGCATCGCCGAGTTTTTTATCAATTCAAAATTAACAATTTTGTTGATGATTGCATTGATGATTATTGGGGTGTACAGTTCCACATTGATACCAAGAGAAGAAGAGCCACAGATTATCGTTCCGATGGCAGACGTAATGGTAGGTTATCCCGGTGCTTCACCTAAAGAGGTAGAAAGCAGAGTGGTGAAACCATTAGAAAAAATCATCTCAAACATAAAAGGAGTAGAGCACGTTCATTCTATGGCAATGAACGGACAAGCCATGATTATCGTTCAGTTTTACGTAGGCGAAGATACAGAGCGTTCTTACGTGAAACTATATGACGAACTCATGAAAAATAAAAATATTTTTCCGAAAGGAGTGTATGAACCGATGGTGAAAACTCGTTCTATTGACGATGTTCCGATGCTGGGTTTAACACTTTGGAGTGAAAAATACAACGATTACGAACTTCGTCAGATGACAGAAGAATTGTCTTCGGAAATCAAAAAAATTAAAGATGTTTCTTTAACTAAAGTGATTGGGGGTAGAAACCGCCAGTTAAAAGTCGAATTAGATAAAGATAAAATGGCGGAATTAAGCATTGACGCATTAAACGTGATGCAAATGATTCAAGCCAATAACGGAAGTTCACAATCAGGAAGCTTTGATTCTAATGATACTGAATATCTATTGACTACAGGACAGTTTTTAAGTTCTGCAGAGGATGTAGAAAATTTGGTAGTAGGAACTTCGCAAAATATGCCCGTTTACCTGAAACAAATTGCAAAAGTAGAAGATGGAGCGCAATCTCCAGTGAATTATGTGAGTTTCGGTTATGGTAATGCAGTAGAAAATGGTAAAAAATTTAAGTCAGAATATCCTGCGGTTACGCTTTCTGTTTCTAAAGTGAAAGGAGCAGATGCGATGAAAATTTCTGAGCAAATTTTGGATAAAGTAGAAGATTTAAAGAAAACTTTAATTCCGAATGATGTTCATGTAGAAGTAACCAGAAACTATGGGGAAACAGCTTCTCATAAAGTTTCAGAATTATTGATGCACTTAGGTGTCGCGATTTTAGCAGTTACCGTTCTGGTAATGTTGGCAATGGGTTGGAGAGGCGGATTAGTCGTTTTCTTCTCAGTTCCTTTAACGTTTGCACTAACGCTTTTCAGTTATTATATGCTGGGTTACACGCTGAACAGAATTACGCTTTTCGCTCTAGTTTTCGTAGTGGGAATTGTGGTTGACGACAGTATTATTATTGCTGAAAATATGCACCGACACTTCCACATGAAGAAATTGCCATTCAAACAAGCGGCTATTTATGCGATTAATGAAGTAGGAAACCCAACCATTTTGGCTACGTTCACCGTAATTGCAGCTATTTTACCGATGGCTTTCGTAAGCGGAATGATGGGACCTTATATGTCTCCAATGCCAATTGGTGCTTCTATTGCCATGATGCTTTCATTGTTCGTAGCGTTAACCGTTACCCCTTATCTGGGTTATCATTTATTGAAAGTGAAAGATGACGAAGAGCACAAGGAAGAACAGGGTATGGAAACCAGCAAAATCTATAAAATTTACAAAAAAATAGAGCAGCCATTCTTAGACAGCGGTAAAAAACGTTGGACCATGATGGGGATTACCGTAGTGTTGCTATTGATTTCTATGTTGGCTTTCGGTACAAAATGGGTAGCGGTAAAAATGCTTCCTTTTGATAATAAAAATGAAATCCAAGTGGTGATTGATATGCCAGAAGGAACGACTCTGGAAAGAACGGCATCAGTTTCTCAGGAAATTGCGCAGTACCTGAAAACAGTTCCAGAAGTGGTAAATTATCAATCGTATGTAGGTTCATCAGCACCAATTACTTTCAATGGTTTGGTTCGTCACTATGATATGCGTGGACAAAGCAATACCGCTGATATTCAAGTGAATTTATTGCACAAAGAAGACAGAGATAACCAAAGCCACGATGTAGCAAAAAACATTCGTCCTGAAATTCAGAAAATTGCGAAAAAATACAATGCTAATGTGAAAATCGTAGAGGTTCCACCTGGTCCGCCAGTTTTATCAACCATTGTAGCAGAAATTTATGGTCCTGATTACGATGAGCAAATTAAAGTAGCTAATCAAGTTCAAAATATTCTGAACAATACAGATGATGTGGTAGATGTAGATTGGATGGTTGAAGCACCACAAACAGAATTCAAACTGGTTGCTGATAAAGAAAAAGCAATGTTGAACGGTGTTGCACCAGCGCAAATTGTAGGAAATCTTACGTATTTGATGGGCGAACACCCTATCGGGAATTTGTATGATGAGAAATCAAATGATGCAGTAGACATTGTCATGAAATTGAATGATGCGGATAAAACATCAATTACAGACATTACTGATGTAAAAATCAAAGGACAAATGGGTAATATGGTTCCCGTAAGTGATTTGGTGAAAGTTCAGCGCGAAGAATTACAGAAGACAATATACAGAAAAGACCAGAAAAGAGTAGTGTATGTATTAGCAGATATGGCAGGAGGTTTAGAAAGTCCAGCGTATGCAATTCTTGGAATGGAAGAAAAATTGAAAAAAATGGAACTTCCAAAAGGATATTCTATCAATGAATTATACATGAATCAACCAAGCAATGAAGACGATTATACCGTAAAATGGGATGGAGAATGGCAGATTACTTTAGAAGTTTTCCGTGATTTAGGGGCTGCTTTTGCAGTGGTAATTATCATTATCTACATGCTAATTGTTGGTTGGTTCCAGAATTTTAAAACGCCAATGGTCATGATGGTTGCCATTCCGCTTTCTTTGATTGGGATAGTATTAGGACACTGGTTATTAGGAGCTTTCTTCACCGCAACTTCATTCATCGGGATGATTGCTTTAGCGGGAGTCATGGTAAGAAACTCGGTATTGCTCATTGACTTTATAGAAATTCGACTTAATGAAGGAATTCCAATTAAACAAGCGATTATAGAAGCAGGAGCGGTAAGAACTACACCAATTTTATTAACAACGGGTGCAGTAGTTATAGGAGCGGTAATCATTTTATTCGACCCTATTTTCCAAGGATTAGCCATTTCATTGGTTTTTGGAGCAATTGTTTCTACTTTATTAACACTGATTGTAATTCCGTTGATTTATTACATGACCGAAAAGAAAAAATGGGAGAAAATACACGCAGATGAAAAAAGTGAATATGGTGAGATTTCTTCAGATGATAACCTATAAAAAAATTTATTCATTATGAAACTTTTAATGATTACAGCGATTAGAGAATTTGAGAAAAATGTAAAAGACATTCTCAATCATTCTGGAGTAAAATCTTTTTCATATCACTATGTAAAAGGTTACAAAAATGAAAGCGATGGCAGTTCAGAAAACTGGTTCGGAGCTTCGCATACAGAGATAGATTCTGTACTATTTGCAGTTTTTATCGACGAGAATTTTACTGAAGAAGTGTATAGAAAAGTGGAATTTTTCAATGGGAAACAAAAATCCCTTTCTAAAATCCACGTGGCTACAATGAATATAGAAAAATCAATATAACAATAAAAATATGAAGACAAGAGTAATCCACGGGTTCGCAGGAACCATGATATTAACAAGTTTATTACTGGGAATTTTTGTACATCAAAATTGGTTTTGGTTAACAGGTTTCGTAGGTGCTAATTTGTTTCAAAACGCTTTTACCAACTGGTGTTTATTAAGTACCATTTTAGAAAAATTGGGCTTAAAAGACGAAAAAGACACTTGTTGTAACTAAATTTTTTTTCATTTGTGTTTTTAGGCTTCATTTGTGTTTTACAAGTGGAGCCTTTTTTATTACATTTGTTAAAAATAAAGTCATGGATTTCAGCATACAACCCATTTTAGAAACGAATAAAGTAAGATTGATTCCGCTTCAGGAATCAGATTTCGAAAGATTGTATCAAGTAGCTTCAGACCCTTTGGTTTGGGAACAGCATCCGAATAAAAACCGTTTTCAAAGAGATATTTTTAGAAATTTTTTTGATGGAGCCCTTATTTCTGAAGGCGCTTTTATAATCATTGATAAAGTAAGCAATGAAGTGGCTGGAAGTACCAGATTTTACAGTTATGACGAAGATGAAAACTCTATTTTTATAGGCTATACTTTTTATGGTAGAAAATTTTGGGGAGGTCAGTTGAATCCTATTGTAAAAAAAATGATGCTAGATTACATTTTCCAGTATGTAGATTTGGTGAAGTTTCATGTAGGCGCAGAAAATTGGCGTTCAAGAAAAGCCATGGAAAAATTAGGAGCCGAATTGAAAGGCGAAGTAATGGTAGCGTATCACGGCGAATCTACCAAACAAAACGTAGAATATTGGATTAAAAAAGAAAACTGGAAATAGTTACATACAGCCTTTTAGAGCATTGGCACCCCATATTATCGCAATAAGAGAAAGCGTACCTTTTACTGAGAAAAATAAAATGCCTAGCCAACCGTATTTTTTAAGAAGGGTTTTCCATTTTGGAGTCTTTTTTTCTTCCATGAATATATTTTTTAATTAAAATGTTAAAAATCTTCGTTGATATGTTTGTCTCTAAATCCTAAAAAGTATAAAACCCCGTCTAAACCTATTGAAGAGATAGATTGTCTGGCATTTTCTTTAACCTTTGGTTTGGCGTGAAAGGCAATTCCTAAACCAGCAATGTTCAGCATCGGTAAATCATTGGCACCGTCTCCTACAGCAATCACTTGATCTAATTCTATATTTTCTACTTGAGCCAAAAATTTCAAAAGTTCTGCTTTTCTGTTTCCGTCTACAATATCTCCAAGATGTTTCCCCGTAAGTTTTCCGTCTTTTATTTCTAATTCGTTGGCGTATAAATAATCTACCCCAAAACGTTTTTTAAGATATTTCCCGAAAAAGGTAAACCCACCCGATAGAATAGCAATTTTATAACCACATTTTTTTAAAATATGCATCAGTCTGTCTGCACCATCCATAATCGGAAGATTTTCTGCAATTTCTTGCAATACAGATTCCTCTAAACCTTCCAAAAGAGAAACACGTTTTTTAAAACTTTCGCTAAAATCTATTTCACCACGCATTGCTGCTTCGGTGATGGCTCTTACTTCTTCACCAGCTCCAGCTCTTTCTGCCAATTCATCGATAACTTCAGTTTTAATGAGCGTAGAATCCATATCAAAACAGATTAATCGTCTGTTTCTGCGGTAAATATTATCTTTTTGGAAAGAAATATCAATGTCTAATGCTCCACTTAAAGTCACAAATTTTTCGTGAATCAAATTCACATTTTGAGGAGTTCCACGCACCGAAAATTCTATACAAGACCTGTTTTGACTATCGTCTTCAGAATCTAGCGGAATTCTTCCCGTCAACCTTTTAATGGTGTCTATGTTTAATCCTTGCTCTGCAATAACTTTCGTTACGTGAGCCAATTGGTTGGCTTCTATTTTTTGGCCAAGAACGGTAATCACATAACTTTCTTTACCTTGTCTAGAAACCCATTGGTCATAATCTTCTCTTTCTATAGGTGTAAATTTGGCTTGTACACCGAGTTCGTATGATTTAAAAAGCAAGTCTTTTAGAATATTGCCTTGCATTTGTGGGTCTAATCGAAACAAAATGCCTAGGGAAAGGGATTGATGAATGTTTGCCTGACCAATATCTAGAATCGTTGCATTGTGTTTACTTAAAATTTCAGTGAGAGATGAGGTTACCCCGGGTTTGTCTTCTCCGGTAATACTCATTAATACAATTTCATGTTTGGTCATAGCAATTCTTTGCCCAAAAATACACAATTTCTGCAAAAATCCCTTTCACTAACTTTCATTTTCTTTTCTGAAATTTTTAATATAATAGATATTTTATCTTTCAAATTCTTTTATTGTAAAAAATAAATTTATTTAACCTTTAATTTTGAAAAATATTTAACAAAATGCGATTTTTTTTATTGATTCTTTAAAATTTGATATATTTACCAAAATTCAAATTCAACATAATGTCAAAGAAAAATAAAGATTTCGGGATTGAAAAAGTTTTAAAAAATTTAGGAATTAAAGCAGAGAATAAAGGCACTTCTACTGGAGGAAAATGGTTTGCTACAGGAAAAGTGATAGAAAGTTACTCACCAGTAGATGGAAACTTAATTGCTAAAGTCACTTCTACTTCTAAAAAAGACTACGAAAAAGTAATCGCAGAAGCAGAAAAAGCATTCAAAGAATTCAGGCTGATGCCAGCTCCAAAACGTGGAGAAATCGTGAGACAGTTTGGCGAAAAGCTCAGAAAGCATAAAGAAGATTTAGGAAAATTGGTTTCATACGAAATGGGGAAATCGCTACAGGAAGGTCTTGGCGAAGTTCAGGAAATGATAGATATCTGTGATTTTGCAGTAGGTTTATCTCGTCAGTTAAATGGTTTTACCATGCATTCAGAGCGCCCAGGTCACAGAATGTACGACCAGTATCATCCATTAGGAATTGTAGGGATTATCTCTGCATTCAATTTTCCAGTAGCAGTTTGGTCTTGGAACACAGCGTTAGCTTGGATTTGTGGAGATGTTTGCGTGTGGAAACCTTCAGAAAAAACACCATTGTGCGGAATTGCTTGTCAAAATATCATCACCGAAGTGCTTCAAGAGAATAATCTTCCTTTAGGGATTTCAAATCTAGTCATCGGAGATGCTGAAATTGGGGATTTAATGGCAAATGATACTAGAGTTCCTCTAATTTCTGCAACAGGTTCTACTAGAATGGGAAAAATTGTTGCCCAAAATGTAGCAGCTAGATTAGGAAAATCACTTCTGGAATTAGGAGGAAACAATGCGATTATCGTAACACCAGATGCAGACATTAAAATGACGGTAATTGGGGCGGTTTTCGGAGCGGTAGGTACAGCAGGTCAACGTTGTACTTCTACCAGAAGACTCATCATTCACGAAAGCATTTATGATAAAGTAAAAGATGCTATTGTAGCAGCTTACGGACAATTAAAAATAGGAAATCCTCTTGATCAGAATAATCACGTAGGTCCGCTTATCGATGCAGATGCAGTGAAAATGTACGAAGAGGCATTGAAAAAAGTGAAAAAAGAAGGTGGTAAATTGATTGTAGAAGGCGGTGTTTTAAAAGGAAAAGGTTACGAAAGCGGTTGCTATGTAAAACCAGCCATTGCAGAAGCCGAAAACCATTTTGAAATTGTACAGCACGAAACTTTCGCACCAATTTTATATCTGTTAAAATATTCAGGAGAAGTAGAAAATGCTATCGAAATACAGAATGGAGTAATGCAGGGTTTATCTTCTGCGATTATGACCAATAATTTAAGAGAAGCAGAAAAATTCCTTTCTCATGCAGGTTCAGACTGTGGAATTGCCAATGTAAACATCGGAACTTCTGGTGCAGAAATTGGTGGTGCTTTTGGTGGCGAAAAAGAAACTGGCGGCGGTAGAGAGTCTGGTTCAGACGCTTGGAAAGTCTATATGAGAAGACAAACCAATACCATTAATTACACTACTAATCTACCTTTAGCACAAGGAATTAAGTTTGATTTATAGAATTGATATAAGAGCTTAGAATCAAGAATCAAGAACCAAGAACCAAGAATCAAGAATAAATTATGCATCATTTTGAAAAGTTAAATTTTTGGAAAAAATCTATTGAGCTTGCTAAAAAGATTTATTTAGTTTCTACAGAAATTTCTTCTGATGAAAAATTTGGCTTGATTTCACAAATGAAAAGAGCTTCTGTATCAATTCCTTCAAATATTGCAGAAGGTTCAGGAAGAAATAGCAATAAAGAGTTTTCTCATTTTCTTGCAATTTCTCTAGGTTCTGCTTTTGAATTACAAACACAATTAATTCTTATCAAAGAATTGGAAATTTTAAAAGAGGAAAAAGCATTAGAATTAATAAATGATACCATAGAAATTCAAAAGATGATTTATAGTTTTAAAAATACTCTTAACAAATAACCAAAATCTAGAATCTAGAATCTCGGCTCTTGATTCTAGTATCTCACATCTAAAATAAAAATTATGAACAAAACAATAGAATTAAGCCACGAAGTTGTAAGCAATAAGGTAAAAGCAACTTTAGGAAAACATATTTTAGCAGATGGTTTTGATTTCGTTATGGATTACGAAAAATCTCATGGCTCTTGGATTCATGACCGTTTAACAGGAACAGAATTTCTGGATATGTTTTCTATGTTCGGTTCTGCTTCGGTGGGTTATAATCATCCTTATATCGTAGGGAAATCTGCTTGGTTAGGCAAAATGGCTGTCTACAAACCTACCATGTCTGACGTGTATTTGCAGGAATATGCCGATTTTGTAGAAACCTTTAGCAGAGTAGCGATTCCAGAAGAATTGCCGTATTGTTTCTTTGTAGAAGGAGGAGCTCTAGCTGTAGAAAATGCTTTGAAAACAGCTTTCGACTGGAAAACCAGAAAAAATTGGCTCAAAGGAAGTAAAACAGAAGGTTCTGTAGCAATTCACTTTAAACAGGCTTTCCATGGAAGAAGTGGTTATACACTGAGTTTAACCAATACCAACGACCCAAGAAAATACCAATATTTTCCATTGTTTGATTGGCCAAGAATCATCAATCCGAAATTGCATTTCCCAATCACCGAAGAAAATTTACAGGAAACCATCAAGAATGAACAATTAGCTTTGGTACAGATTGAAGAAGCCATTTTGTCTAATCAAGATAAAGCAGCTTGTATCATTATAGAAACCATTCAAGCAGAAGGTGGAGATAATCATTTCCGTGATGAATTTTTAAGAGAATTGCGTAGAATCTGTGACGAAAACGAAATGCTGCTCATTTTTGATGAGGTACAAACAGGAATCGGGATTACAGGTAAAATGTGGGCGTTCCAAAATTACAGCGTAGTTCCAGACGTGATTTCTTTCGGGAAAAAAGCACAGGTTTGTGGTATTTTAGCAAGTAAAACCAAGCTAGATGAGGTAGAACACCACGTTTTTGCTGAAAGTTCTAGAATCAACTCTACTTTCGGAGGAAATTTCATCGATATGCTAAGATTCCAATTGGTTTTAGAAATCATCGAAAAAGAAAATCTTTTGGAAAATGTGCAGAAACAAGGTGAGTTTTTATTGGAAGGTTTACAAAAACTTCAAGAGAAGTTTCCACACCTGATTTCTAATGCAAGAGGAAGAGGATTAATGTGTGCTTTTGATTTACCAGATGGAAAAGCAAGAGCAGATTTCCAAGAAAGACTTTTTGAAGAACACGTAATTGTGCTCATTTGCGGCGAAAAATCTATCAGATTCCGTCCGCACCTGAATGTGACGCAAGAAGGCCTGCAATTTGCCTTGGATAAAATAGAAAAAATTGCATCAAACTACTAAAACTATTAACATTTATTATATTTCTCACAATCGTTCAATTTTTTATAATTGGGCGATTTTTTTTAATCTTCTTTTCATTTCAAAAAATATTCCTATTTTTAGAAAATCTAAAAATAGTTCATTATTATTGATATGAAGAAAGTATTTATTCTCTTTTCTTGCGTTCTTTTCAGTTGGATGCAAGCACAGTTAGGGTATTGGCAAAATGATACCTCTGCCAAAGACCAAAGCATTTATGCAATTAAAAACATTACCTTGTATCAGGATTACAAAACGGTTATTACAGATGCTGTTTTGGTGATTCAGAACGGCAAAGTGGTAGAGTCAGGTAAAGTGGCAATCCCTAAAAATGCAGTGGTAATTGATGGAAAAGGAAAGTTTGTCTATCCATCTTTTATTGATTTGTATACCAATATTGGCGTAGAAAAATCTGAAGCGAAACAAGCAGATTCCAAAAGCATCTATCTTCCAAATACCGCTTCTGCAGCAGCGTATAATGATGCTGTAAAAGCCTATTCTAGAGCAGTTGATCAATTCACCAATCAAGGAAAAGATTACGAAGAATACTTAAATCAAGGCTTCGGTACGGTATTAAGTTTCAACCAGGATGGAATCGTGAGAGGTTCTGCGGTGCTGTACAATTTAGGAAACGGAAAACCTGCAGAAAAAATCATCAAAGAAGATGCTGCACTCATGCTTTCTTTTGACAAAGGCAGTTCTAGACAGTCTTATCCTACTTCTTTGGCGGGTTCTATTGCCTTGTTGAGACAGTTTTATTTAGATGCAGATTGGTATGAAAAAGGAGGAAATGCAGTAGAGAAAAATCTAAATTTAGAAGCATTCAATCAATATAAAAAATTACCAACCATCATAGAAACTACCGAAAAATGGGACGTTTTAAGAGCGGATAAAATTGGGGACGAAGCCCTACAACAATTCGTTTTCATGGGTTCTGGAAATGAATACCAAAGAGCCAAAGAAATGAAATCTACAGGCGGTTTCTTCTTATTGCCATTAGAATATCCGAAACCGTATCAGATTAATGATGCTTTAGATGTGGAAAATGCCAATGTTGCTGAATTAAAGCATTGGGAATTAGCGCCTTATAATGCCCTATTTCTTCAAAAAGAAAATGTAGACTTTGCCTTCACGATGAACAAGTTGAAAGACAAATCTTCATTCTTAGGAAAAATTAGAGAACTCTATAAAAATGGTTTGTCTAAAGAAGCAATTCTGAAATCTTTGACCGAAAATCCTGCAAAAATTGTAAAATCTGAAGCAAATTTGGGGAATTTAAGAAAAGGAAGTTATGCCAATTTCTTATTATTTACAGAAGATTTATTCAGCAAAGATGCCGTTTTACAAGAAAATTGGGTGGCAGGTAAAAATTTCGTGGTAAATAAATTGTTAGACCAAGACATTAGAGGAGTGTATCAACTCACCATCAACAATCAGAACTATGATTTAAAAATTGCAGGCTCTCTTCTGAAGCCTGAAGCCAAAGTAAGTCAGGAGAAAAAAGACGGAAAAGTAAAATTAAACGTGAGCGACTATAAAATGGCTCTGGAACTGGTTTTACCGAAAGATTCTGTACAGAATTACAGAATTCTTTATCCGCTAGCAGACTATAAAAATACCAATGGTTTTGCCCTGAACAAACAAGGAAACAAAGTGCCTTACAGCATCACCTTTGTAAAAAATAATGAAGCTGAAACCAAAAAAGAAGAAGAAACGCCAAAAGAAATCGGTAAAATTTGGTATCCTTTTGCAGCTTTTGGAAGCGAAAATGTACCGACTCAAAAAGACTATATCATTAGAAATGCTACGGTTTGGACCAATACCTCAAAAGGAATTGTAAAAAATTACGATGTCAAAATTTCTAAAGGAAAAATCGTAGAAGTTGGAAGTCAATTAAGCAAAGGAAACGCTGAAGAAATTGATGGAACCAATTTACACTTAACCAACGGAATTATTGATGAACACACGCATATCGGACTTTCTAGAGGCGTAAATGAAGCGGGAAGCAATTCTTCTGCGGAGGTGAGAATGAGCGATGTAATCAATCCTGATGATGTGAATTTCTACAGACAAATTGTAGGAGGTGTAACTTCGGCACAACAATTACACGGTTCTGCAAATCCAATTGGCGGACAGTCTTCCATTGTGAAATTTGCTTGGGGAGAAAATGCCGAAAATATGAAGTTCCCAAATGCACCTCAGTTCATCAAATTTGCTTTGGGAGAAAACGTGAAAC
The DNA here is from genome assembly GCF_028864635.1 of Cloacibacterium sp. TD35. NCBI lineage: Bacteria > Pseudomonadati > Bacteroidota > Flavobacteriia > Flavobacteriales > Weeksellaceae > Cloacibacterium > Cloacibacterium sp. TD35. The sequence goes on along the minus strand of NZ_CP104850.1, from coordinate 2,133,194 downwards.
AGTCTAATTGGGGCAATAATCCTAATCGTTTTCCTCAGTCGAGAGGTGGAGTAGAACAGGCATTTGATTTTTGGTTCACCAGAGCTCTCGAATACGAAAAAGAAAAACTGACCAATAAAAATTACAGAAAAGATTTAAGACTGGAAACGCATTTAGAAATTTTAAAATCTAAACGCTACATCACGTGTCACTCTTATGTGCAGAGCGAAATCAACATGTTTATGAAAATTGCAGAGAAATTTAATTTCAAAGTAAACACATTCACACACATCTTAGAAGGCTACAAAGTAGCAGACAAAATGAAATTGCACGGAGCAAACGCTTCTACATTCTCAGATTGGTGGGGTTATAAAGAAGAAGTGAGAGAAGCGATTCCTTACAATGCTGCGATTTTGTTAAAATCTGGAGTCAATACCGCCATCAATTCAGATGATGCCGAAATGGCGAGAAGACTGAATCAGGAAGCTGGTAAATTGGTAAAATACGGAAACATTTCTCAAGAAGAAGCTTGGAAAACCGTAACATTGAATCCTGCCAAAATGCTGAAACTAGACTATAAATTAGGAACGATAGAAGTAGGTAAAGATGCTGATTTGGTATTGTGGACGGACAATCCATTGAGTATTTATGCCACAGTAAACAAAACTTTTGTAGACGGAAAACTCATTTTTGATGCACAAAAACAAGCCGAAAAAGATGAAATGGTGAAGAACGAGAAAAACAGAATTATTCAAAAAATGCTATTCTCAGACGATGCCAAAAAAGGAAATACCCAATCGGTAAAAACAGAGCAAAAGAAATTGTACCACTGTGACACTTTAGAAGAAGATTTTCATCAACACTAAAAATTAAATTTCATGAAAAAAATATTTTTCACTTTATATATTTTGGTTTCAGCAATGGTTTTGGCACAAAGACCAAATCCTGCACCTGCACAAAAAAATCCAATTGCGATTACCAATGCCACCATTCACACCGCTACAGGAACGGTTTTAAATAATGCTTCTATCGTTTTTGAAAACGGGAAAATCACCCAGATTAATGGAAGCATTCCGAGCAATGCAGAAGTCATCAATGCCCAAAATAAACACGTATATCCAGGTTTTATTTTGGTGAACAATACATTAGGATTGGTAGAAATTTCCGCAACCAATGCCACGGTAGATTACAGAGAAGCCAATGATATTTCGCCAGAAGTACGTTCGCTCATCTCTTTCAATACAGACTCTCATGTCATTCCCGTGATTAGAAGCAATGGCGTTTTATTGACTCAGCCAGTTCTGAAACACGGCACATTGTCTTGTACCTCTTCCATCATGCAACTAGACGCTTGGAATTGGGAAGATGCGGTGGTAGCGACGGATAATGTTTTGCATCTTTCTTGGCCTGAAATTTATAGAATAGACGATGAAAAACGTAATAAAGAATTTCAAACCAGAAGAACAGAAAAAATTAAAGAACTGACTTCCCTGTTTCAGAGAGCAAAGCAATATGACAACCAGCAAGTGAAAGATTATAAACTGAATGCTATAAAACCAGTCTTTGAAAACAGAAAACTATTTGTAGAAGTAGCAGGAGCGAATGAAACGCTAGAAGTGATTGCTTGGGCCAATAAACTAAACCTTAAAAATGTAGTTTTGATTGGTGAAAGCAATTTGGTAGGGGTTTTAGATGATATTAAAAAGAGCAATTTCCCACTCATCATCAAGAGAGTTCACAGCTTGCCGGTCAACAGTTCGGATTCTCCTAGATTACCTTACGAATTTGCAAAATTGGTGCAAGATAAAGGCATTCTCTACGGGTTAGATTACAGCGGAGATATGGAATACCAAAATTCTAGAAATCTTCCGTTTTTGGCTGGAACTACCGTTGCGTATGGTGTAGAAAAAGAGAAAGCCTTACAAAGCATTACCATTAACCTAGCCAAAATGTTGGGAATTGATAAAAACTACGGAACTTTAGAAGTAGGAAAAAGCGCTACACTCTTCATTTCTGAGGGCGATGCACTGGATCAATTGACCAATAATGTTACTGAAGCCTTCATAGATGGTAGAAAAATTAATCTGGACAATCAGCAGAAAGAACTTTACAAAACATATCAAGAGAAGTATCGATTAAATCAGTAATTTTTATAAATTTGTGTTAAAATTAGAAATATGGGAGCAGAATTACCAAGAGTTTCGGTATTTGAAGCAGATGAAATGGTTCAAATACAAATCGTGAAAAAGAAATTAGAAGATGCAGGAATCGCTTGTTCAGTGAGCAATAAATACCTTAATAATTTGCTTTCTACACCTACCGCTACCGCTTTAAAACTAGAGGTAAACATTCATGACGAGCAAAAAGCTTTTGAAATTATAGACCATTATTTGGCAGAAAAAGAAAACTAAGTTTTCTTTTTTATGGGGAATTAGCTCATCTGGCTAGAGCGTTAGACTGGCAGTCTAAAGGTGGTGGGTTCGAGTCCCATATTCTCCACAAATAAACGGTAAAACACTTGCAATTTTGTAAGTGTTTTTTAGTTTATAATAAATTTTGTACCCGAAAAGATATAATCTATGCAATTAAATCTATTTTTATACCCGAAAAGGTATATTATTTAACTTTCAAAACGCATTCCTTAAAGCATATTTTTGTAAATTTATTTCTTTTTTAAAATAAAAAAAATGCATTTTTGCAGCCCTTTTAGAATTCAATCATGAAACTTTGTATTGCTGAAAAACCAAGTGTAGCAAGAGATATCGCTAAAGTTTTGGGAGCCATCACTCCTAAAAGTGGCTATATGGAAGGCAATGGTTACTGCGTAACGTGGACTTTTGGACATCTGTGCACCTTGAAAGAACCTCACGATTACGCACCCGAATACAAAGCATGGAATCTCTTCTTACTGCCCATAATTCCTAAAAATTTCGGAATTAAATTAATCAACAATACTGGAGTTGAAAGACAGTTCAAAGTTATTGAATCTTTGGTCAAAGAATGTGAGGAGGTCATCAATTGTGGGGATGCTGGTCAAGAAGGAGAACTCATTCAGCGATGGGTTTTACAAAAAGCCAAATGTGATAAACCCGTAAAAAGACTCTGGATTTCTTCTTTGACGGAAGATGCCATAAAAGAAGGTTTTGAAAAATTAAAATCTGCCGAAGATTACAAAAATCTCTACTTAGCAGGTAACGCCAGAGCAATAGGAGATTGGCTTTTAGGAATCAATGCCACCCGTTTATTCACCAAAAAATTTGGCGGAAACAAAGCCGTTTTATCCATTGGGAGAGTGCAAACACCTACTTTGGCAATGCTCGTGAAACGTCAGAAAGAAATAGACGCCTTCGTGCAAAAAGACTATTGGGAACTCAAAACCAAATACCGAGAAGTGGTTTTCACTGCGGCAATTGACCGTTTACAATCGGCAGAAAGAGCAGAAAAAGGTTTGGAATATCTCAAACAAAATCTTTTTGAAATCATAGCTTTTGAAATCAAAGAAGGAAAAGAAAAAAATCCACGATTGTTCGACTTAACTGGACTTCAGGTAGAAGCCAATAAAAAATACGGATTTTCAGCAGAAAGCACGCTGAATTATATCCAAAGCCTCTACGAAAAAAAACACACCACTTATCCTAGAGTAGATACCACCTACCTTTCGGAGAACTTATATCCAAAAATTTCTGGAATTCTCAGAAGCATGAATTTTTATTCAGACTTAACAGCTCCTCTTTTAGAAGCGCCAATTCCAATGTCAAAAGCCGTTTTTGATGATGCCAAAGTCACAGACCACCATGCAATTATTCCTACGGAAATTCCGCCAACTTCCAATTTGACCAGAGAAGAAAAATTAGTCTATGATTTGGTGGCAAAGCGTTTTATAGCGGTTTTTTATCCAGAATGTAAAATTTCCAATACTTTGGTAGAAGGTCAGGTAGGAACCATCAATTTCAAAGCATCGGGAAAACAAATTCTCGAGCCAGGTTGGCGTTTAGTCTATGCCAAAGACCAAAAAGAAACGGCTGAAAAAGAAGAAAAAAACGAAGAACAACTTATTCCCGAATTTACAGTAGGCGAAAAAGGCGAACACGAACCTTTCGTGCATCAGGGAAGAACTTCTCCGCCAAAACCATACACAGAAGCTACATTGCTAAGAGCCATGGAAACCGCAGGAAGACAAGTGGAAGACGAAGAACTGCGTGAACTTTTGAAAAACAACGGCATCGGTAGACCTTCTACCAGAGCAAACATCATAGAAACACTTTTTAAAAGAAAATACATCGAAAAGAAAAGGAAAAATCTTTTCGCGACTCAAACGGGTATTGATTTAATTGATACCATAGAAGATGAATTATTAAAAAGTGCCGAACTAACAGGAGAGTGGGAACAAAAACTCAGAAAAATTGAAAAAGGCGAATACGAGGCACAAAAATTCAAAGAAGAACTCATCGAAATGGTAACCCAACTCACCAAAAAAGTCATCGACAGCAAAGGAAAAGTCATCTCTTTTCAAGAAGAAAAATCCACCAAAACCAAATCCAAAAAGAAAAAAGACACCAATCCTGGTGACTGAGCCTGTCGAATTCCGGTGGCTGAGCCTGTCGAAGCCATTTTTTTAATGGCCTTTAATCACCTCATAACCTTATCACCTCATAACTTCATAACTTTAATTGGTGGCTGAGCATTCTAAGATAAAAACAAGAGTTTAGTTAAAAAGTTTTACAAAATTTTGTTTTCTTTTAGATACGGCAAAAATTCTTAGCACAATTTTACTTGCTACAGCGTTTATTACAGATAATTTGTGTTTTCCCTCAGAAGTTTTTCTTAAGTAATAATTTTTCAGTTGAGGGTCATGCTGTATAGCTGAGCAAGCAGCTTTAAAAAGGATGCTTTTAAGGGATTTGTCACAGAGCGAACTTGTTTTAGTTTTCCCTCTAATACTGCTTCCAGATTGATATTTAAAAGGGGCTAAACCGCAGTGACAACTGAACTTTCTTGGGTTGTTGAATTTGGTAAAATTATCCGTTTCAAGAATGCATTTTATAGCAGTAATCTCTCCTACACCAATAACAGAAGTTATTTTCTGAAAGTTGTTTTTCAATTCATCGTTTTGTATAATAATTTCTCTCATTTGTTTTTCCGTAGACAATATAGATTTTTCTATTTGAAGAATGATTCGCTCCATTTCTTGAGTGTGAGACTTTAGAGAGATTATTTTTGCTTCTATTTCTAAGCTTTTTAAACCGTTTTTCATTTGTACATGGACTTTAACCAAACGTTCTCTAGAACTCATTAATATTTTGAGTTTTCTAAGTTCTTTTGCTGGTAATATGTATGGTTTTAGTTTATGTTTATTAGCTAAAGCATAACTTGCGATTCTCCAAGCATCTACTGCATCAGTTTTTCCTCTGCTAATTCCAGTAGCATGTTTCATTTCTAAAGGATTGATTAAGGAATAACAAAGTTGACGAATAGAGAACTCATAACATAGTAAACTTCCATAATGCCCAGTGTGTTCCATGGCAATCCAGATAGAATACTCTTTTAATTGGTCAAGTTTTTGACAAAATTTTTCAATTCCATCTTTGGAATTTGGGGCAACTTGTTTATTGATGATTATTTGGTTTTGCTCATCAATAGCACAATAATCAAATACCTCTTTGGAAATATCAATTCCAATAAATAGATTTTTCATAAATTTACAATTGAAAGGTCATTCTGATTTCCAGCAAGGTTCTAACTAACGCTATTACTAAGTCTAGAAACTTAAAATTCTAAATGGTTCAAGAACCTAAAAGGCGCTAAGGTCTAATGCTCAGTATAAGTCTTATTTATTAGTCGAACTAGTTCACCATAGCGCCTCTGGTATCAGTATAACTTAAATTAATATTTAAAGTTACTTTTTCTTTTGCAAATCTAATAGCCTGTCGAAGCCACTTTGTCATTCCGTAGGAATCTCAAATTATAGAAGGTTTCCAGAACATCTCCGATGTTCCTTAGAGCCCTCAAAAACGCCATCATTTCACCCCATCTCCGTGAACTTTGTGATAGAAATACTTGCACTTCTTAACTCGCATCTCTTACCTCTCACCACTTTTCCTGGTGGCTGATTGTTATCGAAGCCCGGTGGCTGAGCGGCGTCGAAGCCACTTTGTCATTCCCTAGGAATCTCAAATTATAGAGGGCTTCACAGAACATCTCTGATGTTCCTCAGTGTGCTCAAAAACGCAATCATTTCACCCCATCTCAGTGAACTTTGTGAAAGAAAATAAGCAGACTTTCCACCCCACTTCAAAGCGAATGAATTTCGCCAACTTTGCTCCCTTAAAAACATAATGAGAATAAAAAAAATCTTTGCGTGTAAAACCATTTAGGTTAAAAACCCCATCCCAAGAATCTCCTCGCCATCATAAATAGCAACAAACTGCAAAGCTTCCTCCTCTTGGAAATAAGAACCAAAGGTGAAAATACCATTATCAACACTAACTTTTTCCTCTTGAACTTCAAAATGGTAACTTTCGTAATTCGGTAAAATAGAAACCAAATGCAGAGAGGGTAGAGTGAGTGGTGTATTGAGCTGTACAGAAATCCCCTCATCATAACTTGTTTTTTTAATAAAATCCTTCGCCGAAGGAATCTTCCCAAATACAAAAGAAGATAGTAATTTTTTCCCTTCTGTGGTTTTCAAACCTTGGTAAACAGTCCTTTTTCCACGTTCAGAAACGTTGTCCAAATCTTTAATCGCGGTCATCAATTGTGCGAATTTCTGATATAGATATCGGTCTCCACATTTTTTATAGTAAGGATAAATTGCATTTCTGAGCATTTTCCCCGTTTTAGAACAATGCCCAAACTCACTGCTGTTTTCTCTTACTCGAGCATAGTTTTCCTTGGTTTTAAAATCATCTCGATTAAAACCACTTTTCTTGCGCACCACAGAAACTCCGTTCAGTTCATAAAAAACCAAACCATCTATAGACCCCTGAAATTGTAAAATGCTCTTGTATCTTGCCATGGGTTAATCAAATGAATATCAAAAGTAAGGAATACTCATGACATGCACAACTTTAATGTATAGTTGTAGTATAGTTATAGTATAGTTGATATATAAATAATTAATGTTATATTTGTATAAAAGTAGTAAACAAAGGGTGTTATAAGCGATGTATTCTAATAATGAATAAATCACTGTAATATCCAAAAAAGAGGGAAAACTGAATCATGAATAAAAGAATACTTTTTCTAGTCGTATTGATACTCACGGTAATTTCTTGTGGTTCTCGTAAAACGGTGTCTCACAAACCTAACACTTCCACAGAGAACCTTAGAAACCTAACCTCCAAATTTGAAGGTCAAAATTCTTATCAAGTCAAAAAAATCCTAAATGATGCTGAAGATTTCTTAGGAGCTCCTTATAAACTAGGCGGAACCAGCAAGTCTGGATTAGATTGCAGCGGGTTGGTCATTAATGTATACAATGAAAACAAGGTGAAAATGCCAAGACGTTCCATAGACCAAGCACAACAAGGAAAAAAAATAGAAATTTGGGAGGCAAAACCCGGAGATTTGTTGTTTTTTGCCACTAATGGAAATAGAGTGGTTTCGCATGTAGGCATCGTAAAAGAAATTAAAAACAGAGGAGAAATTACCTTCATTCATGCTTCTACTTCTAAAGGAGTAATCGTATCTTCGCTGAACGAAAAATATTGGAACAAAGCTTTTCTCTTTGCCAAAAGAGTACTCTAAATAATGAATTATATTATCCAAAAACTTAAAAATTTAACTTACCATACACACTTAGGTTCACTCTTAAAACCAATAGAGAATGACCTGAAAGAGTATCAATTTTTAATAACAGATTACCTTTTCCTCTCTCCTGAAAAGGACTTGCCGATTCAGAATTTTTCCAACAATTATGAAATCTTCAATGCTGAAAAATTTTTAGAATTAATACAAAGAGATATCAAGTTTAATTATGGATATTTTGCAGCAATCCCAAAGGATAAAGAGATTGTTTTAGACCTAGAGAATTTACCTTATGTAGAAGGGAATCCAGAAATTTGGGAAAGTAATTTATTAAGAGATGACGCCGAAATAGAGATTTATGCTTACGATGGCAGTTATAGTGTAATAAAATTAAAAAATTCAAAATTATCTAATACCTTTGCAGAGTATTTTCCAGAGGCCGAATTGCTGGAGAATTTTCAATTTTAAATAAAAAATTAAAATAATATGATGTCTTTACAACAAACCATTGAGAACATTTGGGATAACAGAGATTTATTACAAAACGAAGAGAGCAAAACTGCCATTAGAGAAGTAATCGCTCTTTTAGATAAAGGCGAATTGCGTGTTGCAGAACCTACAGAAAACGGTTGGCAAGTAAATGAATGGGTGAAAAAAGCAGTAGTAATGTATTTCCCTATTCAGAAAATGGAAACCATAGAAGTAGGTCCTTTTGAATTCCATGATAAAATTCCTTTGAAAAGAAATTATGCAGAAAAAGGGGTGAGAGTAGTTCCTCATGCTGTGGCTAGAGAAGGTGCTTACATTTCACCGGGAGTAATCTTAATGCCTTCTTATGTAAACATCGGGGCGTATGTAGATTTCGGAACTATGGTAGATACTTGGGCAACGGTAGGTTCTTGTGCTCAAATTGGTAAAAACGTTCACTTAAGCGGTGGAGTAGGAATTGGTGGAGTTCTCGAACCATTACAAGCAGCTCCAGTAATCATTGAAGATGATTGTTTCGTAGGTTCTAGATGTATCGTAGTAGAAGGAGTGCATGTAGAAAAAGAAGCGGTTTTAGGTGCAAACGTAGTGCTTACAGCTTCTACTAAAATTATAGACGTTACGGGTGATACTCCAGTAGAATTAAAAGGAAGAGTTCCTGCGCGTTCTGTGGTGATTCCGGGAAGTTATACGAAGCAATTCCCTGCAGGCGAATTTCAAGTTCCTTGTGCTTTAATTATCGGTAAAAGAAAAGAATCCACAGATAAGAAAACCTCACTTAACGATGCTTTAAGAGAAAATAACGTAGCTGTGTAAATGGAGAAAATTGTAGTATACACTGCTATTTTTGGAGGGTATAATGAGCTTATTGAACAACCTCAGTTTGAAAATGTAGATTATATTTGTTTTACAGACCGTAATCTATCATCTTCTGGTTGGAAGATGGTAGTGGTTTCAGAGCCACCAGTTGGCGAGGACAATACCCGAAATAACAGATACTACAAAATTTTACCACATCTTCATTTGCAGGATTATCAATACAGCATTTATATTGATGGTAATTTTATCATTAAAAAAAATCCACATTTGTTGATTGAAAATTTCTTGAATGAAGAACTTTCTATGGCATGTTTTGATCATAATCAAACCATTATGGACCCCAGAAATTGCGTTTATCAAGAATATGAAGCCATAGTAGCATTAGCCGAAACTGAAAATAAGGTAAAAGACGATTTAGAAGTCATCAAAAAACATATTGACTTTCTAAAATCTGAAAATTATCCTGAAAACAATGGCCTTATTTCTGGTGGGGTTTTGGTGAGAAAACATACAGACGAAAAGCTCATCAAAGTCATGGAAGAATGGTGGTATTTCGTGAAGAATTTTTCTAAAAGAGACCAATTGAGTTTCAATTATGTCGCTTGGAAACATCATTTTAAATACAATGTAATTCCAGGAGACATCAGAAAGAAAAATGATTACGTTTACCTTCTTGGGAAGCATAAAAGTAATATTGCTAAAGACTTATGGAAATATAAAATCAAAAGATTTTTAGGTCTTAACTCATAAAAAAAATCTACTCGAAAAGAGTAGATTTTTTATTTATGTATTTTCTTCTAATTTTTTCAAACCATTAAGCGTAACGTATCTTTTTAGCCTTTGATTTTCTTTCATAATGGCTTCATTTACACTTTGGTCGCTCCAATTTTCTTTGTGATAAAGGTGATATTGTACTGCAAAATTTCTAAGCGAATATAAGTGATAACCCATTCCTTCAAAACGCCAAGTTAAGTCAATGTCTTCACCAATTGCGGGCAAAACATAATCTTCATTAAAACCATTTATTTTTTCCAATGCTGACTTATAACAAGAAAAATTACAACCTTTTATTTGGCTCATTTTTCTAAGGTACGCAATGAAAGAAAATATAGATTTTGGTGAAATATAAATTCCTTCTTCATAGAATTTTGCACCATCTTTTTTGATGGATTTTATCTCGGGGAGAATCAGTTTTGCAAACTCAGAAACAGTTTTTGCATTTCTTAATTGGTCAGAATAGTTAGGACCTAGCTTGATTCTTTTACCCGCTAAAATTCTATCTTCTCGAGCAAATTTTAAGTGATTTTCTATAAAATTTGGGTGTAAAACACAGTCGCCATCTATAAAAATAAAATAATCAGCATCAATCGTTTTGATGGTATTGTTGAGCGCTTTATTTTTTTGCCAACCTAGATCTTCTTGAGTTAAGTGAATTAAATCTAATTTCCCACTGTAATTTTTGACAAAATCAGCCATTTCTGTACTGTTTCCATCCTCGGAAATCACAGTCATAAAGTCAGAAACACTTTGCTGTTCTACAGATTTTAAAACGATGGCTAAATCGGCAGTATTTTTATATACAGAAATAATAAGTGCTGATTTCATATGTAGTTATTTATTGTTTTTTAAGGGTCATATGCAATCGCTGATTCTTCATTAGCGTTTGTGTTTGCTAATTATGGCGATTTCATACTTATAAATTGGTGGTGATTCCTTTTTCAGTCCAAATGAGTTTTTGGTCTCTTGTGTTTTTTCTGATGGCATTGTTTTTTGCCCAAGTTTCAGGATTTACATAGCCTCTTGCATGGTCTAGATGTACACAAATTGCGCTGTATCTTATTTGTTTTCCTTTAATTCCTAGATTTTCCAGCCTTTCTCCTAATTCTCGGTCTTGTCCGCCATATTGCATTTCTTGGTTGAATCCATTGATTTTAACCAAATCTTTTTTCCAGCCAGAAGCATTATGACCATTCCAAGAAGGCTTAGTTGGTGTTAAAAAATTGAGAAGTTTCGCTTTGAAAGCTTTAGAAGTCAGTTTATTATTTTTAAAAGATTTTTTTAATCCATTTTGGGTCAACCATTTTACATCAAAACAATTTTGTGAAAGAATATCTTCTCTACTGATGAGTTTTGAAATATTCATAGGTAACATGAAATATCCGCCAGATAAAAATCTACCCGATTCTCTATTGTTAAGGTGTGTTTCTACAAAATCTTTTCTGGGAATACAGTCTCCATCGGTGAAAATCAAATAATCCGTAGTGGAAGCAAGTATGGCTTTGTTTAGAATCTGAGATTTCTGAAAACCATTGTCTTCTTGCCAAACATGAATAATAGGAATATCTAGTTCAGTTTTGTATTTCTCAATCAGGTTTTTTGTGGCTTCTCTAGAGCCATCATCAGCAATAATAATTTCGAAGTCTTTAGTAGTTTGTACGCTAAATCCCCAAATAACTTTTTCTAGCCATTCTTCCGAATTATAGGTACTAAAAATTACCGATGCTTTCATATTTTTTATATTTCGTCACAAAGATACTTTTTTAGCCTAATATTCAAAAATTCCGCAGAACGATATTTGTTACGTTCAAAAAATTGAAAAATAATATCCATTTTCAAAAAAATCTCTATATTTGCAAAAGAATTAGACAAAAAATGAAAAATTTAAACTTAATCCATCATCATCATCATCTCATCTAAAGGCGAGTTGATAATGTATCATGTATTATAGTTAAAAACAATATTTACAATCCGCCTTGAGTTTTTCAGGCGGATTTTTCTTTTTCATCACTGCAGAACTCGAGGCTTAAAAAATAAAAATCTAAAAAATGAGTTCACTTAAAATTGCAGTTCAAAAAAGCGGAAGACTTTTCGAAGATTCTATTAAACTTCTCAAAGATTGCGGAATTTCTTATGATAATGGCAAAGACCAATTAAAAGTTCAGGTAGAAAATTTCCCTATCGAAATCTATTTTCTTAGAAATTCAGATATTCCTCAATATGTAGAAGATGGCGTGGTAGATGTAGCCATCGTTGGCGAAAATTTACTTATAGAGAAACAAAAAGACATCGAAATTGTACAGAAATTAGGTTTTTCTAAATGTAGAGTTTCTCTAGCCGTTCCGAAAGAAGTAGAAACTGATGATTTAGCTTTTTTTCAAGGAAAAAAAATAGCTACTTCATATCCAAACACGGTTAAAAAATTCTTATCCGAAAACAATATTGAAGCAGAAATTCACGTGATTTCTGGTTCCGTAGAAATTGCTCCAAACATGGGATTAGCAGACGGAATTTGTGATATTGTAAGCTCAGGAAGTACTCTTTTTAAAAATGGTCTTAGAGAAACCGTAACTATTCTTAAATCTGAGGCAGTTTTGGCGAAAAATAAAAATCTTTCTGCTGAGAAATTAGAAATTTTAGATAGACTTTTGTTTAGAATTCAGGCAGTTTTGAAATCTAAGAACACCAAATACATCTTGATGAACGTTCCTAATGAAAAAATTCAAGAAGTTTCTAGCATTTTGCCAGTGTTGAAAAGTCCTACAATCGTACCTTTGGTAGAAGAAGGTTGGAGCAGTTTGCACTCTGTGATCGAAGAAAAAAGATTTTGGGAAGTAATAGACCAACTTAAAAAAGCTGGTGCAGAAGGCATTCTCATCATTCCAATAGAAAAAATGATTCTATAATTTACAACTCAACGACTCTTCAACTTTACAGTTTTACGAATAAAAAATGAAAACAATAGAATTTCCATCTAAAAATACATTCAGCAGCCTTACCAAAAGACCTGTTTTTGAAAAAAATGACATCGAAAATCTCATCAAAGGAATTTTCGAAAGAGTAGAAAATGAAGGCGATAATGCTTTGAAATTTTACGCTGAAAAATTTGACAATCAAGTTTTAGATACGATTGAAGTTTCTCAGCAAGAAATTGCAGAAGCCATTAGTTTGGTAGATGAAGAACTGAAAATTGCCATCAATACAGCAAAAAACAATATTGAAAAATTCCACCAGTCTCAAAAAGAAGTTCCTCAGCAAATAGAGACAACGGAAGGCGTGGTTTGTTGGCGAGAAAGCAGAGCAATTGATAAGGTAGGTCTATACATTCCGGGAGGAACAGCACCTCTTTTTTCTACGGTTTTAATGTTGGCTGTTCCAGCACAAATTGCGGGTTGTAAAGAGATTATTCTCTGTTCGCCCCCTCAAAAAAACGGAAAAATAAATCCTATTATTTTATATGTTGCGAATCTTTGCGGAGTTTCTAAAATTTTTAAAGTTGGTGGAGCTCAAGCCATTGCTGCAATGAGTTTGGGAACCGAAACAGTTCCGAAAGTTTATAAAATTTTCGGGCCAGGAAATCAATTTGTAACCGAAGCCAAGATTTTTGCTCAAAAATTAGGAATTGCGATTGATATGCCAGCTGGACCGAGTGAAGTTTTAGTAATTGCAGATGAAACCGCTAATCCAAGTTTTGTAGCAGCTGATTTACTTTCTCAGGCAGAACATGGTGTTGATTCTCAGGTGGTTTTCTTGACGACTTCTAAAGAAATTTTAAAAAAAGTAAAACAAGAAACTGAAGCACAATTACAAGATTTACCTAGAAAAGATATCGCCGAAAAAGCCCTTGAAAACAGTAGTTTTATCCTCTTAAATTCCATAGAAGAATGTATTGAATTCAGCAATGAATATGCTCCAGAACACTTAATTCTTTCCATTGAAAATCCTGAAAATGTATTATCAGAAATTACCAATGCAGGTTCTATTTTCTTAGGAAATTATACGCCAGAAAGTGCAGGTGATTATGCAAGCGGAACTAATCACACTTTACCAACCAACGGAAATGCGAGAGCTTACAGTGGTGTTTCTTTAGATAGTTTTGTGAAGAAAATTACCATTCAGAGAATTTCTGAAAAAGGAATTCAAAATTTAGGGAAAACCATTGAAAAAATGGCTGCAGAAGAAGGACTTTTTGCACATAAAAATGCAGTTACATTACGCTTAAAAAATTTAGAAAATGGAATTTAAACTCGAAAATTTAGTAAGAGAAAATCTTAGAAATTTAAAACCCTATACTTCGCTTCGTGATAGTCAAAATTTTGAATCGCCTGTTTTTTTAGAAGCCAACGAAAATCCTTTTGGTGAGTACAATCGTTATCCAGATTCTACACAAAAGAAACTGAAGGAAAAATTAAGTGAACTTAAAAATATCAACTCAAAGAATCTCTTCATCGGGAATGGAAGTGATGAATTGATAGACTTAATTATCAAAGCTTTTTGTGAGCCCAAAAAAGATGAAATCTTGGTAATGAATCCATCATTTGTGATGTATTCTTTTTATGCTAAAATCAATGATAATAAAGTTAATACACTAGAATTAGATGAAAATTTTCAAATCAATAAAGAAGATTTTTTACAAAAGATTCAGAATGAAAATTTGAAGGTTTTATTTCTTTGTTCGCCCAATAATCCTACAGGAAATGAAGTGGATGATTTAGAGTTCTTCATTGAAAATTTCTCAGGGATTGTGGTTTTAGATGAGGCTTATATAGAATTTTCTTCTAGAAAATCAGCTATTTCTTGGTTAGCGAAATATCCAAATCTTATAGTATTGCAAACCCTTTCTAAAGCTTATGGAATGGCAGGTTTGAGAATTGGAATTGGCGCAGCTTCTACAGAAATCGCTACTTTGATTAATACCATAAAAGGACCATATAACGTGAATTCTTTAAGTCAAAAAATAGCTTTGCAACAACTCAATGATGAAAAACTGTTTAATGAAAATATTGAACAAATTTTAGCAGAAAGAGCATTTTTAAGAGCTCAATTAGATCAATTTGATTGTGTAAAAAAAATCTATCCTACAGAAGCCAATTTTTTCTTAATCAAAGTAGAAAATCCAATAGAAATATATGAATTTTTGCTCGCTCAGAATATTTTGACCAGTCTGAGACATCCTCAAATTGAAAATGCGTTGAGAATAAACGTAGGCTCAAAAGAAGAAAATCAAAAATTAATAGAAACCTTGAAAAATTATAAAAAGTAAAATGAAGAAAAAAGTATTATTCATCGATAGAGACGGAACTTTAATTATAGAACCACCCATTGATTTTCAGGTTGATTCTTTAGAAAAATTGGAATTTTATCCGAGAGTTTTTCAGAATTTATCCAAAATTGCAAAAGAATTGGATTATGAATTGGTAATGGTGACCAATCAAGACGGTTTGGGAACCGAGAGCTTTCCGTATGAAGATTTCATTAAACCACAAGAAAAAATGATGAAGGCTTTCGAAAATGAAGGGATTTTCTTCTCTGAAGTTTGTGTAGATGACAGTTTTGAGCATGAAAATTCTCCAAATAGAAAACCAAGAACGGGAATGCTTCAGAAATACATTTTTGGAAATTACGATTTAGAAAATTCATTCGTGATTGGCGATAGAAAAACTGATGTAGAATTGGCGAAAAATTTAGGGACTAAATCTTTTTTCATTTCTGATGAAAGCAATGATGAAGCGACTTTCTCTGTAAAAAGTTGGGACGAAATCTATCAATATCTTAAACAAGTTCCACGAAAAGCCAAAGTAAAAAGAACAACCAAAGAAACAGATATTGCTGTAGAGTTGAATCTTGATGGAAGTGGAAAATCTAGTATTGATACAGGTTTGAAGTTCTTTGATCACATGTTAGAACAAATTTCGAAACACGGAAATTTTGATTTATTTGTAAAAGTAGATGGTGATTTAGAAGTAGATGAACATCATACGATTGAAGATACTGCCATAGTTTTGGGAGATTGTTTTTTACAAGCTTTAGGGAACAAAAAAGGCATCGAAAGATATGCTTTTGTTTTACCGATGGATGATTGTTTGGCACAAGTTGCGATTGATTTCGGTGGAAGACCTTGGATTGTTTGGAACGCAGAATTTAAGCGTGAAAAAATTGGAGAATTGCCAACGGAAATGTTTTATCATTTCTTCAAATCGTTTTCAGACAGTGCAAAATGTAACTTGAATATTTCTGTGGAAGGAGAGAATGAACACCACAAAATCGAAAGCATTTTCAAAGCTTTTGCGAAAGTTTTAAGAAATGCAGTGGCACAAACCGACCAAAATTTTAACCTTCCAAGTACAAAAGGAACACTATGATAGCCATTATAGACTATGATGCAGGAAATGTAAAATCCGTTCAAAATGCCTTGAAAAAATTAGGCTTTGAAGCGGAGATTACATCTGACATTGAAACGATAAAAAACGCTGATAAAGTTATTTTTCCAGGAGTAGGAGAAGCTTCTTCGGCGATGAAAAAACTTCAGGAAAGAGGTTTAGATGTAGTAATTCCAAATTTGAAACAGCCTGTTTTGGGAATTTGTCTCGGAATGCAATTGATGTGCAATGCTTCGGAAGAGGGCAATACAAAAGCACTTGGGATTTTTGATTGCGAAGTGAAATTGTTCCCTAATTCAGACATCGTTCCACATATGGGCTGGAATAATGTTTCGGGAATTAAAGGGAAATTGCTAGAAAACATCTCAGAAAATGATAATTTTTACTTTGTACACAGTTATTATGCGGAAGTGGGAGAAAGTACAACATCGGTTTGTGATTACATTACTCCATTCAGTGCTACTTTGGAAAAAGACAATTTCTACGCAGCTCAATTTCATCCAGAAAAATCTGGAGATGCTGGTTTTAAACTATTAGAAAACTTTTTGAAAATCTAAAAAAATGAGAATTATTCCTGCAATAGATATCATCGACGGAAAGTGTGTAAGACTTTCTAAAGGTGATTATGATACCAAAAAAATATACAACGAAAATCCTGTTGAAGTAGCCAAAGAATTTGAAGACTTCGGGATTCAATATTTGCATTTAGTAGATTTAGACGGTGCAAAAGCTAAGAAAATCATCAATCAAAAAGTAATTGAAAACATCGCTAAAAATACCAATCTTATCATCGATTTCGGAGGCGGAATTCGTTCTGAAGAAGATTTGCAAAAAGCTTTTGATAGTGGTGCAAAAAAGGTAACTTTAGGAAGTATTGCTGTGGTAAATCCAGAGTTGTGTTTGGCTTGGTTAGAGCAATTTGGTGCTGAAAAATTGATTTTGGGAGCAGATTGTTTGGATAGAAAAATCAAAACTTCGGGTTGGTTAGAAAATTCTGAAACAGATGTGGTAAATTTCATCAAAGAATATCAGAAGAAAGGCTTCAGAGAAGTGGTTTGTACCGATATTTCAAAAGACGGAATGCTACAAGGTCCATCCACAGCATTGTATCAAGAAATTATAGATAATTCAACGATTGAACTCATTGCAAGTGGTGGAATTTCGAACATAGATGATGTACAAAAAATGAAAGAAATTGGTTGTGCTGGAACCATTATTGGTAAAGCGATTTATGAAGGAAGAATTTCTTTAGAACAACTGTCAAAAATTTAAAAAAATGCTCAAGAAAAGAATTATTCCTTGTTTGGATATAAAAGACGGAAGAACGGTAAAAGGCGTTAATTTTGTGGGGTTGATTGATGCAGGAAACCCTGTGGAATTGGCAAAAAGATATGTAGATGAAGGTGCAGATGAATTGGTTTTTCTGGATATTACGGCAACTCACGAAAACCGTAAAACCCTAGTGCAATTGGTGGAAAAAATTGCAGAGGAAATCAATATTCCGTTTACTGTTGGTGGTGGTATTTCAGAAATTTCTGATGTTGACAATCTTTTGAAAGCGGGTGCAGATAAAATCAGCATCAATTCTTCGGCGGTGAAAAATCCTAATTTAATTAAAACTTTTGCAGATAAATTCGGGAGTCAATGCGTAGTGGTGGCGATAGATTCTAAACAATTTGGAGACGAAGATTACGTTTTTGTGAATGGCGGAAGAATAAAAACAGACTATAAAACCCACAATTGGGCGAAAAAAGTAGAAGAATTAGGCGCAGGCGAAATTCTGTTGACTTCCATGGATTTTGATGGAACCAAACAAGGTTTCGATGTGAGATTGCTCAATGAAATTTCACAAATCGTCAATATTCCCATTATCGCTTCTGGAGGTGCAGGAAAAATTGAAGATTTCACAGAAGTTTTTAATGAAACCAAAGCTACAGGAGCTTTAGCAGCAAGTATTTTCCACTTTGGAGAAATTAAAATAAACGATTTAAAACAAGTTTTAAAACAACAAAATATTGCCATAAGATGAATTTAGATTACGAAAAATCAGGAGGTTTAATTCCTGCAATCATACAAGACGAAACCACATTACAAGTGTTAATGCTAGGTTTTATGAATGAAGAAGCTCTAAAATTAACAGAAGAAACGGGGAAAGTTCACTTTTTTAGCAGAACCAAAGATAGAATTTGGTTAAAAGGAGAATCTTCTGAAAATTATTTATATGTAAAAAGCATCGAAAAAGACTGTGATGATGATACTTTACTGATTAAAGTAAAGCCTACGAATGTGGTTTGTCATACTGGTAATTTCAGTTGTTTTGGAGAAAAAGATACCAAAGGTTTTCTGTATGAATTAGAATCGATTATCAACCAAAGAATTGATGAAAATGTAGAAGGTTCTTATACTTCAAAACTTTATCAAAGAGGCATCAATAAAGTAGCTCAAAAAGTAGGAGAGGAAGCAGTAGAATTGGTAATTGAGGCGAAAGATAATAACGATGACTTGTTCAAAAACGAAGCAGCAGATTTATTGTATCACTTTTTAATTTTATTGAAGGCTAAAAATTTCAAATTAAAAGACATTGAAGAAGTTTTGAGAGGAAGACATTAATTTGAAATGTAATTTTCTTGTAAAAAAGTATTAAGAATATGTTTACCTTTACTAGAAAAATTAATAATGGTAAAATATTTAACTTTAGCACTTTCATTCTCTGGAATTGCTATTTTTTCTCAAACAGCAGAAAGTATTAACAGTAGTAGAGTTTCTCAGCAAACTTATAATAATCAAGTATCAAATTATCAAAGAGAAAGAGCTTTGAGTCAAATGGAAGCTAGTGCTAAAGCAAGTAAATCTAGCGAAATGAAAGATTTAGATGAAAAATTTGAACTCAATTTTGTTAAAAAAGAGAGATTAGATTCTAAATTTAAAGTGCTTAATCAGAAAAAAACAGAATTACAATCCTTACTATTGTCTTCTAAAAATGATGCTAAAAAAGAAAAAGTAAATCGAAAATTACAAGAAATTACTGCAGAGTTAGAAAAAAACCAAATGAAGTTGCAAGAAAATGAAGATGAACTCAAAATTTTACAAGAAAAGTACAATAACTTATTGAAAAAATAACAAAAAACAGAGCAATTTGCTCTGTTTTTTATTTGATAGATTTGATGAAAGCTTCCGCTTTTTCTTTCCAATCTTTATTTTCTAAAAGAATTTTCACAAAAGCAGTTCCTATAATTCCGCCTTGTGATTTTTCTGTAACTTGCTCGAAATCAGTTTTGTTTTTAATTCCGAAACCAATCATTACAGGATTTTTCAGTTTGATGGAAGCCAATTTATTTAAGTATTCATCATTTTTAACCTCTTTGTTTTCGTTTCCTGTAGTTGAAGAACTAGAAACAGCGTAAAGAAATCCTGAACTCAAAGAATCTAAATATTGAATGCGTTTTTCCGAAGTTTCTGGAGTGACTAAAAAAGTAAAATTCAATCCATATTTCTCTAAAATGGGTTGATAATTTCTTTCAAATTCAATTGGAGGCAAATCTGGAATAATTAATCCTGAAACTCCAGAATTGGCACATTCTTCGCAGAATTTTTCGAATCCAAAACTTAAAACAGGGTTAATGTAACCCATTAAAATCACGGGAATTTTTATTTCATCTTTCACCGATTTCAGTTGAGAAAAAAGTTTAGCGATGGTCATTCCGTTAGAAAGCGCCAATTCGTGTGCGCCTTGAATAACAGGGCCATCTGCAACCGGATCAGAATAAGGCATCCCGATTTCCATCATATCTGCGCCAGAGTTTTGGATGGTTTTCATGATTTCTGCAGTATCTTCCAAAGTGGGAATTCCCGCAGTAAAATATATATTTAATTTTTTCATTGTAATCTTTTTATTAGATGAATATTTTGCCTTTCAAGTACGCTTTGCACTTTCCACCGATGAGAATTCTATCGTTCTTTAATTCACATTCTAAAACGCCACCACGTTTTGAAATTTGTTTTGCAGTAAGTTTAGTTTTACCCAATTTTTCTGCCCAAAAAGGAGTTAATGTTGTGTGAGCAGAACCTGTAACAGGATCTTCGTTTACACCGCAGTTTGGTCCGAAAAATCTGGATACAAAATCAAAATTTTCTGAAATCGAACTTACAATAATACCTCTTGCATTAATTTTTGCAATTTCAGGAATGTTGGGTTCTATATTTTGAATTTGATGTTCGTTTTCAAAAATCAATAAATAATCAGTTTTTCCTTGATAAGCTTCAATAGGTTGATACGCAAAGCATTTTTCGAAAATAGATAAGTCTTCTACTTTTTGGAGTTGGTCTACAGGAAAATCTAAGGTTAAAAAATCTCCGTTTTTAGTTACGGTAAGCGTTCCGCTATTTCTAGAAAAGAAGTTGATTTTTTCTCCTGAAAATCCTTCAAAATTCATCAATGTATAAGCGGATGCCAAAGTGGCGTGTCCACATAAATCTACTTCTACTTCTGGCGTAAACCATCTGATTTCATAACCATTTTCTACAGAAACTGTGAAAGCAGTTTCTGCTAAATTATTTTCGGCTGCTATTTTTTGCATTATATCTGCATCTAACCAATTTTCTAATGGACAAACCGCAGCAGGATTTCCTGAAAATAAAGCGTCTGCAAAAGCATCTATTTGATATATTTTTTGGCTCATTTTAAAATTTTTTGAAGAATGGTTAAAGGTTTTCAGTTTCTAATTTTTTCAGATACGTTTCCATATCTTTGTCGCCACGTCCACTCAAACAAATGACTACCACATCATCTTTTTGAAAGTTTTTCTTTTTCAGAACGTGCAATGCGTGAGAGCTTTCCAAAGCAGGAATGATGCCTTCTAGCCTTGTGAGTTCAAAAGCAGATTCTAGCGCTTCATCATCATTAATACTGAAAAATTCTGCACGATTATTTTTAAACAAATTCGCGTGAAAAGGTCCAATACCCGGATAATCTAATCCTGCAGAAATAGAATGCGGCTCGATTACTTGTCCGTCATTGGTTTGCATCACAATGCTTTTGCTGCCGTGTAAAACACCTGTAGTTCCCAAGAAAGTGGTTGCAGCAGATTTCCCAGAACTTACTCCAAAACCGCCCGCTTCTGCTGCGATAATTTTCACACTCGGTTCATCTACAAAATGGTAAAAAGTTCCTGCAGCATTGCTTCCGCCACCAACACAAGCGATGACATAATCAGGATTTTCTCTTCCGATTTTTTCTTTTAATTGCCATTTAATTTCCTCAGAAATCACACTTTGAAATCTCGCGACCAAATCTGGAAAAGGGTGCGGACCTACAACACTTCCTATGATGTAATGGGTAGTAGTAGCGTTGTTAATCCAGTCTCTTAAAGCTTCATTTACAGCATCTTTCAAAGTTTTAGAACCTGAAGTTGCAGGGACAACTTTTGCGCCGAGCATTTTCATTCTGGCAACGTTGGGAGCTTGTCTTGCAATGTCAACCTCGCCCATGTAAACGATGCATTCCAAATTCATCAAAGCGCAAGCTGTAGCTGTCGCCACGCCGTGTTGACCAGCTCCTGTTTCGGCAATAATTCTCTTTTTTCCTAGCTTTTTGGCAAGTAAAACTTGTCCGAGAGCGTTATTGATTTTATGGGCGCCTGTATGGTTTAAATCTTCGCGTTTTAGGTAAACGTTTGTACCATATTTTTCGCTTAAATTTTTTGCTAAATAAAGTGGAGTAGCTCTGCCAACGTAATCTTTCAATAAATCGTTGAGTTCTTTTTTAAACTCTTCAGATTCTATAATTTTTATATAATTTTGTTGAAGTTCTTCCACGTTTGGATAGAGCATTTCTGGAACAAATGCGCCTCCAAATTCTCCGTAATATCCGTTTTCATCGGGGTTTCTATATGTTGTCATTTCAGTAATGATTTAAATGTTTTTATTTTTTCTAGGTCTTTACTTCCTGGTTCTGTCTCAAATTTTGAGTTGATGTCTAAAACTAAAGGTTTTTGATTTAAAATTTTTATATTTTCTAAGTTCTCAGGTGAAATTCCGCCGCTTAAAAAATAGGGTTTTGGAATTTCTATTTCGTTGAGAATTTGCCAATCAAAACTTTTTCCTGTTCCGCCGAAAGCTTTGCTGTCTGTGTCGAAAAGGAAATAATCTACCAAAGAATTTAAAATTGAAAATTTAAAATTGAAAGTTTCTCCAACTCTGAAAACTTTGATGAGTTTTACTTCTTTCTTTACGCTTTTTTTTAATTCTATGATAAAGTTTTCATCTTCATCACCATGTAATTGTATGAAATTCAAATTGGTTTTTTCTGTGATTTTTGCAATTTTTTCAATCGATTCATTCACAAAAACACCTACTTTTCCTTGATGATTAATTTCTGAAATCTCTTCTAAGCTTAGATGATTTAAAACAAATCTCGGAGATTTCTCATAAAATATGAAGCCTAAAAAATCGGTGTTCAAAGAAATTAATTCTTGAATTTGAGCAAGTTGTGTTAAACCGCAAACTTTTAATTTCAAATTTTCTGTTGGCTTCATTTTAAATAAGTTTAGAAAATTCTTCAAACGTTTTTCCAGGATTTTCGGTTTTCATGAAATATTCTCCCATCAAGAAAGCGTCAAATCCTTTTTCTTTCAAAAATTTAAAATCTTCCACATTGTAAATGCCACTTTCTGCAACAGATAAAGTTCCTTTTGGAAGCAAATTTTTCAGATTGACAGAATGTTGTAAATCTACTTTGAAATCTTTTAAATTTCGATTGTTAATGCCCACCAAATCAATATTTGGATTGAAGTGTTCTAATTCTTCTTCGGTGTGAATTTCCAGTAAAACTTCCAAATTCAATTCGTGTGCTAAAGCCGTAAATTCTTGAACTTGAGTTGGCGAAAGACAAGCTGCAATGAGTAAAATCACATCTGCACCAATAGATTTTGCTTCGTAGAATTGATATTCATCTACCATAAAATCTTTCCTTAAAATCGGGATGTTTACAGAATTTCTCACACTCAAAATATCTTCAAAATTGCCTCCAAAAAAGTCTTTATCCGTCAAAATTGAGATTCCACTTGCGCCAAATTCTTCATATTTCGTTACGATTTCTATTGGCGAAAATTGATTGTTGATGATTCCTTTACTTGGCGATTGTCTCTTGAATTCAGCAATAATTCCGTTTCTGGCTTTTACAGATTCTCTCAATGAAAAAGTATTTCTACTGAAAAATTCAGAATTTTTCAGTTCTTCAACAGAAATTTTACTTTTAGAGAAAGCAATTTCTTCCTTTTTTCTGGCTACTATTTTATCTAAAATATTCATTTTAAAGTTACGTTTTATATACAATTTGAGCTTAAATTGTAATAAGTTTATTTAAACATTCTAGCGCTTTTCCACTTTCTAAACTCTCTTTGGCAGCTGCTAAGCTTATCTCGTAGTTTTCATATTTTCCTGTGTTTTGAAGTGCTTTTGCTGCGTTGGCAAGAACTACAGCATTTTGTTCGTAAGTTCCATTTCCTTCCAAGACATTTTTGAAAATTTGTGCTGCTGCTTCTTTAGTATCACCGCCAAAAATGGTTTCTGCTTCTATATTTTTAAATCCTAATTCTTCAGCAGAAAAAATTTCTTCACCGTTTTTGTTGAAAATTTTACTGTCTCCTGTCAAAGAAATCTCGTCATAACCGTCTAAAGCATGAACCAACATGAAATCTTCATTGTTTTTTTGCAAAATATATTGATACAATCTTGCGATTTCTAAACTGTAAACGCCAATCATAGAAAATTTCGGTTTCGCAGGATTTACCAATGGACCTAAAAGATTAAAAAATGTTCTCAAGCCCAGTCCTTTTCTTAGAGGAGCCACTGTTTTTAAAGCGGGGTGAAAAAGCGGAGCGTGAAGAAAACAAATGTTAGCTTTTTCTAAATCTTTCTTTAAATCTTCCTGATTATCTTTGAACTGATAACCTAATTCTTCTAAAACGTTAGAAGCTCCAGAAATAGTAGAAGCACCATAATTCCCTTGTTTGGCTACTTTTTGTCCGGTTCCAGCCACAATAAAACTTGCCAAAGTTGAAATATTGAAGGTGTTTTTTCCATCGCCACCAGTTCCTACAATGTCCACTAAATCATCTGTTCCTAAATCAATAGGTTTTGCCAACTGCAACAAAGCTTCGCGGAAGCCTTGCATTTCTTCGAGCGTAATGCTTCGCATCATAAAAACAGTGATAAATGCCGAAACTTCTGTTTCATTGAATTTATTTTGTGCAATTTCAATCATAATAGCCTTTGCTTCGGCTTTGGTCAATGTTTGATGATTGAAAAGGTATTGTAAAATTTGTTTCATTTTAATTTTTCAAAAAATTGATTAAAATTTCTCTTCCTTTTGGAGTTAAAATACTTTCAGGATGATATTGAACAGCGTGAACGTCGTATTCTTTGTGTTTTAGGCTCATAATCATTCCAGAATCATCTACAGAGGTAATTACTAATTCCTCTGGGAAATCGTCAGGATTTACAGCCCAAGAATGATAACGACCTACTTCTAAAACTTCGGGTAAATTTTCTAGAATTTTGTGTGGTTTTATTTGTTTCGCTTCGGTTGCAACACCGTGATAGATTTCCGAAAGATTAATGAGACTTCCGCCAAAAGCTTCGGCAATCGCTTGTTGACCAAGACAAACCCCAAAAATTGATTTAGTAGGTGCATATTTTTTAATCACGTCTAATAAAATACCTGCTTCTTCTGGAATTCCTGGACCTGGAGAAAGAATGATTTTATCATATTTATTGATGTCTTCTAAAAGAATTTCGTCATTTCTATACACCTCTACTTTTTCGCCTAAAATCTGCTCTACAATT
This sequence comes from Cloacibacterium sp. TD35, assembly GCF_028864635.1. Lineage (NCBI taxonomy): Bacteria > Pseudomonadati > Bacteroidota > Flavobacteriia > Flavobacteriales > Weeksellaceae > Cloacibacterium > Cloacibacterium sp. TD35. Next base: position 2,108,163 of record NZ_CP104850.1, on the reverse strand, counting down.
TGAACGAGATTGTAGGTGAAACTATCATAATTATCGAAAACTAAAACTCTCATAATTTTTCTGCTTTTTTAACTGCCATTTTCAAGGCGTTTAGTTTGTTATTTACTTCTTGCAACTCATTTTCTGCGGAAGATTTGGCTACAATTCCAGCACCAGCTTGATAGAAAAGCGTATTATTTTTACTTAAAAATGTTCTAATCATTATGGCTTGGTTGCAGCTTCCGTCAAAGCCTACAAAGCCAATACAACCTCCATAATAACCGCGGGAAGTTTTTTCATAAGCATCGATGAGTTCAAGAGCTTTATATTTTGGAGCGCCACTCAATGTTCCTTGCGGAAAAGTAGTCGCAATCATTTCATAAGGATTGGTTTTTTCGTCTAATTCTGCAGTGACTTCTGAAACCATGTGAATTACGTGTGAAAATAATTGAATTTCTTTCAGTTTAGACACCGTTACGTTTTTCCCTAATTTGCTTAAATCATTTCTGGCTAAATCTACCAACATGGTGTGCTCTGCGTTTTCTTTTGGATCTTTTTTCAATGTTTCGGCCAGTTGTAAATCTTTTTCGGTGTCGCCAGTTCTGCGAAAAGTTCCTGCAATAGGGTGAATTACGGCTTTATGATTTTGAATAATCAACTGGCTTTCTGGACTTGAGCCCATTAATTTATAATCGCCATAATCAAAGAAAAATAGGTAGGGAGAAGGATTGATATTTCTCAATGCTCTGTAAACATTGAACTCATCTCCTCTAAATTTTTGCTCAAATCTTCTGCTTAAAACCAATTGGAAAACATCTCCACGGAAACAGTGTTTCTTTGCTAATTCTACCAAATCTCTGTATTCTTCATCACTTAAATTAGAGGTTTCTTCGTCTATTTTTTCGAAAGGGTAGAGTGCAACGTCTTTATTTTGAATGATACTCTCAATTTCTGAAATATCAGATTTTAAACCATCAATTTTATTTTCGATGAGGAACATTTCATCATTAAAATGATTAATAGCAATCACATATTGATAAAATCTGTAACGTAAAATAGGGATTTCTACTTCCTTGCTTTGAGGTTTGAATTGGATGGTTTCAAAAAACTGAACGGCATCAAAACTGGTGTAACCAAATAAACCTTGAGCCATTTTTTCAACTGGTTTTTTTACCTTTTCGCAATCAAAACTTTTGGAAAAATTTTCTAAATATTCAGTGATATTGAAATTTTCTGGAATTTGATATTTTTCTGGAGCGGTTAATGGAAATTTCACTTCCATTTCCTGTAGATTTTTAATTTCTACTCCTGCAATTGCATTGATAGCGATGTAAGAAAAACTGTTGTTATTTACATTGTGGTCGGCACTTTCCAGTAGAATGGTATCTCTGAATTTATCTCTGAGTTTCAGATAAATTCCCATCGCTGTATGAAGGTCTCCCATCAATGATTTAGAGGTGGTTTTGATTCTAAGTTTTGAGTTTTGCATATATTTTAAGAGATATTTTTAAAAAGTTTTTAAATAAAAAAAGACTTCAACGGTATAATCGCTGAAGTCTTCTCATGAAATGAATTTTATTTTAGTATAGATTCAAAGCATAGCAGTATTACCTTAGACTCAGCGTAGAGTATAAGTGCCACCACCAATTTTTGTTGCTATTCATTTTCATTGGGGCAAATTTATAAAAGTTTTTGAAATAAAAAAATCCTAAACTAAAAAAGTTTAGGATTTATTATTGATAACAAATTTGTTTTACATTATTTTACTTGATCTACAACAGCTTTGAAAGCTTCTGGATGATTCATTGCAAGGTCTGCAAGAACTTTTCTGTTTAGCTCGATGTTGTTCTTTTTAAGAGCTCCCATAAATTGAGAGTAAGACATTCCGTGCTCTCTAGTTCCAGCGTTAATTCTGGTAATCCAAAGGCCTCTGAAGCTTCTTTTCTTCTCTTTTCTACCGCGGTAAGCATATTGCATTGCTTTTTCTACGGCATTTTTAGCTACAGTCCAAACATTTTTTCTTCTACCGAAAAAACCTTTAGCCTGCTTTAAAACTTTTTTTCTGCGCGCTCTAGACGCTACAGCGTTTACTGATCTTGGCATAATTTAAATTTTTTGTTTTTTTGAAAAGGGCGGAACTGCGTTTAAAGTTCTCTTATAGGCACCGTTTCAGGGTTAACTTTTAATGAATTTTTTAGGAATTCTTATAAACCGAATATTGATTTATAAAAACTACTTAATTGCTAATTGGCGAAGAACGCTTTTCTCATCCACAGTAGCAACGTAAGAAGTTTGCGTAAGATTTCTCTTTTGCTTCGTTTCTTTTTTAGTTAAGATGTGGCTTTTGTAAGCATTTTTTCTTTTGATCTTACCTGTACCAGTAAGAGCAAAACGCTTTTTAGCACCTGATTTCGTTTTTAATTTTGGCATTGTTTTGCTTTTTATGTATTTGTTATCAATGAGTTTGCAAAATTATAAAAATTTATAATACTCTGCAATACTATAATCAAGAGATTTCAGAGGAGAAATCCCTTGATGTAAAATTATTTTTATTAAAGATTATTTAGCCGCTTTTTTAGGGCTCATCATCATAATCATTCTCTTACCTTCCAGTTTAGGCATTTGGTCTACTTTTCCTACGTGTTCTAGCTCTTGAGCGAGTCTTAGAAGTAAGATTTCACCTTGATCTTTGAAGATAATAGAACGTCCTTTGAAGAAAACATACGTTTTCAATTTAGAGCCTTCTTCTAAAAATTTCTCGGCATGTTTTTTCTTGAACTCGAAATCATGATCGTCTGTTTGAGGTCCGAATCTGATTTCTTTAACTACAACTTTTACTTGCTTAGCCTTGAGTTCCTTTTGTTTTTTCTTTTGTTCGTAAAGAAATTTTTTGTATTCAAGAACTCTACAGATATAAGGTTCTGCTTTATCTGAAATAACGACTAAATCAAGATCTTGTTCCTGAGCAATTGCAATAGCTCTTGCTAAAGGATACACTCCTGGTTCTACATTATCTCCTACTAAACGAACTTCCTTTGCACGGATTTTTTCGTTAATTTGATGTAAGTCTTCTTGTACAGGGCGACGCATTGGTCCTCTTCCTCTGTTGTTAAATTTCTGTGCTATAGTTGTATAATTTTAAAGTTAATTCTTTGTTGTAAGCTTTTTTAGCTTTTTTAAATTTTTGCCGCTTCTTTGAAATAGGTTACGAAATCTTCTAATTTCATTACTCCTAAATCGCCCTCTCCACGTCTTCTTACAGAAATGGTGCCGTTCTGTTCTTCATTTTCTCCTACGACTAACATAAACGGAATTTTCTTCAATTCTGCATCACGAATTTTCTTACCTGTTTTTTCGTTTCTATCGTCAATTAGACCGCTAATATCGTGATTTTCTAATAATTGTGAAACTTTTTTAGCATAATCTACATATTTTTCAGAAATAGGCAGAATGATAAATTGGTCTGGACTTAACCAAAGAGGGAAGTCTCCTGCAGTGTTTTCTAGTAAAATGGCAATGAAACGTTCCATAGAACCAAATGGTGCTCTGTGAATCATCACTGGTCTGTGTTTTTCATTGTCATTACCAGTGTACCAAAGATCAAATCTCTCTGGTAGATTGTAATCTACTTGAATAGTTCCTAATTGCCAACTTCTGCCTAAAGCATCTTTTACCATGAAGTCTAATTTAGGACCATAGAAAGCTGCTTCGCCGTATTCTACAATGGTTTTAAGACCTTTATTTTGTGCAGCAGTGATAATTGCAGTTTCTGCTTTTTCCCAGTTTTCTTCTGAGCCAATGTATTTTGATCTGTTTTCTTTGTCTCTAAGTGAAACTTGAGTCACGAAATCTTCGAATCCTAGGCTTCTGAAAACGTAAAGAACCAAATCAATTACCGCTTCAAATTCGGTTAATAATTGGTCTGGAGTACAAAATAAGTGTGCATCATCTTGAGTGAAACCTCTTACTCTGGTTAAACCATGTAATTCACCAGATTGCTCGTATCTATAAACCGTTCCGAATTCTGCATATCTCTTTGGTAAATCTTTATAAGACCATTGAGAAGTTTTATAAATCTCGCAGTGATGAGGGCAGTTCATTGGTTTTAAGAAAAATTCTTCACCTTCGTTTGGCGTTTTAATCGATTGGAAAGAATCTGCTCCATATTTCTCATAGTGCCCAGAAGTTTTGTACAATTCAATATTCCCAATATGAGGAGTCATTACAAACTCATAACCGCCTTTTTTCTGTGCTTCTGAAAGGAAATTTTCTAATTTTTTTCTCAGTGCAGTTCCTTTTGGCAACCAAAGTGGTAAACCAGCACCTACTTTTTCAGAAAATGCGAAGATTCCTAGTTCTTTTCCAAGTTTTCTGTGGTCTCTTCTTTTTGCTTCTTCTAATCTTTCTAGATATTCTGTCAATTCTTTTTGTTTAGGGAAAGAAATTCCGTAAACTCTAGTTAATTGCTTGTTTTTTTCGTCTCCTCTCCAATATGCTCCTGCTGCATTAAGAATTTTTACAGCTTTTACGATACCAGTACTTGGAATATGACCACCTCTACAAAGGTCTGTGAAGTTATCATGAGTACAGAAAGTGATTTCGCCGTCTTGTAAATTTTCGATTAATTCAGTTTTGTAAGGATTGTCTGCATATTCTTTCAGTGCATCTGCTTTTGAAACCGAATAAAGATTGAAAGTCGCATCTTTTTTAGCGTTTTCGAGCATTTTTTTCTCGATTTTTTCAAAATCTTTTTCAGAAAGTGATTCATCACCGAAATCTACATCATAATAAAACCCGTTTTCAATCGCAGGACCAATAGTTAATTTAGCATTTGGATAAAAATCTAAAATAGATTGAGCCAAAATGTGTGCTGAAGAATGCCAAAAAGCTTTCTTTCCTAAATCATCATTCCAGGTGAGCAACGTAAGCGTAGCATCTTCTTTAATTGGCGTCGTGACTTCTACTTGTTTGCCGTTTACCAAAGCAGAAATAGTGTTTCTAGCCAAACCTTCAGAGATAGATTTTGCAACTTCTAGAGGTGTAACTACACCTTCAAACTCACGAATGCTTCCGTCTGGAAGAGTAATTTTAATCATTTTGGAATCCTAATTTTAATAATGTGCAAAAATAAGGATTTTTTTTGATGTTTCTTAAATTCAAAGATAATATTAGAACTTAAAATAGAAAACCGAAGAAATTACTCTTCGGTTTTATTTTGTTCGGTATTGTCTGTTCTACCATCTTTGTGAAGTTTAGAAGTTTTTTTGACTTGCTTTTCTTCAATTTTAGAAGCTCCTTCTAATCTTGGAGTTTGAGGTAGATTAGGAAAATCTTGATTTTGTTTAGCGTTTTGCGCGTTATTTTCTGCTGTGTTTTTTCTTTTATCTTTTTCCATGATTTTTGAATTTTTAAGTTATTCAAAATTCTGGAAAATTCTGAGGAAATGTTTTATAAAATATTGCAAAAAGTTTTTAGAATTTAGATAAATCGAAACTTTGCGTTTCGTCTACGATTTCATAATTCAATGCTTTAGCTAAAACGAAAATTTCATTTAGATTTGTCATTAATTGTTTTCTGCCTTCTGTTCTCAACTTGTTTTGGTCAACGGTTTTTTCGGCGTTTTTTCTTGCTTTATTGGTAATTCTTTTGAAATCTTCTTCAGAAAAACGGTCGAAAAATGAATCATCAAGCGAAGTGATTTCTGCATCTGTAAAAATCTTGATGTCAGCATTTGGGATTTCTTTGATAATCATTTTTTTATCAACAGAATCTACCTCGATTTTCATTTTTTTCAAATCATAAGTGACCTGCGCTTTTGCCTTGGTGAAAATCACGATTTCTTTTTCGCTGGAAGGTAAACCTTTGATTCCAAAAAGAAGATTAGTGATTTTGGTTTTTTGCAAGTTTGAAAAATCTTGTTCTATCACCACCATTTTATTCATTTTAGAAATTTGGTTGGTGAGCACATAGTAATCTGTAGAAACTTGGTCATCATTTTTGCCAATATTTCTAAAAAAATAAACGAGCAATAAAGTAAGGATTACGCCTAGGGTAAAACCAATGACTTGTTTAATGTAATTCATTATTTTTTGATAATGTTCAATAAATCTTTTTCAATAAAACCAGTTTCTGGTTCTTCGGTTATTCTACCAATTTCCTTGCCATATTTTTCTACGATTATGGTAGGAACGTGTGTAATGTTATATTTTACTTCTTCGCCATCTGGAGCTTGTTTCAGTCTGTTTACACCAATGATTTGGAGTTTGCTTTCTGGGAATTTGGTTTCTTCTAAAATTTTCATCAACCTAGGGAAATTTCTTTTGCTATCTCCGCACCAAGTTCCTAGAAACACTATGATTTTATATGAATTGATTTTTTCTTTCTTTAATCCTTCTAAAGCGGTTTTGTCAATAGGATAGATGGTGTAATTTTCATCATACCAAGCTTTGTAAGGTTCTTTTTGAAATTGTTCTAAAGATTGGCTTCCTAGAAGCATTTTCCCGTATTCTGGAGTATCTACCTCTCTGTTGATGATTACTTTTTGAGCGCAAGAATTAAGTGTCATACCTAAAATGATTAATGTGATTATTTTTTTCATTTTTTTCAAAATTTGGTGTTTATTTTTCTAATATACTTTTGAGATTTGCACTAGAATAGTACTTATTTTTTAGGACTTTATTATCTGAAACTCTGTGTACATTATATTTATCTCCAGATAATTCGTAATAAGCTTCTTCTCCTTTTGAAGTGTAATATTCTACGGTTTCTTGGGCTTGTTCTTCTGTATCACAAGCTTTTGACATGTTAGAGCGTTGTACTTCATTAAACAAATCTACAAATTTTTCGCCTAAACCAAATTCAAGAACTGCGCCAGAAAGTACATATTGTAAATCACATAGTGCATCAGCAATTTCTACAATATCTTGGTCTAAAATGGCTTGTTTCAGTTCGTTTAGTTCTTCTTGAAGTAATGAAATTCTTAGGTTGCATCTTTCTGAAGAAGGAATCTGAGGGTTTTCTAAAATAGGTGCATTAAAGGTTCTGTGAAATTCTGCAACTTGGTTTAAACTGTCGATTTTTTCCATTTGATGATAATACTTTTTTTCAAAAATAATAAATAAAAAAAGCAGAGAAAAATATCTCTGCGATTTTATAAATGATTTTAATAATTATCTGGTAATTTCTCTACCAATTACTAATCTTTGGATTTCAGATGTTCCTTCACCTATGGTACATAGTTTAGAATCTCTGTAATATTTTTCTGCAGGGAAATCTTTGGTATACCCATAACCACCAAAAATCTGAAGAGCATTATTGGCAATTCTTACGCAAGCTTCAGAAGCGTATAGTTTAGCCATTGCACCCTCTTTAGTCATTTTTTGCTTGGTGTTTTTAAGTTCTGATGCTCTTTGGATGAGTAATTCTGCGGCATCTATTTCTGTAGCCATATCAGCGAGCATAAAATTTACCGCTTGGAAACTAGCAATAGATTTTCCGAATTGATGTCTTTCTTGAGCATATTTTAGAGCGGCTTTATAAGCGCCTCTAGCAATTCCCAAGCTTAATGCTGCAATAGAAATTCTACCTCCATCAAGGATTTTCATAGCTTGTTTAAAACCATCTCCTACTTCTCCTAATCGGTGAGAATCTGGAACTCTTACATTATCAAAAATTAATTCGGCAGTTTCAGAAGCTCGCATTCCTAGTTTATTTTCTTTTTTGCCAGAAGTAAATCCAGGCATTCCTTTTTCTAGAACAAAAGCAGTAGAATTGTTAGGTGCTCCTTTTTCGCCAGTTCTAGTCATTACTACTGCAATGTCTCCAGAAATAGCATGAGTGATAAAATTTTTAGCACCATTAATCACCCATTCATCACCGTCTTTGACAGCGGTTGTAGACATTCCACCAGCATCTGAGCCAGTATTGTGTTCGGTTAATCCCCAAGCTCCAATTACCTGACCACTAGCTAATTTTGGCAACCACTTTTTTCTTTGTTCTTCGTTTCCAAATTCATAAATATGATTAGTGCAAAGTGAATTATGTGCAGCTACAGAAAGACCAATAGAAGGATCTACTTGAGAAATTTCGTCTAAAATAGTAACGTATTCATGATAACCTAATCCAGAACCACCGTATTGTTCTGGAATGATGATTCCCATGAAGCCCATTTCGCCTAATTTATGAAATAAATCTACTGGGAAAATTTGATCTTCGTCCCATTCCATAATGTGTGGCCTAATGTTTACTTCTGCAAAATCTCTTGCAGTTTCTGCTATCATTTTAAGATTATTTAATATTTCTGTATTCATAAATTTTTGTTTGCTCAAATATAATTGAAAAAAATTAGCCAAAAAAGAGTTTTTTTTAAGCATATAAAAAAATAAGATTTTTATTATGTTAATATTTAACACTCTGATTATCAGTTGTAATGATGATAAGTGTATTTTTTTATGTTAAATAATGTAGTATATTTGTAGTCCTTAATTTTTTAGGATGAAAAATATTTTACTATTTCTATTGTTAGTGCCAGTTTCATATTGGGCACAAATTCCTGCTGGTTATTATAATGGGACAGAGGGGCTTTCTGGATATGCTCTGAAAAGCAAGGTTCATGAAATTATTTCTAAAAAGATTTTTTCTTATAATTATTCCCAAATCGGGCCATTGTATGCCTACACGGATCTAGATAAATATTATGAAAATGATAACACAGTTCTAGATATTTATTCTGAAAAACCTACAGAAGCAGACGCTTATAATTATGATTTAACCCAGAATATTAGTTCTGCTAACGCAGAAGGTCAAGGTTGGAATAAGGAACATGGAATGCCCCAAAGTACATTCTATGGGCTTTATCCTATGTATTCTGATATGCATTATTTAATTCCAGCTGATGCTAGAATTAATCAGTTAAGAAGCAACTATCCTTATGCTAGAAATAATGGGAGTTCTAATATTTTTACCAATGGCTCAAAAAGAGGCACCAGTACAACTCCAGGTTATACCAATTTAGTGTATGAACCAATAGATGAATTTAAGGGAGATGTTGCAAGGTTTTTATTATACTTTGCGGTAAGATATGAAGGAAATCTTAATCTGTATAATCATCAACTTTCTACGATGCCTCTAGATGGCAGTGAAGAGAAAGCCTTTGAGGATTGGTATATTACCATGTTAAAAGATTGGAATAATTTAGATCCTGTATCTCAAAGAGAAAGAGATAGAAATAATGCGGTATATGCCATTCAGAAAATGAGAAACCCTTTTATAGATCGTGAAGAATGGGTAGACTTAATTTGGGGTGAAACGCCAGACGGAATAGCGCCACAGGCGCCATCTAACGTATCTGTTTCTCAATTAGGGGAGAGTTTTATCACCCTTTCTTGGACTCCAAGTACAGATACAGACATTTTGGGTTATAAAGTGTACCTTAATGGCAATTATGTTAAATATTCTAAAACTAATTCTGTTTCGATTGATAGATTGCAGCCCTCCACATCATATAATGTTACCATAAAAGCTTATGATAAAGGATACTTGCTTTCTCCAGATAGTAATCAAGTTTCTGCAACTACATTGTCTACAGACAACTTTGCAAAAGATTTAATGATTACTAAATATATTGAGGGAACAACCAGTAGTACTACTGATGTTTACAATACTGCTATTGAAATTACCAATCTTACAGGTCACGATGTAGATTTAGGAAATTATTATCTCAATACAGAGTTTAAAAGTACAACTTATTATTTTTCTGATGCTTATCAATTAGAAGGCAAAATCGCCCATGGTGAAAGTGTGGTAGTCATTAATCCAAAATCTAATTTTTCTGGAATAGATATAAATCAATTTAAATTTGTGACCAATGCACCTCCATTAACATATACGGGAAGTCAATATGTAGAACTTTCTTATGGAATTAAAACCATAAAAACAGTTTCTACTAATAATTATGAAATGCTTTTTGAAACAGTAGATGTAGTAGGGGCTAAAGGAACTTCTAATACTAATGGTAATAAGTCTCTATACAGAAACACTAATGTTAATGACCCTAATATTACATTTACACTTTCCGAATGGACAGATTATGGCTTAGATTATGCAAGTGGATTAGGCAGTTTCTTGTCTACTACTGAGCCAGAAAGAGTAGAATTTTCATATACTGTTTATCCTAATCCAGTTTCTGAAAGGCTTTATGTAAACGGAAAAAATATTTCTAAAGTTTCAAAAGTAGAAGTGTATGATATTTCAGGAAAACTATTACAAGTGATTCCTCAAGCCTTTAAAATTGATAATTCTATAGATGTTTCTACATACAGTCCAGGAGTGTATTTTATAAGTTTAGACGGGGTATCTTATAAGTTTATTAAGAAATAAAATCATAAAATTTTCTTTTTTCAACCATCCATTTTTGGATGGTTTTTTTATGAATTTAAAAAATACGTAAAGTAGCGTATTGAATTAAAAGAAAAAGATTTTGAATTTTGGCAAGGTTTAAATACTTAAACTTAACCTTTAAAAACACACAGATGAAAACTAAAAAAACACTTTCTTTATTGGCTCTATTATTGTGGGTCGTCTTTTCTGCCCAAAGAGTTGGTATTAACACTTCTGACCCCAAGGCAACACTCGAAGTAAAAGCTTCTAATCCGCAAAACCCTTCTTCTACTGATGGTTTTTTGGTGCCAAAAGTCGAAAAACTTAATTTAAACTTAACTGCTGATCAAGATGGGATGATCATTTTCCTGTCAAAAGATTGGATAGATGACAGTGTATCACCTAATATTATTTACACGGCAGGTTTATACACTTTTGATTGGAATCACACTTTACTCACAGGCAACTGGTTAAAGTTACTAGCATCTAAATCTACTACTAAAGCAATTACTGTTTTTAGATCTTTATCTTCAGGTAAGGTTTTTGTAGGCGATGTAGGGGGTAATAGCAGAATTGTTGATCAAGAATTCCCCGCAGAAATTATCAAAAATGATAATATCAATAGTGCAAAAATATTTGCCAAAACTTCTCAAACAGAAACTTTCGATGTAACATTCAAAAATGCATTAGAAAATAATGAATATCTTACTATAGTAACATTAGAGTCAAAAGGGAATGCTAATGTTATTGAAGATGCTAACTGCTACATTCCAGGAACAGCAGATTTTAAACCTACAGGTTTTAAAGTTACTGTAAAATGTTCTGGAGGTAGGCATAATCTAGTTATGAACGTCTTAGTTTTCGACTTATATAAAGGAGAATAGAAGATTGTTTTTATTGGTTTTGATTATAGAATAGTCGTAAAATTTTATTGCGGCTATTCTTTTTAAATTAATTATCATAACTAATATTTGATTATTATGAAAAAGATATTGATACTTTTCTTAGCATTCTATACTAATTTATTTTTTACTCAATCTGCCACAGAAGTAAATCATTTTTTTAAGGAAATTAAAAAAAGTTATGTATTAGAAAACGATAGTGTAAAAAAACATACCAGTGGTTCTAATGCCTATCTAGAAGAGATTACCAAGAATTTTACAGGGATGTCTAATAGTAAGGTTAATGTAGGAAATTTTCCGCAAAATATTCCTGAATTTATAATAGATAGTGACACATCAGGCTGGTCTTATCTTAATACATACACACAATTTTCAGTGACTAAAAGTGAAAATATTGTTTTAATTAATATTGATGGAGTTTCTCAAATTGATAATGTGAATAATTACTCATCTTACCAATTTGCATTGGGAATTTTTATTGACGATCAATTAAAATTGGTAAAAAAATTTCAAATAGATTCTGCAGAAACTAAATGTAATTTTAAAAAATTCGATTTTGCTGGAGTTTTAGAAAATCTTTCCTTAGGAAATCATGTGATAAAAGTATATGCGTATAATTTACCCAAACTTTCAAACAACTATACACATATTACTTATGGAGGCGCAGCTTCTAATCTTTGTGATAATATAGATGAAGGAATGGCTAGAATCCACCTTAATGCTCAATTAGCAGAGTAATTATTTAAGGTACAATCGCATTTTAGCCTCATCTTCAGGTTTTGCTTTCATCTTTTCAAAAATGGTAGATTCTTTAGGAAAACTGATTCTGTAATAGATGATTTTATTTGCATAGTACCTGAAATAAGGATGGTTTTTCAACCAATCTTCGGGAGCATCTAATAAACCAAACTTTTGAACATTCATATTGTTTAGCGGAGAAGCCTTAATAAGTTTTTCCGCTAAATTTTTGTCAATATTATACGTTTCCAAAATCTGACTAGTTTTTACAAAACCGCCCAGTTTATTTCTAAAACCAATAAAACTAGCTGCGGATTTTTCGTCAAAACCAAATTCTATTAGTTGCTGAAACGTTATTTTATTCAAATCAGTTTTACTAAAATCAGTAGCTGTTATTGCTTTTTCAGGAGGGTTTTGAATGGTGTTTTCAGTGTTTTTTTGCACAGAATTCCATTTAATATAAGGCTTCAAGTCATTAAATTTTTCCTCTGAAATCACAAAGCATTTTTTAATATCTTCTAGCGATTTGAAACTGCCTTTCAGATTTCGCTTTCTATAATTTACAATTACAGTAGCTTGTTTTTCGCTAAAACCCAATTTTTGCCAACCGTTTACATCTAAACTGTTAGGGTCAAATTCAAAGTATTGAATTTTAGGCTTTTCGGAAGCAAAGTTTTGGTATTTTCTTTCAAAATTATCTGGTGTTTTTGCAGGGAGAAGCAAGAAAGGAGATAGTTTTTGGTAATTTTCAGGACTGATAATAAAGCATTCTTTAAACTTTTCTTTACTCATAAAACTTCCTCCTAAATATTGCTTGTATTTAATGATTGCAGCAGCTTGTCTCTCAGAAAAACCCAGCTTTTCCCAATCTTTTTGATAATATTGGTCTGGATTAAATTTACCTTCAATTTGGAGCTCTTTTTGTTCAGATTCTTTAAAAATTTTCCTTGATTTATTAGAATTATTATCAGGTAAAAGAATGTACGGTTCTAATTCTGCATATTTTTCTTCAGAAATAGAATAGCACTTTTTCAGTTGTTCTTTAGAAGTGAAGTTTCCGCCAACAATTTCTTTGTATTTTAAAATAGTTTTTACTTGTTTGGCAGTAAAACCTAAATTTTCCCATTGCTTTTCATTGAGTTGATTCGGGTCAAATTCTGTAAGAAAAAATTGAGATTCGTTTCTTGTTGTAAAATGAATTTCAGGGAATTTTGTTTCTTGATTTCCTTTGTAAACTAGATAAGTTAGCTGAAATATTACAATCAAAATTCCAAGTAAGGATAGAGCATAGAATTGCTTTTTCCTTATCTCATAAGGTAATTTGGGTTTCATGGGGGTTAGTTTTACCCAAATATAAGAAAAATTATAAAAAGTGAAGAAAATGTTTTACACCACTTCGTCTCTATCTAGTAAAGAATTTTTGAGTTTTATCAATTCAGATTTCACAAATTCTAAACGGTCTAAAACTTCTACCGTTTCATTGATTTTTTGATTGGTGGTGAGTGCAATTCTGGCGCCGTCTAAAGTGTAGCCTTTTTCTTTTACAAGATGATATATGATTTTAAGATTTTTAATGTCTTCTGGTGTAAAATAGCGGTTTCCTTTCTTGTTTTTTTTAGGTTTTATGATAGGAAATTCTTGCTCCCAATATCTAATTAAGGAAGCATTTACACCGAAAGCTTTTGAAACTTCTCCTATAGAATAGTATAATTTGTCTGGTAAATTGAGTTTCATAGTCTATAAAATCGAAATTCAAAGATAGAAATTTTTTTGTTTTAAAGCGCTATCGTAAATTGCCAAGAAATTTATTTCTCATGTTTAAAAATATCAATACACTTTTCTTCATTTTCCTGCTGATTGTAAATTGTACTTCTAAAAAATCAACAATATCAAATGATTTGGTTAAAAAGGATACAGAAATAGTGCTTGTTTCTAACAAGTTTAGCTTTACAGAAGGTCCTGCTTCTGATGCTTTTGGAAATGTTTATTTTACAGACCAACCAGATGACAAAATTTACGTTTGGAACTGGAAAACCAATCAAATTGAAGAATTTTTAGATAAAACAGGAAGAGCAAACGGAACTTTTTTTGACCAAAAAGGAAATTTACTGACATGTTCTGATGAAAACGGAGAAATTTGGAAAATTAATGAAGAAGGAGTTGCAGAAGTGTTAACCACCAATTTTGAAGGAAAAAGATTAAACGGTCCTAATGATTTATGGGTGGATGAAAATAACGGAATTTACTTTACAGATCCTTTATATGTAAGAGATTATTGGAAAAATTTCAAACAAGAAATTCCTGAAAAAAACTTGTATTACAGAAATTCTGAAGGTAAAATCACCAAATTAGATACTTTTACTCAGCCGAATGGAATTGTAGGAAGTCAGAAATTGAAAAAATTGTACGTTTCTGATATTGATGCTAATAAAACTTATGTTTATGACATTCAGGAAGATGGGAAATTGACGAATAAAAAATTATTTTGCAATTTAGGCTCAGATGGAATGACTTTAGATAACAGAGGAAACCTTTATTTAACTGGAAATGGAGTAACGGTTTTCAATAAAAATGGAGTGCAAATTCATCATATTTCTGTACCAGAAAATTGGACAGCAAATGTGACTTTTGGTGGCGAGAATTTCTCTACCTTGTTTATAACGGCCTCTAAATCAGTTTACACTTTGAAGATGAATGTTTCAGGAATTAAATAAAAACTTAATAAAAATGCCAAAGAAGTTAATCTTTGGCATTTGTTTTAATAAGCAATTTCCATTTTTATTTTCTTGCCTTTTAGCTTTTCGTTGGCGAGTTTTTTCAGAACATCTTTTACTTTATTTCTAGTAACTGCTACATAAGAAGTAGTGTCTTTTACTTCAATGATGCCAATGTCATCTTTCGATAGTTCACCTTTTTTGATGAGATAGCCTACAATGTCTACTTTGTTTACTTTGTCTTTTTTTCCTGCGCTTATATAAATGGTTTGGAAAGGAGTTTGGGCAGGAATTCTGTAATTTTCAGTAATGTTTTCTTCTGGCGTATTTCCTTTAATGAAAGGGAAATTCTCTTCCTCAGTCATAATTAAATAAGCAAAACCTTTAGCATGCATTCTTGCAGTCCTTCCGTTTCTGTGGATGAAAGCATCTTCTTTTGGAGGTAACTGATAATGTACGATAGATTCTACTTCTGGAATGTCTAAACCTCTGGAAGCTAAATCGGTAGTAATTAAAATTCGGGTAGAATCATTTCTGAATTTTAACAAAGCGCGTTCTCTTTCGTCTTGTTCCATGCCGCCGTGAAACGTTTCTCTATCAATACCTTTTTCTCTTAAAAGTTCAGAAATTCTATCTACAGCATCTCTGTGATTGCAAAAAATAAGTGTTCTTTTGTTGCCTATTTTGCAAATGAGTTTAAAAAGTGTATCCAATTTTTCTTCCGGAATCGTTATCACTTTTTTTAGTTGAATATTAGGTTTTACTTCGCCTAATTTTAAAAAATTGATGGTCTTTTCGTTTTCTAATCCAACAAATTTCGGAATATTATCCATAGCAGTTGCAGAAGTAAGAAAACGCTGAGAGACATTTTTTAAAGAGCTGATGATGAAGTTCATATCTTCTTCAAAGCCTAATTCTAAAGCTTTGTCAAATTCATCTAAAACTAAAGTTTTGATGGTTTTGGGCTCGAAATTATTATTTTTGAGGTGATACGCAATTCTTCCTGGCGTCCCAATTAAAACAGCAGGAGCCTGAGTAAGATTATTGATTTCAATTTTTTTATCGTGACCACCGTAGCAAATGGTTACCTTAAAATCGGTTCCCATATTTTTGAAAACTTGTTCTATTTGCAATGCCAATTCTCTTGCCGGAACCAGAATAATCGCTTGAATTCCCGAAATATCTTTTTGTAAATTTCTAAGTACTGGAAACAAAAACGCGAGGGTTTTACCAGAGCCTGTAGGCGAGAGTAGAATGATATCTTGTTGGTTTTCAGAAGCTTGATAAGTAGATTTCTGCATTTGATTCATTTCCTGAATCTGCAGTTTTTCATAAATTGGTTGTAATTCCATTTTGCAAATTTAAGGTAAAGGTTTGGGTTTATCAGAAACTTATTGATAATGCTTTAAATTAAAGTCTTGATTAAGTATATTTAGGCGGAATAATTCTTTGAAAATTAGCAGAAAAAGCCATTGCTATTTTGTAAAAAGTTTGTATTTTTGCACCACTTTTGTGGAAGTAGTTTTGGCGAAGTAAAACATTAGTAATTAACATCTTCCGTATTTTTTAGAATCCACAGTAAGCCAAAGCTAAAAAAGAAGGAATACAAATTTTTTTATTATGTCTGAATTGACAAACCAAGAAGCATTATTAAATGCAAACGTAGCACCAGAACAATTTGATTGGGATTCTTTTGAATCAGGTCTTGATGCTGATGCAAGAAAAGAAAAAAATGATTTAGAAGAAATCTACAAAGGTTCTCTTAATGATCTTTCTGAAACTGATGTTATCATCGGTAAAGTAGTAAGATTAACTGATAAAGAAGCGATTGTAGATATCAATTTCAAATCTGAAGGTGTAATTTCTCTTAATGAATTCCGTTACAACCAAGGTCTTAAAGTAGGTGATGAAGTAGAAGTAATGGTAGACAGAAGAGAAGACAAATCTGGTCAATTACAGCTATCTCACAAAAAAGCTAGAACGCTTAAAGCTTGGGATAGAGTAAATGAATACCACGAGTCTGGAGAAATCGTAAACGGTTTCGTAAAATCTAGAACTAAAGGTGGTATGATTGTAGATGTATTCGGTATCGAAGCATTCTTACCAGGTTCTCAAATTGATGTTAAACCAATCAAAGATTACGATCAATTCGTAGGTAAAACTATGGAATTCAAAGTTGTGAAAATCAACCCAGAATTCAAAAACGTAGTAGTATCTCACAAAGCGTTAATCGAAGCTGATATTGAAGGTCAGAAAAAAGAAATCATTTCTCAATTAGAGAAAGGTCAAGTTCTTGAAGGAACTGTTAAAAACATCACTTCTTACGGTGTATTCATCGATTTAGGTGGTGTAGATGGTCTTATCCACATTACAGATCTTTCTTGGTCTAGAGTAAACCATCCATCAGAAATCCTTTCAGACGGTCAAGTAGTGAAAGTGGTTATCCTTGATTTCGATGATGAGAAAACTAGAATCCAATTAGGTATGAAGCAATTAGAAGCTCATCCTTGGGATGCTCTTTCTGCTGACTTAAAAGTAGGTGACAAAGTAAAAGGAAAAGTAGTAGTTCTTGCTGACTATGGTGCATTCGTAGAAGTTGCTCCAGGTGTAGAAGGTCTTATCCACGTTTCTGAAATGTCTTGGTCTACTCACTTAAGATCTGCTGGTGATTTCGTGAAAATTGGTGACGAAGTAGAAGCTGTAGTTCTTACTTTAGATAGAGAAGAAAGAAAAATTTCTTTAGGAATTAAGCAATTAACTCCAGATCCATGGGCTGATATCCAAACTAAATACCCTGTTGGTTCTCAACACGTAGGTACTGTAAGAAACTTCACTAACTTTGGTGTATTCGTAGAACTAGAAGAAGGAATTGATGGTCTTATCTACATTTCTGATCTTTCTTGGACTAAGAAAATCAAACATCCATCTGAGTTCTGTGCTGTAGGTGATAAACTAGACGTAATCGTTCTAGAATTAGATACTGAAGCTAGAAGACTTTCTTTAGGTCACAAACAATTGACTGAAAATCCTTGGGATAAATTCGAAACTAAATATGCAGAAGGAACTGTTCACTCAGGAAAAGCTACAGATGTTTTCGATAAAGGTGCTCAAGTTCAGTTCGAAGATGCTGAAGTAGAAGCTTTCGCTCCTTCTAGATTATTAGAAAAAGAAGATGGTTCTAAAATCAAAAAAGGTGAAACTGCTGATTTCAAAGTAATCGAGTTCAACAAAGAATTCAAAAGAGTAGTAGTATCTCACACTGGTATCTTCAGAGATGAAGAGAAAAAAGCTGCAAAGGAATCTAAACCAGCTGCATCTTCTTCAGGTGAAGAAAAATCTACACTTGGTGATATCGATGCTTTAGCAGAACTGAAGAAAAGAATGGAAGAAGGTAAATAATCTTCCTGAGATTTCATAAATTTTAAACCGTCTCATTTTGTAAATGAGGCGGTTTTTTGTGTTTAATCTATAACTCATTGATTTAAGTTTTTATCAATAAAAATTGCAAAAGATATTTGCTTGTTTCAAATAAAATTAATAGTTTTGCAACCTGTTAATCAACCTCTGACGAAAGCCGTGAACGTTGTTTAGCTTTCCAAAAATTATTTTTTATAAAAAATGGATTTATTAAAGTACGTACAAGACAAGTACATTGCTAAAAAAGAATTCCCAGAATTCAAAGCTGGTGATACCATTACTGTGTATTACGAAATTAAAGAAGGTAACAAAACGAGAACTCAGTTCTTCAAAGGAGTTGTAATTCAACTAAGAGGAACAGGTGCTACTAAAACTTTCACCATCAGAAAAATGAGCGGTGATGTAGGTGTAGAAAGAGTTTTCCCAATCAACATGCCTGCTTTACAAAAAATTGAAGTAGATAGAAGAGGAAAAGTTAGAAGATCTAGAATTTTCTACTTCAGAGATCTTAGAGGTAAGAGAGCAAGAATCAAAGATGCTGCTTACAAAAAGTAATCACCTCTCTAGAAAAAGAATAAAAGCATTCCAAAAATTTTTGGAATGCTTTTTTATTTTATGGAACTAAAGAATTTTTAAAATTCTCAATTATTACATCTGTTAAGGTTCAAAAACCTCAAATTTTCCGTTTTCGTAGAAGAAAACAATTCTTTTAATCTTGTTTTCAGTAGAATTATTAGTAACTGATTGATTTACAATATTTTGAACTTCTGAAATATCTTCCTGAACTTCTAATCGCTGAGAATCGCTTATTTTTTCTTTTTTTGGAAAAGGGAAAGGTGTATTAGATTCTCGCGGCGTTTCTTTTTGAAGATTTTCTTGAATAAAAATTTCATTTTTATAATCTTCATCAATTAATGTAAAAAGATCAGGCGAAGAATTTTCTTCCTCTAGATTTATTTTTGATTCGCTATTGGATAGAGCAGAATCATTTTGTAACATTTCTCCTTGTCCTAAAATTATCCAATCCCAACTAATTTCTGGGAATCTATTTTTTATCTTTACAATAAATTCTAGGGAAGGCTTATTTCTCCCCGAAATGATATGCGAAATACTGGAGCGCTGAACATCTATTTCGTCTGCAAATTCTGATGCGGTAAATCCAGAATATTCTAAAATTTTAGTAAATCTGTCATTTATATTCATGTTACAAATGTAATAATTATAATTTACATAAGTAAATACAAATGTAAACAATGAGAAAGTTTACAGTTTTACATTTGTATAAACATAACTAAAACCATAATGAATAAAGGATTTTACATAATTTACAATATTAAAATTCTAATATATTTTTCTCATAAAGCACAAAAAAAAACTCTCAATAATGAGAGTTTAAATTTTTATTCGTGATGATGAAGATGTTTTTCATCGTCTGGATTAAATTTCAGTTTTCTGTCTTTTTTCTTCTCTGGAAACAGTAATGAGAAGAATACACTAGCTCCTAAAATACTTACAATGATTAATAAAGAATGCGTTGTACCAAAGCCCCATTCTTCTAGGTAACTATGTCCTAGCATTTTTAAACCAATGAATGTGAGTAATGCTGCTAAACCTATTTTTAAGAACCTAAACTTATCGATAATTCCTGCTAATAAGAAGAACATAGAACGAAGTCCGATAATCGCAAAAATGTTCGAAAAGAAGACGATATAAGGGTCTTTAGTTACTGAAAATATTGCAGGAATAGAATCTACTGCAAAAATCAAATCGGTAAATTCTATGATGATAAGAACTAAGAATAATGGTGTAAGTTTCTTAACTCCATCAATTGTTACAAAGAATTTACTGCCCACAAAGTGTGGATGAACTTTAAAATATTTATTGGCAAATCTTACAACTGGGTGATTCTGAGTATCTATTTCCTCATCTTTATCTTTATCCACAAACATTTTGATACCTGTAAATACCAGAAACGCTCCGAAAACATACATAATCCAGCTGAATTTTTCAATTAAAGCAGCACCTACGAAGATAAAGATGAAACGCATTACAATAGCTCCTAAAATGCCCCAAAAAAGAACTCTGTGATAATTTCTTGGTGCAACTCCAAAAGCAGTAAATACCAAAACAATTACAAATATATTGTCTACTGATAGAGCATATTCTACTACATAACCAGTAAGATATTCTAATCCTAGGTTCTGATTGTAGAGTGCTATGCTCTGTTCCAGATTATTCGGAATAACTTTTACTGGATGATGATGCCTATTTATTACTGTTTGTAGCTTTTCTATACTATCTATTCCATGAAGCATATGTCCATAGGTAATGAGAAGAAAATAAAAGGCTAAAGACAAACAAACGACAAAAAAACTCATTAAACCAGCTTGTCTCAGCGAAATAGTGTCTGATTTTTTATGCAATAGTCCTAAGTCTAATGCCAGTATAAAAAAGATAAAAACTACAAAGGATAGTAGAAATAAGGTTTCGTTTGACATGAATTCTAAAATTTTAAGTCCTCAAAGATAACTATAATTAGAAAAAATCCAATATTTTACATTTGTAAATAAGTAAAATATCACAACCTTATCAACATTAAAAATGTTTAATGGTATAACTCTACAAATGGCTTTATTAGTACGATCTACATATTAAAGTATATTTATAAATTAACTTTATATAAACTACTTAAAATACTGATTTTGTTTATTTTATATTTTTTAATTACAGATTATGAAATTAACAATTTTTTCCACAGACATTCTGTCTTTTTTTATTGTTTAAATTATTTACAAATGTTAATTAGGAGATTAATTCTTTTTATAGTATTTTTGAATCGTCAAAATTTATCCACATTATGCATTCTACTTTTCAATATCACAAAAACCCTAATTTCCCAAATCGTTATATTTCGCCTAATAACCTTCAAAAATTTCTACAAGAGAATCTCAGCGATTATATTACTTTAATTGGTACTTCTACTCTAGGTGAGCCTATTTATCAATTTTCTTATGGTTCTGGTGATATAAAAGTGTTGGCATGGTCTCAAATGCACGGTAATGAGAGTAATTCTACTCACTGCATGTTAGACTTATGGTATTCTTTAGAATCTCAACCTCAACTCAAAGACAAATTATTCCAAAATATATCTTTAGATTTCATTTTTATGCTCAATCCGGATGGTTCTAAAGTTTGGTCGCGCAGAAATTCTCTTGATATAGATATGAATAGAGACTATTTACAGAATGCAAGCTGCGAAATGAAGCTGTTAAAAGAAATTGCGTTTTCTAAAAAATATGATTACGCTCTGAATTTACATGAGCAAAGGACTATTTTTTCTACAGATGGTAAAAATCCCGCTACTTTATCTTTTTTAGCGCCTTCAGAAGATTATGATAGAATGATTACTGAAAATCGCAAAAAAAGTATGGCGGTTATCGCTAGTATATATAATGTATTGAGAATGCAAATTCCTAATCAATTGGCAAGATATTCTGATGAGTTTTACCCAACTTCTACTGGTGATAATTTCATGAGAGCAGGAATTCCAGTAATTTTATTTGAAGGTGGACATTTTCCTGAAGATTATCAACGTTTTGGTACTAGAAAATATTATACAATTGCTTTATATACGGCACTTTCTAGCATTGGATTATTAGATAGAAAAAGCTATGGCTACGAAACGTATTTTGAAATCCCAGAAAATAAAGAATCGCATTTTGATGTTATTTATAGAAATGTGAAACTTAATACGGATTTTGAATGTGTATTAGATGTTGCGGTTCAATATAAAGAAGAAATCAAAGAGGGTGAAGAAGAAATATCTTTTGTTCCGATTGTAGTGGAGGTGGGAGACCTACACAGAAAAAAAGGGTGGAAAGAAATAGATTGTACAGGGCGGAAATTTATTTCAGAGAATAAATTCCCTAAACTAGAAGCTGTTCAGAACTTTACTATTGAATAAATTAACTATTTATTCTTTGCGTTATAGATTTAGCCTATTAATTTTTAAAAAATTATTAGGCTTTTTTATTTTAAAATTTTATTTTATGAAAAACTTATTTCTTGATTTATATCATAAAAGTTTACAAATTTTTTTGTTTAAATAATTGATTTTAAGTGTATTAATATTTTAAAATTTTCAAAAAGTTTACAAAAATGAAAAATTTTATAAAAATTTAATATTGTATATTTTAATTTTTTGTCTAATTTTATTGTGTCAAAAAATTAATTATCTGCCATGGAGAAAACAACCAACCAACAAGCGTATGAAGAAACTTTACACTACTTCAAAGGAGACGATTTAGCAGCCAGAGTTTGGGTAACCAAATATGCACTTAAAGATTCTGATGGGAATATTTATGAAAAAACACCTGATGACATGCATCAAAGAATTGCTTCTGAGGTTGCGAGAATAGAAAAAAAATATCCCAATCCGCTTTCCGAAGCAGAAATTTTTGATCTAATAAAAGACTTTAAATATATCATTCCGCAAGGAAGTCCAATGACGGGAATTGGTAATAATTTCCAGATTGCTTCTCTTTCTAACTGTTTTGTAATTGGTAACGGAACCAATAGTGATTCTTACGGAAGTATTATGAAAATAGACGAGGAGCAAGTTCAACTCATGAAACGTAGAGGTGGAGTTGGTCATGATTTATCTTACATTCGTCCGAAAGGTTCTGCGGTGAAGAATTCTGCGCTTACTTCTACAGGTTTAGCGCCGTTTATGGAGCGTTATTCTAATTCTACCAGAGAAGTAGCTCAAGATGGAAGAAGAGGCGCTTTAATGCTTTCTGTGTCGATAAATCATCCAGATTCTGAGGATTTTATCAATGCTAAATTAGAGCAAGGAAAAGTGACAGGAGCGAATATTTCTGTGAAAATAGATGATGAATTCATGAAAGCGGTAAAAACGAACAGTGAATATCAACAGAAATATCCTATTTACAGTAAGAATTCTAAATATACCAAGACTATTTTTGCAGATGAAATTTGGAAAAAAATCGTACATAACGCCTGGAAATCTGCTGAACCAGGAATTCTTTTCTGGGATACCATCATCAGAGAATCTATTCCAGATTGTTATGCAGATTTAGGTTTTGAAACGGTTTCTACCAATCCTTGTGGCGAAATTCCGCTTTGTCCGTACGATTCTTGTCGATTGATTGCCATTAATTTATATTCTTATGTAGAAAATCCATTTACCAAAGAAGCAAAATTTAATTTTGATTTATTCAAAAAACATGCAGCTTATGCACAAAGAATGATGGATGATATCATCGATTTGGAAATGGAGAAAATTGATGCAATTTTGGCAAAAATTGAAAAAGACCCAGAAAACGAAGAAATAAAACATACCGAAAAACAACTTTGGGAAAAAATCCGCAAGAAAACGCTTCAAGGAAGAAGAACGGGAGTAGGAATTACTGCAGAAGGCGATATGTTGGCTGCTTTAAATTTAAGATATGGTAGCAATGAAGCTAATGAGTTTTCAGTAGAAGTTCATAAAACGTTGGCTCTTTCCGCGTATCGTTCTTCAGTAGAAATGGCGAAAGAAAGAGGCGCTTTTGAAGTTTTTAATGCAGAAAAAGAAAAAAATAACCCTTTCATTTTGAGATTAAAAGAAGCAGACGAAAGTCTGTATCAAGATATGGTAAAATATGGCAGAAGAAATATCGCTTTATTAACCATTGCACCAACAGGAAGTACTAGTTTGATGTCTCAGACTACTTCGGGAAT
This sequence comes from Cloacibacterium sp. TD35, assembly GCF_028864635.1. NCBI lineage: Bacteria > Pseudomonadati > Bacteroidota > Flavobacteriia > Flavobacteriales > Weeksellaceae > Cloacibacterium > Cloacibacterium sp. TD35. Next base: position 2,084,294 of record NZ_CP104850.1, on the reverse strand, counting down.
TGAACCGGTATTTTTGCCAGTTTACAAGCGTAGGAGAAAGGTAAATCCTAATGATAAAGATGTAAGAGTAGATTTTGTAGATGAAGTGGGAGATTCTTGGGAAGAGTACATTGTTTTCCATCATCATTTTAAAACTTGGATGGAAGTGAATGGCTATGATATTTCCAAAAATTATTCCAACGAAGAAGTTCAAGATTTAATCGAGAAATCTCCTTATTACAAAGCTACTTCTAATGATATTGATTGGCTCAGCAAAGTTGAAATGCAAGGTGCCATTCAAAAATGGGTGGACCATTCTATTTCGGTGACTATCAACATTCCGAATGAAGCTACAGAAGAATTGGTGAATCAATTATATATCAAAGCTTGGGAAGTGGGTTGCAAAGGAGTTACGGTTTACAGAGACGGTTCCAGAAGTGGAGTTTTGGTTTCTGCAGATGATAAAAAAGAAGAAAAAGATGAGGAAGAAACTGCTTCATCTTTAGAAGCTTTCCCTACAAAAAGACCTCAGATTCTAGAAGCTGATGTGGTGAGATTCCAAAATAATAAAGAAAAATGGATTGCTTTTGTAGGTTTGGTTAATGGTAGACCTTATGAAATTTTTACAGGTTTGGCAGATGATGAAGAAGGAATTATGCTTCCACGTTGGGTAAACGAAGGTTTAATCATTAAAAACAGAGACGAAAACGGCGTTTCTAGATATGATTTCCAATTCAAGAATTTAAGAGGTTATAAAACCACTATTGAAGGACTTTCTCATAAATTTAATCCAGAATTCTGGAATTATGCTAAATTGATTTCAGGAACCTTAAGACACGGAATGCCAATTGAAAACGTGGTAGAATTAATTAACAGATTAGAGCTTGATTCTGAGTCTATCAATACTTGGAAAGCGGGAGTTGCTAGAGCTTTAAAACGCTATATTCCTGATGGAACTGAAGTTGATGGACACAAGTGTAGCAATTGTGGTTCAGACCAAGTTGTTTATCAAGAAGGTTGCCTGATTTGTAAAAATTGTGGAAATTCTAAATGCGGATAATTGAATTTTTTCCTTAATATTTGGATAATAAACATAGATTTAAAAGAATTTATAAACAAAAAGCCACAAATACTTGTGGCTTTTTAATTTTCTAATATCTTTGATGGTCTTTTCTAAAAATAAACTATGAATAAAAAATTAAAACTTTGGGACGCAACCATGCTCGTGATGGGTTCCATGATAGGAAGCGGAATTTTCATTGTTTCTGCGGATATGATGAGAAATTTGGGTTCTGGGTATTGGCTCATCGTAGTGTGGATTATTACTGGAATTATGACGGTTGCAGCCGCTTTAAGCTATGGCGAACTTTCAGCGATGTTCCCAAAAGCGGGAGGACAATACACTTACATTACAGAAATTTTCGGGAAAAGACTCGGGTTTTTGTACGGTTGGGGAATGTTTACCGTGATTCAAACAGGAACTATTGCTGCAGTTGCAGTGGCTTTCAGTAAGTTTTCTGCTTATCTTTTTCCTGCACTCAATGATGCGTCTCCACTTTTTCAAAGTGGTGAATTTAAAATCACTTGGATTCAAATTTTGGGTATTGCGGTGATTTTGTTACTTACTTACATCAATACTAGAGGTGTAGAAAGCGGGAAACTCCTTCAAAATATCTTCACAGGTTCTAAAATCGTCGCGCTTTTAGGGTTGATCTTTTTAGGTTTTATATTGGTTAAAGAATCTTTTTGGAGCGGAAATATGAGTTTTGGTTGGGATTCTTTTAATAATTTGGTTAAAGATGACAAAGGAAATTACCTGAAACTCGGTTGGGAATCTATTTCTGGAGCTACACTTTTCGGAGGAATTGCCGCGGCAATGGTAGGTTCGGTTTTTAGTTCTGTAGCTTGGGAAAACGTGACTTTCGTTTCTGGTGAAATAGAAAATCCACAAAAAAATGTGGTAAAAGCGATGGTTTTAGGTACAATTTCTGTGATGTTGCTTTATTTGTTGGTGAATTTCGTTTATCTGAATGCTTTAGACCGAGATTCCATCGCATTTGCAGCGAATGATAGAGTGGCAGTTGCCGCTTCGGAAAAGATGTTCGGAGGTGTAGGAACGATTATTATGGCGGTTCTCGTGATGATTTCCACTTTTGGTTGTGTGAACGGAGTTGTTTTAGCAGGAGCTAGAGTTTTTCAAACGATGGCAAAAGACGGTTTGTTTCTAAAATCCGCCATTGAAAACAATAAAAATGGAGTACCTGAAAAATCTCTTTGGATGCAGGGAATTTGGGCTTCACTTCTCGCTTTGAGCGGACAATATGGTGATTTGTTAGATATGATTTCTTTTGTGATTGTGTTGTTTTACATGATTACCGTTTTTGGTGTAATTTACATGAGAATTAAACAACCGAATGCAGAAAGAAGCTACAAAACGTTGTTATATCCAGTTACACCCATCATTTATCTGTTGATAGGAACAGCATTTTGTGTTTTATTATTTATTTACAAACCGAATTACACTTGGCCAGGATTGCTTCTTATTTTGATGGGTTTGCCTGTGTATTACATGATTAATAAAAAGAATTCTGAGAATTAAAGAATAAAAAAATTAATGAATAAAGTCGGGCTTTTGTCCGACTTTTTTATTAGGAAATTCATTTTGGTTTAGCTGAAATTTATATTAGAGTTTTTAAATAATAAGTTTATCGTTCGGAAAGAATTTAATCTCAAAAAAAATCCCGAAATTTGGCTAAAATTTCTTTCATGTCGCATTCTCACGATCACGGTCATAGTCACGTTCCAACACTAGATTTAAACTCTAAAAAACTAAGAAACGCTTTTTACATTGGGATTTTCCTTAATTCTGCTTTTGTTATTATAGAAGCAGGAGTGGGGTGGTCACAGAATTCATTGGCGTTACTTTCAGATGCTGGGCATAATCTCAGTGATGTAGTGAGTTTGATTTTAGCACTCTTTGCCTTTAAATTGATGTATTCAAAGCCTACACAATCTTATACTTACGGTTACAAAAAAGTGACGGTTTTGGTGGCTTTGCTTAATGCTTTAATCCTTTTTGCGGCAGTGGGCGGAATTATTTTTGAAGCGGTTTTCAGATTTTATAATCCTCAACCTTTGCAAGGAAAAGTAATGGCAATTGTTGCATTTATTGGGATTATCATCAATGCGCTTACTGCTTATTTTTTCATGAAAGATAAAGACAAAGATCTCAATATTAAAGGCGCTTATTTACACATGGCTGCAGATGCTTTGGTGAGTTTGGGTGTGGTAATTGCAGGTGTGGTAATTATTTATACAGACTGGTTTTGGCTGGATGCGGTGATGAGTATTATTATTGCTTTAGTGATTCTCTACGGAACGTGGAGCTTATTTACCCAAAGTCTTAAATTGGCTCTAGATGGAGTTCCAGAAGGAGTAGATTTCAATAAATTAAAAGAAGAAATTTTAGCAATTGACGGAGTGAAAGATTTTAAACATCTTCATATTTGGGCATTGAGCACGACTGAAAATGCATTGACGGCTCATCTTCAGGTTGAAAAATCACTTTCTCACAATGAAATAGAAAAGTTAAAAGATAAAGTGAAGCATGAATTAGAGCATTACAATGTACATCATACAACACTTGAAATTTACTTTAACGACAGGGAATTTAAGGAAGAAGAAATGCTTTAAAAGTTATAAATTATTAGTTTTGAGTTATGAGTTGAAGTTTTGATTGTAATCATAAAAAATCCTGTTCAGATTTGAACAGGATTTTTGTTTTTATAGTTTATAAAATCTTACAGATTTTTAATCTCAGAGATTAAATCTTGCAAAACTTTTTTCGCATCTCCGAAAAGCATTGAAGTTTTTGGTCTGTAGAATAATTCGTTTTCAATTCCTGCGTAACCAGGTTTCATACTACGTTTGTTTACGATGACGTTTTTAGCCAATTCAACTTCTAAAATAGGCATTCCGTAGATAGGAGAGGAAGTGTCTTCTTTAGCAGCAGGGTTTACTACATCATTTGCTCCTAAGATTAGTACAACATCTGCAGTTGAGAATTCTTCATTGGCTTGTTCCATTTCCATTAATTTTTCATAAGGAACATCGGTTTCTGCCAACAGTACGTTCATGTGTCCTGGCATTCTACCAGCAACTGGATGTATTGCGTAGAAAACATCTACACCTTTGCTTTCTAATAATTTTTCTAATTCATGACAAGCATGTTGAGCTTGAGCTACTGCTAGACCATAACCAGGAACAATCATTACTTTGCTGGCATAAGTCATGAGAACTGCTGTATCGCTCAACGTGATTTCTTTTACTGTTCCGCCTGATGGAGAAGTTCCGCCAGAAGATTTTGCACCGCCTCCAAATGAGCCAATCAATACGTTTAATAAAGAACGATTCATGGCGTTGCACATTAAGATGGTTAACAAAGTTCCTGCAGCACCTACTAAAATACCACCAGTTAACATTACTTTGTTGTCGTATAAAAATCCTCCACAGGCTGCGGCAACTCCCGTAAATGAGTTCAATAGTGAAATCACTACAGGCATATCTGCACCACCAATTGGGAATACGAAAAGTAATCCGTAAAGCGAAGATAATCCAAAAATGACATAGAATAAATAAGCATTTTCTGGACTGAAAGTCATTACCAAATATACTGATAATCCTAAAATAGCTAATAAAATAGCGATATTCACGAATTGTTGACCAGGAAAAGCAAAGTCTTTTTTAATGTTTCCATTCAGTTTTCCCCAAGCAATCATACTTCCTGCAAATGATACAGAACCGATAATTAATCCTAGAAGAATTATTGAAAGAATTCCTAAATTTACTTCGCCAGTAGTATTGTGTGATAAGTGATTAAATTCAACCAAAGAAATTAAAGCGGCACAAGCGCCTCCCATTCCGTTGAAAAGGCTCACCATTTGTGGCATTGCCGTCATTTTTACTTTTTTGGCAGCTAGCGCTCCCACGATTGTTCCGATAAGGATTCCGCCAAAAATCCAACCGTAATTTCCTAATTTTTGTCCTTCATCGTCCTGATAAAGAAAAATAGTTCCTAAAATTGCTACTACCATTCCTGCTGCTGCTAATAAATTTCCTTTTCTAGCAGTAGCTGGATTCGAGAGCATTTTTAACCCTAGAATAAAGGTCACTGAACCGATGAGGTATAATATTGTAAGTAGTCCCATGATTTTGATTTTATAGATGGATGTTGGATGCTGGAAGTAGGATGTAATTTTGAAACACCTCTCACCAAGCATTATACACCCTGCATGTTATTTTTTCTTTTTACTAAACATTTCTAGCATTCGGTCTGTTACTACAAAACCTCCTACCACATTAAGCGTTCCTAAAATCACTCCTAGAAAACCTAAAACTAATGCCAAATAATTGTCTGGTTCAGCTTTTCCCATTACAATAATTGCCCCAATAATCACTACTCCGTGAATCGCATTTGCGCCACTCATTAGAGGAGTGTGTAGTACACTAGGTACATGACCTATCACTTCAATTCCTACAAAAATCATCAGAATTACAATGTAGATGATTTGTTGGTATTGAGAAATCCACTCTATAATATTCATAAAAATTTTGTTTTAGTTATTCATTGAAGGAGAGAGGATAGATTTTACTCTATCGTTAATAATTTCGCCATTGTGTGTGATACAAGCGCCTTTTACCAAATCGTCTTCCCAGTTGAGGTTAAGGTTTGCATCTTTGTCAATGATGAGTTGTAAGAAGTTCACAATATTTTTTCCGTACAATTTACTTGCGTCTGAAGGCATGGTAGATTGTAGAGAAGAGTTTCCTATAATAGAAACACCGTTATAATTTACGGTTTCGTTATTTTTAGTATGTGGAGTATTACCACCGGTAGAAGCAGCTAAGTCTATAATTACAGAGCCATTTCTCATAGAGTTCAGCATTTCTTCGGTAATTAAAATCGGAGCTTTTTTACCAGGGATTTGTGCAGTAGTGATAATGATATCAGATTTTGCTACACTTTCAGCGATGCGTTGTTGTTGCTTTTGTTTGTATTCTTCGGTTTGTTCTACTGCATAACCGCCAGCCGAACTAGCATCTGCAGCGCCTTCTACTTCTACAAATTTAGCGCCTAAGCTCATTACTTCTTCTTTTACAGCAGGTCTTGTATCGAAAACTTCTACTACAGCACCTAATCTTTTTGCGGTAGCAATTGCTTGTAAACCAGCAACTCCAGCTCCTAAAATAAGCATTTTAGCGGGAGCAATACTTCCTGCAGCGGTCATAAACATAGGGAAATATCTTCCGTAAGAGTTAGCAGCGAGTAAAACCGCTTTGTAGCCAGCGATATTGGCTTGAGAACTTAAAACGTCCATTGCTTGTGCTCTGGTCGTTCTAGGCAGCATGTCAAGAGAAAAAGTAGTGACTTTTCTTTCAATAGATTTAATAACGTTTTCTCCGTTAGCTAGGGGTTGATAAACACCTAAGAGAACTTTAGAATGAACTTTTACAAAATCTTCGTTTTCAAGGGGGTGAATAGAAAGTAAAATGTCTGCTTGTTCTAATACTTCAGCTCTAGATTTAATTTCTGCGCCAGCTTTTTCATATTCTTGGTTATTATTAAAGGATTTATCACCTGCACCAGATTCTACAACTATTTTATTTCCTTTTTTAATGAGTGCTGCTGCAGATTCTGCAAGTAAAGAAACTCTTGTTTCGAAAGAAGGTTCTTTTAATACACCTATAATCATTTTATTAATTTTAAATATTTTCAAATATAAACCTATTTTTTGACAATTAAAAATGATTTATTTCATGTACTCACAATTATTATGAATGAATGAAGTTAAAATTTATTAAATCCTCAATAATTATGTAACATATATTACATTAATATTTCTAAATTTTTATTCTGTACCTTTTTTTCAAAAATAGTATCTTTACCAGCAAATTTTTTGAAATATGAATATAGATTGGAAAACGGCTAAAGAATACGAAGATATCACGTACAAAAAGTGCAATGGAGTAGCGAGAATCGCTATCAACAGACCAGAAGTAAGAAATGCTTTTCGTCCTAAAACTACTTCAGAACTTTATGATGCTTTTTATGATGCTTATGAAGATTCTAGCATTGGTGTAGTTTTATTAACTGGTGAAGGTCCAAGTCCTAAAGATGGTGGTCATGCGTTCTGTAGTGGTGGCGACCAGAAAGCTCGTGGTCATCAAGGTTATGTAGGTGATGATGGAAGACACCGTCTCAATATTTTAGAAGTTCAAAGATTGATTCGTTTTATGCCAAAAGTGGTGATTGCTGTGGTAAACGGTTGGGCAGTAGGTGGTGGTCACTCTCTTCATGTGGTTTGTGATTTAACATTGGCAAGTGAAGAACATGCCATTTTTAAACAGACCGATGCAGATGTTACCAGCTTCGATGGCGGTTACGGTTCAGCATATTTAGCCAAAATGGTAGGTCAGAAAAAAGCCAGAGAAATTTTCTTTTTAGGAAGAAACTATTCTGCGAAAGAAGCAGAAGATATGGGAATGGTAAATGCAGTAATACCTCACGCTGAGTTAGAAGAAACTTCTTATCAGTGGGCGCAGGAAATCTTAGCAAAATCACCAACTTCTATCAGAATGTTGAAATTTGCGATGAATTTAACGGATGACGGAATGGTTGGCCAACAAGTTTTCGCTGGTGAAGCAACTAGATTAGCATACATGACTGAAGAAGCTAAGGAAGGCAGAAACGCATTTTTAGAAAAACGTAAACCAGATTTCGGAGATAATCAATGGATATCTTAACAAGGAATAAGGTTTTAGAGATTAGTAAAAACTAAATCCTAAATCCTAAATCCTAAATCCTAAAAACTATGATTGATTGGATAAAAGCAGCTCGACTGCGTACTTTGCCGCTTTCGGTGAGCGGAATTATTATGGGTTCTTTCATTGCAAGATGGAAACTTTTAGAACAAGGAAAAACTTGGGATTGGACTATTTTTGCTTTGGCACTTTTGGTGACTTTGCTCTATCAGGTTTTATCAAATTTTGCCAATGATTATGGAGATGGTGTAAAAGGAACCGACCAAAATAGAATAGGAGAGGCAGAACAACGTGCGGTAGCATCTGGTAAAATTTCGGCAAAGCAAATGAGAAACGCTATGTTTTTGTTTGCCTTTTTATCATTGGTGGCTACTTTAGTTTTGTTGTACAAAGCATTTTTTCCTAATTTTATTAATGAATTTTACACTTTTATAGGACTAGGAGTTGCGTGTATTTTGGCGGCAATTGGTTACACTGTTGGTAAAAAACCTTATGGATACCTCGGTTTAGGAGATATTATGGTTTTTATCTTTTTCGGGCTGGTTTCTGTGTGCGGAAGTTATTTTCTGTTCACTAAAACTTTTGATTGGGATATGCTTTTACCAGCTTCTGCAATAGGTTTGCTGAGTGCTGCCGTTCTTAATCTCAACAATATGAGAGACATTGAAAATGACGAAAAATCAGGCAAAAAAACGCTTGCATTAAGATTAGGTTTTAAAAATGCTATGATTTATGAAATGGTCATTTTAATGCTTCCACCGATTTTGGTTTTGATTTATATGTTTCTTGAAGGTTTAGAAGAACAAGGAAAATATTACGCTTTTATTTTCTTCATTACCGTATTTCCTTTGACCGCTTTGCGCAGAAAAATGATGGAAGTAAAAGAGCCAAAAGAATTAGACCCATTCTTAAAACAAGTGGGAATCATTACTTTATTGATGAGTATTTTAGTAGCTTTTGGATTGAATTATTTTAGATAAAAAATCATGAAAATAAAATTCCTAGGACAAAACTGTTTTTTGTTCACTTATAATGGAAAAAACATCCTTTCTGATCCTTTTTATAATTTTCAGAAAGAGAAAACAGGTTTTGATATTTCAGCACAAAAAATTGATTATGTGCTCATTACTCATGCTCATGGAGATCATATTGCAGATGTAAGAGAAGTATTGCAACATAACCCAGATGCTACGGTAATTGGTCAACCAGAAATTTGTGGTTATTTTAATCATCCAAATTCTATAGACATCAACTACGGAGGTTCTGCAAAGTTTGATGACTTGAAGATTTCTATGCTTCCTGCGCATCATACTTCTAGTTTCCCAGATGGAACTTACGGCGGTCAACCATGCGGTTATATGTTTAGATTCCAAGGTAAAAACTTATATTTTGCTGGAGATACAGGTGTAATGGCAGATATGGAGTTGTTTCCAAGGCTTTTCGGAGAAATTACAGCAGCCATTCTTCCTATTGGTTCACATTATACCATGTGTGCAAGAAAAGCGAGTTTTGCTGCTGCAGAATTATTGAAAACCAAAAGAGTGATTGGTTGTCATTTTGATACTTTCGAGCCGATAAAAATTAATCATGTTTCGGCGAAACAATTGTTTAAAGAGAAAAATATTGAGTTTTCGATTCCAGAATTGGGAGAAGAATTTGAAGTATAATTTTCTGAAGAATTTCAAAAAAGACATAAAAAATGGCAAGCTCCCTACATCACACCGCTACGACCAATTACCTTTGCTGCGTTCCCACCCTGGAGGATTTTCAGGAGCTGGTTGTGTAGGACTTGCCAGTGCAAAAATACTGAATTAATTTAAAATTCAAAATCTAATCTCGTATTTTCGAGAAAAATTTTTAAAAATAAAATGAGTAAAAACGTTTATACATTTGGTTTTCTGATATTTATCGCAACCATGTTAGTGTTCTTTGGAGTGTATTTTTTGGGTTATAATACCAATTATTTTAACACAAGTATGCTTCTTAACGCATTTTTAATGCCAGCACTTTATACTCTAGGTGCTTATTTTTCGGTGACAACTTACAAAAAAGAAGTGAAAGAAATAGGTTTTAGAGATGCTTTTGGTAGAGCTTTTAAACCGATGTTTATTGGTGGTTTTCTTTCCATGTTCAGCATTTTTGCATTTCTGAATTATGTAGATACAGATGCTAAAGATTTACTGAATCATCAGTATGTAGAGCGTCAAAAAACAGAACTTGACAATGAGTATAACAAGGCAAAACAAATTTTAGCTAAAAAAGAAGACAAAGAAGAACTGGACAAAAAATATCAAGAAAGATTGCAGAGTTTTGCGCCAGAATTGGTAAAAGATAAAGATATGTTTACCTTCAGAAACTTCACGTATTTTTTCGCAGCAGTTTTGGTGTTTTACACGATACTTTCTACATTCTTCGGGACTTTCTTTAGAAATAAAACTATAGAATAATGAGCTTAAAAACTACTGTTTCCAGAAATTTGACGAGCAAAAAAGTTCTTACTTTTTTCGTGTTGTCAAGTGTGGTTTATTTTACGATGATCTTTTTTACGATTCCAAAATTGACTGATTTTGCGAATGGTTTGCAGATTTTTGACATGAAACCAAATGGTTACAGTTTTACTTATACCAAAGAACTTTTAGGAAATCTAGGGAAGAGTGGCAGAAGTTTTTATCTGTTTCGTCAGTTGCCATTAGATTTCGTATATCCTTTCTTGTTCATGATCAGTAATATTCTGATTTTGAGTTTCTTTCTTAAGAAAATTGGCAAATTAGAATCTTGGTTTCTTTTGGTCTTGTTCCCTATAATTGCTGGAATTTTCGATTATTTAGAAAATTTTGGCCTTATTTATTTACTCACTTCATATCCTAAAATCTCTGAAATAGGCGTGAGAATAATCAGCACATTTACTGTAATAAAAAGTCTATTTACAAGCTTATATTTTGTAATTTTGCTGTTCGTTTTAGCGATATTAATTTTCAAAAAAATAAAATAATTTTTAATGAATCTATCCGTTGTAGTTCCTTTATTAAACGAAGAAGAATCTTTGCACGAACTTTATGCAAGAATAAATAAAGTGTGCCAAGAAAACCAATTGTCTTACGAAATTTGGTTCGTAGATGATGGAAGTACAGATTCTTCTTGGCAAATTATAGAAAATTTATCCAAAGAAAATCATCATGTTCACGGCATTAAATTTTCTAGAAACTATGGGAAATCTCAAGCGTTACATGCCGCTTTTGAGAAAGTTCAAGGCGATGTAGTGATTACAATGGATGCAGATTTGCAAGATTTTCCAGAAGAAATTCCTGAATTATACAGTAAAATTGTAGACGAAAAATACGACTTGGTTTCTGGTTGGAAGAAAAAACGTTTTGACAATGTGATGACTAAAAATCTTCCGTCAAAATTGTTCAATTCTGCGGCAAGAAATCTCTCTGGAGTAGAATTACACGATTTTAACTGTGGGTTAAAAGCTTACAGAAAACAAGTGGTAAAATCGGTAGATGTTTACGGAGATTTACACCGATGGATTCCTGTTTTGGCAGCAAATGCAGGTTTCAAGAGAATCACCGAAAAACCAGTTCAGCACCAAGCCAGACCTTACGGAACTTCTAAATTTGGGACAGAAAGATTTATCCGTGGTTTTCTGGATTTAATTACGCTTTGGTTCGTAAGCAAATTCGGAGGAAGACCAATGCACTTCTTCGGAGCGGTAGGAACTTTAATGTTTATTTTCGGATTTTTCTCAGCATTTTGGTTGGGCGCAACTAAATTAGTAGACGTGTATTATTATCACGTTTATGGTAATTTAATCGCCGAAAATCCTTGGTTTTACATAGCATTAACCATGATGATTATGGGGACATTACTTTTTGTAGCAGGATTTTTAGGAGAACTAATTATCAGACAAAGTAGAGGTCATAAGAATTATCATATTGAAGAGGTAATTTAATTTGAAAGTGTGCTAATTTGAAAATTTGAAATGAAAAATATCACAAAATATTTCCTTTTTCTATTCCTTGTTTTTAACATTATTTCTTGCTCTAAAATTTCTCCAAAAGGAGAAATAGAAGTGAAAGACGTAACGGTAGAAAATTTCACTAAATTGAATCTTAAAGGAGATTTCAAAGTGTTTTTTGCGAAAGGAAATCAGAATTTGGTAAGTGTAGAAACGTATCCTAATGTCTACAAAAATCTAGATATAGAAGTAGAAAACGGAATTTTAACAATCGAAGAAAATCGAAAAACAGACCAAGTAGATTTCTACAGTATAACTGTTTTTGGTAAAAACGATTTGAATGAGGTTTCGCTTTCTGATAAAGTAGAAATGAATGTTTCTGGACAAGTAAAAACACCAGAATTTTCACTTCATTTAAAAGGAAATTCTAAATTTATGGGAGCGGTAATTGCCCCGAAAAGCAAAATAGAAATGGCAGAGAAATCTAATGCCAATATTCTAGGAGAAACTAAAAACTTGAATTTAAAATTAGCAGATTCTGCAAGTATAATGGCGCCGTATTTTTATGTGGAAAATTTAGAAATTCTTAGTAAAAATGGAGCTTCTGCAGGATTAAACATAGACCAAGAAATGAAAGGAACTCTAGAAAATACCTCAAAACTAATTTTCTATGGAGAACCGCTCAATAAATTGACGAAAAAAGACAAAGCTTCTGTAGAAAACAGAAAATTGAAGTAATGGGATTTTAACCATTTCTTAATTAAGAAACAAAAAATTTAAATATATGACAACTTTGGAAAAAGCAAAACTTTGGTTATCAAATACTTTTGATGCAGAAACCAGAGCAACAGTTCAGAATTGGATTGATACCAATTCTCCAGAATTAGAAGACAGTTTTTACAGAGAATTAGAATTCGGGACTGGCGGTATGAGAGGAATTATGGGAGTAGGAACCAATCGTCTCAATAAATATACATTGGGTCAAGCTACACAAGGCTTGGCAAATTATCTTCATCAGCAATTTCCGGGCGAAGAAATAAAAGTAGCGATTGCTTATGACGTAAGAAATAATTCTAAAGAGTTCGGAAAAATGTGTGCAGATGTTTTAACTGCAAACGGAATTAAAGTGTTGCTTTTCAAAGAACACAGACCAACTCCAGAACTTTCTTTCACGGTTCGTGATAAAAAATGTAATGCGGGAATCGTTTTGACGGCTTCTCACAATCCACCAGAGTATAATGGTTACAAAGTATATTGGAATGATGGAGCGCAAATTGTTCCGCCAAATGATGATGCTATTATCAAAGAAGTTTATGCTACTCACTTTGAAAATATTAAATTCAACGGAAATGATGATTTAATCGAATGGATTGGCGAAGAACAGGATGATGTGTACATCGACACTTGTATGGAAAATTCATTGTACCAAAATATTGGTAGAGATAATGTAAACATCGTTTTCACTTCTATTCACGGTACTACTTATACTACGATTCCTAAAGCTTTAGCAAAAGCAGGTTTCACTAAAGTAGATTTGGTTAAAGAACAAATGATTCCTTCTGGAAATTTCCCAACTGTAGAATCTCCAAATCCTGAAGAGCCTGCAGCATTAACAATGGCGGTAGATTTGGCAAATATTACCAATGGCGATATCGTTATCGGTTGTGATCCAGATGGAGATAGATTAGGAATTGCGGTAAGAAATCTAGATGGCGAAATTCAGTTATTGAATGGTAACCAAACCAATATGATTTTGACGTATTATATTCTTGACCAATGGAAAAAAGCAGGCAAAATTACAGGAAATGAGTTCATCGGTTCTACAATTGTAACGTCTGACTGTTTCTTTGAGGTAGCAGAAAAGTTTGGAGTTGCTTGTAAAGCAGGTCTTACTGGTTTCAAATGGATTGGTAAAATGATTCGTGATGTAGAAGGTCAAGAAAAATTCATTTGCGGTGGTGAAGAATCTTTCGGATTTATGACGGGAGATTTCGTAAGAGATAAAGACAGTTGTGGTTCTATTTTATTGGCTTGTGAAATTGCAGCCGTTTGCAAAGCACAAGGAAAAACAATGTATCAGTACATGATTGATATCTACAAAGAAATTGGGATGTATCAAGAAGGTTTGGTAAACGTAGTAAGAAAAGGAAGAACTGGAGCCGAAGAAATTTCTCAAATGATGGTAGATTTCAGAGAAAATCCAGTAAAAGAATTAGCAGGTTCTAAAGTTTTGGAAGTAAAAGATTTCCAAGAACAAACCAGCTTAAACGTGATTACAGGAGAGAGAAAAGTAATGAATGATATTCCGAAATCTAACGTGTTAATCTATTACACAGAAGACGGAACTAAAGTTTGTATAAGACCTTCAGGAACTGAACCGAAGATTAAATTCTATTTTTCTGTGAAAGATAAAATTGAAAACGAAGCAGATTTCAAGGCTAAACAAGCTTCTCTGGAACAAAAAATCAATGAAGTAAAAAAAGATTTAAAACTATAAATATTTTAATCTAATGCTTTTAAGTTCACAGAAGTTTAACAAATCTTTAGGTTTTTAATCTTTTGTGAACTTTTTTATTTTATTTAAATTTGAAAAATCATTAACAACAAAATCTCAATAAAAAGTGGTTTCAAAACTCGCTCAAAACCTTATCGGTTCAGAAATTATTAAAATCGGTAATCAAGTAAACGAACTCAAAGCTCAAGGAGCTGAAATTGCCAATCTCACCATCGGTGATTTAGATTCTAACATTTATCCTATTCCTGCAGGATTGAAACAAAATATTCAGAAAGCTTACGTGGATAATTTAACCAATTATCCTCCTGCAAATGGTTTGCTTTCATTAAGAAAAGCAGTGGCAAAAGACATAAAATCTCGTTGGAATTTAGATTATTCTCCAGAAGATATTTTGGTTTCTGGTGGTTCTAGACCCTTAATCTACGCCACTTTTAAAACCATTGTAGACGAAGGCGACAAAGTAGTTTACGCCGTTCCTTCTTGGAATAATAACCACTATGCTTATTTAACTTCTGCCAATGCAGTAGAATTAGAAGTTACTCCAGAAGATAATTTTTTGCCAACAGCTGATGTGATTACACCGCATTTAGAAGGTGCAGTTTTATTGGCGCTTTGCTCTCCGCTAAACCCAACTGGAACCATGTTTACCAAAGAACAACTTTCAGAAATTTGCGAAGCGGTAATTGCAGAGAATAAAAAAAGAGGAGAAGGCGAAAAGCCACTTTACTTAATGTACGACCAAATTTATGCAATGCTTACATTTGGTGATTCAGAACATTTTAATCCAGTTTCTCTTTATCCAGAACTTAGAGATTACACCATTTATATTGATGGAACTTCTAAATGTTTTGCAGCAACTGGTGTTAGAGTAGGATGGAGTTTTGGACCAACTAAAGTGATTGATAGAATGAAAGCGCTATTAACACACGTTGGAGCTTGGGCGCCGAAACCAGAACAACAAGCTGTAGCCGAATTTTTAGACAATACACCAGCTGTAAATGAATTTGTGAATGATTTCAAAGGTAAAATTGCACACAGTTTAGAAGTTTTACATGCTGGAATTCAAGAAATGAAATCTAAAAATTTCGCGGTAGATAGCATTAAACCAATGGGTGCTTTGTATTTAACTATTAAATTAGATTATGTAGGAAAAACCACTGAAGACGGAAAAGTTCTGAAAGATTCTACAGATTTAGTTTTCTACCTTATTGAAAAAGCAGGAGTAGCTTTAGTTCCATTTTCCGCATTTGGAAATTCTAGAGAAATGCCTTGGTTTAGAGCATCAGTTGGCGCTTGTTCAGTAGAAGATTTACAAAAAATGTTCCCAAAACTAGAAGCTGCTTTAAGCAAACTAAAATAAGTTATAAGCTATAAGTTATGAATTATGAGTGAAAGCATTGTAGGAAAGAAGAGTTTTGAATTTGCCGTGAGAATTATAAATTTTTACAAAAAATTTTCTCATGAAAACAAAGAATATGTTTTATCTAGACAGATTTTGCGTTCAGGAACTTCAATTGGTGCAAATGTAAGAGAAGCGTTAAATGCACAAAGCAAAATGGATTTCATTCATAAATTCTCAATAGCTCAAAAAGAATGTGATGAAACAATCTATTGGCTTGAATTATTAAAAGAAACAGAATATATTTCAGATGAAATTTACAATGATTTGAAAAATCCTGCTGTAGAAATTCTTAAAATAATCAGAAGCATTATCATTACTACAAAAAATAAAAACTCATAACTTATAATTCATAATTCATAACTTATAACTAAATGAAGATTATCGCTGTAATACCAGCTCGCTATGCTGCAAGTAGATTTCCTGGGAAATTAATGCAGATTTTAGGCGACAAAACCGTGATTACTACTACTTACCAAAATGTAGTCGAAACTAAGCTATTTGATGAGGTTTTCGTGGCGACTGATTCCGAAATTATCTTTGAAGAAATCACCAAAATCGGCGGAAAAGCAGTAATGACAGGTGAACACGAAACAGGAAGCGACAGAATAGCAGAAGCGGTTCAAAATATTGATTGCGATATTGTGATTAATGTTCAGGGAGATGAACCTTTCCTGAAAACTGAGCCTTTGAAACAATTAATTGAAGTTTTTGAAAATGATGTTGATAAAGAAATTTCATTAGCTTCGCTTAAAATCAGGTTAAAGGAAAAGGAAGAAATCGAAAATCCGAATAATGTTAAAGTAATTACAGATTTACAGAATTTTGCGATGTATTTCAGCCGTTCTGTAATTCCTTATCCTAGAGAAACCTCTGTAGAACACTTGTATTATAAGCATATTGGTGTTTATGCTTTCAGAAAAGAAGCTTTGTTGAAATTTGCAAACTTGGCGATGACTCCACTTGAAATTTCAGAAAAAATAGAAGCTATTCGTTATCTGGAAAACAGAATGAAAATCAAAATGATAGAAACAGATTTCATAGGCGTTGGAATAGACGTTCCCGAAGATTTAGAAAAAGCAAGAAAATTAATTTGAAAATTTGAAAATTTAAAGATGTTTTCGTTTCAAAATCATATATTTGGAATCTCGTAAAAAAGATTGAATGAAAAAGATATTATTAATCGTAACAATTCTAGTAACCACCATATATTCGGCGCAAACTGCTAAACAAATTATTGATAAAAATATAGAGTTAACAGGCGGATTAACCAACTGGAAACTGCTGAATTCTATTATTCTACAAGGAAAAGTAATTCTAGGTGTTAATGATGAATATGCGATGAAGATTTATCAGCAAAGACCTAATCTTACCAAAACAGTAGTATTTATAGGCAATAAAGAAAATGTAATCGAAGGGTATGATGGTAAAAATGGTTACGCGATGAATTACGTGGTGAATAAACTTCAGGTTCAAAAAAATTACGTTCCAGAAAGCTTTGACACAGATTTCATCGATTATGAGAACAAAGGTTTTACCGCACAAGTTCTTGGTAAAGAAAAAGTAGGAGACAGAGACTGTTATAAGGTAGAACTGACTAAAAATGTGAATAAAACCATTTATTATTTTGATGTTCAGAACTTTTTACTGTTAAAAGAAGAAAAGAAAGACGAAACATTGGTTTATTCTGATTTTAAAAAGGTGAGTAATTTAATTATGCCTTACAGAATTGAAGCAACTACGCCGAAAAAAGAAGGAGATTACGTGATGATTCTTTATAAAATTGAAGTCAACAAAGCGTTTCCTGCCAATACTTTTAAGTTTTAATAACGGTTTACGATAAAAAATTTCTATTACTGCAATTTCTATAGATTTTGCAGTTTTTTTATCCATAAATTTGAAATCAAATAAAATCAAAATGAAAAAAATATTAATTATTCTCATGGCATTTTTTGGACTTTTCTCTTTACAGGCGCAACAAGCAAAATCTATTCATTCTTTTAAAGTGAAAGCTTTAGATGGTAAAACAATTGATTTTTCTAAATTTAAAGGTAAGAAGATTCTAATTGTAAATACAGCGTCAGAATGCGGTTTTACACCACAGTATGAAGGTTTACAGAAGTTGTACGAAACGTATAAAGATCAATTGGTGATTGTAGGTTTCCCTGCAAACAATTTTGGTGGGCAAGAACCTGGAAGTAATGAAGAAATAGGTGCTTTTTGCAAAAAGAATTACGGAGTTACCTTTCCGATGGCGGCTAAAGTTTCTGTGAAAGGAAAAGATATTGCTCCCATTTTTAAATTTTTAACAGACAAAAAACTAAACGGAGTAAAAAATACTACCATTCTTTGGAACTTCGAGAAATTTTTGCTCAATGAAAAAGGAGAGTTGATAGATACTTTTGTAAGTACTACGAAACCTACTTCAGAATCTATTACGAAATATTTTAAATAAAAAAAGCCTCAAATTTTGAGGCTTTTTTGTTTTTTATTCTTTTCCTTTTTCGGCAAAACTGAAAATACTGCCTAATTTTATTTTAGAATATCCGTAAGATTTTATTTTAGATGAATTCACTAAAGCTTGTGCTAAAATGTCTGTTGGCAATGGTTTTTGAGATTCTAAAACGCCAAATTTATTGGCAAATTTTATAATTCTAGCTCCTAAAACTTCACTAGTTCTGTCAGTGTTTTTTCGATCAAGCATTCCGGGTTGGAAAATGGTAATTTTATTAAAATGAAGTTTTTTTACTTCCTCTTCTAATTCGCCCTTCATTCTAGAGTAGAAAATTTTAGAATTAGGATTGGCTCCATAAGCAGAAACTAAAACGAAATCTTCCACGCCATTTTCTTTGGCAGTTTTGGCAAATTGCAATTGATAATCAAAATCTACTTTTCTCTGTGCTTCCTTGCTTCCTGCATCTTTCAAGGTAGTTCCGAGGCAAGAAAAAGCGACATCACCTTTTACCAAATCTTTCCATTCTTCTGGCTTTTCGAAATTAACTACATGAAATTTCACTTTCTCAGAAATAGATTCTACAGGTTTTCTTACAAAAGCATGAATTTCTTCGAAATCTTTGTCTTGACTTAGTTTTTGAACCAAATCTTTTCCTGTAGCGCCAGTTGCTCCTATAATTAAAGCCTTCATATTAGTATGAATTAGTAAATTAATGATTTAAAATTAGTCAAATTTCTTGAATATTTTAATAAATTCGTTCAATCAATCATTTATAATAATATTTTATGGAAGCTGAAGAAATCCGTAATTATTGCCTCAATAAGAAAGGAGTTACGGAAGGTTTTCCGTTTGATAATACTACTTTAGTATTTAAAGTAGGTGGTAAAATGTTTTTATTAATGGCTTTAGAAAAGCAACCATTGGTCTTTTCGGTGAAGAATAGAGCAGATTATAATGAAGAACTGCGAGAGCAATATTATCAAATTTCAGGAGCTTATCATATGAACAAAACGCATTGGAATTCTATAATTTGCGAAGGATTGAAGCCAGAATTCATTAAAAAACTAATTGATGATTCTTATCAATTGGTGTATGAAAGTTTAACAAAGAAAATAAAAGAAGAGATTTTAAGTTCATAAAAAAAGCATTTAGAAATTTCTGAATGCTTTTTGTTTTATAAAACATCTTTATCAAGATGTTGTTCTTCTTCTTTATAATGTTCGTGAAGATGTACAGGTTCAGATTTTTTGGTCGTTTTCATTTGAATAATGTCTACCAAAAGTGAAAATGCCATCGCAAAGTAAATATAACCTTTCGGGATTTCTTTGCCAAAACCTTCCACGATTAAAGAGAAACCAATCAATAGCAAGAATGAAAGTGCTAAAACTTTAAAAGCAGGGTGTTTATTTACAAAATTGCTGATAGGTTCTGCTGCAAATAGCATGATAATCACCGTCACAATCACCGCTACATACATTACCCAAACTTCTTTTACCATTCCTACAGCGGTAATGATAGAGTCTACGGAGAACACCAAATCCATTAATAAAATTTGGAATATTACTTGTCCGAAACTCGTTACAATCATGGTTTTAGTTACATCGCCATCTTCACCTTCCATTTTATGATAAATTTCGGCGGTGCTTTTGTAGAGTAGGAATAAACCCCCAAGAATTAAAATCAAATCTTTACCAGAAATTCCCGTTTCGAAAACGGTAAATAAATCTTGGTCTAGTTTCATGATTTGACTTATTAATAGGAGTAAACCGAGTCTCATAATACCCGCAAGAACTAAACCAATTCTTCTGGCTTTTTTTTGTTGATTTACAGGTAGTTTATTCGCCAAAATAGAAATAAAAATAACATTGTCTATTCCTAGAACGGTTTCTAGTGCGATAAGTGTAAGTAAAGAAATAATAATTTCTGCTTCCATAGTTTTATTTTATGATTTTCACAAAACTATAGAAACTATGAATCTAATTTTATAAAATCTGATTGAAAATTTATATGATTCTAACTCTTAACTAAAGTTAAAATTTTCGGTCAAAACCTTGTCTTCATCTAATCTTTCGATGAGTTTTTCTAGCGATTCAAATTTAATTTCTTCATGTAGAAAATCTCTGAATTTAACAGTAATTACCTCGCCATAAATATCTTGATTGAAATCTAAAATGTACACTTCTGCAGTAAGTCTATCTCCATTTACAGTAGGATTAGTGCCAATGCTCATCATGCCTTTGTAAAATTGGTCTTTCACGAAAACTTCTACAATATAAGCCCCTTTTTTAGGCAAAAGTTTCAGTTCATTAATTTCTAGATTTGCAGTAGGATAACCTATTGTTCTTCCTAGTTTTTTTCCGTCAATTACTTTTCCAGAAAGAGAGTAGGAATAACCCAGCATTTTATTGGCACCAACGATGTTTCCGTTTCCTAAGCAATTTCTGATTTTAGTAGAACTGATATTGAAATCATCGTCATTTTTGATGGCTTGTAGTTGCTCTACAGTAAAATCTAATTCGGTAGAAAGTTTTTGGAGCAGTTCGAAGTTCCCAGATTTATTTTTCCCGAAAACGTGGTCGTGACCTATGATAATGTGTTTTACATTCAGTTTTTTGATGAGAATTTCACGAATAAATTCTTCGCCTGTTAAGTTTCTGAAGTGTTCATCAAATTTTTGTAAAAATAAAATGTCAATTCCCGCCTTTTCCAATAAAAAAAGTTTCTCTTCTAAAGTGTTGAGCAGTTTAAGGTCATCATTTGGGTTGAAAATTTTCCTTGGATGTGGCCAAAAGGTAAGCAAAGAAGTCTCTAAATTATTTTTTTTCGCCTTGTTTTTCAATTGATTGATGATGGAAATATGACCGAGATGAACTCCGTCAAACATTCCTAAAGAAAGAACTTTAGGAGATTTTTCGTGATAAAAATTTAAATCTTCTATGAGTTTCAAAACCGCTTACATTTTCTGTGTGCAAAGATGAAAAAAAATATTGATTTTTGATTATGTATTTTGAAGAGAATCACTATATTTGCACCACAAGAAAAAATAAAGCAATGGCAAACCAAATTAAAGGGAAAATTTCACAAATTATCGGTCCAGTTATAGACGTTCTTTTTCAAGAAGTAGAAGAATTACCAAAAATTTATGATGCTCTTGAAATTAAAAAATCAAACGGAGAAACTGTTGTATTAGAAGTAGAACAACACATTGGTGAAGATATGGTAAGATGTATCTCAATGGACGCTACTGACGGTTTACAAAGAGGGCAAGAAGTTGTAGGAACAGGAAACCAAATTACCATGCCAACAGGTGATGGTGTAAACGGAAGACTTTTTAACGTAGTAGGTAATGCAATTGACGGACTTCCTAATTTATCTAAAGATGGCGGTTTGCCAATCCACAGAGAAGCTCCTCATTTCGATCAGCTTTCTACTTCGGCTGAAGTTTTATTTACTGGTATCAAAGTAATCGACCTTATCGAACCTTATGCAAAAGGTGGTAAGATTGGTTTATTCGGTGGTGCTGGTGTAGGAAAAACAGTATTAATTCAAGAATTAATCAATAATATTGCTAAAGGACACGGTGGTTTATCTGTGTTCGCTGGTGTAGGTGAAAGAACAAGAGAAGGAAACGACCTTCTTAGAGAGATGTTAGAATCTGGTATCATAAAATATGGTGAAGGTTTCATGCACTCTATGGAAGAAGGTGGATGGGATTTATCTAAAGTAGATTTAGAAGAAATGAAAGATTCTAAATGTACCTTCGTTTTCGGACAAATGAACGAACCTCCTGGTGCAAGAGCTAGAGTAGCACTTTCTGGTCTTACGGTTGCTGAATATTTCAGAGATGGTGGTGAATCAGGTCAAGGAAGAGACGTATTATTCTTCGTAGATAATATCTTTAGATTTACTCAAGCTGGTTCTGAGGTATCTGCACTTTTAGGACGTATGCCTTCTGCAGTAGGTTACCAGCCAACTCTTGCTTCTGAAATGGGAGCAATGCAAGAAAGAATTACTTCTACTAAAAACGGTTCTATTACTTCTGTACAAGCAATCTACGTTCCTGCGGATGACTTAACTGACCCGGCGCCAGCAACTACGTTCGCTCACTTAGATGCAACTACCGTATTAGATAGAAAAATTGCTTCATTAGGTATTTATCCAGCAGTAGATCCACTAGCTTCTACTTCTAGAATCTTAACTCCAGAAATTTTAGGAAATGAGCATTATGATACAGCTCAGAGAGTAAAAGAAATTCTTCAAAGATACAAAGCACTTCAAGATATCATCGCAATCCTTGGTATGGAAGAACTTTCTGAAGAAGATAAATTAGTAGTATATAGAGCTAGAAAAGTACAGAGATTCTTATCTCAACCTTTCCACGTTGCAGAGCAATTTACAGGTCTTAAAGGAGCTTTAGTAGATATCAAAGATACTATTAAAGGTTTCAACATGATTATCGATGGTGAATTAGATCATTTACCAGAAGCTGCTTTCAACTTGAAAGGAACTATCGAAGAAGCTATCGAAGCAGGTCAAAAAATGCTTGCTGAAAACGCATAAATTAGACACAAGATTTTAGATTACAGACATCAGAGTTTAACTTGTCTGTAATCTGTAATCTGATATCTCAAATCTATAAGAAATGAATATTAAAATATTAACTCCGGAATTTGTAGTTTTTGATGGCGAAGTAGATTCAGTTCTTCTTCCTGGAAAAAATGGTGATTTCCACATCATGAAAAACCACGCCGCTATTGTTTCTTCTTTAGTGAATGGTAAAGTAAGAGTTTTCACGAATGAAATTCAGAATGAAAATTTTGCAAAATTCTTTACCAAAGAAAACGAAAAGAACAGTGTTTTTTCTTATTCAATCAACAGTGGTGTAGTAGAATTTAGTAATGATAAAGGAATAATCCTTTGTGATTAAAATTCTTCACAATAAATTAAAAACTCGAGCAATTTTGCTCGAGTTTTTTGTTTTTATAAGGTTAAGATAACTCCGTTTTCTTTTAAAATTTGCATCGGCTTAGAATACCAAAACAATTCGAAATCATCAAAATCTAATTCATATTTCGCTTTTAACTGATTAAATGTTATGTTTTTTTCAGAATGAATAGAGATTTCCTCAATTTTTTCTAACAACCAAATTGCTTTTTCTTTTTCTAAATTGATACTGAAAACATTGGTCTTTTCATGGAAGGTAAGTGTTGCCATTTCCCAAGAATTTCCTTTTTTTGACTTCGTGAAAAACTCTACCAAAGGTTTCGCTCCTGCCCAAACAATTTTAGCATTTGGTTTGGTGTTAAAGTGATCTTCTTCTAAAAGACAATCGTGAATATAATCAGGATGAATGGTAGTTTTCGGAATTTTAAAATCAAACCATTCTTGCAGTGGATTTTCAAAACAAATTCCGTGCATATAATTAAACAGAGATTTCTTAAGTCCAAAACTAAATTTAGTATGATCAATTCCGGTTTTATCCATAAATTCTACATCGTTGTGGGCAAAAGTAATCTCTTTCAAATGAGGAACTACCCCAAATTCTTCAGGGTTTTTTCCAACAGGAGAATGCGCGGTCATTGCAAATTGATGCCAAAATCCGCTTTGCAAAATACCCATTTCAAACATTTGCCTTACCATTTCCAAAGAATCAATGGTTTCTTGTTCTGTTTGAGTAGGATATCCGTACATTAAATAGGAGTGAACCATAATTCCTGCTTCTGTAAAATTTCTGGTAACTTTGGCAACTTGAGCAACTGAAACTCCTTTGTTAATGAGTTTCAATAATCTGTCAGAAGCTACTTCTAGACCACCAGAAACCGCTACACAACCTGAAAGTTTTAGTAAAAAACATAAATCTCGGGTGAAACTTTTTTCAAATCTAATGTTTGTCCACCAGGTCACAACCAATTTTCTTCTCAAAATTTCAAGAGCTACTTCTCGCATCAGAGCGGGTGGTGCTGCTTCATCTACAAAGTGAAAACCGTTTTCTCCTGTTTTTTCGATGAGTTCTTCCATTCTGTCTACCAAAATTTTGGCAGCAATAGGCTCATAAATTTTGATATAATCGAGCGATATGTCGCAAAAAGTACATTTTCCCCAATAACAGCCATGAGCCATCGTGAGTTTATTCCATCTTCCATCACTCCACAAACTGTGCATAGGATTGGCAATTTCTATTACGGAAATATATTGGTCTAAAGGTAAATCTGTGTAATCTGGAGTCCCAATTTCAACTTGTTTATAATCGTGTCTATCAGAGTTATTTTTATAAACAACTTCTCCGTTTTCTAAGAGGAAAGTGCGCTTGAATAAAGATGCTTCACGATGTTTAGAATGGCAGACGTTTTCAAAGAGCAATTCTATTGGCAGTTCGCCATCGTCTAATGTGATAAAATCAAAAAATTCAAAAACTCTTTTGTCTTTTAAATCCCTAAGTTCTGTATTGGCAAAACCTCCACCAAAAGCTGTTTTAATCTTTGGATAATGATTTTTAATGTATTGAGCGCATCTAAACGCTGAATATAAATTACCAGGAAACGGAACAGAAAAACAAACTAGTTTCGGCTGCATTTCGAGAAGTTTTTTATCTAAAATTTCAAGAGTAAAGTTATCTACGAAAGTTTTGTCTGATTGAAGTTTTTCATACAATTCGTCAAATGAATTGGCGCTTCTTCCTAGTCGTTCTGCATATCTGCTGAATCCAAAATTTTCATCAATATTTTCTATAATATAATCTGATAAATCTTCTAAGTAAAGGGTAGCGAGATGCTTTGCTTTGTCTTGTAATCCCATGTTTCCAAAAGCGTATTCCATATCATCTAAATGATTAAATCTGGAAGCTTCTGGCAAGAAATTCATACTGCAAATTTGTCTTGCAAGTGTTGGTTTTTTGTTATGAAGAAAAGCAATAACTTCATCTATGGTTTTGATATATTCTTCTCTCAATGCAAAAATTCTCTGAGCATTTTCAGATAAATTTTCGGGCTTTACGTTAAAAATTTGGGTTACTCCTTTTTTAGAAAAAATTTCTAGAATGACTTCAATTCCTAAATCGATTTGGTAACTCGAAATATTTTTGGTATTGAGAAATCCTTTCAAATACGCAGTTGCAGGATACGGCGTATTGAGTTGGGTAAATGGAGGAGTGATGAGCAGTAAATCTTTCAAAAAAATGAATTTTTGCAAAGGTATGATTTTCCTGTAGATTTTTGGAATAAAAAAATCCGTCAGAAGAGTTTCTCACGGATTATAATTCATTGAATTTTATAAATCAAAATCACCAGCAGCTTCTGGCTGATATATAAGATCTACAATTTTTATTTTGGTCATTCCACTCGGAACAATCCATTCTATTTCGTCACCGATTCTATATCCAATTAATGCTGTAGCAATAGGCGAAAAAATAGAGATTTTGTTTTCTTTTAGATTGGCGTCTTGAGGATATACGATTTTAAATGATTGCTCTTTTTGAGTATTTTCAAAAAATAGTTTTACTTCAGAATTCATAGTGACTACATCCTTATCAATCTTTTCTGAAGGTACAATTTCTGCTTTACTTAGTTCAGACAAAAGCTTTTCGGCCTCATTGCTGTTAATGGTTTTAGAATTTTTAGCATCAGTGATGGCTTTATAAATTCTAGTGTAATCATTCTTAGTTAAAGTTACTTTTTTCATAATATTATGCATTAAAAAAACCGTTTGGAGTTCCAAACGGTTTCAATTTTTTATTTTAATAAAAATTAAAGCGGTTTAAAACTCAAATTTTGTTCTTCTAATAATTTTTCAGCTTGTTGCTTGTAAACACCATTCACTAATTTATCGTGAATAGCTTCAAAAGCAGCAAGAGTTTCATTGATTTCAGCATCTGTGTGAGAAGCTGTAGGAATTAATCTTAGAAGAATGCTTCCTTTTGGAATTACTGGATATACAACTACAGAAGTGAAAATTCCGAAGTTTTCTCTTAAATCTTTAACTAAAAGAGTAGCTTCTACTGGTGTTCCTTGCATGAAAACAGGAGTTACACAAGTGTTAGAGTTTCCTAAGTTGAAACCTCTTTTTAGTAGGCCACTTTGTAGTTTTTCTACATTTTCCCAAAGTTTAGCTTTGATTTCTGGTCTGGTTCTTAACAGTTCTAATCTCTTTAAACCTCCTATTACCATTGGCATAGTCAATGATTTTGCGAAAATTTGAGAACGTAGATTGAATTTTAAGTATCTGATGATTTCTTTGTTTCCAGCGATAAATGCACCGAAACCAGCCATAGACTTAGCAAAAGTAGAAAAGTACACATCAATTTGGTCTTGGCAACCTTGCTCTTCTCCAGCTCCAGCTCCAGTTTTTCCTAAAGTACCGAAACCATGAGCATCATCTACTAATAAACGGAAACTGTATTGTTTTTTAAATTCTGCAATTTCTTTAAGCTTACCTTGTTGACCAGTCATCCCGAAAACTCCTTCAGTGATAACTAAAATACCGCCGCCGTTTTCTTCTGCAACTTTAGTCGCTCTTTTGATATTTTTTTCGAAGCTTTCCATGTCGTTATGACGGAACATGAAGCTTTTTCCCATGTGAAGACGTACTCCATCTACAATACAAGCGTGAGAATTAGAATCATATACAATTACGTCATGTCTTGAAATCAACGCGTCAATTGTAGATAGCATTCCTTGGTAACCGAAATTCAATAAATAAGCAGATTCTTTTCCTACGAAATCAGCTAATTCTCTTTCTAATTGTAAGTGTTGTTCTGTTTCACCAGACATTGCTCTAGCTCCCATAGGGTAGAACATACCATATTCAGCAGCTGCTTTAGCATCAGCTTCTAGAACTTCTGGGTGATTACAAAGTCCTAAATAATCATTTGCACTCCAAAAAATTACTTCTTTTCCTTGGAATTTCATTCTAGGTCCAATTGGACCTTCCAATCTTGGAAAAATGAAATAACCTTCACCATAATCTGCAAATTGACCTAGAGGACCAGGATTTTCTTTAATTCTTTCAAAAATATCTTTCATTTCGATGATATTGTGGATTTGTATTTTAAATTTTAAAAAAATCAGATGCCAAGAAGGACATCTGAATTCTATTTTTATTTAATATATTCTGTTTTAAAAACTTCTTCGTAATTATGGACACAATTATTGATGAATCCTTGTTCCTCCATCCATTTATCACTGTATACTTTGGTGATATATCTAGAACCATGGTCAGGGAAAATTAAGACTACTAAATCGTTTTCAGAGAAAGGATTTGCATGAGCATATTGTCTAAGAGCTTGTAAAACAGCTCCTGTAGTATAACCACCCATAATCGCTTCTTTAAGTGCTATTTCTCTAGTACAATAAGCACTCATTTCATCATTTACTCTTACAAAATGGTCTATTCTGTCAAAAAGCAAAGCGGATGGAATAAGGTTTTTGCCTAAACCTTCAATTTGGTATGAATGAATTTCAGAAGGGTCTATTTCGCCTGTTTCATGATAGGTTTTTAAGATAGAACCATCTGCATCTACACCAATAATTTTGATATCAGGATTTTTTTCTTTTAAAAATTTAGCCGAACCAGAAAGTGTTCCACCAGTTCCTGTACATGCAAAAAGATGAGTAATTTTTCCTTCAGTCTGTTCCCAAATTTCTGGACCAGTAGAAGAGTAGTGTGCATCTATATTAAGCTCGTTAAAATATTGATTGATATAGATAGAATTAGGCGTTTCAGCTGCAATCCTTTTTGCTACTTCATAATAAGAACGAGGATCATCTGCAGGAACAGAAGCTGGACAAACGTATACAGTAGCACCTAGAGCCTTTAAATAAGCAATTTTTTCTGGTTTTGTTTTATCACTTACAGAAAGAATACATTTATATCCTTTTATAATACTTACCATAGCGATTGAAAAGCCTGTATTCCCAGAAGTGGTTTCTACAATGGTAGCACCTGGGGTTAAAAGACCTTTTCTTTCGGCAGCTTCTATAATATGAAGCGCGATTCTATCTTTAGTAGAATGCCCCGGATTAAAAGATTCTATTTTAGCAAATACTTTTGCAGGAATATCCTTGGTCACTTCATTAAGTTTAACCATTGGAGTATTTCCAATTAATCCGAGAATGTTATCAAAAACGTTCGTCATTTTCTTCATTTTTCTCTAAAAAACCGATTGCAAAAATAAGAAAAAAATCAAATAAATTTATCATTTTATCCTAACATTTTGAACTGAAAGCATCTAGAAATGATTTTTTTCATATTTTTTGCTGATTTCTTTAACAAATATTAAGCCAAACAAACGTTTAATTTTATTTTTTCATTTTTTTTCTTAAAATATTCTTAATAAATAGATGTTTTAGAAAATATCAGAATAAAAAAACTTAATTTCGCAACATTGTAAATTTTTAAAAATTTCTATGAAGAATTGGACTTTCAAAAAATGGAATACCATTTTAGGTTGGGTGGTTTTTGCAATTGCATTTTTCACCTATTTATCTACTATTGAACCTAATTTTAGTTTTTGGGATTGCGGAGAGTACATCTCGTCTGCTGTAAAATTAGAAGTTACGCACGCTCCTGGTGCTGCATTATTCCAGTTAATGGGTGCTGTGGCGGCTATTTTTGGTTTCGGAGATGGCTCTAAATATTCTGTAATTATCAATGCTATGTCTGCGCTGTTCAGTGCATTCACCATACTGTTTTTATTTTGGACGATTACTCATTTTGTGAGAAGACTTTTAAATAAAGACTTTGAAGAGGTAACTGTTTCAGACGAAATTGCAATTCTATTTGCTGGTGTCATTGGTGCTTTAGCTTTTACTTTTTCAGATACCTTTTGGTTTTCTGCGGTAGAAGGAGAGGTTTATTCTATGTCTTCTATGTTTATAGCACTTTTGGTTTGGCTCATTACCAAATGGGAAAACGAATATCATGACAGTGATAATGAACGCTGGCTCATTTTAATTTTCTTCATTACTGGGCTTTCTGTGGGGGTACACATGATGGTAATGTTAGCAGTTCCAGCCGTTTGTTTGGTTTATTACGCAAGAAATTATGAATTTACATGGAAGAGTTTTATCATCGCTAATTTGGTGACACTTTTCATTTTAGCAGTTGTTTTCAAAGGGATTTTCCCAATTATCATGAGTCTTTTCGGTAAATCTGAAATTTTCTTTGTTAATGGCTTAGGTTTACCTTTCCATTCAGGAACTATTGCTGCATTTATCATTTTGTTTGCTTTAATGTATATAGGAATTTCTTATGCTAGAAAATCTAAAAGCAAATTATATCAAACTATTGCACTATCAGTAATCTATATGATTATTGGTTTTTCTTGTTGGTTAGTCATTCCAATTAGAGCGAATGCAAATCCGCCAATGAACCTTAATGATCCAGATAACGCCATCGGAATGCTAGATTATTACAATCGTGAGCAATACGGAGATTGGCCCACTTCTTACGGACAAAACTATACCGCATATTTAGACAACTATGGTATTGAAAAAAATGATGATGGTAGTTACAAAACGCAGAAAACAGGTGATGTTTATGAGAAAAACGAAAAAACTGGTCGTTATGATATCGTAGGAGAACGTTTTAATTACGTTTATTCTAAAGAACATGTAAGCATCATGCCGAGAATGTTTAATGAAGATGAAACCGTTATGAGCAACTACATCTCTATGTATGGTGCGCCGGATTTTGAATTCAATTATGACAATCAGGATATTGCAGATAATCCTCAGGCAAAACAAGTTTTTGACCAATTAAGACAAAAATTTGAAGACGGAAGCATTACGCTTGATGATTACAAACAAGCTAGAGAATATGATTTAATAAGGGTTCATAGACCTACATTGGCACAAAATCTTACGTATTTTGTAGAATTTCAAATAGGATATTATTTTGTAAGGTATCTCATGTGGAATTTCGTAGGAAGACAGAACGATTTAGAAGGTCACATGGAAAACACCAATGGGAACTGGGTTTCTGGTATTTCTGCAATTGATGAAATGCAATGGGGAAGCCAAAAAGATATGCCTGCAAAATTCAAAAATGAAAGTACAGTTTATTTCTTCTTTTTACCATTGATTTTAGGACTTTTGGGAGCGTTTTTCCAGTTCAATAAAGATTTTGGAAGATTCTGGGCGCTACTTTCTTTATTCGTTTTAACCAGTTTTGGAATTATTTTCTATACCGGTGTAAAACCTTTTGAACCAAGAGAAAGAGATTACGCTATGGTAGGAAGTTTCTATGCATTTGCAATTTGGATTGGTTTCGGAGCAGCAGCAATTCTTTGGTATTTACAAGAAAAAATTAAATCAAATGCTGCCACTTGGGTTACAGGAATCGTTTTATTAGGAGTTCCATTGATGATGGGCTTCCAAAATTATAACTCTCACGATAGAAGTGAGCGTTATGCTGCATATGATTTTGCTTATTCTTCATTAAAATCCCTTCCTAAAGATGATATTTTCTTCGTTTATGGTGATAATGATACGTATCCAATATGGGGATTACAAGAAACAGAGCAATTCAGAGATGATGTAAAAGTGGTGAATTTTACGCTTTTAGGAACCCCTTGGAATATAGACCAAGTAAAACGCAGAACATACAATTCAATGCCAGTTCCGTCAGTGCTTACGCACGAAGAATATAGAGATGGTACTAATGATCAAGTAGTTTTACTTTCTGCAGAAGATTGGAAAAATTTTATTCAGAATAATATAGATGCTGGCGTTCCAGAGAGTTTATTTGAGCCTTACAAAAAGTATATGGTTCAAGATTCTATGAACATCAAAGACGCCGTAAATTTCTTGAGAAAAAGAAGTCCAGAAAAAGATGAAATTTTAAAATTACTTTTTGGGGAAGATAAATATGAACGTTTTAATTTCTTGCCTGTTTCTAGGTTTGTTTTACCAGTAAATAAAGCAAATGCAGTGAAATCTGGTATTATTTCTGCTAAAGATTTACCGAATACAGTAGACCAAATTACCATAGATTACAGAAGAGGAAATATGTTTAAAGCTAATTATATCTTGATGGATATTTTGGCAAATTTTGATTGGAAACGTCCTATCAATTTCTCAGTGGGTGGAATTTATGATGACGAAAACATTTTCTATTTGAAAGATTATCTTCAGTTTGATGGTTTCAGCTATAGATTAGTTCCTATTAAAACAGAAGAAAGAGAAGATGGAGAAATGGGAAGAGTAGATGCTGAAAACCTATATCAAATAGTGAAAAACTACAAGTGGGGCAATTTCAAAGATCTAAATGTTCACATGGACGAAACTTGTACACAGAATATCGTAAGTTACAGAAGTTCTGCAAGTAGAGCCGCAGAAGCATTGACTTTAGAAGGTAAGAAAGCAAAAGCAATTGAACTTTTAGATTTAGCAAGCAGAGAAATACCTTCTTCAAAATATAATGACCCTCGTTCTTTAAGCGCAATGGTTTATGGGTATATAGTTGCAGGTCAAGAGCAAAAAGGATTACAACTGGCAGAACAATTAAAAAGAGATATTTTTGAAGAGTACGATTATTACTTGTCGCTTTCTAAATACGAACAAAAATTTGTAAGAAAACAGATGAATGCTCAACCAATCTTGTATTCATTGGTAACAGGAGCAGTTTCTGATGCGTATAAGAAAATCGGTCAAAAAGATAAAGGTTACAATTACTTGTTAAAATCCATCGAACCTATTGACAAGAGATTTAAAAACTTCATCAGTGATTTGCAAATGGCAGGAAAAGAAAAAGCTTTTAAAGAAGCTGAGAAAGTGCAAAAAATCACACCGTTTTATTCTTATTTATTTGAAGTGATGAAACCTTATGATTCTACTTATCCAAAAGAAAAAGAAGCGGAAATCACCAGACAAATGATGAAAGCAACGAACTAGTTTTTCAATTAAAATTTAACATAAAATCCGTTAGAAATATTCTGACGGATTTTTTTATGACTGAAAGTCTAAAATCTTTGACAGCGATTTTTTTAAAACTATATTTGTAAAAATTTACACGAAAAAATGTCTGAAACTATACAGAAGTACGCAAAATTTCCTCTTTTGGCAGTTGTTTTTACCGTATTGGTAAAACTTCTTTTTTTGCTCACGCATCATATTCAGGAAGATGCTTTTATCACTTGGAGAGTAGCGCAAAACTTATTAGATTACAGTGTAATTGGTTTCAATGGAGAAACTAAAATTTCTGCTTCTACTACGCATTTGTATGTGTTTGTTTCTTATATTTTTAATCTGATTTTTGGCAAAGAAGACTTCATTTACCCATTATTGGTTTTCAATTCATTATTGTTTACGATTGGGAGCTACTTTCTTTCAAAATTAATCCTCAAAAATCCTTTACATCAAGCTATTTTCATCTTCTTATTTGGCATTTTGCCTCCTTCTATTAAAATTTCAATTCTAGGTATGGAATATGGACTTTTATTCTTTCTAGAAATGGCTTTGTTGTTTTTCGGTTTCAAGCAGAATAAAATCTGGGTACAAATTCTTTTCCCTATTCTCATTCTTTTCACAAGAATAGATACGGTGATTTTCTTAGGAATCGTTTTTTTGGTCGATATTATTTGGAATAAAAAAGTCCGTTGGTTCTACATTTTAGGTGGAATTTTAGGAGTTGCCGTTTTGATGAGTTTTAACTGGTTTTACTTCGGAGAATTGGTAAATAACACCATTGTTGCCAAAAGTGTGACGTATGCAAAAAACATGAGTTTGGCACTCCAGTGGAAATATTTCCTAATGAATTATGGTAATTTCTGGGGAATGCTGAAACTTCCTGGAGATTTTAATCCTTTCACGATTTTAGTTCTAGTTTTTGAGTTTTTAGCGTTTTTATACATCGTTTCGAAAAGAGAAAGCAAAAACCTTTTCATCTGGATTATTTTCCTTTTTGGCTGGACAAAACAATTGATTTTTATTTCACAAAGAAGTTATTTTGATTGGTATTATTGGGTTCCACAGATTTTGCTTTTTGCAGTGATTTTGGTATTTGTTTTAGAGCAAAAGATATATAAATTTTGGTGGATTTCTCTGCTTCTTATTTTTTATATTTTACCGATGGCTGCTTTTCAAACGGTTCATTCTATCGCCACAGGAAACGGTGAGTGGAATTATAGAAGAAGCATTGGTTTGTTTCTAAAAGACTATGAAAAAGATAAAAATCAATACATTTTACTAGAGCCAGCGGGTTATATTCCTTATTTTTCGGGTTTAAAGGCAATAGATGAAGTTGGTTTGGTGGATAAAGAAGTTCAAACTGAAATCAAAAAAGACAAAGTCAATTATTGGAAAAATACAGTCGAAAAAAGGAAACCAAAGTATTTATTGGCGCCCAAAAACTTATTTGAAGGAAAAGATGGAAGTTTTTACCAAGAAAACTATCGATTATTGAAGGAGTTTAGAATTAAAAATCACTTAAATTCTGACAATAAAATTTTAGAAAAAATATACAGATTAAAACCTTCTGGAACAGATTATAATCTCTACGAAAGAAAATAAATTTACTTAATGAATTACTGTGCTTTTTTACGCGGCGTAAACGTAAACGGAACTGCAATGAAAATGGTAGAAGTCTGTGATGTTTTCAAAAAGGCAGGAGTGAAAGACGTTTCTAGTGTTTTGGCAACAGGAAATATTTTATTTAAGTCTGATGAAGCTCCAGAGATTTTAAAACAAAAACTAGAAAGATTACTTTCTGAGCATTTTCGTTACGAAGCATTTTTGTTTTTAAAAACTGATGAAGAAGTGAAGCAAATTTTAGAAAATTCTCCTTTTGAGAAAGATGAAAATCTTCATATTTACAGCTTTATTTGTAATGCAGGAGACGAAAATCTTTTGATGGAAGAGTTTTTAAAAGCAAATCATCAAGAGCAGGAAGAAGCTAAACTAATCAATAGTAATTTTTATTGGAAGATTTCTAAAGGAAATACGCTTAATAGTGAGTTTGGTAAGATTTTGGGAAAGAAATCTTTTAAAAATATTCTAACCAGCCGAAATATCAATACTATCGAAAAAATTGTCAATAAATTTAATTAATTTTAGACCGCTAAAATCATTATAAAATGAAACTAAAACATACAATTATCGCTCTAGCAGCACCTTTCCTTATGAAAGCACAACAAGTGATGACGCCAGAAATTCTCTGGACACTTAATAAATTCTCGGTTACTGCAGTAGAACCGTCTCAATCTGGGTTATTCTACAGCGTAGGAAAAGTAGATTTGAAAACCGAAAAGACCAACAAAGAACACTTTTACTACGATTTGTCAAAAAATCAAACTTCTAAAGTTGATTTTGGCAAAAAATCTTTAATTCAGTGGGATAAAAATGGAATTTACGCTTCAGAAGGCGATAAAATCTATATTTCTAAAGACAGAGGATTAACATGGGCTGAATTTTATACTATAGGTGATGCAGACAATATTATCATTTCTCCTGATGGTAAAAAAATCGCTTTCAGTAAGTCAGTTCACGTAGAAAATTTGTTAGGAAAAGACAAATATTCTGACCTTCCTAAAACGACAGCTCAAATCTATACAGACCTTAACCATAGACATTGGGACGCTTGGAACGAAGGAAAATACAATCACGTTTTTGTAGCCAATGTAGGTGAAGATGTTGCTAAAGCTAAAGATTTATTAGAAAATTTACCTTTTGATTCTCCTCAAAAACCTCATGGCGGAAGCGAAGATTTCGTTTGGAGTCCAGATTCTTCTAAGGTTTTATACGTTTGCAAGAAAAAATCGGGTAAGGATTATGCAACAAGCACTAATACAGATATTTACGCATATGATTTAGCTTCTGGTAGAACTGAAAACTGGACAGAAGGAATGATGGGTTATGATGTAAATCCTAAGTTTTCACCAGATGGAAAGTCTTTGCTTTGGCAATCTATGGCGAGAGATGGTTATGAAGCAGATAAAAATGATATTGTAGTGATGGATTTGACTTCTAAAAAAATCACAAATCTTACTAAATCTTGGGACGAAAGTGTAGTGGGAGATATAGCATGGAGTCCAGATTCTAAAAATATTTATTTTTCTACCGCATACAGAGGTGTAAAACAGCTTTTCCACATTGGTTTAGATGGGAAAGTGAAGCAAATTTCTGGTGGTAATTTTGATGTGAATGAAATTATTGCCTTCCAAAGCGGAAGTATTTTAGTAACCAGAACAGATATTAATCATAATGCAGATTTATTTAAAGTTAATGTTAAAGACGGAAGTATGATTCAGCTAACTTCCATAAATAAAGATACTTATGCTAAATTATCTCAAGGCAAATCTGAACTGAAAATGGTAAAAACTTCTGATGGAAAAGAAATGGGAGTTTGGTTCCATTATCCACCAAATTTTGATCCGAATAAAAAATATCCTACACTTTTATATTGTCAAGGTGGTCCACAATCTGCATTGACTCAATTTTTCTCTACCCGTTGGAATTTCGCTTTGATGGCTGCAAATGATTATATCGTAGTTGCACCAAACAGAAGAGGAATGCCAGGTTGGGGAACCAAATGGAACGAAGATATCTCTAAAGATTGGGGAGGACAACCAATCAGAGATTATCTAGCGGCGGCAGATTTTGCTAAAACTTTACCTTATGTAGATGGTAATAGAATGGCTGCAGTAGGAGCTAGTTACGGTGGTTACAGTGTTTTTATGCTGGCTGGAGTTCACGAAAATAGATTTAAAACATTCATTGCTCATGACGGACTTTTCGATATGAAATCTTGGTACGGAACAACTGAAGAATTGTGGTTTGCGAATTGGGATTTAGGTTCGCCTTGGGAAAACCCTTTACCAAAAGCATATACTGATTTTAATCCAATCAATTTTGTTGCCCAATGGAATAAACCAATTATGGTAATTCAAGGAGGTCTTGATTTCCGAGTGGGTTATGAACAAGGTCAGGAAGCTTTTCAAGCAGCAAAAATGAAAGGTCTTAAAACCAAATTCCTTTATTTCCCTAATGAAAACCACTGGGTTTTACACCCTCAAAATGGTTTAGTTTGGCAAAGAGAATTCTTCGATTGGTTGAAAGAAACTTTGTAGAAATTAAGAATTAAAAATTAATATTAAATTGCGGTAGTTTTCTATCGCAATTTTTTTATGCAAAAAATTTCATCATTTCTACCAATCATTGATAACGAATCGAAAATTCTGATTTTAGGCTCTATTCCAGGGGTAAAATCTTTGGAAATGCAACAATATTACGCACATCCTCAAAACAAATTCTGGAAAATTATTTTTGAACTTTTTAATGAAGAATTCACAACAGATTATTCTGAAAGAATTAAAATTTTAGAAAAATATCACGTTGCACTTTGGGATGTAATAGACACTTGCGAAAGAAAAGGAAGTTTAGATTCTGAAATCCGAAATGAAGAGAGTAATAAAATAGGAGAGTTGCTGCACAATTATCCAAACATAAAAGCTGTTTTCTGCAACGGACAAAAATCTTATAAAAATTTATTGAAAATTTTACCAAAAGATTTTCATCTGCCCATAACGGTTTTACCTTCTACAAGCCCTGCTCATGCAAGTTTGAAGTACGATGAAAAATTATTATCTTGGCAAAAAATTAAAAACTATTTACCATGAAAAAACTATTTATTTCTTTCGTTTTACTATTTTCTTTATTTGTTTTTTCTCAAGAGTATCAGTTTG
This sequence comes from Cloacibacterium sp. TD35, assembly GCF_028864635.1. NCBI lineage: Bacteria > Pseudomonadati > Bacteroidota > Flavobacteriia > Flavobacteriales > Weeksellaceae > Cloacibacterium > Cloacibacterium sp. TD35. The sequence goes on along the minus strand of NZ_CP104850.1, from coordinate 2,047,494 downwards.
ATTATATGCTAAATAGTAGATCAATTTCCAATGATTATGAGGGGGCATCTAAACATTTAATATATTCTAAAAATGTTAATGTTTCTATTTTTTTCTATGATAGAGGAAATGAAGTTTATGCAAGATTATTAGATTAAGATAAAAATATAGGTCATACATTTCAAATAGTTCAGAAATTAGAACAATCGGATTTTATTTATTTAAATTCAAACAAATTATTGGCTAATGATTGTATTATTAAAAATGTAAATACTGAAAAACTCTATAATGATGAATATGATTATAAAATTAGTTTTGAATATAAATATGAAGGCTATCCGAAACGAAAAATGAATTTTAAAATTAAACTTAAAAGTTTCGAAAATAATTTAATTTTACATTTTCCTTTAGAATTTAATACTGATGCTAAGAGAAAAATTTTTTCTAAATTATTAGAGTATGAAAATGGAAGTTATCTTATTGATAGAATATTTTATAATGAAAATTCTCTAAAAGAATCTTCAGAAATAGAAAAAATTAATTTAACTATTCATCTACCTAAAACTCTTAGTTTTATTGATTAAAAAAATAAATATCTCAAAACACTTGACAACCCCTGTTTTCATATCGTATATTTGCAGGCTTAAAAATTTTAAATAAAATCCGTAAATTTTATGAAAACATCTGATTTCAATTTTCACTTGCCAGAACATTTATTGGCAGAACACCCTTCAGAACACAGAGACGAAGCAAGATTAATGGTTCTTGACAGAAAGACACAAACCATTGAACATAAACTATTTAAAGACGTAATCGATTATTTTAACGAAGACGATTTATTTATCTTTAACAATACCAAAGTTTTCCCAGCTAGACTATACGGAAACAAAGAAAAAACTGGTGCTAAAATCGAAGTTTTCTTATTAAGAGAACTTGATAAGGAAACCAGAGTTTGGGACGTATTAGTAGATCCAGCTCGTAAAATTAGAATTGGGAACAAACTTTTCTTTACAGAAGACGAATCTTTGGTTGCAGAAGTAATTGATAATACTACATCTAGAGGTAGAACTCTAAGATTCTTATTTGATGGTTCTTATGATGAGTTCCGCGCTAAATTAAAAGAATTAGGAGAAACTCCACTTCCTAAATACATCAAAAGAGATGTAGAACCAGAAGATGCAGAACGTTACCAAACCATTTATGCTAAAATAGAAGGTGCAGTAGCAGCTCCAACTGCAGGTTTACACTTTTCTAAGCACTTAATGAAGCGTCTAGAAATCAAAGGAATTAACTTTGCAGAAGTTACTCTTCACGTAGGTTTAGGAACTTTTAACCCAATTGAGGTTGAAGATCTTTCTAAGCACAAAATGGAGTGTGAAGAAGCAATTATTGACGAAAAAACAGCAGATATTATTAATAAAGCTGGAGAAGAAAACAGAAGAATTTGTGCAGTAGGAACTACTACAATGAGAGCATTAGAAACTTCAGTTTCTTCTAACAGAAAGATTTCTGCTTATCAAGGTTGGACGAATAAATTCATTTATCCACCTTATGATTTTGGTGTAGCAAATGCTATGATTACTAATTTCCACACGCCAAAATCTACATTAATTATGATGATTGCAGCTTTTGCAGGAACAGATTTTATCATGCACGCTTATGAAGAAGCCGTGAAAAATGAATACAAATTCTATTCTTACGGAGATGCAATGTTAATATTGTAAGATTAATTTAAAATAATTTTCTCGCAGATTTGGCTGATATTGCAGATGAATTAAAATCTGCTAAATTTGCTGAATCTGCGAGACTTTTTTATATGAAAGACATCAGAACATTAAGTTTAGAACAACTCAAAGAATATTTTGTCACTCTTGGCGAAAAACCTTTTCGTGCGAAACAGGTTTATGATTGGTTATGGTCTAAAAATCTACACTCAATAGATGAAATGACCAACCTTTCTAAAGAGTTGAGAGAAAAAATTTCCCAAGAATTTACCATTAATCCTATTTCTGTAGATTTATTGCAAAAATCTAAAGACGGAACCATCAAAAATGGAGTGAAACTTCATGATGGACTTTTGGTAGAATCTGTTCTTATTCCTACAGAGTCTAGAACTACCGCATGTGTTTCTTCTCAGGTGGGTTGTAGCTTGAATTGTGAATTTTGTGCAACAGCAAAACTCAAAAGAATGAGAAATCTCGAAGTTGCCGAGATTGTAGACCAAGTTGCACTGATTGATAAACAGAGCAAACTGTATTTTGATAGACCATTATCTAATATCGTCTTTATGGGAATGGGAGAGCCCATGATGAACTATAAAAACGTAGTAGATGCCATCAGAAAAATCACTCAAGAAGATGGTTTAGGAATGTCAGCACGAAGAATTACCGTTTCTACATCTGGAATTCCGAAAATGATGAAAATGCTTGCTGATGAAAATCTAAAAGTAAAACTAGCGCTATCATTACACTCCGCAATAGAACATAAAAGAAACGAAATAATGCCTTTTTCTAATAAATTTCCGTTAACAGAAATTATGGAAGCGATGCAATATTGGTATGATAAAACTGGAAGCAGAATCACCTTTGAATATTGTGTTTGGAAAGGAATTAATGATGGTGATGAAGATATAAAAGCCTTGATAAAATATTGTAAACAAGTTCCTTGTAAAGTGAATTTGATTCAATATAACCCAATTGGTGAAGGAAAATTCGACCATAGAAGTGTAGAGGCCGAAGAAAAATATGTTCGTGAGTTAGAAAAAGCGGGTATCACTGCTTTGGTGAGAAGAAGTAGAGGTGGAGACATCGATGCTGCTTGTGGACAATTGGCCAACAAAAATTCTGGAGAATAAACTCTATGAAAAAAATCATTCTTGTTTTTCTTTTTTTTAGTTTTCTTTTTTCTTTTTCTCAAAAAACAGAAAAGTTAGCTCTTAGGAAATACAAAATTGCCACATTATCAGATTCTTTAAAAGAAACATCTGGCCTTACTTTTCTTAAAGATAAGCTCTATACCTTAAATGATGGTGGCAATACCAATGAAATTTTTGAAATTGATAAAAATTCGGGTAAAATTTTATCAAAACTGAAAACAGATTTCCCGAATAAAGATTGGGAGGCTATTACCAGTGATGGTGAAAATTTTTATATAGGCGATTTCGGAAATAATGCAGGAAATCGAAGAGATTTAGCTATTTATAAAACTGATTTTCAGGGTAATTATTCTAAAAATTCTTTGAATTATTCTATACAAAACGATTTTTCTACGCGATATCTTTCACATAATTTTGATGCAGAAGCCATGATTTTTCTCAATGAAAAAGTTCATGTTTTTTCGAAAGAATGGAGTTCTAAAAATATTTCTCATTATACTATTGATTTACAAGATTCAGAAAATCAATCACTTGTAAGTTTGGAGTCTTTTCATGCAGGATTCGTCATTACAGATGCTGCTTACTTTCAAGGAAAATTATATGTGGTAGGTTATACTAAAAAAGCGAAAGTGTATTTGATGATTTTTGAGAGAAACTCTGAAGGATTATTTTTCTCTAAACCATTGAAAAAGTATAAGTTAGGTTCTTTTCTTTCGATAGGTCAAGTAGAAGGAATTACAGTAAACCAAGATGGAATTTACATTTCTAATGAAGATTTTTCTAAGTTTATTTTCAGTGTAAAACAGCGTTTGTATTTTATTCCAATAGAAAAATTAAAATAATTTTTTTATTGCATTCTTTTGATTATGCAAGAATAGTTTTAATTAATTATATTTGTATGATTTTATACTTATTGTCAATAATCATTCAATTTATAGCGTGTCAAACATTGTAGAAGAAATCAAGAAGCCGATTAACGAAGAAATGAAACTTTTTGAACAAAAGTTTTATGAATCTATGCAAAGTAGAGTTCCTTTGCTTGATAAAGTTACTCGTTTTATTGTAACCACCAAAGGAAAGCAAATGCGACCTATGTTTGTATTTCTTACCGCTCAATTGGTAGGAAATGTAAACGAAAAGACGTTTCGCGGCGCTTCTATGATTGAATTGATTCACACTGCTACTTTGGTTCATGATGACGTAGTAGACGAAAGTTTTAAACGTCGTAATTTCTTTTCTATCAATGCTTTATGGAAAAATAAAATCGCTGTTTTAGTAGGTGATTATTTGCTTTCTAAGTCAGTTTTACTTTCTACTGATAATAAAGATTTTGATTTATTGGCTGTTATTTCTAGAACCATCAGAGAAATGTCTGAAGGGGAGTTGCTTCAATTAGAAAAAGCCAGAAAATTAGACATTACAGAAGACGTTTACTATGAAATTATTCGTCAAAAAACGGCTACACTTATTGCTGCTTGTTGCGAAGTAGGCGTTTTGTCTAATGAAGCTGATGAAGTTTTAGCCAAAAAAATGCAAGATTTTGGTACCTATACAGGTATGGCGTTCCAAATCAAAGACGACTTGTTTGATTATCTTTCTAAAAATATTATTGGAAAACCAGTTGGGATTGATATTAAAGAGCAAAAGATGACTTTGCCGCTTATTCATACTCTGAAAACGGCGAATGAAGCTGATAGAAAGTACTATTTGAATACTATTAAAAGATATAATAACGACCAAAAAAGAGTAAAAGAGCTGATAGAATTTGTGAAAAAATCTGGTGGATTGGATTATGCAATTGGGGTTATGAAAGATTTTCAGCAAAAAGCAAAAAATATCCTCGCAGAATTTCCTGATTCTGACGCGAAACACTCTCTTAATTTGATGCTTGATTATGTTATAGAGAGGAAGTTTTAATATTTTCCCTCATCATTTTAATGAAGTATGAAGGTTTAATCTCAAATCTTCTCTGGAAGTTATCCGAAAATGCCTCAGCATTTGTAAAACCTGCAATATTTGCCAATTCTTTTATATCTCTATTCAAGTATTTATGTTCTGTTTTGAGTAGTTCCACAATATATTCTAGCCTCAAGTCATTGAGATAATTGCTGAAGTTTTTCTTTTTGTATGTATTGATGATTTTAGAGAGATAAGTAGGGTTGGTTCCTAACTTTTCGCTGAGCAGTTTTTGAGTGATTTTCGAATCCAGAAATAGCTGTTCTTTTTCGAAAATTTCTAACTGTTCTAGAATATATGTAATAGTTGATTCACTAAGACCTGCGATTTTTGGAGTTGTTTTTTTATTCTCTTCAACGATTGTAACTGGCATTTTTTCGATTTCTGTATTTTTTTGTGAAATCATTTGTTTAAATCGCTCTCTGTATCTTCTCTGCATCTGGAGATATTTATAAGTAGAAAACGAAATAATCAATATACTTAATATAATGATGAAAATGGTAATATATTGATGAATTTTTAAGTTATTTTCAATGCTGTTTTTTTCGTCAATAAGCTTTTTTGTATCATATTCTTTATGAATTTTAGCAAAAAGATATTTGTAGTTCTTTTCGTAGGATTTATCCAAAGACATTAATTTGTTAATGTATTCGAGTTGCTTATTGGTATTATTTTTAGAAGCGTAGTATTCTATAAGTAATTCGTAAGCAGGTCTGAACTGAGGATCTTGATTTTTATCTTTATAATATTCTTTATCTAGTTTTTCGAAATATTTTACAGCTTGTTTTTTATTTCCTAATTTCCAATAAGACATTCCTATATAGAAAATTTCTGTGTAATGAGGCCAACTATCTTGATATAAATGTTGTGCTTTTTTAAGTTTATTAATTGCCACAGAATAGTTTTTAAGATAATAAGCATCAGTTCCTTCGGAAGATAAAAAATAAGGGATGTAATTTTCTAATTTATTTTTATCACAAAAGTTTATAACTTCTTTTATTAAAGATAGATTTTCTTTTTGTTTATTTAGTTTAGAATTTGTATCAATGTAATTCATCATTGAAAAAATATACATTTGAATGTAATCTTTTCCGTATTCTTTAGTATTGGTGTTTTTTTTGAAAAATGAAACACATTCTTTTAAAATATTGTTAGCATCTTTAATCTGGCCAAGATAAATTTTGTTTTGTGCAATATAATATTTTGACTTAAATATATAATAATAATCTTCAGAAGTCAAAGCGTATTTATGAGCAGTTAAAACATCATCTAGTGATTTTATATATTCAGAATTATCCATAGAAATAATTCCTCTATTCAGATAAGTAATCGCAAGAAATTTTGGAGAATTTAATTTTTTGCTAATTATTAATGCACTGTCAGCATATTTTAAATTTTCGGGAAAAATAGAATAAACACTTGCTATTTTATATGAATTGATAATAGCTTCATTATTTTGATTTTTTTTTGCGATATTAATATAATTGTAGATTAATTTCCATCTATCCGATTCAGAAATTTTATAATTAATTATATTTTCTTCTAACTTATTATAATTTACAGAAAGCTGTGAAAAAATATAAAATGGTAAAAAAAAGAGTATAGCGATGATTAAAATTCTTTTTTTTGAAGGAATCATTTTTTTGTTGTTTGATTGGTGTTGATTTTTTTTAATTAATTGATAATTAATTATTTATGTTTTATTGTTAGTTTGAATTTCGTTAATACAATGATAAAACAAAAAAATGAGAAACGAAATATGATATTTTTTCAAAAAATCCCAGTTGTTTTTTATGAATTCCGAGTTCACTTTTTAGTAAGGAAATAATGAAAAGAGTAGCTTTGCTTCATCTTATAGAAACACAATAAAAAGGGGTAAGATTTAATAACCAATCAAAAAAAACAATACTATTAAAATAGTAAAGTTCTTCTTCAAAGGGGCTTCAACATGAAAATGTTGAAGTTTTTTTATATTTTTAAGAATAAGTTTTAATATTTTCCCTCATCATTTTAATGAAGTAATAAGGTTTAATCTCAAATTTTCTCTGGAAGTTATCCGAAAATGCCTCAGCATTTGTAAAACCTGCAATATTTGCCAATTCTTTTATATCTCTATTCAAGTATTTATGTTCTGTTTTGAGTAGTTCCACAATATATTCTAGCCTCAAGTCATTGAGATAATTGCTGAAGTTTTTCTTTTTGTATGTATTGATGATTTTAGAGAGATAAGTAGGGTTGGTTCCTAACTTTTCGCTGAGCAGTTTTTGAGTGATTTTCGAATCCAGAAATAGCTGTTCTTTTTCGAAAATTTCTAACTGTTCTAGAATATATGTAATAGTTGATTCACTAAGACCAGCGATTTTTGGAGTTGTTTTTTTATTCTCTTCAACGATTGTAACTGGCATTTTTTCGATTTCTGTATTTTTTTGTGAAATCATTTGTTTAAATCGCTCTCTATATCTTCTCTGCATCTGGAGATATTTATAAGTAGAAAACGAAATAATCAATATACTTAATGTAATGATGAAAATGGTAATATATTGATGAATTTTTAAGTTATTTTCAATGCTGTTTTTTTCGTCAATAAGCTTTTTTGTATCATATTCTTTATGAATTTTAGCAAAAAGATATTTGTAGTTCTTTTCGTAGGATTTATCCAAAGACATTAATTTGTTAATGTATTCGAGTTGCTTATTGGTATTATTTTTAGAAGCGTAGTATTCTATAAGTAATTCGTAAGCAGGTCTGAACTGAGGATCTTGATTTTTATCTTTATAATATTCTTTATCTAGTTTTTCGAAATATTTTACAGCTTGTTTTTTATTTCCTAATTTCCAATAAGACATTCCTATATAGAAAATTTCTGTGTAATGAGGCCAACTATCTTGATATAAATGTTGTGCTTTTTTAAGTTTATTAATTGCCACAGAATAGTTTTTAAGATAATAAGCATCAGTTCCTTCACAGGATATAAAATATGGAATTAAATATCTTGCATTGTTTTTATTAATGAATTCGTAAGCTTCTTTGTATAAAGAATTATTTTCAGAATGTTTTTTTAGTTTTGTATTACAGTCAATTAAGCTCATAAGAGAATAGCTGTAATAAGTTTTGTAATCATATCCTAATTCAGCTTCATTTATACGCTGTTTGAAAAAATCAACACATATACTAAGATGTTTTTTAGCTTCTGTGATTTGCCCTAGTAACATTCTGTTTTGAGCTATAAAATAAAGAGTTTTGTAATTAATGTAATCATTTTTTACATTATTCAAGTATTCTTTTGCTTGCAAAATATAATCTAGGGCGGGTTCATATTGATAATAATCCATTAAGAGTACTCCTTTGTTAAGTAAAGCCTCTGAAATAAGTTCGTTATTATTAGTTTTTTTTGCAATTACTATTGCACTATCCGCGTATTTATATCCAATATCTTCAGGTGTGGCTTTACTAGCATATCTGAAAGCATAAATCAACGCCTGATCGTTATTTTCTTTTTTAGATTTCTTTATGTAATGTTTAATTACTGGCAAAGTATTGCCGTTAATAGAAATTAAACTATCAATTTTATTCTCAATCTCTAAGAATGATAATTCTTCTAATATTTTCTTTTGAGCTTTTACACTCATTTGAAAAAAAAATAAAATTATCAATACTAAATTTCTAATTATCAGATATTTGTTATAAGTGTTTTTCAAACTTATTTTTTTTTACAATGATAAAACAAAAAAATGAGAAAAGAAATATGATATTTTTCAAAAAATCCCAGTTAATTTTTATGAATTCCGAGTTTGCTTTTTATTATGCAAGCTTTAAAATGGTTAGTTTTGCTTCAACTTTTAAGAACACAATTAAAAAGGGGTAAATTTAATAACCAAACAAAAAACAATACTATTAAAATAGTAAAGTTCTTCTTCAAAAAAAACTTCAACATGAAAATGTTGAAGTTTTATTTTTATGAATTAGTTTTAATATTTTCCTTCATCATTTTAATGAAATAGGAAGGTTTAATCTCGAATTTTCTCTGGAAGTTATCAGAAAAGTTTACCGCATTTGTAAAGCCGGCTAAAGACGCTAGATTTTTGATGTCGTAATTTAAGTAGGTAGCATCATTTTTTAGGAGTTCAATAATATAATCGATTCTTAGATCATTAATATAATAGTTGAAATTTTTTCCTTTGTATACATTTATGATTTTAGAAAGATAAGGTATATTGGTGTTAAATTCTTCACTTAAAAGTCTCAATGACATTTGATTATCAGTAAACCTAAGTTCTTCTTCGAATTTTTCTAGTTGTTGCAAAATATTTTGAACTAAAATAGGATTGAGACCAGGTATTTTGTTGTAAAACTCTAGTTCAGAAGAATTTTTCGGAGCGGTAATTTTTATTTTGTCAGTTATATTAAGAGTTTTTAGATTTAGATCATCTTCCTGTTTTGATTCTACTTCTGCAAGAGTCTCTATCTTTTCTAAAATAGGTTTCTGTGAGATAATTTCTTCAAATTTTTCTTTGTATTTTTTTTGTAAAGAGTTATAACGATTCCAATAGAATAATGATGCAAGTATGGTTATTAATAATATTGAACTAATTATAGTTCTTTGATTTTTTAATGAACTTTCAATTTTGTTCTTTTCATTTATGAGTTTATGAGTATCATATTCTTTATTAATCTTAGAGAACAGGTACTTATAATTTTTTTCATAATTTTTATCAAGAGACATTAAGGTGTTGATATATTTTAATTGCTTATCTCTATTACCAATGGAGTCATTGTACTTAATTAATAGTTCATATGCTGGTCTAAATTCAGGATTTAATTTTTTTGACTTGTCATATTCTTTATCAATTTCCTCAAAATATTTAACAGCTACATCTCTTTTTCCAAGTTTCCAATTAGAAAGCCCAATATAAAAAATATCAGTAATATGTGGCCATTGGTCATTATATAGTCTTATCGCTTCAGAGAGTTTTTTGATTGCGGGTTTATAATTTTTTTTAAAATAATCATCTACACCATCACATGAAATAAAATAAGGAGTATATTGTTTTAGATTATTTTGTTTGATATATTCAAAAGCAGTTTTTAATAAAACATTATTTTCTTCATGTCTTCTTAACTTAGTATTAGTGTCTATTAGACTCATTAGAGAATATAAATAAAACATTTGATAGTTTTTCCCTAAATCAGAAGTTTTAGTTAGATTTTTTTTAAAATATTCTATGCAACTTGAGAGCTCTTTATTAGCCTCTTCATATAAGCCTAAATAAATTTTATTTTGAGCAATTAAGTATTTATTACAGTTTACAGTATATGAATCATTAAGTTCATTTGAATATTTATTTGCAATTAAAATGTCATCTAATGCTTTTTGATATAAAGATTGACTCATAAATACAAAGCCTCTATTTAGATATGCTTCAGTTAATAGTTTTTTATTGTTTGATTTTTTACCAATTGCCAAAGCTGAGTCTGCGTATTTTAAATTTTCTGGATACTGCGAAAAATTACCTGCATATCTATAAGCATAGAGTAATGATTCATCATTCTTTTCTTTTTTAGATTTTTTTATATAAAGATTAATTATTTCCCATGCTTTATTTGGGTTATTATGTAGACTGTCAATCTTTTTTTCAATAGTCTCATTATTTAAATCATCAATTTTTGTGTCTTGCGAATTAAATTGAACAAAAAATAAAAAGAATATAAAAAAAACAATTTTATATTGTAATAAATTCTTCATAATCAATGAATAAAGGCGAAATAATGAATTAGTTTATGAGTTATTTGTAAACTTTTACAATATTAATGTTATTTTTTTTAAAAACTGATATAAAATTTATGAAATAACACTCAATTTTTATAAAATGACAGTCCGAAAATTTGTCTCAATGACGTCAATCAACATACATTTTTCTCATCAAAAAAATAAAATTATGAAAAAATTAGTATTCTTTAGTTTATCATTAGTTCTTTTCTTTATTTCATGTAGACAAGAAGATGAATTATTATCAAAAGAAGATGCAACTAATCTTAAATTTATTCAACAAAGTAGAAGTTTAAGACAGAAGAATGATTTAATTAAAAATATTAAGAATGATACTATTTTGTCAACTACAAGAACAGTTGAGATGTCTGTTGAAGAAATGGCAATTGAAGGGGCAGATGGACAAATAGTACCTCCACCAAGATAATTACAACATATAAATCTAATAAAAAAGTAAAATAAAATTTTTTTTCATCGTTTGTGTTTTCTCCTTTCGCTGCTTATTCTCATAGTAGCGAAGGAGATTTTTAAAGAAATTTTTTTAAAAAACAACATTTGGAAAATTAAAATAAAAACAAAATCAAAGATTTATGTTTATAGTGAAATATTTCTACAAATAATTAACTATTTCAAAATCTTAGATATTGTAAATAATAATTTAAAAGTTTACTGTTATGAAAAAATTTACACCTGTATTGTTAATATTGGCTTCAATCGCAGTATTATCATTTAAACAATCTAATAGTTCAGAAAAATCTGATGCTGCATTAAGCAAAACTGATATTGAGATTCTAGAAATTATTCAAAATAGAAGAAATCTAAGAAATAGTAATGAATATAAAACTACTGTAGTTTTGCATAGCGAAGAAGAAGCATTAAGATTTCTAAAAAAATAGCATCCAACTAAAAATAAATCTAATAAAAAGTAAAATAAATTTTTTTTCATCGTTTGTGTTTTCTCCTTTCGCTGCTTGTTCTCAGAGCAGCGGAGGAGATTTTTAAAGAACATCTTCACAATTATTCATACATTCATATTAATTAAGTTAAGCTCAACACAATATTTCAATTGAAGTATTGTGTTTTGTTTTGTAATTGAAAAATAATCAAAAAAATCAATTTATTTTATCAATTCCATAATTTTATTATCTTTGTAAAAATCCTTATCCAAGATGATGCAAACTACTTATATTGAAACGCAAACAGTTTCTTTTCAAGATTTTAAAAATCAAATATTAGCAGATTATAAACTAGGTAGAATTTCTCGTGAGATGTCTTATATGGCTAGAAGAGAAGTTTTAACAGGTAAAGCTAAATTTGGGATTGTAGGTGATGGCAAAGAATTGCCACAATTAGCCATGGCAAAAGTTTTTAGAAACGGAGATTTCAGAAGTGGTTATTATAGAGACCAAACTTTCGCTTTAGCGGTAGGTGCTTTGTCTGTAGAGAGTTTCTTTGCGCAGTTGTATGCAGATACTTCTGTAGAAAGAGAACCTGCTTCTGCTGGTAGACAAATGAATGGTCACTTTGCAACACGCAGTTTAAATGAAGATGGAACTTGGAAAGATTTAACTCAAATTAAAAATATATCATCAGATATTTCTCCTACTGCAGGACAAATGCCTAGGCTTCTTGGTTTAGCTCAAGCTTCAAAGGTTTACAAATCGGTAAAATTTAACGGTTCAGAAAAATTCAGCAATAATGGAAACGAAGTTGCTTTTGGGACCATAGGTGATGCATCATCTGCAGAAGGTCATTTCTGGGAAACATTAAACGCAGCTTGTGCTTTACAAGTTCCCATGATTTTATCCATTTGGGATGATGGTTACGGGATTTCCGTTCCTACTCATGATCAAAGAGCAAAAGAAGACATGGCAGAAATGCTTTCTGGCTTCCAAAGAAAAGAAGGAAAAACAGAAGGTTGCGAAATTATTCAAGTAAAAGCTTGGGATTATCCTGCACTTCTTGACGCTTATGCTAGAGCAGAGCATTTTGCTAGAACAGAATCTGTTCCTGTCGTGATTCACGTGACAGATGTTACTCAGCCTCAAGGTCACTCTACATCTGGGTCTCACGAAAGATATAAATCTGAAGAAAGATTAAAATGGGAAGCAGATTTTGATGGCTTAGAAAAATTTAAAGAATGGATTCTTAATTATTCTATTGAAATAGAGGGAAAAGAAGAAATTTTAGCTACGATAGAAGAACTTGAAAATATAGAAAAAGAAGCTAAAAAAATAGCAAAAGACGGTCAGAAAAAAGCTTGGGAAAATTATAGAAATTCTATAGAAGTTCTTAAAAATGAAGTACTTCCATTAGTAGAGAATTTAAAATCTCAGAATAGCGAAGTAGAAGCAGAACTGCAAAAATTCGGGGCATTGATTTCTTATGCCAAAAAGGATGTATTCAGTTTGATGAGAAAAGTTTTGCTTTTAACTAGAACTAATCAATCTACTGAAAGACAATGGCTTGCTTCTAAGTATGAACAACTTTTAGCACAAGAAAAAGATAATTATTCATCACACCTGTATTCAGAGTCTGAGTGGAAATCTGCCAATGTAAAAGAAGTAAAACCGGTTTACTCAGAAAATTCAGAAATGGTAGATGGAAGAGTCGTGGTAAGAAATAATTTTGATAAAATTTTTGAAAAATATCCAGAAACATTGGTTTTCGGTGAAGATGCAGGAAATATAGGTGATGTAAACCAAGGGTTAGAAGGACTTCAAGAAAAATATGGCAAAGTAAGAGTTGCTGATACTGGTATTAGAGAAGCTACTATTCTCGGACAAGGAATTGGTATGGCAATGCGTGGGCTTCGTCCGATTGCAGAAATTCAGTATTTAGACTATATTTTATACTGTTTACAAGGAATTAGTGATGATTTGGCAACGCTTCATTACAGAACAAAAGGTGGGCAAAAAGCACCGCTCATCATCAGAACTCGTGGTCATAGATTAGAAGGAATTTGGCATTCTGGTTCGCCAATGGCGGGGATTATTAACCTGGTAAAAGGTGTTAATGTTTTGGTTCCTAGAAATTTAACTAAAGCAGCAGGTTTTTATAACACAATGCTTCAGAGTGATGAACCAGCAATTATTGTAGAAACGCTCAATGGTTATAGATTAAAAGAAAAACAACCAGATAATTTAGGTGAATTCACTGTTCCTGTTGGAAAAATTGAAGTAACTAAAGAAGGAAAAGATGTTACTTTAGTAACTTATGGTTCTACTTGGAGATTAGTAATGGAAGCTGCCGAAGAATTAGAAAAACTAGGAATTTCTGCGGAAGTGATTGATATTCAATCTTTAATACCTTTTGATATTTCACATGAAATTGCAGAAAGCGTGAAGAAAACCAATCGTTTAGTGATTATTGATGAAGACGTAGAAGGCGGAACTTCTGCATTTATTCTACAGCAAATCGTAGAAAAACAAAAAGCATTCAGATATTTGGATTCAGCTCCGTTAACGATTGCAGCAAATGATCACAGACCAGCTTATGCAAGTGATGGAGATTATTTCTCAAAACCATCTGTAGATGATATGGTAGAAAAGGTATACGGAATTTTTCATGAGGCTAACCCTTCTCAGTTTCCAAAAATTTAAAAAATGAAAATTTTATTTTTTATCATAGTAGCTTTTACTCTTTCGAGTTGTGCTGTGGCAAAAATCCAAGATTGCCCAGAAGAAAAAATCATCAATAAAATGCCAAAAGTGATTGATGGTAATTCACAAACGCCTAATGAATATTACATTTACAAAGGACAAAGAAGAGAAATCAAAGAATTTGATACCACTTGGATAGAGAAAAACTGCCCGAATATAAAAGTACAAGAAGTTTATTAAGATAAATAAGAAACAACTCTTATCAGGAGTTGTTTTTTGTTTTAAAAAATCATATTTATATCATAGTAAAACCCGAATTTTCTGAAAAATTCCGTAAATTCGCAAAAATTTAATCTCGAAATGAATTACGATATTATTGTTATAGGTTCTGGACCTGGTGGTTACGTAACCGCAATTAGAGCATCACAATTAGGTTTTAAAACGGCTATCATAGAAAAAGAAAATCTAGGTGGTATTTGTTTAAACTGGGGGTGTATTCCTACCAAAGCATTACTTAAATCTGCTCAAGTTTTTAACTATATAAAACACGCCGAAGATTACGGTCTTAATAAAGTAGAGGGAAGTTTTGATTTTCCTAATGTAATTGCTAGAAGTAGAGGAGTTGCTACTAAAATGAGTGGCGGAATTTCTTTCTTGATGAAGAAAAATAAAATTGACGTTATCATGGGAACTGCCAAAGTACAAAAAGGCAAAAAAGTTTCGGTAACAGACAAAGAAGGAAAAGTTACAGAATACGCTGCTAATCATATCATCATTGCAACTGGAGCTCGTTCTAGAGAATTACCAAATCTTCCACAAGATGGAGTAAAAGTAATTGGTTACAGACAAGCTTTGTCATTGCCTACTCAACCGAAATCTATGATTGTAGTAGGTTCTGGAGCAATCGGAGTAGAGTTCGCAGATTTTTATAATACAATGGGAACTAAAGTGACAATTGTAGAATTCATGCCAAATATCGTTCCTGTAGAAGACGAAGAAATTTCTAAACACTTAGAAAAATCTCTTAAAAAATCTGGAATTGATATCATGACCAATGCATCTGTAGAATCTGTAGATACTTCTGGAAACGGTGTTAAAGCCAATGTGAAAACCAAAGATGGAAACATTACACTAGAAGCAGATATTCTACTTTCGGCAGTTGGTATTGCTGCAAATATTGAAAACATTGGACTTGAAGAAGTAGGAATTGCTACAGACAAAGGTAGAGTATTGGTAAATGAATGGTACCAAACTTCTGTTCCGGGTTATTATGCAATTGGTGATATTATTCCTACTCAAGCTTTGGCTCACGTAGCTTCAGCAGAAGGAATTACTTGTGTAGAAAAAATCAAAGGAATGCACGTAGAAACAATTGACTACGGAAACATTCCAGGTTGTACTTACTGTCATCCAGAAATTGCATCTGTTGGTTTAACTGAAAAACAAGCTAAAGAAAAAGGATACGAAATTAAAGTTGGTAAATTCCCGCTTTCAGCATCTGGTAAAGCTACCGCAAATGGTAATACAGATGGTTTCATTAAAGTAATTTTTGATGCAAAATACGGAGAGTGGTTAGGTTGCCATATGATTGGTGACGGTGTTACAGATATGGTTGCAGAAGCTGTGGTTGCTAGAAAATTAGAAACTACTGGCCACGAAATCATCAAATCTATTCACCCGCATCCAACTGTTTCTGAGGCGATTATGGAAGCTGTAGCTGCTGCTTACGGAGAAGTGATTCACATCTAATATTTATGTAATAAATACAAAAAAACCACAGTTTTTGCTGTGGTTTTTTTAATTTTAACAAATGAAACTAATAATATGAAGAAAGAAATAGGGCTGGTACTTTCTGGTGGTGGCACCAAAGGAATTGCAGAAGCTGGCGCACTAAAATTTTTAGAAGAAAAAAATATTTTTCCTGAAGTCATTGCTGGAACGAGTGCTGGTGCAATTGTAGGAGGATTGTATTCTTTCGGAAAGTCTCCTGATGAGATTTTAGAATTTTTTAAATCGGTTTATTTTTTCAATTGGAAACATTTTACTCTCACAAAACCGGGATTTATCAATTCTGAAGTTTTCAGATTATATCTCCAACCGATTATTGGAGAAATTAAAATTAAAGATTTAAAATTAGAATTGTTGATTACAGCGACTGATTTGGTTCAAGGTGTTACACACGTTTTTGATGGAGACACCTATTTGCTTGATGCAATTATAGCTTCTTGTTCGGTTCCTGGTTTGACCAGTCCTTTTCAAAAAGATGGAATGTTATTAAGCGATGGAGGAATTTTGAATAATTTTCCTTCAAATTTAATCAGAGAGAAATGTGAAAAATTAATTGGAGTATATGTTTCACCATTGCAAGACATTGAAGGCAAACAGCTAAACAGTATCAAAGCTGTTTCTACCAGAGCTTATGAATTGCTGAGTCATAGTGTAGAAAACTATAAATTCAAAGATTGTGACTGGTTTATTTCTCCCAAAGAATTATCCAATTATGGAATGTTCGAGAGCAATAAAGCCAGAATGGACGAAATCTATAAGCTAGGTTATGAAGAAGCCGTAAAAACTTTCCCCGAAAATTTTTAATATTTTCTAAAAAACATATTTCGAATAGACTAAAACTCCTATAATTAAGGAAAGTAGAGTAGCTGTTACTACACTTGCAGCTGCTAGGTCCTTTATCAATCCTATTTTTTCGTTGAAATGAGGTTCTATGAAATCACAAATTTTTTCAATAGCAGTATTGATGATTTCCGCAATGAGAACCAAAAAACAAACGATAAAAATTAAAACAGCGTCTGTAGAATTTAATTGAAAATAAACAATTAAAAATAAATTAATAACAAGTGCTAAGAGTTCTAACTGAAAGTTTCTTTCGGTTTTTAGCATCCAAAAAAGTCCTTTGAAAGCATAATAAACACTTTTGTAAAATGGAGGTCTTTTCATTACCAATTTTTATCAACCATGTAAATAAGTTGTGTCATAACCACAGCTCCCAACAATAATTCTCTGCGATTTACTTTTTCAAAAGTGTCTTCTGGAGTATGATGAATGTCAAAATATCTTTGTGAGTCTGTTACCAATCCAGATGCAGGAATTTTAAGTTCTCTAAGAGGTTCTATGTCTACGCCAGAGTGATCTCCAGCAAATTCATAAATTCCGTATGGGTTAAAAAGTTTTTCCCAAGATTTCATAGATTTGGCTTTATCAGGATGCATTCCTAAGCTAAAACTTCTCGGTGTAAAACCTCCACTGTCACTTTCTAGGGCAAAAATGTGTGGTTCTTCAGATTTTTTTACTGTTTCCATGTACGTTCTGCCGCCTCTAACACCATTTTCTTCATTGGCAAAACAAACAACTCTTATGGTATGATTATTTTTGAGTTTTAGATTTTTAAAAGTTCTCAGTACTTCTATACTTTGTACAATTCCAGCACCATCATCATGAGCGCCTTCACCTACATCCCAAGAATCAATATGTGCACCTACTACAATTACTTTTTCGTCTGATTTTCCTTTGATTTCACCAATGACAGATTTGGTCATCATTTGACCATTCATTCCGCAATTAGAATTGAGAACGGCTTGAACTTTTTGTTTTTTGAGTAAAATTTCTTCTAAATAATCAGCAGATTCTGCACCGATAGCTACAGCAGGAATTTTAGGAATTCCGTCTTCGTAACGAGTAGAACCAGTATGAGGAACATCGTCAAATGATGAGGTAAGAGAACGAATTATTACCGCTTTTCCGCCTTTTTTTGCTACTTCAGATGGAGTAACTCTTCTATATTTTCCGGCATCTCCGTATGCTTGTCCAGTGACCACAAACTCTTGTTTAAAGGCATAGTTGAAAAAAACAATTTTGTTTTTTACTACATGGTCTGGTAGTTTTTCGAAATCTTCTAGAGTTTTAACTAAAATTACTTCACCCTCTAAGTCTTTACCTTTGGTACCTTCAGAATTGCCTAATGAAAGCATTTTTACTTCTTTCCATTTTCCGTGATTCACTTTTAGTTTTAAAGATTCATCACCACGTGTCCATACGTTTACCATTACAGGTTGAAACCAAACTTGGTCTGCACCAGCTTCCAGCAGTTTTTTCATCGCCCAGTCTGCAGATTTTTCGTAATTACTGCTTCCGGATAATCTGCTGCCAATGTCTTTTGTTAATTCTCTTAGGTCTTCATAAGATTTACCATTGACCAAAATTTCGTCTGAAATTTTCTTGAATTGAATAGAATCTTGTTTGAAATTTTGAGACCAAAAAAATCCGCCCAAAAAGAGCGGAAGTATGTAAAGTAGTTTCTTCATGTTGTGATTTCTTTTTGGAAACCTAAAAATACTATTTTTTTACAATAAATCAAGAAAAATTACCAATCCATATCGTACATTAACAGTGCGGTAACTAATTTAGGCTCTATGTATGTACATTTAGGAGGCATTTGTAAGTTCTGATTCGCCAGTTTGGTAATGTCATTAAAACTCACAGGAAAAATTCCGAAACCTACTGCGTAATCACCAGAATCTACTTGTTCTTTAAGCTGAATTATGCCTTCAAGATTAGAATTTCCTTTTACAAAATTCATCTTGCTGTTTTCTTCTTCCTCATAATCATTAATGCCGAGAATAGGTTTGAAGATATATTTGTCTAATAGATGATGGTCTACATTATCTAATCCTTGGTCTAAATCTCTGAGGTTATGTTTTACGTGTAGTGAATAGAATTTCCCACCCAAATACATAGAAATGTGGAATTTCTGTGAAGGGTAGTAAGCGTTTTCACCTTTTTCGTGAATAAGGAAGTTTTCTGACACTTTTTGTAAAAATTCTTCATTAGAATTTCCGTTTAGGTCTTTTACAACTCTGTTGTAATCATTGATTTTAATTGATTGACTAGAAACAATAAAGCTGAAAACAAAATTATAAGGTTCATTGCCATTATGTCTTTTGTTTTTTTCTTTGTGTTTTTGAGCGTATAATGCTGCAGAAGCTATTCTGTGGTGACCATCTGCTACATAAAAAGAATCAATTTGGTCTATTACTTCTTTAAATTGCTGAAGTTTTAAACGATTGTCTATTCTCCATACTTTGTGTCTTACTCCAGTTTCGTCTGTATGATTAATGATGGGAACGTTTTTTTCTTCGTGATTCATCAATAATTCTATTTTAGAATTAGCTTGATAGGTAAGAAGAACTGGTTCTGCTTGAAGTGAAACTTTTTCTAAGAAATGAGCAAGTTTTTCTTTTTTATAAGTTAGGGTAGATTCATGTTTTTTGATTTTCCCGTTCCAGAAATCTTCCACACTAGTTAATCCTAATAAGCCTCTGAAAACAGATTTATTGGGTAAAATTTGTTCATACAAATAATAAGAAGAACTATCTTGAAGAAGTTTATTGTCTGCTAACATTTCTTCATAATTGCTTCTTACTTTTCGTAGATTTCTATCAACATCTTTCGATTTGCTACATACATATGGTTTAATCATCTGTATGTAAGAAGAGTCTTCCGTAGCCTTTTTATTGATTTCTTCCTGCGTAAAGTTATCCAAAGGATGAGTTGGGAATTTATCAATATAATCAGGGTGCGGTCTAACTCCTCTAAATGGTTTAAAAACTGGCATGTTCTACGTTAATTAATTTGAGGTTTTATATAGTTTAATTTTTTAAATTCTGCGAATATAATAAATTTTTAAATTATATAAGTTTTTGTAAGTCAATAATTTGTTGAGCTAATTCAGTTCCTATTCTTTCTTGAGTTTCTAAAGTGCTTCCACCAACATGCGGAGAAAGCGAAAGAGAAGGATTCATCAGAATCTGAATTTCTGGTTTTGGTTCGGTTTCGAAAACATCTAAAGCGGCTCCCGCTACTTTTTTATTTTCTATGTAATCTATGAGTGTTACTTCATTTATTACACCACCTTTTGCTGTGTTTACAATGAAAACGCCATCTTTCATCATTTCAAATTCTGGCGTGTCTATAATATATTCTTTAGTTTCTGATGTATTAATGCTGATGAAATCTGCTTTTTTTAAAAACGCTTCCATGTTTTGAGTAGAAGTGAATTCAAAATCAATAGTTCTACTGTCAAAAAATTCTAAAGAAATGGTATCTGTTTTAGGTTTTCTGGTGTAGAAAATAATTTTCATTCCAAGACCTATTCCTATTTTGGCAACTTCTTTTCCTATACTTCCAAAGCCTATGATTCCTAGCGTTTTGCCTGAAAGTTCTGTTGCTTTTTCGTAAGATTTTTTGAGAAACGCAAATTTAGTATCACCTTCTAAAGGCATATTTCTATTAGAATCGTGTAAAAATCTAATCAAAGTTAAAAAATGCGCAAAAACCAATTCTGCTACGGATTTAGCAAAAGCGTTTGGTGTATTAATGACGAAGATTCCTTTAGATTTGGCGTATTCTACATCTATATTATCCATTGATTCACCACCTTTTCCTATGATTTTTAAACTTGGACAAGCATCTATGAGTTCTCTAGTTACTTGTGTAGCGTTTTTTACCAATAAAACTTCTACTTGGTTTTCATTGATAAAAGGAATGAGGTGTTCCTGAGAAACTCTGTTGTCAAGAAGATTTAATCCAGCTTCTTTCAAAACCTTTTCTCCAGAATTTGAAATACCGTCGTTTGCTAAAATTTTCATATTTTTCTTTAGATTTTAAATAGATTTCATAACATCTACCAAAACCTGTACGCTTTCTATTGGTAATGCGTTGTAAAGACTTGCTCTGTAACCGCCTAAGCTTCTGTGTCCGTTTAATCCATTGATTCCAGCAGCTTTCCAAGCGTTGTCAAAAGCTTCTTTTTTAGATTCATCTGTGATTTTAAATGAAACATTCATTAAGCTTCTATCTTCTGGAACGCAGAAACATTCAAATAATGGATTTCTGTCTATCTCATCATAAAGTAGTTTTGCTTTAGCAATATTTCTTTCTTCGGCAGCAGTTATTCCTCCATTTTTTTCTAACCATTGTAGGGTAAGAAGTGACGCGTACACTGCAAAAACTGGTGGAGTATTAAACATAGATTCTTTAGCTACATGTTGAGCGTAGTCTAAGTAAGATGGAATAATTCTGCCTGATTTTCCTAGAATTTCTTTTTTTACCACCACTAGAGTAGTTCCTGCGGGTCCCATATTTTTTTGAGCCCCTGCATAGATTAAGTCAAATTTAGAATAATCGATCACTCTAGAAAAAATATCAGAGCTCATGTCAGAAACCATTAAAGTATTGGCTTTTGGGAAATTTTTGATTTGAGTTCCATAAATGGTATTGTTAGAAGTGCAATGAAAATAATCATATTCAGCACTCACTTCTTCAATTTTTGGAATGTAAGAGTAGCTTTCTTCCTTAGAAGAACCTATTACATCTACTGATCCTAATTTTTTGGCTTCTTTAATTGCATTAGCAGCCCAGTTTCCAGAATCTAAATAGGCAGCTTTGCCATTTTCTTTCATCAAGTTAAAAGGAACCATCGCAAATTGTAAACTTGCGCCTCCACCTAAAAATAATACATCATAGTCATCATTAAGATTCATTAATCTTTTTACAATGGCTCTGGCTTCGTCCATTACTGCGATAAAGTCTTTGCTACGGTGAGATATTTCTAAAATAGAAAGTCCCATTCCGTTGAAGTCTAAAATCGCTTCTGCTGATTTTTGGAAAACTTCTTGAGGGAGAATGCAAGGTCCTGCACTGAAATTATGTTTTTTCATATTTTTATAGAGAATGATTGAAAGTATATTGAAACAAAAAATCCCGCTCATGCAGAATGAAGCGGGATTTTTTTAATTTTTATTCGCCGTGTAAAAATGCTTTTTTACCTAAAAGTTCTGCGTCTGTTTCTACATGGTTGTCATCTGGGACACAACAATCTACCGGACAAACCGCTGCGCATTGTGGTTCTTCGTGGAAACCTTTACACTCGGTACACTTATCTGGAACAATGTAATAAACATCATCACTTACAGGTCTTTGAGGTGCATTAGCATCTATTGTTAAACCTGATTTTAAAGTTACGGTTCCTTTTAAACTAGTTCCGTCTGAAGCTTTCCAGTCTACAGCTCCTTCATAAATCGCGTTATTAGGGCATTCTGGTTCGCAAGCTCCACAATTAATACATTCGTCTGTTATTATAATAGCCATTGCTAGGTATTTTTTTTAAATTTGCACAAAATTAGTAAATTTCAGTTGATTTGGAAAAGTTTTGCATGGTAAAACTTATCTTTTTTGAGGTAATTTTTAATAATAAGTGCAAAAATAATAGGATTAAATATATAAAATGAAACAAGATCTCAAAATACAGGGTTTAAGTAAATTAGGACATTATCTTCAACAGTTTTTACAAAAATCAGAAATTGATTATACTCATGATGAGCAAGAACTAGCTGCATTGATGAGACGAAGCGAGGTAGAAAACCCATGGTTTACACAAGAAAACATAAGATTTTGTTTTAAAAATTGGGCAGATATTTTAACCGAAGAAAATATAAAAAATTGGCTTTCAGAATATCAGGTTTCTCAATTATCTAAAAAAGTAGGATTGATTTTGGCGGGAAATATTCCTTTGGTAGGATTTCATGACGTGATGTGTGTGCTAATGAGTAATCATATTCCGCTGATTAAACTTTCTTCTAAAGATAGACTTCTTTTGCCTTTCTTTTTGAAAAAATGGGGCGAATTTGCTGAGTGGAATTTAGAGTTTCAGATTGTAGAAAGATTGACGGATTATGATGCGGTAATTGCTACAGGAAGTAATAATACAGCTAGATATTTAGAGTATTATTTTAAAGATGCTTTGTCTATTATTAGAAAAAACAGAACTTCTGTGGCGGTAATTAAAGGAGATGAAACGAATGAAGAATTACAACTCTTAGCAGAAGATATTTTCAGATATTTTGGCTTAGGTTGTAGAAATGTAACGAGGCTTCTTATCCCGAAAGATTATGAATTAAGTAGGCTTTTTGAAAACTTTTTAGGTTTCAAAGACGTGATTAATCATCATAAATATGCCAATAACTATGATTATAATAAAGCAGTTTATCTCTTGAATCAAGAGAATTTTTGGGATAATAATTTTGTAATGCTCAAAGAAGATAATGCGCTGTTTTCGCCGCTTTCTGTGCTTAATTTCAGCAGATACGAAAGTGTAGAAGAGGTTCACGCTTTTCTCGTAGAAAATGAATCAAATATTCAGTGTGTGGTGGCAAAGCCAGAATTGGGGATAGAAAATTCTGTAAACTTTGGAGAAGCGCAAAATCCTAGTCTCAATACTTATGCAGATAATATTGATACGATGGCTTTTTTAAGTGTGGTCTAAATGTTAATATAATATATTGATAAAAATTAAAAAAAAATCCAGATTGTTAAAATCTGGATTTTTTTTCGTTCAATTCTGTTTTGAAAATCATCACGTTTTCCCCGAATTTTCTGGCGATTATTTCTGAAAGATTATAAAGTTCATTTTCTATGAATTCTTGTCTTTTTTCATCGCTTTCGAAGATGAGAAGGAGATTAGTGTTTTTACCTTCGGTAAGCATTTCGGTATTCACTTCAGAAAGAATGTATTTTTCTACGTCTATAAAGTTTTCAACTAAACTCATCAATTCATTCTCTAAATATTGTTCCCAAGTCTGCAATTGGCTTTCTACAGTATGGAATGTTATGCTTAAAATGCTCATTTTTCTTATTTTTGGAAATTATTTTGCAAAAATACTCAAAAATGACAAAAGGAATTCTTACTGTTCTGCTTTTATTGGTTTCTAATATATTCATGACATTTGCGTGGTATGGTCATCTCAAATTCCAAGAGTGGGGTTGGATGAAAAAATCTGTACTTTGGTCGGTTATTCTCATTAGTTGGGGATTTGCGTTGTTTGAATATATTTTTCAAGTACCAGCTAATAGATTAGGCTTTAGAGAAAATGGAGGGCCTTTTACATTATTTCAGTTGAAAATTATACAAGAAGTAGTTACGTTGGTTGTTTTTACCGTATTTGCAGTATTTTTCTTTAGAAATGAATCGTTTAAATGGAATCATCTAGCGGCTTTTGTCTGTTTAGTTTTGGCGGTTTATTTTGTTTTCAAAAAATGATAAATATTAGCTTATTTGTGGATAATAAATTGTGAATTTTCATCACTTTTTTCGGCATTTTTTCGTATATTCGTGCGTTATTTAAAATTGAAAAATTTAGAAATCAGTTTATTTTATTATAAGTCTGATTTTCAAATAATTAAAAAATAAAGTATGCATAAAGAAGGAGAAAGACTAATTCCTATCAACATCGTTGATGAAATGAAATCCTCTTACATTGATTACTCAATGTCGGTAATTGTTTCCAGAGCGTTACCAGATGTAAGAGACGGCTTAAAACCTGTTCACAGAAGAGTTTTATACGGGATGTATGGTTTGGGCGTTTTTTCGAACAGAAAATATTTAAAATCTGCAAGAATTGTAGGGGATGTTTTGGGTAAATATCACCCTCATGGAGATTCTTCGGTATATGATGCAATGGTGAGAATGGCGCAACCATGGAGTTTGCGTTATCCGCAAGTAGATGGTCAAGGTAACTTCGGTTCTATGGACGGAGATCCACCAGCTGCAATGCGTTACACCGAAGCGAGATTAAAGAAAATTTCAGACGAAATTCTTTCTGATTTAGATAAAGAAACAGTAGATTTTCAGAATAACTTTGATGATTCATTGACTGAACCAAAAGTAATGCCTACCAAGATTCCAAATCTTTTGGTTAACGGAACTTCTGGGATTGCTGTAGGTATGGCTACCAATATGGCGCCACATAACTTATCTGAAGCTGTAGATGCTATCTGTGCCTATATAGACAATAGAGAAATTACTATTGATGAATTAATGAAGCATATCATTGCTCCAGATTTCCCAACGGGCGGTATTATTTATGGCTATGATGGTGTAAGAGACGCTTTCCATACAGGTAGAGGAAGAATTGTACTTCGTGCTAAAGTAAGTTTCGAAGAAATAGGCAATAGAAATGCCATCATCGTTACCGAAATTCCTTACCAAGTCAATAAAGCAGAAATGATTGCCAGAACTGCAGAATTGGTAAAAGATGAAAAAATTCCTGGAATTTATGAAATTAGAGACGAGTCTGACAGAAACGGTCTTAGAGTAGTTTATGAACTGAAGAATGATGCGATTCCAAATGTAGTTCTTAACTTATTGTATAAATATACTGCTTTACAAACTTCTTTCTCTGTAAACAACATCGCTTTAGTTCATGGTAGACCAGAACAATTAAACCTTAAAGATATTATTCATCATTTTGTAGACCATCGTCACGAAGTGATTGTAAGAAGAACGGAATATGAGCTGAAAAAAGCGAAAGAAAGAGCACATATTTTAGAAGGTTTCATGAAGGTAATCGGTTCACAAGAATCTCTAGATAAAGCGATTGCAATTATTCGTCATTCTTCTACGCCACAAGATGCAAAAGAAGGCTTAATTGCAGAATTTGAACTTTCTGAAATTCAAGCTCAAGCGATTCTAGACTTACGTCTTGCTCGTTTAACAGGAATGGAGCTTGACAAAATTAGAGCTGAATATGAAGAAATTATGGCTTTAATTAAAGATTTGGAAGATATCTTGACCAATGAACCAAGAAGATACCAAATCATCAAAGATGAATTGTTAGAAGTTAAAGAAAAATACGGAGACGAAAGACGTTCAGAAATAGATTACTCAGGTGGAGAAATGTCTATAGAAGACTTAATTCCAGACGAAAAAGTAGTTCTTACTATTTCTCATGCGGGTTACATCAAGAGAACGCCACTTTCTGAATACAAAGTTCAAAGTAGAGGTGGAGTTGGTAACAAAGCCGCTACAACTAGAGATGCCGATTTCTTAGAATACATTGTTTCGGCGACCAATCACCAATACATGATGTTCTTTACCGAAAAAGGAAAATGTTTCTGGTTAAGAGTATTCGAAATTCCTGAAGGTTCTAAAACAGCTAAAGGAAGAGCAGTTCAGAATTTAATTAACATCGAACCAGATGATAAAATCAGAGCATACATCAGAACCAATGATCTAAAAGATGTAGACTATGTAAATTCTATGTATGTAGTAATGGTGACTAAAAATGGTATTATCAAGAAAACTTCTCTTGAACAATATTCTAGACCTAGAGTAAATGGTATTAATGCTATTGAAATTAGAGAAGATGACCAATTATTAGAAGCTAAATTAACTACAGGAACTTCTGAAATCATGATTGCCACTAAAGGTGGTAAATGTATCAGATTCCCAGAAGAAAAAGTAAGAGCAGTAGGTAGAACTTCTATTGGAGTTCGTGGTGTAGATTTATCTGATGGAGATGAGGTAATTGGCATGATTGTGGTAAATGATATTCAAAATGAGACGGTATTAGTTGTTTCAGAGAAAGGATATGGTAAACGTACCGCAGTAGAAGATTACAGAATTACCAACAGAGGTGGAAAAGGAGTAATTACACTTAACATTACCGAAAAAACAGGAAATCTTATTGCAATTCAGTCAGTTACTGATGAAGATGGTTTGATGATTATCAACAAATCTGGAGTTGCCATAAGAATGGGAATGGATGATTTAAGAGTAATGGGTAGAAATACACAAGGAGTAAGAATGATTAACTTAAAAAATAATGACGAGATTGCTGCTGTTGCTAAAGTAATGATGGATAAAGAAGTAGAAGAAGAAACTGAAGAAACAGTAGATAATAATGACGAAGAAACTCAAAATCAAGCTCCTATAGAATCTCAAGAAGATACATTAAATAATAACGAAGAAGAATAGTATTATATTTAGGACAAGTTGATGACTTGTCCTTTCTTAAAAATTTAATTTTTACATTATGAAAAAAATAATTTTAAGTGCAGCGGTTATTGCCTTTGGTTTTTCATTTGGACAAAAAAAAGAAATTACAGCTGCTTTCAAAGCAATCGAAGCAAATGATACTGCTACAGCTAATTCACAAATTGGTGCTGCAGATGCAATTTTAGGAGGTAAGACTTACCTTTTAGAGCCTTCAGTTTTAGAACAGTATTATTATGCTAAAGGCTTGGGACTTCTAAATACCGGTAAGGTTTCAGAAGGCGCAGAAGTATTAGCAAATATTTCTGCACTTGGAAAATCTAAAATTTATGTAGGTAAAAATGCAGATAAGCAAAAAGTGTATTATGTAGGAAAACAGGCTGCAGATGCATCAGGTGTTGCTAATCTAAAAGAAGAAGCTTATGTGCCTACATTGGCTGGAAGTCTTGGTGCGAAAATTAACCCACTTTTGACAAAAGCTAATGATGAAGCAATGGCTGCTTATAATGCTAAAAACCACGAATTGGCTGGGAAAAAATTCTTAGAAGTTAATAATTTATTAGCAGCTGGTGGTGGCGAAGATAAATTATATAAATATTATGCAGGAATTTCTTTTGCTCAAGGTCAAAAAAATGCAGAAGCTGCAAAAGTTTATAATGAGTTAATTAATGAAGGTTATACTGGTGTAAAAACTGAGTATAAAGCTAAGAATAAAAAAACAGGAGCAGTAGAAAACCTAGACAAAAATACTTGGGATTTATATAAAAAAATGGGAGCAACTGGAGATTATACTGATTTCAAATCAGAAAATACTCCAAGTGTAGAGCAAGAATTATATGAAACAGCTGTAGCTTTAGAAATTGAAAATCAAAATTATGATTCAGCATTAGCTTTAATTGAAAAAGGATTAGTTAAATTTCCAAAAAGTAGCAAATTAACAGAACAACAAGGTACTATCTATTACAAATCTGGAAAAATGGATCAGTTCATGGCTAACCTAAAAGACCAAGTTGCAAAAAATCCTAACGACAAAATTTCTTGGTATAATTTAGGCGTTTTGGCAAGTAAAGATCCTAGCAAATTAGCTGAAGCAGAAGGTTATTTCAAAAAATCTTTAGAAATAGACCCTAATTATGCAGAAGCTTTACAGGGTATGGTATTTAACATTTATGTAAATGGAGATGATAAAGCCATTGCTGCAATTGATGAGGCTAGAAAAGCAAAAAAAATGGATGTATTCAATAAACTTTTAGCAGAAAGAAGAGCTAAGTTAAGTAAAGCGATTCCATATGCTGAAAAAATTTATTCTTTAAATCCTAAAGATTTAGAAATTGTTTCATTATTAAAAGGTTTGTATCAAACCTCACATAATGATGCTAAATTCCAAGAAATGAAAGCAGTAGAAGCTGCTCTAAAAGCTGGAAAATAATCAATACTTCATACATAAAAATAAATCCCGAAGAAATTCGGGATTTATTTTTTTACTAAAAGTTTCTCGCAGACCATTTTGCTTAAAACCTCGGTTCTATCTGAAAACGCTATCTGCATAGAACCATCAAACTTTTCTATACTTTTAATCAAAATTTCTACACCCAAAGCTAGATTTCTCTGATTCAGATAATTTAGGAAATCATCTGTAGAAATAGTAACCGAAGTGAGGATTATCGTTTCATTTATTTTACATTCACTTAGTTTTTTAAGATTTTGAGTGATAATGACACCGTCTTTATCTGGGATGGGTTCGCCATGAGGATCTACTTTTGGAAAATTCAGGATTTCATCCATCTTATCAAAAAAATCTTCAGAGTGTACGTGCTCTAGTTGTTCTGCAATTTCATGTACATTTTCCCAACCGAATCCCATTTTTTCAACTAAAAACATTTCTGTTAATCGGTGTTTTCTTACAACTATAGCGGCTTCTTTTCTGCCTAATTCTGTTACCCTTATTGGTTTATACGTTTCATAAATTACCCAATTTTTATCTGCAAACTTTTTCATCATGCTGTTTACAGAAGGCATTTTTATTTGTAAAAATTTGCTTAATTCATTTACAGTAACCTGATTTTCAGAATCTAGTAAGTGGAAAATGGCTTTTAAATAGTTTTCTTCGGTAAGGGAATTCATGTTGTTAGATGTATTATTTTTCAAATCTAACATTTTATTTTTACATAAAAAAACCTCCAATTGCTTGGAGGTAAAAACTAATAACCATGAAAACTCAAATTAAACATGAGAATCGTTATTAATATTGCAAATAACGTGCCAAAAGAAAATGGCTCTCTTTGAAATAAGTTTCCTTTGCAAAAGTACAAAAATATCTTACATTTGCAAAAAATATTTTTAAAAAATTATGTCAGGTAACATTACATTTACAATGATTAAGCCAGATGCGGTTGCAGATGGGCACATTGGAGCAATTTTAGGGAAAATTGCAGAAGCTGGATTTAAATTCAAAGCATTAAAATTAACTCAATTAACAGTTGCAGATGCTAAAAAATTCTATGAAGTACACGCAGAAAGACCTTTCTACGGAGAATTAGTAGAATTTATGTCTTCTGGACCAATTGTAGCTGCGGTTTTAGAAAAAGAAAATGCAGTAGAAGATTTCAGAAAACTAATCGGTGCTACCAATCCTGCTGAAGCTGCAGAAGGTACCATTAGAAAGATGTTTGCAAGAAGCGTAGGTGAAAATGCAGTTCACGGTTCAGATTCTGATGAAAATGCTCTAATTGAAGCGCAATTCCATTTTTCTGGAAGAGAAATTTTCTAATCAAATAGTATTACCCAAAATTTATAAAAAAAGTTCGAGAATCTTCTCGAACTTTTTATTTTTTATCTCTTTAAGTAATTTTAAACTTTTAACAGTTCAATTGTTCTTTCTGGATTTTCACTGGCAAAAACTGCATTTCCCGCCACCAAAACATCTGCACCTGCTTCGAAGAGTTTTGGAGCGTTTTCGGTATTTACACCGCCGTCTATTTCGATGAGCGCTGTAGAATTGTTCTCCAGAATCAATTCTTTGGTTTCTCTGATTTTCTTGTAGGTGTTTTCTATAAATTTTTGTCCACCAAAACCAGGATTTACGCTCATTAATAAAACCAAATCTACTTCGGTAATAATATCTTCTAATACCCAAACTGGAGTAGAGGGATTGAGAACTACACCGGCTTTTGCACCTTTGTCTTGAATCAAATTAATGGTTCTGTGAAGATGGGTACATGCTTCATAGTGTACAGAAACCAAGTCTGCGTCGTAATTGATAAATTCTTCTACATATTTATCTGGTTCTACAATCATAAGATGCACATCTACAAATTTTTTGGCGTGTTCCTGAATGGCTTTCATTACTGGGAAGCCAAAAGAAATATTCGGAACGAATCTTCCGTCCATCACGTCTACGTGAAACCAATCTGCTTGACTGCGGTTGATCATTTCTATATCACGCTGTAAATTCCCAAAATCTGCAGATAAAACTGAAGGTGCAATAAGTTTTGTTTTCATTTTATTTTTTACTTCTTTCGTTTAGATTTTTAAAGTATTGATATAAAAAAAAGATAGCGAGTTGCTATCTTTTTTGCGTTTTGCTGATAGCTGAATGCTTACAGCTTTATTATTTTCCTAAATAAGACTTCAAGATTTTGCTTCTAGAGTTGTGTTTCAATCTCTTAATTGCTTTTTCTTTAATCTGTCTTACTCTTTCTCTCGTTAAGTCGAAAGTTTCACCTATTTCTTCTAAAGTCATAGGATGTTTTCCATTGAGACCGAAATATAATCTTACCAAATCTGCTTCTCTTGGTGTAAGCGTTTGTAAAGCTCTTTCAATCTCTATTTGTAGAGATTCTAGCATTAAGTCTTTATCTGGACTTGGTGATTCACCAGAACGTAAAACGTCATATAAGTTAGAATCTTCTCCTTCTACTAATGGTGCGTCCATAGATAAGTGACGACCAGAGTTTTTCATAGATTCTTTAATATCTTCTTCGCTCATGTCTAGAACTTCTGCCAATTCTTCTGGTGAAGGTGGTCTTTCGTTTTCTTGTTCTAAGTGTGCGTAAGCTTTGTTGATTTTATTGATTGAACCAATTTTGTTCAAAGGTAATCTTACAATTCTAGATTGCTCTGCAAGAGCTTGTAAGATAGATTGTCTAATCCACCAAACTGCATAAGAAATAAATTTGAAACCTCTGGTTTCGTCATATCTTTTAGCAGCTTTCATTAGGCCAAGGTTTCCTTCATTAATAAGGTCAGGAAGAGATAATCCTTGGTTTTGATATTGTTTTGATACAGACACCACGAAACGCAAGTTGGCTTTAATCAACTTTTCTAGAGCAGCTCTGTCTCCGTTACGGATTCTTTGAGCTAGTTCTACTTCTTCGTCTGCTGTGATGAGTTCTACTTTACCAATTTCTTGCAAATATTTGTCAAGGGAAGCGGTTTCTCTATTGGTAACCTGTTTTGTAATTTTTAACTGTCTCATATCTTATTATACGTAAATGATAACGAAAAGGTTACACGTTTTATTGAAAATAATGAAAAAACATCTAAATTTTATAGAAAAAGCCAATAATTAGTGTGCCATTTCCAGCTTTCGCCAGTCGCTATCTCAAAAGCCAAGCCCAATTCCCCTATTTTTTGAGATGAGCTCCAACAATGGCTTAATCTGGGGCGCAGTTTTTCGTATTTTAACACATTCGGAAATAAATATAACTTTTCTTAAATTTTTTATGTCATATTTCTCATTTTCTCCTCAATAATATTTAATTTAGTCCTATGAAATATTCTTTTAAAAACGACTATTCAGAAGGTTGTCATCCCAGTATTTTAGCAGCGTTGATGCGCACCAATTCTTCTCAACAAAATGGTTATGGTTTAGATGATTATTGTGTAGAAGCAGAAAAATTCATTCTTCAAAAAGCAAATGCACCTCATTCCAAAGTTCATTTTGTAAGTGGAGGCACTCAAGCGAATTTATTGGTGATTTCATCAATTCTAAGACCTCACGAAAGTGTGGTTTCTGCAACTACTGGTCATATTTTTACCAACGAGGCAGGAGCCATAGAAGCAACAGGTCACAAAGTTCATGGTGTAGAAACCATAGATGGTAAATTGACTCCAGAACTTGTACAAAGTGTGATAGAGGTTCATCAAAATAAACCTCATCAACTGAAACAGAAATTGGTTTACATTTCTAATTCTACAGAAATTGGAACCATTTACAAAAAAAATGAATTAGAAAATCTTTCAAAATTCTGCAAAGAAAACGGTTTGTACCTCTTTATGGATGGTGCTAGATTAGGACAAGCACTTACTGCAGAGAGCAATGATTTAATGCTAGAAGATGTAGCGAAGTTTACAGATGTTTTTTATCTTGGCGGAACTAAAAACGGAGCTTTATTAGGAGAAGCTATTGTGATTAACAACCCAATTTTACAAGAAGAATTCGGGTTTCATATCAAGCAAAAAGGTGCAATGTTGGCAAAAGGAAGAATACTCGGTATTCAGTTTCAAGAGTTGTTAAAAGAAGACTTGTATTGGGATTTAGCAAAACATGCTAATCAACAAGCCATGAAAATTAAACAAACTTTCAAAGAAATTGGTTGCGATCTTTTGGCTGAAACGGATACCAACCAGATTTTCCCGATTTTAGAAAATTTACAAATTGAGAAACTTTCAGAGCAGTTTGATTTTTATGTTTGGAAGAAAATAGACGCGCAAAAATCTGCTATTAGAATTATCACGTCTTGGGCTACAGAAACTGAAGTGGTAGAACGTTTTTGTCAAGAAATTTCGAAATTAAAATAAATAAAACCAACAATCAATAATGAAAAAACTTATACTTTCAATTTTTTTAATTCCTGTTGTATTTTCTGCACAACAAACTGTTTCCAGAGATGCAGAAATTGCGAATTATGTGTCGCAAGTAAGCGCAGATTCTCTAAAATCTCATATCAATAAATTAGTAAGTTTTGGTACTCGTCATACCATGAGTTCTACAACTGATTCCAAAAAAGGAATCGGTGCTGCTAGAAATTGGGTGCTTTCTAAATTTAGAAATTATGCTAAAAATGCTGATGGAAGAATGGAAGTTTTTCTACAAAATCAAACCATTCAACCTGATGGAAAACGAATCAATCAGCCTACAGATTTAGGAAACGCTATTGCCATTTTACGTGGGACAGATCCCAATGATAAAAGAATTTTTATGATTGGCGGACACCTAGATTCCAGAGTTTCTGATGTGATGAATAACAAAGATTTCGCACCGGGAGCCAATGACGACGGAAGCGGAGTAGGAGCCGTAATAGAATCTGCTAGAGTTTTGAGCCAATCAAAATTCCCAGCAACCATTGTTTTTGTAGCGTTTTCTGGCGAAGAACAAGGTTTATTAGGTGCAAAAATGCTTGCAGAAAAGGCAAAAAATGAAAATTGGCAATTAGAAGCTTTGCTTAATAATGATATGGTAGGGAATAATCTTTCTAGTGAAACCAATTTAATTAATGCCAATCAGTTAAGAGTTTTTTCTGAAGGTTTACCACAATTTGATTTGGACAAAAAAGCTCAAGGAATTAGAAATTTAGGTTTAGAAAATGATGGCGAAGCCAGACAATTAGCAAGATATATTAAGGAAATTGGAGAGCGTTATGTGGACAATTTAGAAGTTAAATTAATCTACAGAAACGACAGATTTCTTCGTGGTGGTGATCATACTTCATTTGTGAATCAAGGTTTTTCAGCAGTAAGATTAACTGAATTTAATGAAAATTATGACCATCAACATCAAGATATCAGAAAAGAAAATGGTAAGCAATTTGGGGATTTACCAGAGTTTATGGATTTTGAATATTTCAAGAAAAATGTTGGCGTTAATGTTTCTGTTTTGGCAAATTTGGCAAAATCTCCTTCTAAACCAGAAAATGTGAAAATGGATGTAAAAGAATTGACCAATTTCACTACCATTCATTGGGAAAAACCAAAAAATGGAGAAGTTTCAGGTTACTACGTTCTCATGCGTGAAACCGATTCTTCTACTTGGCAAAAGAAATTTTTCACCAAAGAAAATTCTATGAAACTGCCTTATTCTAAAGATAATTATTTCTTTGCAGTACAAGCGGTAAACAGTTCAGGAAACGAAAGTCTCATCGTAATTCCGAGTGTAAGATAAAATAAAAAGTCCCGAAATTTTCGGGACTTTTTTTGTTTTAAAATTATAATTGTTTTTTGAAACCAACTTCTCTTCTCCATTTTTTAAATTCTCCTGGAGACATTGTTCCTTGCGGAACTTCGGTTACCCTTTTGCTTTTAGATTTTGGTTTTTCTTTCACTTCTAACGATTTCTTTTCTGTAACTCCATTGATGGAAATTTCTACCGTGTATTTTCCTGGCGTGATGTAAACATTGCCATCATCTGCTTTTTTAGATTTTTTAGTTGCATTTACGGTCAAATCATAATTGATGGTATTAAATCCTTTGTCAGCAGAATGATTAATGATTTTTATGGTTTCATTTTGAGCATTGATTATTTTAGTGAAAGCGTTTCCAGCATTTTTAGTGTAAAATTCTAATGGGAAATTCTGTTTTTCAATTTCAGTGAAATTATTGTAAGATTTGCTCCAATTTTCTTTGAAATTCACGTTTTCTATATCATAAACGATTAAATCTTTAGCTAAATTTTCTGGCGTTAATTTTTGTAATTTCTTCACATCGGCAATGTAAATACTTCTTCCGTGAGTTGCTACAATTAATTCATTATCTCTGTGATGAACTTTTAAATCGTGGACAGCTACATTAGGAAGAGTAGCGTTATTGGCAGACATAAACGTTTTTCCTCGGTCTAGAGAAATGTACAATCCGTTATCGGTTCCTACAAACAGAAGATTTTCGTTAGTATGGTCTTCTCTGATGACATTAATAGGTTCTGAAGGTAAATCTTCGCCAATTTTCTTCCAAGTTTTCCCGAAATCATCAGAAATGTAAAGCAATGCACGGAAATCGTCTTCTCTATATGCATTTAAACTCAAATACACTCTAGATTCTGAGAAAGAAGAAGGTTGAACCATAGAAACCCAAAATCCAGGAAAATCGCCTATTTTTTGCCAAGAATTTCCGCCGTCTTTGGTTACATTAACCAATCCATCATCACTTCCTGCATAAATTAATCCGAATTTTTTCGGACTTTCTTCAACTGTTGAAAGGGTAGAATAAGGCACATTTTCTTGTTTGGTATTTCTGGTTAAATCTCCAGAAATTTTTTGCCAAGTTTCGCCTTTGTCCATACTTCGGAAAACACTTTGCGAAGCAAAATAAACGATGTCTTGATTATGACGAGAAATCTGAAAAGGAGCTTCCCAATTGAAACGAAGCGGATTTTCACCAATTTCTCTAGGAACTTCTAGATATTTTCTTTCATTGGTTTTTCTGTTAATTCTGAAATAATTTCCGAACTGAAAACCAGTATAAATAGTGGCATTATCTCTGAAATCTACACGCACTTGCATTCCGTCTCCTCCTAGGAGAAATTTGAAGTTATCGCCATTATCAAATTTCCCTTTTTTATAATCAAATTTATTGCTTGATGGTCCAAACCAAACGCCGTTATCTTGCATTCCGCCATAAACATTGTAAGGTTTTTCTAAATCATAATCCACAGAATAAAACTGTGAAACGGGCAGAGAATTGCAATGAATGTATGAATTTCCATTATCGTAAGAAATATTGATTCCGCCGTCATTTCCATTGATGAAATGATTGTCATTTTTTGGGTTAAACCAAATCGCGTGATGGTCTGCATGTACATTCTGTGAATCTATAGATTTGAATGATTTTCCTCCATTTTCTGAAACTAAAATCGGAACACCTGCAA
The DNA here is from genome assembly GCF_028864635.1 of Cloacibacterium sp. TD35. Taxonomy (NCBI): domain Bacteria; kingdom Pseudomonadati; phylum Bacteroidota; class Flavobacteriia; order Flavobacteriales; family Weeksellaceae; genus Cloacibacterium; species Cloacibacterium sp. TD35. The sequence goes on along the minus strand of NZ_CP104850.1, from coordinate 2,011,614 downwards.
TGATTACTTTATCTGGATTAGTAGGCGAAACCCAAATTTGCCCGAAATAATAACCATAAGTATAATATAAACCGTCTAGATTTTTTTCGTTGGTTTTTCTCCAAGATTTTCCTGCATCATCAGAGCGGTAAACTTCTGCACCTTCAATTTCTATGTTGAATAAATCATCATTTCCGTTGTGTGTATAGTTGAAAATATCTTTTACCGTGATTTTATTTTCTCTGAGCGATTTCTTAAGGTTTTCTGAAGTGTATCTTTCAGGGAAACGTTCTCCGTCAAGGTATTCATTAACCGTTTTATCATCTAAAGCCAAGAATTCTTCTTTGGTGATTTTTTGCATTTTGGCTTTGTCCAAAAATTTTTCAGTTTTTTCTTCTTTTACGGCAGAAACAGGTCTTGTTTTTTGATTATCAACAATCGCATAAATGATATTTGGATTTTTTGGGAAAATGGAAAGTCCTATTCTTCCTACGTTTTCATCTGCTGGAAAGCCAGAATCTTTAGTAGAAATTTTTTGCCAAGATTCACCACCATCATTTGATTTGAAAATTCCAGATGAAGCTCCACTTTCTATAAATTTCCACGCTTTACGTTCTTTGTACCAAAGTGTAGCGTAAACTTCTTTTGGGTTTTGTGGATTAATTGCTAAATCAATTGCTCCAGAATTTTGGTCAGCCGAAAGTGTTTTTTTCCAAGTTTTACCGCCGTCATTGGTTTTATAAACACCTCTTTCTGCGTTTGGAGAATATAAATGACCAACTGCTGCAACCCAGATTTCATTATTGTTTTCGGGATTTACCACAATTCTTCCAATGTGATGCGTGTCTTTTAAGCCTAGGTTTTGCCAAGTTTTTCCTTGGTCTGTACTTTTATAAATGCCCATTCCCGAATAAGAAGAACGAGAAGAATTGCTTTCGCCTGTTCCTATGAATATGGTTTTGGTTTTCCAGTCTACGTAAATATCACCTATTGTCATTACGGCTTCTCTGTCGAAAATAGGAGTGAAGGTAGTTCCATTATTATTGGTGTACCACAATCCACCGGAAGCATACGCTACATAAAATTCTGTTGGATTTTCTGGATTGGCATCTATATCTGTAACTCTACCACTCATGGTAGTAGGGCCAATATTTCTGAATTGAAGGTTTTTAAGAATAGAATTTTCTTCTAATTTTTTTCTTTGTTCGTAACCTTTCCAGCGTTCTTCTGCAGAAGTAGGATTGAGTTTAAGGTTTTGCGCATGATGAAAAGAAAATGCAAGAAGTGCAGTAGTTAAAACAATTTTAGAAATTTTCATTTGGTATTTATTGATTTTTTCAAAGTTAATAAAATTTATTACAATCAATTTTGAGAAAAATTTACTTATTTTTAAAGAAAAAAAGTGAGATACATCACCAGAAGTATTTGGATTTTATCGGTAATCAGTTTACTGACTGATACTGCAAGTGAAATGCTATATCCAATTATGCCAATTTATTTAAAATCTATTGGTTTTTCCATTGTTTTAATTGGTATTCTAGAAGGTGTTGCTGAAGCTACAGCAGGTTTAAGTAAAGGGTATTTTGGTAAAAAATCTGATGTTTCTGCCAAGAGAGTTCCTTTTGTGCAATTAGGGTACGCTCTAAGTGCTATTTCTAAACCGATGATGGCGGTTTTTACTTTCCCGATTTGGATATTTTTTGCAAGAACAATTGATAGAATAGGGAAAGGGGTGAGAACAGGTGCAAGAGATGCGCTTTTATCAGACGAAGCTACTTCAGAAAATAAAGCGAAGGTCTTTGGCTTTCATAGAAGCATGGATACATTTGGTGCTGTTTTAGGACCTAGTCTGGCGTTAATTTATCTTTATTTTTATCCGGAAAATTATAAGACACTTTTTTTGATTGCTTTTATTCCGGGAATTTTGGCAGTAATTGCTTCTTATTTTTTGAAAGAGAAAAAGCATGACGCAGAACCCGAGAAGAGAAATGTTTCTTTTTTTTCTTTTTTGAATTATTGGAAGGAGAGTAGTGATGAATACAGAAAATTGGTTGTGGGCTTATTGGTTTTTACATTATTCAACAGTTCTGATGTTTTTTTACTGCTAAAAATGAAAGAGTCTGGAGTTTCTGACCAATTGCTCATTATAATCTATATTTTTTATAATTTAATTTATGCTTTGTTGGCTTTCCCTATTGGTATTTTGGCGGATAAATTAGGTTTGAAAAGGATTTTTATTTTTGGTTTATTGGTTTTTTCAATAGTTTATTTTGGAATGAGTTTTAATAGGAATTACTATGTTTTTTTTCTATTATTTTTTCTGTATGGTGTTTATGCATCTGCCACAGAAGGAATTTCTAAAGCATGGATTACTAATATTTCAGATAAAAAAGATACGGCAACTGCTATAGGGACTTTTTCTTCATTTCAAAGTATTTTTACAATGATGGCAAGTTCTCTTGCAGGTTTTATTTGGTATCAATTTGGGGCAGAAATTACCTTTATTACAACAGGAATTGTAACTGTTTTGGTAGTTTTTTATTTTTTGACTATTGTGAAAGTAAAAAACTAAGTCTCTATTTTATTCGGAATTTTGCGCTAACGATGGAAGCGGCATCCTTTTTTAAATTTTAGTAAATTGCTTTGAGAAAATTTAAAAAAGATATAGCGGACAGCGTGTTAAGGCGCCATAAAAAAATCCATTCAACAAAGTGTTGAATGGATTGTGTATTTTAAAAGTTATGAGATTTTATTCTCCGTTGTATTTATCTACTACTTTTTGAGAAACTCCTGTGTTGCTGAAACCACCATCGTTATACAAGTTTTGCATAGTTACTTTTCTGGTAAGGTCTGAGAACATAGCTACACAATAATTAGCACAATCTAGTGCGGTAGCGTTTCCTAGAGGAGACATATCTTCTGCAAATCCCATAAATCCTCCAAAACCTTTTACACCAGATCCTGCTGTAGTTACCGTAGGAGACTGAGAAATGGTATTAACTCTTACTTTTTTCTCTCCCCAATAATAACCAAAAGATCTCGCGATAGATTCTAGGTAAGATTTGTTGTCTCCCATGTCGTTATAATCTGGGAAAGTTCTTTGTGCAGCGATATAAGTAAGTGCTACAATAGAACCCCACTCATTCATACAATCTTTTTCCCAAGCGGTTTTCATTACTTTGTGGAAAGAAACTGCAGAAACATCCCAACCTTTTTCTAACCAATCATAGTTAATATCTGTATAATGTTTGCCTTTTCTTACGTTTACAGACATTCCGATAGAGTGAAGGATGAAATCTATTTTACCAAATTTAGCGATAGCTGCATCAAAAAGTTTTCCTAAATCTTCCATAGAAGTAGCATCTGCGCCAATTACCTCTGAATTAGTTTTTTGTGCTAAAGCATCTATTTCGCCCATTCTCATTGCTATAGGAGCGTTTGAAAGGATAAATTCTGCACCTTCTTCATGACAACGTTCTGCTACTTTCCAAGCGATAGACTGATCATTAAGCGCACCGAAAATAATTCCTTTTTTACCTTTAAGTAATCCGTACATAATAATTTATTTTAGGCAAATTTATAAAAATATTGCTTATAGCATAAAAGAATCCCGAAAAATTCGGGATTCTAAATCAAAATGATGATTAAAAATTAATGGGTTCTGTCTCTGTATTCGTCTTTTACATTGTCTATCATGTCTTCGGTTTTATCCTTAACGTTTTCAGCGACATCTTTGGTTTTCTCCCAAATGTCATTGGCAACATCTTTGGTTTTTTCCCAAGCATTTTCTGCAGTATCTTTTACATCATCTACAAAATTTTCTGCTCTTTCTGACATGTTTTCCGCTGTATTTTCTACAGAGTTTACTGTTCTGTCTCTTGCTTCGTTTAATCTATCAGAAGCATTGTCTAATGGTTTGTTCGTGTCCATAATAATATATTTTGATTGGTTACTAAAGCAAATGTAGAATTATTAGGAACGACAGTTCTTACAGAATTATAAAGAATTATTATATCGTTAAAAAGAAAGAACCCCGAAATTCTTCGAGGTTCTTGCAACAAAAATTTGATTTTTATGAATAACTATTATTAGGAAGGTTGTATCTTTAGCTAAATTTTGTGATATTTTACATAACAAATTTACTCACTAATTTCACAAAATTTTGTTAACCAATTGATAAAGTTTTATTAAATTTTATAGCTGTAAAATATTAATTATCAATACTATCTATAATATGGAAGTCATAAGATGTGCATGGTGCGAAAAAGATGATTTATACCGAGATTATCATGATCTAGAATGGGGAAGACCTATCTATGATGATGAAACAATTTTTGAATTTTTAATTTTAGAGAGTTTTCAGGCTGGGTTAAGTTGGTACACTATTTTAGCCAAAAGAGAAAACTTCAGAACAGCTTTTGATTGTTTTGATTATCAAAAAATTGCGAAATATTCTGATAAAAAGGTAGAAGAGCTCATCCAAAATGCTGGAATTATAAGAAATAGGCTGAAAATTATGGCTACGATTAATAATGCTCAAAAATTTATAGAAGTTCAAAAGGAATTTGGTTCTTTCAGTAAATATATTTGGGGGTTTGTGAATCATCAACCGATTGTTAATCGTCCTAAAACCTTAAAAGAAGTTCCCGCAACTACCGAAATTTCTGATGCTCTTGCTAAAGACTTAAAGAAACGAGGTTTTAAATTCATGGGTTCTACAGTAGTTTATGCACACATGCAAGCCACAGGAATGGTAAATGATCATGTGGAAGACTGTTGGATTAAAACACAATGAAATTCTATTAAAAAATAAAAACCAGCTAAAATCTAGCTGGTTTTTTATTGAGAATAAAAAGTTTCTGACTTATTTGATAACTCTTTCTAATACCCATTCAATCATGTTTTTTTCTGATTGATGATGATCAGCAGAAAACTCTCCACGTCTTCTATTCGCAATCACATTATTAATGGTAACAGCTTTGTGTCCTAAAAGTTTAGACAAGCCATAAATCGCAGAAGTTTCCATTTCGAAATTGGTAACTCCTAAATCATTAAGTGTTTCCAAAAATTTATCATCTACGGCTTTTAAACGCAATTGTCTTCCTTGTGGAGCATAGAAACCTGGGAATGTAGCCGTGTTTCCTACGTATTTTGCATCTTTGAAGTAATCGTATTGAGATTCTGTCCATTCAGAGAAATAAAGCATTGGCTTAATTCTTTCGTATGGGAATTTTTCCATGAAATTTCTAGAAAATTCATTCTCAAACTGATAATCTTGATAGAAATGCATTAAACCATCTAAACCCACTACGTTTTGAGAAACCAACATGTTATCTACCTGTACATCTGGATTTACAGAACCACAAGTTCCTAATCTGAATAACTGAAGCGCAGTATGTTCTGATTTGAATTCTTTCTCCTTTAAATCAATATTCACCAAAGCATCTAGTTCGTTCATCACGATGTCTATGTTTTCTGTACCAATTCCGGTAGACATTACCGTAATTCTTTCTCCTCTTAAAGTTCCAGTATGCGTATAAAATTCTCTTTTATTTTTTTGAATTTCAATTTTATCAAAATATTGAGAAACTTTTGGAACCCTGTCTGGGTCGCCTACTAAAAGAATTTTTTCTGCGATATCTTCTGGTTGAAGATTAAGGTGATAAACGCTTCCGTCTGGATTTAAAACCAATTCTGAAGCTGCTAATTTATTCAACATAATTTTTAATTTTTTAATTATTATCCTCCAACTCTTTTGGTTTTATAACCCATATCTTGAAGAATTTTCATGATTTTATCACGATTATCTCCTTGAATGACGATAATTCCGTCTTTTTCTGAGCCACCAATTCCTAGAGTGGTTTTTATTTTTTTAGAAATTTGTTTCAGTTCTTCATCTGTTCCTTCGAAACCTTCTATTAAAGTAACAGGTTTACCGTTTCTTCCTTTTTTTTCGAATTTACAGATAAGAGGATTCTTCTGCTCAGATTTTTCTTCTGGCATTTCAAAATCTTGTTCCTCGTGTTCTGGGAAAAGGTTTTTTAATTGGTCTCTTAAATCCATATAATTGTTTTCAAAAAAAGGAGTGTAAAGTTACAAATTAACTGATAACTGAAAAATTAATCTTTAAAAATATTTTAAATACTGATAAATGTTGTCTTTAAAAAGAATTATTCTATGCCTAGAATTTTCGTAAATTTGTATCATTAAAAAAAATACTAAAATGGCTAAAAAAGCAATACTTGCCATTCTTGATGGATGGGGTTTAGGAACGGATAATAAAGTGTCTGCAATTTACCAAGCAAACACACCTTTTATAGATTCTTGCTATACAAAATTCCCGAATACTACGCTAGAAGCTTCTGGACTTGCAGTAGGTTTACCAGCAGGACAAATGGGTAATTCTGAAGTAGGACACATGAATCTAGGCGCGGGAAGAGTAGTTTACCAAAATTTGGTAAAACTGAATATGGCGGTAGAAAAAAATACTCTAGGATTAGAGCCAGGAATTCAAATGGCTTTTGAATATGCGAAATTGAATCATAAAAAAGTACATTTTATCGGTTTAGTTTCAGATGGTGGAGTTCATTCTCATATCAATCACCTAAAAGGGCTATTAACTGCTGCCCAAGAATTTGGATTGACAGAAAATGTATATGTACATGCATTTACAGACGGTAGAGACTGTGACCCTATGTCTGGAAAAGGTTTTATAGAAGATTTACAAAATCACATGAAAATCTCAACTGGGAAATTAGCAACCGTTGTAGGAAGGTATTTCGCAATGGATAGAGATAAGAGATGGGAACGTGTGAAATTAGCATATGATGCTTTAGTAAATGGAGTAGGAGAAATTACAAAAAATCCTGTAGAAGCGATTGAAAAATCTTATGCAGAAGGTGTTACAGATGAGTTTTTAAAACCAATTATCGTTTCAGAAAATAATAACCTTCCTTCTGCTAAAATTGAGGAAAATGATGTAGTTTTCTGTTTCAATTTCAGAACAGACAGAGGTAGAGAAATTACAGAAGTGCTTTCTCAACAAGACTTCCCAGATTTTGGAATGAAAAAATTGAATCTTTACTACGTAACTTTAACCAATTATGATGAAAGTTTCCAAAATGTAAATGTCATTTTCGATGAAGAAGTTTTACAAGAAACTATGGGTGAAGTTCTAGAAAGAGCGGGGAGAACTCAAATCAGAATAGCTGAGACAGAGAAATATCCTCACGTAACTTTCTTCTTCTCTGGTGGCAGAGAAAAAGAATATGTAGGAGAGAGAAGATTGCTTTGTCCGAGTCCAAAAGATGTTGCTACCTACGATTTAAAACCAGAAATGTCTGCTTTTGATATTAGAGATGCTATTTTACCAGAATTAGAAAAAGAATCTGCAGATTTCATTTGCTTAAATTTTGCTAATGCAGATATGGTAGGACATACTGGAGTTTTCGAAGCGGCAGTAAAAGCTTGCGAAGCGGTAGATAAATGTATAGAAGCAGTAGCTACTAAAGCTTATGAACATAGTTATGCTGTTTTCATTTTGGCAGACCACGGAAATTCTGATTACATGATTAATCCTGATGGAAGTCCTAATACGCAACACTCTACTAATCTAGTTCCGCTAATTGTAATGGATAAAGACCAAACTTGGAATTTGAAACCAGGAAAATTAGGAGATGTAGCACCGTCTATTTTAAAAGTAATGGGTGTAGAAATTCCAGAAATTATGACAGGAGAAGTTTTAGTCTCTTAAAAATTTCAAATTTTTAAAATAATTTATTAACTTTAGCCAACTAATAATCATTATGTTGGCTAATTTTTTTTATAAATCTGTTTGTACCAAAAGCAAAAAAGTAGTTGGCCTATTTTTTATTGTGCTCTCTTCCTTTCTTTTTTCTCAAGAAGCTTCTATTTTAGAGAATATTACCGAAGCCGAAGGTTTACCTAGTAATTATGTTTTTAATGCAAACGAAGACCAGAATGGCGTGATTTGGTTAGGAACAGACAAAGGCCTTGCTACGTATCAAGATGGAAGATGGATTACATTAGATGTAGATAATGGGATGCCAGGAAACTATATTTTCCACGCTATTGCAGATAAAAAAAATGGTTTAGTTGTTTACCTTTCAGAAAGAGGATTGTATTATTTTGATACCAATAAGAGACGAATCACCGTAAAGTACCCTGATTTAGGAAATCTAGTTCTCAAAGGACTTAAGATTTCGCCATATGATAAAAACTATATCTTGGTTTATTGTATTGATTTTAGTAAAAAAGAAGAGAAATTTTTTGCAATTAACATTCAGAATGTTAAAACCTTAATTCCTTTATTGCGTGAGCGTAATAATATCTTTTTGGTGAAAAACACTACTAAAACAAAATTAGCAGAAGCAGATTTTTTTCTTCGTAAAGAAGTGATTAAATTTAATAATACATCACTCGAAGAGGTAGATAATGGCATTATCAGAAGAAAAAATAATAAAATTATTGATACTCTTTCAGAAAAAAATGGACTAGGAAATAATCACATCAATCAGATTCTAAAAACAAAAAAATACGTTATTATTTCTTCTCAAGGTGGAGGAATATATATTATTCGAGAAAATACCCCAAAAGTAACATACAATGTAAAAAGCACCAATGCTAGAGCCGTAATGACTCATAAAAACATGGAATATGTTCTTTCTGATGGTATTTTGTATATTATTAGCAATGATAAAATACGCTCTAAAATTCTAGTAAGAAAAGATGCGTTTACTTTTTTTATAGACGAAAAATATATTTATCTAGGTTCATTTGCAGGATTAGAAACCTACAAATTAAATGGTAATCAATTAAAACTCATTAGTACTTTTCCTCTTACCTCAGGAGTTTCTAAGATTTTGAAAATTAATAATCAAATTATTTTTACCACTTATGGAGGTGGTATATTTGTTCAAGAAGGAAACTCTTTTGTAAGACATCATAACAAACCTTTTAATAATATTGAAAATTTTTTTAAGATTAAAAACGGCTATGCCATGATTTCTTATGAATCAGGGATATCTCTTTTAGATGAGAATTTTAAATTTTTAAATCATATCACAAGAAAAAATGGCTTACATAGTAACTTTATAACCACTGCTTTTTCAGATAATGATACCACTTACATAGGTGCTAGAAAAGGTGTTTCCCTATTGTATAAGAATAAAGTTGTTAAAACATTTAATAAAGACAATGGTTTTAAAGGAAATGTTACCAGATTAATTTTTAGGGACATTCATCACAAAATGTGGATTTTGACTGACCAAGAATTAATGCTAAAATATAAGAATAATTTAAGACCCGTAGGTTCTTTGAGGCTTCTTGACAATCATGAGGATCTTATTTTAAAAGGGAGTTATTCCCCAGAAAACCATCAACTAACAATTGTTACTAAAAATAAAATATCAGTTGTTGATTTAAGTAAAATAGTTCCAAATTCTTATGTAAGAGACACCTATTTAACAAGGGTTTACAGTAATGGAGAAAAAATAGACCTTAATAAAAAAATATATTTCGAAGACCACAATAAGAATTTACAATTTGTTTTTTCATCCATAGATAAAGATATACTTGGAAATACTATATTATTTTATAAAATAAATAACGAGGCATGGAAACCTTTTAAAGAGCCTAGAACACTCAAGTTTTCACATATTGACCAGGGAGATTTTACCTTAGCAATAAAAGCAGTAAATGAAGATGGATATGAAAAAATAGTTCCTGGGAAAATAGAGTTTACAGTTCTGGGGCCTTTCTATATAAGGCTTTGGTTCATCTTCTTGTCTGTATTGGTTATCGGTGTTTTCTTATATAGTTATCTAAATGAAATTAACAAGAAAAAATATATAAAAAAACTCAATCAACTGAGAGTTAAACATCAATTAGAAAATGAAAGAAAAAGAATCAGTAGAGATTTACATGATAATATTGGTGCTTACGTAGCTAGCCTCATTTCTAAAATAGACAAACTTAAACATTCTGATAATACTAAAGATAATGGCTTGGTAAGCTATGATGATGTAAGATTAGATGCAGAAAAAATTTTGGCACTACTTAGACAAACAATTTGGATATTAGGAAATAAAGATACCAATCTTATCGCACTATATGATAACTTCAAAACTTATGCACTAAAATTTTTACAAACAGACGAAATAAGAATAATCTTTGAAGAAGAAATAGAAAATAATAGAAAATTTAACGCTACTACAGGTAGTGGTATCTTTAGAATAATACAAGAAGCACTACAAAACATATATAAACATGCTCATGCAACCAAAATAGAAGTAAATATAATTTCGAAAGATAAAATAATCATCTATCTAAAAGATAATGGGAAAGGTTTTAAAACAGAAAACTTGAAAGAAGGTTTTGGACTTCAAAATATGAAAGAAAGAGCAAGGGAATTAGGATTTAAATTTAATATTTACTCAGACGTTTCTGGAACCACAATTGAACTCTACGAAATATAAAATACGTAATTTGTAGTATTGCCTAAAAACACAAGTAGTAATAATTTGTAGAACCAATAAAAAACAATGATAAAAGTAGCAATAGTAGATGATAATCAGGTTAATAGAATAACCATAAAAGAAAAACTCGCGCCTTATCAAGACGTGGTTTTAGCTTTTGAAGCAACAAACGGTGAAGAGTTTTTTGAAAAATTAGAAACTCTTCCAAAAAGTGATTATCCTCAAGTGGTTTTAATGGATTTAGAAATGCCTATTTTAGACGGTATTGTTACCATTGCGTCTGCCTCTATTAAATTTCCAGAAATCAAGTATATTGTTTTGACCATTTATGGAGATGACGATAAAATCTTTGAAGCAATAAAGGCTGGAGCAAGTGGTTATTTGCTTAAAGAAGATAAAGGGGTAAACATTGTAGAAGCCATAAAAAATGTAGTGCAATTTGATGGAATTCCTATGAGTCCAGCGATTGCAAGAAGAGCAATGGAACTTCTAAAAGAAACCCCCAAACCTATTGCAAGTATGCAAAATGCAATAATAGACCACCAATTAAGCGACAGAGAAATGGAAATTCTAAGAGAAGTAGTAAAAGGCTATAACCATCACGAAATTGCAGATAAATTATTTATAAGTCCTAATACCGTAAGAACTCACGTAAATAATATTTATAAAAAACTCCATCTTAATTCTAGAAGCCAAGTCATGAATCTGGCATATAAAAATAAATGGATTTAATATTTTCTAAAAGGCTTATTTTATTAGCCTTTTTTTATTTCTTATATTTGCAAAAACTAAATCGGTAAATGTTAAGTAATAAAAAACTCGCTATAGATTTTGATGGAACTATTGTAGAAGATGCTTATCCATCAATCGGAAAACCAAAAATTTTTGCTTTTGAAACCCTAAAAAAATTACAGTCAGAAGGTTATAGATTAATTCTTTGGACATATAGACACGGGAAATCTTTAGAAGAAGCTGTAGAATTTTGTAAAAAAAATGGACTAGAATTCTACGCCGTAAACTCTAGTTTCGAAGGTGAAATCTTTGATGATGAAACTCAATCTAGAAAAATAGATGCAGATTTATTCATAGATGATAGAAACCTAGGAGGTTTTCCAGGTTGGGGAGAAATCTATAATATCATCACTGAAAGAATAGAATTCAGGGTAGAAGGCGGCGAAGTTTTGGCCTATTCTAAAATGAAAAAAGAAAAGAAAAGAGGTTTGTTTTGGTAAAATTAAAAGACCCAAGTAAAAAGTAAAAAGAAACAAGTTTTATAATCTAATGTATGCAAAATAATAATCTGTTAGATAGAACTTTTAAATTTGGGGTGAACTGCATTATTTTCTTAAGAACTTTACCTCGTGATTTTGAATATAATGTAATAAAATTACAGCTAACAAAATTGTCTACTTCAATTGGTGCTAATTATGAAGAATCACAAGCAGGTTCTTCAAAAGCTGATTTTAAAAATAAAGTAAGAATATCTCTTCGAGAAGCTAGAGAGTCTAATTATTGGCTAAGAGTAATTAAAGCTTTAGAAAGGTCAGAAAACGAACAGTTAGAATCTCTTATACAGGAGAGTAAAGAACTTAAAAATATTTTAGCTTCTATTATAAACAATACTAAATTATAAATAATTCATGGCTCTTTTTACTTTTGCCATGGCTCTTTAAATAAAATGATTATACTTAAAACAATAGAAGAACTCCGTTTAATGCGCGAAAGTGCTCAACTTGTTTCTAAAACTTTAGGAATGATTGCAGCAGAAATTAAACCAGGAGTTACCACATTACATTTAGATAAATTAGCTCATGATTTTATTAAAGATCATGGCGGTGAACCTGCATTTTTAGGAATGTATGGTTTCCCAAATTCCCTATGTATCTCTCCCAATGAAGAAGTAGTTCACGGTATTCCAAAAGATATTCCGCTTGAAGAAGGAGACATTCTTTCTGTAGATTGTGGTGTTTACATGAATGGTTTTTATGGTGACCATGCCTATTCATTCGAAGTAGGAGAAGTAGCACCAGAAACCAAAAAATTACTTCAAGTAACCAAAGAATCACTTTACAAAGGAATAGAACAATGTGTTCGCGGAAAAAGAATAGGAGATATTTCAAACGCTATTCAAACGCATTGCGAAAAACATGGTTACGGAGTGGTAAGAGAATTGGTAGGTCACGGTTTGGGTAGAACCATGCACGAAGATCCTCAAGTTCCTAATTATGGAAGAAAAGGCAGCGGAAAAGTCATCAAAGATGGTCTAGTAGTCGCCATAGAACCTATGGTTAATCTGGGAACGCATCAGGTAAAATTCCACAAAGATGGATGGACGGTAACTTCATTAGACAAGACACCTTCTGCGCATTTTGAACATGATGTAGCGGTGATTAATGGAAAACCAGTTTTACTTTCTACCTTCAAATATATTTATGAAGCCCTAGGAATTACAAGTAATGAAGAAGAACCATTTACTATGGATTTTTAGAAATACTTCATTCATAATCAATGTAAAAGCAGACTTTTGTCTGCTTTTTTTCTTTTCTAAAGTTAAAAGTTGAACTAAGAAAAATAATTTTATTCTTTTATAATGATATTTTTTTAAATTTGAATTAGAAATTATATGAAGAAAATTGCCTCATTTTTACTGAATAAAATTCCAAGACCTATGCTTATTAACTTAAGCATTTTTCTTCGCCCTTTAATCTATCTTTTTTTCAAAGGAAATAAATTCACCGACCCAATTGATGGGAAATCATACCGTAAATTTTTACCGTATGGTTACGGAAAGCAACGTGAAAATGCTCTTTCGCCAGGTACTTTAAGCCTTGAACGCCATCGTCAAATGTGGTTGTATCTAAAAAATGAAACCGATTTTTTCACTCAAAATTATAAAGTGCTTCACATTGCTCCAGAGCAAGAATTCTTGAGAAAATTCAAGAAAATGAAGAATTTAGAATACACTTCTGCAGATTTGTTTTCGCCAATTGTAGATGTAAAAGCAGACATTCTAGATTTACCTTTTGAAGATGAAAGTTTTGATGTCATTTTTTGCAATCACGTTCTAGAACACATTATAGATGATAAAAAAGCGATGAGCGAATTGTACAGAGTGATGAAAAAAGGAGGGTGGGGAATTCTGCAAGTTCCCATGAAAAATTCTCTAGAGAAAACATACGAAGATTTCACCATTACAGAACCAAAAGAACGCCAAAAACATTTTGGGCAATATGACCATGTTCGCTGGTACGGAATGGATTATTTCGAAAGACTAAAATCCGTAGGTTTCTCAGTAGATATAAATTTCTATTCTCAAAAATTTTCTGAAGAAGAACAAAAAAGATTCGGTTTAAACGTAACCGAAATTTTACCAGTGGTAAGAAAGTAATTTCAAAATATCTTGATATTCCTTCGCAATGACAATTTTTTCGTTTTAATTAGTTCTCAATTCTATTTTCCTTACCTTTGCAAAAAAGAAATTTTAAATATTTTAATCCTTTAATTTTAAGTAAAACAAATGCACAAAGCAGGATTTGTAAATATAGTTGGGAAACCAAACGCAGGAAAATCTACATTGCTCAATCAATTGATGGGTGAGAAACTGGCGATTGTAACCCAAAAAGCACAAACAACAAGACACCGTATTTTTGGAATTTATAATGAAGAAGACCTACAAATCGTATTTTCTGACACTCCAGGAGTTCTAGAACCCAAGTACGAATTGCAGGAAAAAATGATGGATTTTGTAAAAGATTCTTTACAAGATGCAGACGTTTTCTTGTTCATCGTAGATGTTACGGATAAAGAAGAACCGAATGAATTTTTGGTAGATAAACTGAACAAAATTCCAGTTCCAGTCCTTATTTTACTCAATAAAATAGACATTTCTAATCAAGAAGCGATGCTCGAAAAAGTAGAGTATTGGCATAATAAAATTGAAAAAGCAGAAATTTTACCGATTTCAGCTTTAGAAGGTTTTAATACCGATTTAATTTTGCCAAAATTAAAAGCTTTATTGCCCGAAAATCCGCCTTATTACGACAAAGACCAGTTTACAGATAAGTCTGAACGTTTCTTCGTAAACGAAACCATCAGAGAAAAAATATTGCTGAATTACGACAAAGAAATTCCGTATTCTGTAGAAGTGGTAACAGAAATGTTCAAAGAAAAAGAAGGAATTATCTTTATAGACTCTATTATTTACGTAGAAAGAGACACGCAAAAAGGAATTCTCATAGGTCACAAAGGTGAAGCCATCAAAAAAGTGGGAACCGAAGCCAGAATAGATTTAGAGAAATTCTTTTCAAAGAAAATTCATCTTAATCTTTTTGTAAAAGTTAAAAAAGACTGGCGTAAAAACGAAAGAGACCTCAAAAATTTTGGTTACAGATAACATTAAAACTCAATCATTTCGGTTGAGTTTTTTTAGCTCTTATAAAAAAATTATTATCTCAAAATGATTAAATATGCTTTATTCAAATTTATTTTTTATTTTTGGTAGTCTAAATAAAAAGAAAAAATGAAGAATCTTAATACAACGGGTTATAACAAGACTTTGTTAGACTGGGCGTTATTAGCCATTAGAATTTTTGTAGGATTAGGAATGCTCACCCACGGATTTCCTAAACTCATGCAACTGCTTGGAGGAAGTCATGATTTTATTAATTTTCTCGGAATCGGTACCAAAACATCTCTTATTTTAGCAGTTCTTGCAGAAGTTCTCTGTTCACTATTCTTAATTTTAGGACTTTTTACCAGATTTGTTTCTATGCCGCTTATTATCACCATGTTAGTTGCGGTTTTCGTTGTACATGGTAATGATCCATTTGCCAAACAAGAAATGGCTTTGCTCTATTTATTCTACTACATTTTAATATTTGTAGCAGGCCCCGGAAGCATTTCTATCGACAGAATGATTAATCGAAAATAAATTCAAAGGCGCTTTTTGAGCGTCTTTTTTTATGGCGCTTTGACACGCTGTTCGCTGTATCTTTTTCTTTCCAAAGCGTTTTCCAAAACCAAAGAAAAAGGATGCCGCTTCCATCGTGAGCGCAGACGCAGAAATCTTCAGAAATTTCAGGAAAAATTGTAACTTTCCCTTCAATAAAACCACTAATCAAAAAATCAAAAATTTAAAATATGAGATCTATCAAAATTTCTGTTTTATTTCTCGCTTTATCCATTTGTGGATTTTCGCAAGAAAATTTAACCTACCAAAAACCTTCTGCTGAAATTCTTCAACTCGCTGATTTCCAAAGAACACCTTCTGTTTCTATGAACAGCAAAAAAGATTGGATGGTTTTTTCTTACAGACCTACTTATAAAACGTTAGACGACCTTAACCAAGAAGAAATGAAATTGGCAGGTTTGCGTGTAAATCCTGTAACCAACATTTCGAGTTCTGTTACGTATATCAATAATTTAAAAGTTAGAAAATTCAACGAAAAGCAAGAAACACAAGTAATTGGATTACCTCAAAATCCTAAAATCACGAATCTTTCTTGGTCTCCCGACGAAAAAAAATTAGCATTTACCAATACTACAGAAAAAGGAGTAGAACTTTGGATTTTAGATTTAGAAACCAGAACTGCAAAGAAAATCTCAAATGATAATCTTAATGCCAATTTAGGTTCTCCTTTTATTTGGCTGAAAAATTCTCAAGAATTAATCGTAAGAAAACTTCCAGCTAACAGACCAGCTCTTTTAAATGAAAAGAAAAATCTTCCAGCGGGACCAATTGTTTCTAATGCAGACGGAAAAGTTTCTCAAAACAGAACGTATCAAGATTTATTAAAAAATCCTATGGATGAAGCCAATTTTGAGACTTTAACAAGAGCAGAATTGGTGAAAATGAATATTGATGGAGCAGAAACTCCTTATAAATCTGCTGATATTTATGCAGGAATCCAACTTTCGCCAGACGGAAATTATGTGATGATTTCTACCATTAAAAAACCATTTTCATACATCGTTCCGCTTTCTAGATTTCCGATGAATGTTCAAGTTTTTGATTTACAAGGAAATTTAGTGAAAACAGTAAATGATGTTCCGTTGAATGAAATTATGCCAAAAGGTTTTTCATCAGTAAGAACGGGCAAAAGAAATATGTCTTGGAGAGCAGATAAACCTGCAAGTTTATATTTTGTAGAAGCTTTAGATGGCGGTGACCAAAGCAAAAAAGCAGAATTCAGAGACGAAATTTTTACTTGGGATGCACCTTTTTCTGCTGAACCTAAATCCTTGATGAAAACCAAACAAAGATTTGGAGGAATTCAATTTGGGAATGAAGAAAATGCAGTTGTGATGGATTCTTGGTATGACACGCGTTCACAAAAAACGTATTTCCTTAATCCAAAAACAGGGGAAAATAAAGAAATTGCCGAAAGAAATTATCAAAATGTTTATGCAGATCCAGGAAATTTCCAAACCGATAAAAATGAATTCGGACAATATGTAATTTCCATAAAAAACGGAAAAGCACACTTAATTGGTGATGGATTTACCAAGGATGGTCAGTTTCCTTTCATTGATGAGTTTGATTTTAAAAACTTCCAAACCAAAAGATTATACACTTCTAAAACACCAAATGTAAAAGAAGATATTATTGACATTATTGATGCCAATAAAGGGACGGTTTTAGTAACACAACAGTCTAAAAATCAGTACCCTAATTATTTTGTAAGAAATATTAAAAATAATAAAGCAGAAGCTGTAACTCAGTTTGCAAATCCTTTTGCTAGTATTTCTAATATTCATAAAGAAGTCATTAAATACAAAAGAAACGATGGAGTAGAGCTGAAAGGAACGCTTTATCTACCAGCAAATTATGATTTCAAAAAGAAACCAAAATTGCCACTTTTAGTTTGGGCTTATCCAGAAGAATTTAAAGATAAAGCAACTGCTGGACAAAACACTGCTAATCCAAATGAATTTACCTTCCCAAGTTATGGTTCGTTTATTTATTGGGTGACTAAAGGTTATGCGGTTTTAGATGATGCAAGTTTCCCAATTATTGGTGAAGGAACTACAGAACCGAATGATACCTTTATTCCGCAATTGATTGCTAATGGCAAAGCAGCGATTGATGCAGTGGATCAATTAGGTTATATAGACAGAAATAGAGTAGCAGTTGGTGGACATTCTTATGGAGCGTTTATGACGGCTAATTTATTAACGCATTCTAATGATTTTGCGTGTGGAATTGCAAGAAGTGGCGCTTATAATAGAACTTTAACGCCATTTGGTTTCCAAAGTGAACAGCGTAATTATTGGGATGTTCCTGAAATCTACAACGGAATGTCGCCATTTATGAACGCTAATAAAATGAAAAAACCAATGCTTTTAGTTCATGGTGAAGCAGATAACAATCCTGGTACGTTTACACTGCAAACAGAACGTTATTTCCAAGCGTTGAAAAACTTGGGAGCACCTGTAAGAATGGTGATTTTACCAAAAGAAGCTCACGGTTATGTTGCTAAAGAAAACATTTTACATTTACTTTGGGAACAAGACCAATTCTTAGAAAAATGTTTGAAAAAATAAATTTTAAAAGACGCTGAAAAGCGTCTTTTTTATTTTTAAAATAATCCTGAATGTTATTAAAATTCGTAATTTTAAAAAAAGTCTAGAATCTCACATCTGAAATCTCATATCTAATATCTAAGAAATGAATAATCTTTTACCAAAAGACGGCACTGTACATTATTATGGGAAAATCTTCACAGAGGAACAAAGTGAAATATATTATGTTAAATTGCTTAAGGAAATCAATTGGCAACATGATGTAGTTAAAATTTTTGGAAAAGAGATTACTACCAAAAGAAAAGTTGCTTTTTTAGGAGATGAAGGAGTTTCTTATAAATATTCTGGTAAAAATAAAATCGCTGAGAATTGGCTAAAATTTATTTTAGAAATAAAATCTACGGTGGAACAAATCTCAGGCGAAAAATTTAATGCGTGTTTATTGAACTATTATCACAATGGTTCAGAAGCGATGAGTTGGCATTCTGATAACGAAAAAGAAATTCTGAAACATTCTGCAATTGCGTCTGTAAGTTTTGGAGCGGAAAGAAAATTTGGTTTCAAACATAATTTTAGTAAAGAAGAAATTTCTCTAGAGCTTGAGAATGGTTCATTACTCATCATGAAAGATGAAACTCAAATCTATTGGAAACACAAGCTTTATACAAATGCTAAAATCTGTGAGCCAAGAATAAATTTAACATTTAGAACAATTGTAAACGATTAAATATAATATTTCAATTAATTCCTATAATTTATATTATGTTAAATTGTATTTTATACAACTTCTAAATATTTATAGTTTCCTAACCTTCTCATTCTTTTAATCCGTTGAATGTTTATAATCATTGAAGAGAATTCTATAAAGTTATAAAAGGTTTTACGCCATACTTTTACAAAAAAAATTATGAAAAATTTTGTAATTATTCTTTTGATAAGCATTTCTTTTGTCTATTGTAACAAAAAAGAAACATCTTCATATAACATAATTCCTGAAGATACCATTCACCAGAATTATACAGAAACTTTTGAGCCGAATAAAGATACACTGCAATTTTGTTATGTTTCTGTGGTTGGCAAAGATTCTTTGCACCTTTCTTATACTCTATATCCTACAGATTCAGTAAAAGGAAAAATGAGCTATGATAATTATGAAAAAGATGGTTCAACTGGAAAAGTGTATGGTATAAAATCTGGTGATACCTTAAAATTAACTTACGACATGTTTTCTGAAGGAATGCATTCTTTAATAGATGTTCGCTTTTTGACGAAAGAAAACAAACTTTACGAAGGAATTACTGCTTTGAACCAAAAGAACGATTCTACCATGATTATTGTGAATGATAAAAGTGTAGATTTTAAATCTGGAAGAGTTTTATCGCCTGTTAAATGTAAATAATGTTAGTAAATTTTCATGCTATTCTACCCTATTTTAGATTAAATTTTTATTTTTTTCTCTACAAATAGTTGCAGTTTACTTTTTCTATTAGGTATTTTGATACTATGCGAAATCCTCGTATTTTTAGCAAAATTTAAACGCAATGTCATATTATCCTTTAAATAGCATTCCAGATTATTATGGAATAGATGATTTACTTACAGAAGAACATATATTAATAAGAAACTCTGTAAGAGATTGGGTTCAGTCATTTATTATGCCTCAAATTGATGATGCAGCGCAACATCATAAAGACATTCCTTATCTCATGAAAGAATTAGGAGCAATCGGTGCTCTTGGTCCTTATATTCCAGAAGAATATGGAGGTGCTGGTTTAGACCAAATTTCTTACGGTTTAATTATGCAAGAATTAGAACGAGGAGATTCTGCCGTTCGTTCTGCAGCTTCTGTTCAAAGTTCTTTGGTAATGTTTCCTATTTTTGAGTTTGGTTCAGAGGACCAAAAACGCAAATATCTTCCAAAATTAGCTTCTGGTGAATTTATCGGTGCATTTGGTTTAACAGAGCCTAATCACGGTTCTAATCCAGGAGGAATGGAAACACATTACCAAGATATGGGTGATCATTATTTATTGAATGGTGCTAAAATGTGGATTACCAATGCTCCACTTTGTGATATTGCTGTAGTTTGGGCAAAAGGTGAAGACGGAAAAGTTCGCGGAATGATTGTAAAACGCGGTTATGAAGGTTTTACCACTCCAGAAACTACCAATAAATGGAGTTTGAGAGCTTCTAAAACGGGTGAATTAGTTTTCAATAACGTTAGAGTCCCTAAAGAAAATCTTTTACCAAACGTAGAAGGTTTAAAAGGTCCTCTTTCTTGTTTAAATTCGGCACGTTACGGAATTTCTTGGGGAGTAATTGGCGCAGCAATTGATTGTTATTGCACTGCTGTTCAGTATTCTAAAGAAAGAACACAGTTCGGAAAACCGATTGCAAGTTTCCAACTTCAACAGAAAAAATTAGCAGAATTTTTAACTGAAATTACAAAAGCGCAATTGCTTTGCTGGAGATTAGGAACATTGAAAAATGACCACAAAGCTACACCTGCTCAAATTTCTATGGCTAAGAGAAACAACGTGAGAATGGCTATTAACATAGCAAGAGAATCTCGTCAAATTCTTGGAGGAATGGGAATTATGGGAGAATTCCCAATGATGCGCCACGCTGCCAACTTAGAATCTGTAATCACTTACGAAGGAACAGAAGACGTTCACTTGCTCATCACAGGTCTAGATATTACAGGAATTAACGCATTTTCTTAACAAAAAATATATTTTGTAGGGACAAGTTACGATTTGTCCCTACTTTTTTAATTTATAATGAAAACCATCAACATACCATTACCTAAAATAGGAGAATCTACCACAGAAGCTAAAATTGTAGAATGGCTTAAAAAACCTGGAGATTTCATCAAACGAGATGAACTTTTTGCTGTAATTGGAACAGATAAGGTAGATTCGGAGATTTTCTCAGAATACGAAGGAACGCTGAAAGAAATTCTTGTAAAAGAAAGCGAAGAAGTTTCTGTAGGAACTACTATTTGTACAATGGAAGTTGATGATGCTGTTGAAGAAAAAGTTATTGCAAGTAATGAAACTCTAAAGCAATCTGTAGAAACTGTTTCTGAAATTAAGAATACTAAGTTGACTCCTCGCAACTCTGAAATAGTTGCATTTCTTTCTCCAGTAGTAAGAAAAATGGCTGCAGAAAACGGCTTGAGTTTAGAAGATTTGCAGAAAATTAATGGAACTGGTGAAAACGGTAGAATCAGAAAACAAGACGTAGAAAATTTCTTAAAACCAAGAAAACAAAATACTTCTACTCCATTTGTTGAAGAAAAACTTCAACTCAAAGTAGAACTCGACGAAACGTTAGAACCACTTTCTAAAATGCGTAAACTTATCGCCGAAAATATGGAAAAATCTTGGCGAAGCATTCCACACGTTACTACTTTTATGGACGTAAATGTGACAAAATTGGTTGCTTATCGCGAAGAAATTAAAGAAAAATTTCTACAAGAAAATGTGGTGAAATTAACCTATACGCATTTGATCATGAAAGCGGTGATAGACGCTGTTAAGGTCTATCCTACTCTAAATTCTTGGTTTAATAATGAAGAATTGTTAGAAAAGAAAAATATCAATTTAGGTTTTGCAGCAGCACTTCCAGACGGTAATCTCATCGTTCCGAATATTAAAAATGCACAGAATTTATCCGTTGTAGAAATTGCTAAACAGGTTTCTGAAATAGGAACAAGAGCTAAAAATGGAAAACTGAAACCAGACGATATTCAGGATACCACTTTCACGGTTTCTAATACGGGAATGTTCGGTTCAGAAAGCGGAACGCCTATTATTTCCAGGCCACAAGTTGCAGTTCTCGCTTTGGGAAATATTCTCAGAAGAGCTTGGATTATAGAAGAAAATGGCGAAGAGAAAATATTGCCTCAATCGGTGATGACTTTGTCTTTAAGCTATGACCACAGAATTGTAGATGGCGCTCTTGCTTCGAAATTCTTAACAGAGATTAAAAAAAATATGGAGCGTTATTAAACGCTCCATTTTATTTGTTGATTATATTTTTTTTATCAATTCCAGCTTTCATGAACTTTTTCTGTAAAAGGAATTTCTGGATTAAGAATTTCTAAAATTAAATTTTTAACAGAAATCATGGAATCTTCAAAATTGCCTTTCACAAATTCTACGTTTTGTACCCCATTATTCACTTCAGCAAAACTCCAAATTCCCGTTTCTATTTCACGATTTTTAAACTCACCTATTTGTGAAATACAGTATTGATACATACACAATTGCATTGCTTGTTTGTATTTGTCTTCAAAGAAAAGAGTTTCAACATTAGCTTCTTCAATTTTGATTTTCAGATTTTTAGGTTTCGCAGTTTTATAATCAATGATTCTTAAAGTTCCGTTGAGAATATCAATTCTGTCAATAAATCCGTAGAAAATCACTTCATTATTGTCATCAATTTTGAAAGAAATGTTTTCTATTTTTCTTTCTAAAGCTACAATTTCTAACACATTTCCGTATTTAACCAGTTCTAAATCATAATTCAAAACAGATTCTACTACTCTTTTGGCAATTTGTTTGTGAACGAAATTCATTCCTTTTTCGTAGAACTCTGGTTGATGCTTTAATCTTTCAATCGCTTTGTCAATAGATTCATCTACTTGTTGAAGTAAACTTTCTAAATCACTACTATTTAATACTTTACCAATTATTTTTCCGTATAAATATTCTAAAGCATTGTGAACTAAAGTTCCATAATTACGTTGAGAAAGCTCTTCTTCAATTTCTGTAGTTTCTCTGGTGTTGAGAATTTTATCCAGATAAAAATCAATAGGATTATAAAGGTAGGTTACCAAATGTGACGGCGAAACTTTCTGCTTCCATTCTTCTAATTTTTCAAGAACAGCAGTTGTTTTTTCAATCGTAATTGGTTCTTGATTAATGGGTTCAGAAGTATTTTCGATGATGATATGCTCTATTTTATGCAGAGATTCCATCTCAATTTGGGTAATGAATCTCGTTTTTTCGCCTGTATTTACGCCAGAACCAAGAGCATTGTAAAGCAAATATATATTCTTGGCATTCTGTAAAAATCGGTAAAAGTGATATGCATAAATTCCGTCGTTTTCTAAGAAAGTATGTAGATTAAACTGCTTTCTTACGTCAAATGGAAGATAAGTATTTTGCGAATTTCCCAATGGTAATTTTCCTTCATTGGCAGAAAGAAGAATGATGTTTTCAAAATTCAACAATCTGGTTTCCAAAAGTCCCATCAATTGTAAACCTTCTAAAGGTTCTCCCACGAAATCTATAGATTCTGAATTGATGAGTTGGTTAATCAAAACTTCCAATGTTTCGATTTTCACCTGATATTGATAAGGCGAAAGTTGATTCTTGATGATGATGAAACTCTTCTCAAAATGAGAAATGTTTTCATATTGTACGTTATCTATTTCGTTGTATTTTAAATCTTTACAAAATTGAATTAAAGTATTAAGTAAAGTTTCAGCGTTTTGTTTTTCAAACAAATTATAGAAAGATAGTCCGTTCAATAATTCGCTTAATTGTTTTTTAGAAATGTAAACAATATTTCTTTCTTCTAAGGTTGCTATGAAATTTTTGATGATATTTTCGTCTTGTGCATTTTTTGGAAGCTCATCTAAAATAGGCAAAATATCATTGTAATAATATGAAGAAGCGTTTTTTTCTAGTTGTTTATGAAGATGAAACAGTTTTTTCATCGCATTTGAAAATGCCAAATTTTTCAACGGAAAGCCCATTGTAATGTTCAGTTTTTCAACAGATGCGAGAGAATCTAACGTTGCAGGAAGCAAATTTTCATCTAATAAAACTACCGCAGTATTTTGATAATCAGAATTTTCTGTGTGTATTTCTGAAAGGATTTCTGGCAAAACTTTGGTTTGAGCAATATTTCCTGAAACCTCATAAACTTTTATGTTTTTGTCTACAGAAAATTCATTTTCAATCCAGTTGAAATTTCTAGAATCATTGAATTCTTTCCAAGTTTTGTATTCGCGAAGAAATTTCCCGGCTTCTTGTCTTTCGTCATTGAAATAATATTCATCTGCATGAAAGAAAATATCAGCTTTGTCCCATTGTAAAAGGGTTCTTACCAGTTTTTCTTCAACGGGAGTAAAAGCGTTAAATCCGATAAAAACGGCTCTATGATTGAAATTTTTGCAATAATTTTCTAAATTTTCTCTGGTATAAAGATGAATCATTCCTGAAGTGGCCAATTGCTGTTCCTCTAATTTTTCTTGTAAAAAAGGAAGAAAAGCATTCATTTTTCGCCAAAAATTGAGATTTCTCTTTCTAGCGCCTTCTTCATCGCCCAGATTTTCGCCCCAGTTTTTGATGCGCTCTTCAGCGAGCATCCATTCCAGAATTTCTTTATCATTTCCATGAAATTTCAGCATATCATCCCAATCTTTTTGCAATGTTGGGAACCATTTTAGAAATGTAGCAAGATCTTCATCTTGATAAAGTTGACTATAAGTTTGATAGGCAAAAAGCCAAAGTGCAATGCCTTTGATTTCTTGTTTTTGACTGATGGAATGTACCAATTCATCAATCGTAAAAAACTCTGGGAGCAACCCGTTATAGTTTTTTTCTTTTAAAATCTTTTTAATAAAAACTACGGGTCTTTTTCCGGGTATTATAAATGAAAAACCCGATAAATCCGAAGATTTTTCAAGTATTTCTGATATTACTTTTTGTAAAAATTTTTGGTTTAGCATTAGTTTTTATAGCGTTCTAGTTTTTTGAGTTGAGCTTTAATTTCTGCTTCTAGCTCATTTTGTTTTTCTGCATTGGTTCCTCGTTTGGTAATATTATCATAATAGTTTTGATAATCGAGAAATTCACCATACATCACTTGATAAATCAACTTAAATTTCAATTGGTAATCTTTCTCCGTTTTTACATTTTCTAGAAATTCTTTTCTCAGTTTTCTAGCGTAAATTTCGGCTATATCAAAATGAGCTTGTTCATGATTGATATTGAGATTTTTGGTCTTAATAGGATGCTTCCAAGATTTGCTTGGGTCAAAAGTAGCATCTATTCTCACCTTCATTTTATTATTGGCTTTGTCTTTAAAAGCGGTGTAACTTAGTCCACAAGAAGAATAACTGACAATGGTGCTGTCACTTTTCATTTTGTTTTCTGGTGATTTAAAAAGGCTCCAATTAAGTTTTGTTCCTTCTTTCCAGACTAATTTTTGAGAAAAAACAGTTAAAAAACAAAACAATAAAATAAGGCTGAAAGTCTTCTTCATGCTACTCTACTACAATTTTTTTCTCAATCCAAATGTTTTGATTGCTGCTGTCTTTTCCGTTCCAAAATTTGAAAGTGTAAATACCTTTTTCTTCTGGTCTAAAGTTAAAACCATTCACTCCAACTCTTGTTGCTTGAGTACAAGTTCCGTTAATCGTATAAGAATATGCTACCACATTTCTTTCTAAACCGTTTCTGATGTAATCATATCCAAAAAAATCATCACAAGCACTAGGATAAGTAGAATATGTTTTGATGGTTTGAATGGTGAAAACATCCATCGTATCTTGTGCAATTTTCACACTATCTATTTTGATAGATTCTATATTTTGTATTTCGTCTTCGTCATTTCTATCACAAGAAACAGCGATAAATCCAGCTAATAAAGCGATTACACTGAGGTTAAAAATTTTCTTCATTAATTTTAGTTTTTATGAATTAAAATTTCCTTTGGATAAATATACTACTTTTTTAGTGTCAAAAAACTCTTCTTCGAATTGGTCTTTCAGATTGTAAATTTCACATTTTATTCCAGCAAGTTCTTCTCCTAAATCTCCACCTTTTAGGTATAAAACGCCGTTGTGTTTTGGGTTAAATTGTTCTTTTTCGAATTTTCCTTTTAACCAACGCAAGAAAACAGGCATTTGAGTAACTGCTCTGCTCACTACAAAATGGAATTTGTCTTTTATTTTTTCAGCTCTTTCGTGATAGGCTTTTACATTTTTTAATCCAAGACTTTCGGCAACTGCATTCACTACCGTAATTTTTTTGCCAATAGAATCTACCAAAGTAAATTCTACATTAGGAAATAAAATCGCTAATGGGATTCCTGGAAAACCACCACCAGTTCCTATGTCTAGAACTTTGGTTCCATCTGCAAATTCCATAATTTTTGCAATTCCCAATGAATGGAGAACGTGTCTTTCGTAGAATTCATCAATATCTTTTCTCGAAATCACGTTAATTTTTTCGTTCCAATCTTTATAAAGTGTTTCAAGCTGTTGAAACTGAGATTTTTGTTGGTCTGTTAAATTTGGAAAATATTTTAAAATAATTTCTGAGGACATATGCATTCTAATATTTCAACAAAAATAAAGAATTTATCGCGGAAATCTTTCGGAATTTATACTTTAAAATTTATCTTTGCTAAAAATCGTAAAAATGAATAAACTGTCAGATAGATTAAACAGATTAAGTTATTCCCAAACTTTCGTAATGAGCAATAAAGCCCGTGAAATGAAAGCTGCCGGAATAGATGTGATTTCTTTAACTCTTGGTGAGCCAGATTTTGATGTTCCTGCGAATATCAAACAAGCTGCTTTTGATGCCATTAATCAAAATTTCTCTCATTATTCGCCTGTTCCAGGATTTTTAGAATTGAGACAAGCGATTGCTAAAAAGCTGAAAAGAGATAATAATCTAGATTATAAGCCGACTCAAATTTGTGTTTCAAATGGTGCAAAACAGTCTATTCTCAATGTATTAGCTACGGTAGTAAATGATGGTGACGAAGTTATTTTACCAGCTCCTTATTGGGTT
This sequence comes from Cloacibacterium sp. TD35, assembly GCF_028864635.1. Classification (NCBI taxonomy): domain Bacteria; kingdom Pseudomonadati; phylum Bacteroidota; class Flavobacteriia; order Flavobacteriales; family Weeksellaceae; genus Cloacibacterium; species Cloacibacterium sp. TD35. The sequence continues at coordinate 1,984,799 of NZ_CP104850.1, read as the reverse complement.
TCTTATGACGAAATGGTTAAAATGATGGGCGGAACTTCTGTTTTTATTGAAACGAATATTGACACAGAGTTTAAAATGACGGCTGAACAACTAGAAGCAGCGATTACTCCAAAAACCAAAGTGATTCTTTATAGTTCGCCTTGTAACCCTTCTGGAAGTTATTACACAAAAGACGAACTAGAAAAAATTGCTAACGTAGTGTCGAAATATCCTTATGTAACGATTATTTCTGATGAAATCTACGAATATATCAATTACGATGGAAAACACACTTCTATTGCAGAATTTCCACAAGTTTATGAACAAACTGCAGTAATCAACGGAATGTCTAAAGCTTTTGCAATGACTGGTTGGAGAATTGGTTATAGCGCTTGTCCAGAATGGTTAGCCAAAGCTTGTGATAAAGTGCAAGGACAGATGACTTCTGGCGCGAATACAGTTGCACAAAGAGCTTCGATTACAGGATTGGAAACAGATCCGAGTGAATATCATTTTATGGTAGAAAGTTTTGAAAAACGAAGAAATTTGGTTTTTGAATTGATTAAAGATATTCCAGGATTTAAAGTTAATTTGCCAAAAGCTGCCTTCTACTTCTTCCCAGATATTTCTTATTACATCGGGAAAACCATTGACGGTGTTCTCATCAATAATTCTGATGATTTTGCGATGTTTTTATTAGAAAAAGCACATGTAGCTTGTGTAGGAGGTGTAAGTTTTGGTGATGCTAATTGTATCAGATTCTCTTATGCAGCTTCTGAAGAAGAATTAAAAGAAGCGATGAATAGAATTAAAAAAGCTTTAAAAGAAGCAGAAATTCATTAACAAATTTTTAAAAATATCCTTAAAATCTTCAGCCAAAAGCTGAAGATTTTTTGCTTTTTATGAATCATAGAAAAAAATTATCGGTTTCTCGTTTTAAAATTTTTAAAATTGATTAATTTTGCAGTCTGAAAATATAATAGTAAAAACAACAAAAAAAATGGCATTAGTAGGAAGAAAATTTCCAAATGTAACGGTAGACGCAATCTCTAAATCAGGAGAAAATTTAAGAATTAACGTTTTAGAAGAAGCAGTAAAAAATCAATCAAAAGTATTATTATTTTGGTATCCAAAAGACTTTACTTTTGTTTGTCCAACAGAATTACACGCTTTTCAAGCTGCTTTAGAAGAATTTAAAAACAGAAACACTATGGTTATTGGTGCTTCTTGTGACACAAACGAGGTACACTTCGCATGGTTATCTACTCCAAAAAATATGGGAGGAATCGAAGGAGTGACTTATCCACTTTTAGCTGATACACACAGACAATTGGCTAATATTTTAGGAATTGTAGACCAAGATTTCGAATATGATGAAGAAGGAAACGAAACTTTTTCTGGGTCTAATGTAACTTACAGAGCGACTTATTTAATAGATGAAGAAGGAAAAGTTTTCCACGAAAGTGTAAATGATATGCCTCTTGGAAGAAACGTAGCAGAATATTTAAGATTAATTGATGCTTATACTCACGTTCAAAAATACGGAGAAGTTTGTCCAGCAAACTGGCAAGAAGGTAAAGCAGCAATGAATGCTACTAGATCTGCTACTGCAGAATATCTTAGCCAAAACTAAAATATTAAAATACAATTAATACCAAAGCAGAACATTTTGTTCTGCTTTTTTTGTAAATTTACTTGTTCAAAAATGTATGAAATGACTAAAAATGTAAGGTTGCTTTCTCCTCAAAAAACAATAGCGCTTATTGCTCACGACCATAAAAAAGATGAATTACTTGAATGGGTGAAAAAACACAGTGAAGTGATTCAGCAACACCAATTAATTGCTACGGGAACCACGGGAAAATTGATAGAAAATGAATTGAGTGTTCCTGTTCACAGAGTAATGAGTGGACCACTTGGTGGAGATCAACAATTGGGTGCTATGATTGCCGAAGGAAAAATAGATATCGTTATTTTCTTTTGGGATCCTATGGAAGCACAGCCTCATGATCCAGATGTGAAGGCATTTTTAAGAATCTGTGCCGTTTGGAATATTATCGTAGCATGTGATGCATCTACTGCAGATTTTATAATGAGCTCACCTTATATGCATACAGAATATGAGATAGAAATTCCCGATTATAAAGTGTATTTAAATAGAAATATAGAAAAGGGAATTTCATAAAAAAAAGCCCGAATTTTCGGGCTTTCATTATCAATATTTAATCTCTGTTTTTATCGGTGATTCTTTTTGTGCTTTATTTTTCTTTTTTTGCCGTGTTCATCATAATAATATCTATCATTCTTTTGTTGACCTGGTGCAAAAACTTTAGCAGACTTGGTTCCATAGACTTTTTTCATTTGTCCAGGAGGTAGAGGTCTATCATCTACAATAATTACGGTAGAACCGCTTCTAATTAAAACACCGTTTCGGTAAACATCTCCATTAGGTGTTCTGTAAATTTCACCTTGTCTGTAAACTCTACCATCTGGAGCTCGGTAAACTCTAGTATTACTAGTGCCACAAGAAACTACGGCTATCGTGAGTGCTAAAGCGCCAAATATTTTAAATATATTTTTCATTTCTTTAGGATTTTGGGGGTTGATATCTTCTTTAAAACAAAAGCTTTGCCAAAATCTTATTTTTTAAGAAAACTTTAACGTATTTAAAATCTATTAGTTCTTCTTTCTAAGAGAATTACATCTCTCCAAACTCCATTCATTTCAGCAATTCTTTCTCTTCTTCCAATGATTCTGAAGCCTAATTTTTCATGAATTTTAATGCTGGCTACATTTTCTGGAAAAATACCAGATTGTAATGTCCAAAAATGATATTCTTCGGTTTCTTCTATTAATTTATGAAGAAGCATTTCGCCAAATCCTTTTCCATGAACCGAGTTATCAAGATATATGCTTACTTCTGCCACGCCTTTATAGCAAACTCTAGCAGAAATTGGTTGAATAGCAGCCCAACCTTGCACTACTCCATTTTCGTCTTCTAAAACCAATCTACATACTTTCAAGAATTTATTATCCCAAAATTCCCAACTTGGAACTTCTTTGTCAAAAGTAGCATTGCCACCATCAATTCCCTGTTTGAAAATTTCTAAAACTCTCGCTCCATCTTCTTGAAGCATTTCACGGATTTGGTAGTTCATTTTTTATCTAAGATTAGGTTTATTTTATTTTTAAAGATGAAATTTTACTTCATTTCCTTTTTCAAAAATTTTGCAGTCAAAGATTTTTTAGATTTTATCAATTCTTCAGGAGTTCCCGTTGCGATGATTTCGCCACCGTGTTTTCCTCCTTCTGGACCTATGTCTATAATGTGGTCAGCCAATTTAATGACGTCCAAATTATGCTCAATAATAATAAAAGAATTGCCCAGTTCTACCAATTGATTGATGGCCTCCATTAGAATTTTTACATCTTCAAAATGCAAACCTGTAGTAGGTTCATCTAGAATATAAAGCGTGTTTCCTGTTTGTTTTTTGGCAAGTTCTGTCGCTAGTTTTATACGTTGCGCTTCTCCTCCACTTAACGTTGTAGATTGTTGCCCAAGTGTAATGTAACCCAAACCAACGTCTTGTAATGTCTTCACTTTTGCATAAATTTTAGGAATCGGTTGGAAGAAATCTACCGCTTCATCTATCGTCATTTCTAGAACATCAGAAATCGATTTTCCTTTGTAGCGAACTTCCAAAGTTTCTCTGTTGAAGCGTTTTCCGTTGCAGGTTTCGCAATGCACGTAAACATCTGGTAAAAAGTTCATTTCAATCACTTTTAAACCACCACCTTGACACGTTTCGCATCTTCCGCCTTTTACGTTGAAAGAGAATCTTCCCGCTTTGTAACCACGGATTTTAGATTCTGGCAATTCTGCAAAAAGATTTCTAATATCGGTGAACATTCCGGTGTAAGTTGCAGGATTAGAACGTGGCGTTCTGCCAATCGGAGTTTGGTCTACATCTACAATTTTGTCAATATTTTCGATGCCTTCAAATTTTTTGTAAGGCAAAGGTTCTTGAACCGCTCTGTAAAAATGTTTATTGAGAATAGGATAAAGCGTTCCATTAATCAAAGAAGATTTTCCACTTCCTGAAATTCCCGTTACCACCACCAGTTTTCCTAAAGGAACTTCTAGGTTTACATTTTTCAGGTTATTACCAGTTGCGCCTTTTAATTTAAGAAATTTTCCGTTTCCTTTTCTTCTTTCTTTTGGAATTTCTATGCTTCTTTTTCCTGTTAGGTAATCTGCGGTAATGGTATTGGCTTTAATTAAATCTTCAGGTTTTCCTTGCCAAAGAATTTCGCCGCCGTGTTTACCAGCTCTAGGACCGATATCTAGAACGTAATCGGCTTCTAGAATCATGTCTTTATCATGTTCTACCACGAGAACCGAATTTCCAATATCTCGAAGATTTTTCAATGAATTGATGAGTCTTTCGTTGTCTCTTTGATGCAAACCAATGCTTGGTTCATCTAAAATATACAATACATTGACCAATTGTGAACCAATTTGTGTAGCGAGTCTTATTCTCTGTGATTCGCCACCAGAAAGCGTTCTAGAACTTCTACTCAAACTTAAATAATCTAAACCAACATCTAATAAAAACTGCAATCTAGTTTCAATTTCTTTCAGAATTTCATTGGCAATGATTTTATTTTTTTCGCTGAATTTTTCTTTAACTTCATGTATCCAATCTTTTAAATCTAACAGACTCAAAGCATTGATTTCCGCAATGTTTTTTCCATCAATTTTAAAAGCCAAACTGCTTTTTTGAAGTCTCGCTCCGTTGCATTCTGGACAAGTTTCTTCGGTGGTAAATTGTCTTTCAAGTAATACTGCATCATAATTTTCTTTATCTTCGATAACTTGACTTAGATAAGGAACCAGACCCTCAAAATTAATTTTTATTTTCTTAGAAATTCCAGCGTATTTTAAATCTGCGGTAAATTCTTTTTGACATCCGTAGTAAATATAATCTACTGCTTCACGAGGAATTTCATTGAAAGAAGTATTTAAACCTAGCCCGAAAATTTCTAAAATATTTTTAATTTGAGTGAGAAGCCATTTGTTTCCTTTTAAAACTTCTAGAGGTAATAAAGCGCCTTGATTGATAGAAAAATTAGGATTTTCCACCAAAAATTCTTCATTGATTTTTTTGATGGTTCCAAGACCTTTACAAGTTGGGCAACTTCCCTTTGGCGAGTTGAAAGAAAACGTGTTAGGCTCTGGAATTGGCAAAGCATTTCCGCTGTGTGCATCCATCAAATTTTTAGAAAAATATTGATAGTCTGTAGCACCTAATTTCTGAATCATTACTACTCCTTCTCCCATTTGCAAAGCCGTTTTCAGCGATTTTGCCATTCTGCTTTCAGTAGCGTTTTCGCCGATAATCCATCGGTCTATTACCACTTCTATATCGTGCATTTTATAGCGGTCTAATTTTAAATCGTATTCTATATCTTGTAATTCTCCATCAATTCTGGCTTGTGAATAACCTTTTTTAGCCAATTGTACAAAAAGTTCGTGATAATGCCCTTTTCTAGAACGAATAACGGGTGCTAAAAGTAAAACTTTTTCGCCTTTATAATTTTCTTTGATGGTTTCCAGGATTTGTTCTTCTGTGTAGCTCACCATTTTTTCGCCTGTTTCTAAAGAATAAGCATCTGAAACTCTGGCAAAAAGCAAACGGAGAAAATCATACAATTCTGTAACGGTACCCACTGTAGAACGTGGGTTTTTATTGGTGGTTTTTTGTTCGATGGCAATTACAGGAGAAAGTCCTTCGATTTTATCAACATCTGGACGTTCTAAACCTCCCAAAAACTGACGAGCATAGGCAGAAAAAGTTTCGATATAACGTCTTTGTCCTTCCGCAAAAATGGTATCAAAAGCGAGAGAAGATTTCCCAGAACCTGAAAGCCCAGTAATGGTAACTAATTCATTTCTAGGTATTTTAACATTTATGTTTTTAAGATTGTGTTCTCTGGCTCCGTATATTTCGATGTATTCTTTTTCTGTACTCATAATATCAATCTCGTCAAAAAAATCAAGACTTACAAAAATACGGAATTATTCTCTGAAAAAGTTTATCAATCGTAAGATTTCCACACAAAAAAAGAACCTCAAATTTGAGGTTCTTGTGAATATATTATCTAAAGATTTACAAAGTTTCTTTGTCTGATATTTTATTGAATTTTAAAAATCTAATGAAGAATAATCCTAATGCAAAGAAAACCGACATAGAAAGTGCTGCAAATCTCATTCCTGAAGTGGTAGGTAATTGCAATGAACATTCTTGAGAGAAGAATAATCTAATTGCATCATAATTGTCTATTAATAGAGCAAAAATAAATGTTCCTAAGATAATCGCAATTTTTTCTAACACATCATAAAAGCTGAAATACGTAGTATTATCCATAGAATCTTTTGGTAAAAGTCTACTATACGTAGAACGAGACATAGACTGAATGCCTCCCATTACTAAACCGATAATGGCTGCAATTCCGTAAAATTGATATTCTACATTTGGATTTTCTTTTTTGAGGAAATAAGCTGAAAGACAAGCGAAAATCCATAGAATAATGGTTATGCTAATGACATTTTTATTGCCTATTCTTTTTGATAATCTTGAGAAGAAAATAGCACCAATAATTGCTTCAATTTGAATCAATAATAAGGTCATAATTAGTTTTCCTTGTTCAAGGTTGATTTCGCTCTTTCCGAAAAGAGTAGCCATTAAGAAAATGGTTTGCATCCCAACGCTGTAAAAGAAAAAACTTGCTAAAAAATACTTGAGATTAGAGGTTTTAAATAATTGTGTGCCAACTTTATATAACTCTCTGAAGCTTTCTTTTACAATTTCAATATAGAAGATAATATTATCTTTTAAGACTTCTACAAAGCCACCATTTGATTTATGACTTTTGAAAATATTTTTAAGATTCAGCAATACTAAATCTTTAGGTAATTGGTCTTTTACTTCACCAAATTGGGGTAAATGTTTGAAAGTATATTGAGAGAACCCAAACCACCATGCACCAGTGAATAAGAAAGAAATTCTAGTGTATAAAAGTGCTTCTTTTGGAGTGTCTGCAAAAAACATAATCAATGCTAAACAAATCACCACTAAAATTACTGAACCAATGTAACCATAAACGTAACCTTTTGCGGAAAGTGCATCTTGCTTGTCTGGCGTAGCAATGTCCGGCAAGAATGAATTGTAAAAAACCAAACTTCCCCAGAATCCTACACTCGCAGTAATACTGAAAAGCAATCCTAAAAAAACGTTATTCATATTGGTAAACATGGCTAATCCCATACAAGAAGTAGCTCCTAAATAAGCGAAAAATTGTAAAAAGGATTTTTTGTTTCCAATGGTATCTGCTAAAGATGATAAAATAGGCGATAAAATGACCACAATCAAAAACGAAATCGTAAGAGAATAGCCATAAACAGCATCTGGTTGATAATCTTTTCCGAAAATATTAATCATATTCCTCACAGGAACTTTTATCCATTTTCCAGTTTCGGTTACGTACTCACTTTTTTCGTAGGCAGTAGTAATAATAGAATAATAAATAGGAAAAATGGTAGAAGTAATTACCAGTGAATAAACAGAATTCGCCCAGTCGTAGAAAGCCCAAGCTTTCATAATTTTAGGGTTGTTTTTGATATTTTGTTTCATAGTTTTTTCCGTAAAAGGGAATTATTACACAAAAATAAAAAAACCATTAAGAAATTGACTAAAAAATCAATAAATCTTAATGGTTAATGATTTGTAAGATGAGAAAATTATAAATTCTCAATCACAATTGCAGAAGCACCACCACCTCCGTTACAGATTGCAGCAGCACCGTATTTACCATTGTTTTGTTTAAGAACATTAATCAGCGTAACGATAATTCTAGCGCCAGAACTTCCCAGTGGGTGTCCTAGTGAAACAGCGCCACCATTTACATTTACCTTAGATTCGTCTAAACCTAAAATTTTATTGTTTACTAAGCCAACTACAGAAAAAGCTTCATTAAACTCGAAGAAATCAATATCAGAAACTTCTAGTCCTGCTTTTTTAAGAGCAATTGGCAATGCTTTTGAAGGAGCGGTGGTAAACCATTCTGGTTCGTGAGCAGCATCTGCATAAGAAACGATTTTTGCCAAAGGTTTTAAGCCCAATTCTTCCATTTTTTCTTTTGACATTAAAACCAATGCAGAAGCTCCATCATTCAAGGTAGAAGCATTAGCAGCCGTTACCGTTCCATTTTCTTTTTGGAAAACAGTAGGCAAAGTTCCGATTCTGTCAAAATTTACATTTTTATATTCTTCGTCTTCTGCGAAAATGATAGGCTCTCCTTTTCTTTGTGGAATTTCTACAGGAACGATTTCATCTTTAAATTTTCCAGAAGCCCAAGCTTCTGCACTTCTTTTATAAGACTGAATCGCGAAGTTGTCTTGGTCTGCCCTTGAGAATTGATATTCTGCAGCACATTTTTCTGCACAAACTCCCATGTGAACTTTATTGTAAACATCAGTCAAGCCGTCAACTAACATTCCGTCTTGCATTTTTACATCTCCCAATTTTACAGCATTTCTTGCGCTATAATAATGCGGAACTTGGCTCATGTTTTCCATTCCACCAGCTACGATTACGTCTTGGTCACCAGATTTAATAGACTGTGATGCCATCATTACGGCTTTCATCCCAGAAGCACATACTTTATTAATCGTAGTAGAAGGTGTTTCGTTTGATAATCCAGCACCTAATGCTGCTTGACGAGCAGGAGCTTGACCTTCTCCAGCTTGTAAAACATTACCCATATAAGCTTCTTGAACGTGTTTTGCGTCAAGATTGATTTTGTCTAACGCTCCTTTGATAGCAATAGAACCTAATTTAGGGGCAGGAATGCTAGATAAACTTCCTAGAAAACTTCCCATAGGTGTTCTTGCAGCTGAAACGATAAATACTTCTTTCATGATATTTAATTGAGATTTAAATTTTAAAATTCTTTTCGCCAAAGTACAAAAAAAAACACACTTTTTAAAAAGTGTGTTTTATGTTTATTATCAGTGGTTTAGATTAATGTGATACGTTTCCTATTGCTTCTGGATTGTGCTTGTGTTTAAACATTAAGGCGAAAAGTACTGCAATCACTAAAGCATATGCAGCGAAAGCTAACCAAATATGTGGCCAATCTTTCATGGCAATTTCTTTAGTTAACGTACCATTTACAATAGAAGAACCTTGTTTTCCAATGAATTCTACAAATTTAGAATTATCTACTGTAGTATCTAAAAATCCAGCTAAAGAATCTGCGGTTGAGAATTTATGAGTAAAGAATTTATCAATAGCCCAACCAGCTGAAACGCTTCCGATAATTGCTCCGAAGCCATTGGTCATCATCATAAATAAACCTTGAGCTGAAGACCGAATTTTAGAATTGGTATTGGTTTCTACGAAAAGTGAACCAGAAATATTGAAGAAATCAAAAGCCATTCCGTAGATAATACATGATAAAATAATCATCCAAAGTCCTGAAGTAGGATTGCCAAAACTGAATAAACCAAATCTTAATACCCAAGCAAACATACTCATTAACATTACGTTTTTGATTCCATATTTTCTTAAGAAAAAAGGAATAGCAAGGATGAATAAAGTTTCAGAAACTTGAGAAATAGACATGATAATGGTAGAATATTTCACTACGAATGAATCAGCATATTTTGGGAAATTCTCAAATTCGCTAAGAAATACATCTCCATAAGCATTGGTTAATTGTAAAGCGCCTCCTAAAAACATAGAAAATATGAAGAAAAGAGCCATTTTGTAATTTCCAAAAAGTTTGAATGCATTTAGACCTAAAACTTCTACTAATGAAGAGTCTTTTGAAATTAATTTTTGTGGTTTACAAGCTGGTAATGCAAATGAATATAAACCGAGTAATACTGCTGCGGTTCCTGCAATATAGAACTGATATTCTGAAGCTTTATTACCAGATAAATTAGTAATCCACATCGCTACGATGAAACCAATTGTTCCCCATACTCTAATCGGTGGAAAATCTTTTACCACATCATAGTTATTGTTTTTAAGTAAAGTATAAGAAATAGAGTTTGCTAATGCTATCGTAGGCATATAAAAAACCATTGCTAGAAGCATAACTACAAAAAATGTATCTGGCGTGGTAACCTGTGGCAAATAAAAAAGAACGGCAGCATATAAAATGTGTAGAATTCCATAAATTCTCTCAGCATTAATCCATCTATCTGCTATAATACCTACTAATGTAGGCATAAATACAGAAGCGATTCCCATAGTGCTAAATACAGCGCCAAACTTTGTTCCATCCCATTGTTTGGTTCCAAACCAATAATTTGCGATGGTGATTAACCAAGCTCCCCAAACAAAAAATTGCAGAAAACTTAGCAATGTCAGTCTAAATTTAATATTCATAAGTAGTAATTTTTTCTTTTACGGTATAGAAACCGTTGTGTGTTTTCAGAGTTTATTATTTATTTTTAATTTTTAGTGCTAGTCAATTTTTTTATTTCGTCTTTTGAGTTCTTCCTGTATTTCCATAGCAGTATCATAATCTTCTTCTCTCACAGCATCATCTAATAAAATTTGTAATTCTTCTGTACTAAGTTTTCTAAGGTTAGAAGTTTCAAGTTCTGAAGCCACTTCGGGTTCTGGTAATTCGTTATCATTATCAATTTCTAGAAGAATTCCAGCTTCGTTCAATACTTGTTCTGTTGTATAGATTGGGGCATCAAAACGAACTGCCATCGCTACAGCGTCAGAAGTTCTGGCATCTAAAATAAGTTCTTCACCGTTTTCTGTATTTTTAAAATTGAGATTAGAGAAGAATACTCCGTCTATAATTTGGTATATAATTACCGATTCTAGTGTGTAGTGGGTAGAATTTACAAATTTGGTGAATAAATCATGCGTGAGTGGACGAGGTGGTCTCAAGTCTTTTTCTAAGCCTAAAGAAATAGATTGAGCCTCAAAATTACCAATTACTACAGGTAGTTTTACGCCAGTTTCTTCATGTTCCAGAAGCAGTGCATATGCTCCAGACTGAGTTTGGCTATAAGATATTCCGCGTATGATTAGTTGTTTATAATCCATGAATACAAATATACTTTAATTTTTAAAATTTAACATTTGTTATTTAAAATTTTATCAATGTCCTTAAATGATATATTTCACAAGTTTTTAGGATAAAATTATTTTTAATTTTTATATAATGAGAAATTCATTTATTCTTCAAAAGAAATAAAAATTTTTGGCTTTTGCAACGACAAAAAAATCCGAGATAAAAATCTCGGATTGATATTTTTAAAAAGGATGATATTTTAGTGTCCTTTTAATGCTTTAATTTTTTCTGTAAGAGCAGGAATAATTTGGAAAGCATCTCCTACTACACCATAATCAGCAGATTTAAAGAATGGTGCTTCTGCATCATTATTAATCACTACGATGGTTTTAGAAGAGTTTACCCCAGCTAAATGCTGAATAGCACCAGAAATACCTACTGCTACATATAAATTAGGAGCGATGGCCTTACCTGTTTGTCCTACGTGTTCTGAGTGAGGTCTCCAACCGATATCAGAAACAGGCTTAGAACAAGCTGTAGCTGCACCTAAAACATTAGCTAATTCTTCGATCATTCCCCAGTTTTCAGGACCTTTCATGCCTCTACCAGCAGAAACTACTACTTCTGCTTCTTTAAGGTCTAATTTTCCTGAAGATTTTTCTTGATTCACTACTGTAAGACCTTCTGTAGAAACAGAAACTTCTTTTACTTCTTCAGAACCCGCTACTGGATTTTCTTTTATTCCAAAAGAGTTTTGAGAAATCGTAACAACTACATTTTCACCATGAGCTTTAGCATCCATAAAAGCTTTTCCAGAGAAAGATTTTCTCTTCGCTTCGAATGGAGAAACTGCAACTGGAGCAGAAACTACATTGGTTAATAATGAAGCGTTTTTAATCACAGCAAGCATAGGAGCTACAGAACTGGCATCTGTAGAATGTGGGAATACTACTACTCCATCTACTACAGTAGCAAGAGCTTCTGCATAAGCTTTAGGATTAAAGTTTTTAAGCGCATCACTTTTTAGAGTAACAACTTTAGAAGCTCCATATTTGTAAAGAACATCTGCAGCGTCTGTAGGGTTAATGCTTACAGCTACTACATCAGTTCCAGACATATCTGCAACTGTTTTTGCGTAAGAAACAGCTTCTAGAGCCGCTTTTTTATATGCTCCTGAAATATTTTCGGTATATACAAAAATTGACATAATTTTTAAAATTTGAGAGTTAAAATTAAAGATTAGAATTAGATAACTTTTGCTTCTTCGTGAAGTAATCTTACCAATTCATCTAGATTATCCGCAGAAACTAGTTTTACTTGAGCTCTTGCCGGAACAGCATCAAAAGATACTGCACTTACTTTAACATCTGTTTCAGTCGGTTCTTTTACCGTTAATGGTTTAGTTCTAGCAGACATAATTCCTCTCATGTTAGGAATAATAAGGTCTTTTTCTTCTACCATACCTTTTTGACCAGCGATTACAGCAGGAAGTTTAACAGATAATGTTTCTTTTCCTCCTTCAATTTCTCTCACTGCAGTAGCTTCTGCACCATTTACTTCTAAACCTACGCATGCATTTACGAAAGGTTTATTAAGCAATTGAGCAATCATTGCTGGAACTGCAGCACCATTATAATCAATAGATTCTTTACCGCATAATACTAAGTCATACCCTCCTTCTTCTACAATTTTAGCCAATTCTTTAGCTACGGTAATACTGTCTTGTGGTTCAGCATTTACTCTTATCGCGTCATTTGCACCTATGGCAAGAGCTTTTCTCATTACAGCCTCAGCAGCAGCATCACCTACAGTAGCGATGGTAACGGTAGCGCCTTGTGATTCTTGTAATTTTATTGCTTTTGTAAGAGCAAATTCGTCGTAAGGATTAATTACCCACTGAATTCCGTTTTTGTCAAAAGCAGATTTATCTGCAGTAAAGTTAATTTTAGAAGTAGTATCTGGAACACTACTAATACAAACTAATATTTTCATAAGGTTTAATTTTTCTTATTTGAATTTTGCTAATTTAAATAAAAAAATATTATGCATGCATAATACTCTAAAATTATTTATATTCAATGCATAAATATACGATAATTGCCTGAAATAAAGGAAAAATTGAGGTTTTATTTCTTAAATAATTTTTGGAATCGCTAAATATTACCATAAATTAATGGTTTTTTCTTTCCCAAAAATGTGGAGTTAATTCTTAAAATTTAACTAGAAATAAAAAATCCTCAATCTTTTCGATTGAGGATTAACATAAAATTTATTGTTGAGTATAAAATTCAAAGAAATATGGAATACTTTCTATTCCTTTGTAGAAATTATACAATCCGTAGTGTTCATTTGGCGAGTGAATTGCATCAGAATCTAAACCGAAGCCCATTAAAACTGATTTTGCTCCTAAAATTTTCTCAAAAAGAGAAGTAATAGGAATACTTCCGCCACTTCTATATGGTAAAACTTCTTTACCAAAGGCTTTTTCCATAGCTTTTTTAGCCGCTTGGAATTCTTTGGTATTGCTTTGTAAAACATAAGGCATTCCACCGTGATGAGGCGTAACTTTTACTTTAACAGAAGCTGGAGCTATTTTTTCAAAATATTTTGTAAACTTTTCAGTGATTTCTTCGTCAGTTTGATAAGGAACCAATCTCATAGAAATTTTAGCAAATGCTTTGCTCGGAATTACGGTTTTAGCGCCTTCACCTGTGTAACCTCCCCAAATTCCGTTTACATCAAGAGTAGGTCTTATAGAAGTTCTTTCTAAGGTAGTATAACCAGTTTCGCCTTCTACCCCACTTAATCCAATTGATTTTTTGAATTCTTCTGGGTTGTCTTTTAATTTATTCATTTCTGCTCTGTCTTCAGCAGAAACGATTTCTACATTATCATAAAAACCATCGATGGTAATCCTTCCTTCTTCATCATGAAGTTTAGCAATCATTTCTGCTAAAACATTAATTGGATTAGGAACAGCACCACCATATAAACCTGAGTGTAAATCTCTGTTCGGACCTTCTACTTCTACTTCCATATAACTTAAACCTCTAAGACCAGTAGTCACAGTCGGTTGTTCGTTAGAATAAATATGCGTGTCTGAAATTAAAATTACATCACAAGAAAGTTTTTCTTTATTTTCTTCTAAAAATCCAGCTAAACTTACTGAACCTACTTCTTCTTCTCCTTCAATAATGAATTTAATATTACAAGGTAGAGAATTGGTTTTCATCATAGCTTCAAAAGCTTTTACGTGCATGAAGAATTGGCCTTTATCATCTGCGCTTCCTCTTGCGAAAATAGCACCTTCTGGGTGAAGTTCTGTCTTTTTAACCACGGGTTCAAAAGGCCCGCTTTCCCATAATTCTAATGGATCTGCAGGTTGAACATCATAGTGACCATAAACCAAAACGGTTGGTAATTCTGGATTGATGATTTTTTCACCATAAACCACAGGATAACCTTTGGTCTCGCAGATTTCTACTTGATCTGCTCCTGCATTGGCAAGGTGTTTTGCCACAGCATCAGCACAATTGAGCACATCTTGATTGTAAGCTGGGTCTGCAGAAATAGAAGCAATCTTCAATAATTCTATCAATTCGTCTAGAAAACGTTGCTTGTTTTGTTGGATATAACTTTGTGTGTCCGACATTGTTTTAAAATTTTAGTAAATATAAAAAATGTCTCGCAATTGCAAGACATCTATTTTGTATGAGAAAATATCTTATTTTTTTGCAGTGCTATCTACCTTAACTTCTGCAGCAGCTGGTTGTTCTACAGTTGCAGAGTCCATTTTTTCTTTGTAAGTAGGCGCTTCAGCATTTTCATCGTCATATCTTACTACATCTTCAGTTTTTTTCAAAACTCCCTTGTTTCCTCCTTCAGGTAAACCACAAGAAACTAAAAAAGACGCTGCAGCTACAGCAAATACCAATTTTTTCATATCTAAATTATTACGTTTATAAATTTTTCCAAAAGTAAGAAATATTGAGTTTACCACAAAAAAAACTTAAAATTTTCTTAATCAAGAAGTTTTCCTACCAAGAAATGATTTCCAGAAAGAGATTTTACCGCGATAAGATATTGGTTTCCGCCGTCTTTTATTTTGTAATTTTTCTTGATTTCTTCTGGTTTTAAAGGAAAATTTTTCGTGATGATATTAAATTGTTCACCTTTTTTAATCGCTTTTGAATTAATTTCTTCAGTTTCAAAAATTCTTCCTGGGAAATATGCTATTTTTTCTTCGGAAGTGTAAATGTGTGTGTTTTGATGTAATTTTCTCAAACCAAATTTTTCTGAAACTAAATTGAATGCTCCAGATTTTAATACAGAATTATTTGGAATATAAATGTATTTTTTAGGAATTGAAAATTCTGATTGACAGTGTTTTTCATCATCTAAATTAAAGTGAAAATCAGGTTCTGTAGATTGTAAATTTATGCAAAAAATTTCTGGTTTATTTTTTGTTTTCTTGAGATAAACCAAAACTTCTTTTACTTCATTTTTAACCGCAATAATCCAGATTTTATAAATATTTTTGAGTGAAGAAACCAAATGCTGAATGTCAATCAGTGGTGACAGTTTTATTAAAATTTCAGTTGAAATGTCAATTAGTTGCTCTTGAATTTCAATAATATTGGGTGATAAATCCTCCAAAAGAAATACTTTTCTGTTATGGTTATCTCTTCTAGCGGGATCTAGATAAATTAAATCGAATTTTTCTTTATTATTTTTGAGAAAATCTTCTAATTTTTGGTTGATTAATTTCGCTTTTCTTCCGAGGACTTCCCAATTATGTTTTACAATGTCTAAAAGCTCTGTATTCTGCTCTATTAAAGTAATTTCTTCAAAATTTTGAGAAATAAAATAAGCGTCAATTCCAAAACCACAAGTTAAATCAATGAATTTTCTTCCTTTAAAAAACTGTTTTTTAAAGTCTGCGGTATCTTGTGATGATGCCTGTTCTAGATTAAGATTGGGTGGGAAAATAATGTTTTCTTGATTCAAAAAAGGAAACTTTTTCTCTGCTACTTTTCTACCTTTTATTTGCTGAACCAATTCTTGCATAGAAATCTCTGAAAATGGAGATTTTTTTAATAACAAAGAATGCAAATCTGCGTTTAGATTTGCATTAATATATTTTTGTATTTCTTGGTTTAATAGTTTCACCAATTAATTTTGAAAGTTAAAATTTTTTATAATTAATTACTCAAACATTTCAGCCCATCTTACTGGTTTTATTTCCTGAGGGTTATAAAGTTGTTCTACAGATTTAGTTTTTTCTAGTTTTGGGTAAAGATTTACACCAATGAGTTTTATTTTACCTTCTTCTACCCAATTTTGTTCTGCAATTGCCTGTTGATAAATCATTTTAGCAATTTTTCCAGATTTTAGATTTTCTACAAAACCACCAGAATTTTCGAGTTCTAAGAATAATTTCCAAGCGTTTTCAGAGAATTGATGGGTGATTTCTTCAATATAATAACTTCCGTTGGCTGCATCGTCAAAGACATTAATAATACTTTCGTATGCCAAAACAATTTGTTGTTTAAATGAAATTTCCTCTGAAAGTGAATTAGAGTTTTGCACCTTAAAATCATTGCTATAAACCGCATCAGAACCAGCAATCATGGCTGCGGAAAGTTCTAGAGTAGAACGAATAAGGTTATTTTCTTCGTCGTTTTTAGCTTTATTTCTAAGAGAAGTTTCTGTGAAAATATAAGGAATGCTGTCTAGTCCGAATTCTTTGGAAAGTTGATTGAAAAGGATTTTAAATGCTCTGATTTTTGCAATTTCAAAGAAATAATTTCCGCCTACTGCAAATTTGAAAACCAATTTTTCTAAAATTTCAGCCCCAAAAACTTCTGCCAAATCTTTTACTTTTGCTAATGCTAGAGCCAGTTGTTGTGTGATAGAAGCTCCAGCATTTTGATATAAAGTGGTATCTACGGCAATATTTCTTTTGAAATTTTTTGAAAGTAATTCTTCCGCTAATTGCGTGTTGATTTCTTGATTTTCAAAAACATCTATCAATGAAATATATTGATTATCATCTGCAAGAGAAATGTGTCCTGCCAAATCTTTATTGGCTACGAAAAGCGTTTTTTCGGTTAAATGTTCTACATTATGCTCCAATAAAAACGCATAAGCATGTTCTTCTAAATTATCTTGATATTTTGCAACCAAATGTGTAGATTCTTCTACTTTTGGCAGATTTTTTAAGACAAAATCAGTGTCGGCATAATAAGGTTTTACAGAAATACCTTCCAAGTTTACTTTGGTAAGAACGGCATAAATATCTTCTGTTTTCAATTGTTTTTTGACCAGATTTTCCCAATCCTGAAGTGTAACTTGAGCAAACATAATGTATGGTTTTTTGTTTTGTGTACAAATGTTTTTCAACATTTGAAATTCAAGATAAATTTGTTTATTCTTTTTCTTTTTTCTTGATGGCAGAACTGTCTACCACGAGAATGAAAATTTCTTCATTTTTCTTTTTCATAAAATAATTTTCTCGCGCAAACTTTTCTTTTTCTGCTTTGTTGTTCATGAGCTTTTTGTAGAAAGCATCATTTTTATGATATTCAGACTTGTAATACCAGAGTTGTTCTTCGTATTTGTCTATTTCTTTGTTTAAGTCTTTGATTACTAACCAAGATGTAGAATCAAAAAAAATCATCCATACCAAAAAAAGAAAAATGGTAATAAAATATTTATTGAGAAGGTATTTCTGAACGAAACGCCAACTCGGAGATTTTTTCTGAATATCTTTAATTAGTTCCTTCATTAATAGGCTTTTTTAAGAGAATTGTTAATGACTGTAGAAAGAAAATCAATAGCTACAGAATTTTTTCTCATGTTAGGAACAATAAGGTCTGCTTCGTTTTTAGAAGGTTCTATAAACTCTTGGTGCATCGGTTTCAGCGTAGTTTGGTAACGGTGAAGAACTTCATGTAAATCTCTTCCGCGCTCTTGTGTGTCACGCTTAATTCTTCTAATTAATCTTTCGTCTGAATCTGCATGTACAAATACTTTAAGGTCGAATTCCTTTAAAAGTTCCTGATTGGTCAAAACCAAAATTCCTTCTACGATTAAAACGTTTTTAGGTTCTACAGTAACGTGGTCTCCCGTTCTAGAATGCGTTACGAAAGAATACAAAGGCTGTTCTATGTTTTCTCCTCTTTTAAGAGCTTTTACATGTTTTACCAATAATTCAAAATCTATTGATTTTGGATGGTCATAATTCAGCGCTTCTCTTTCTGAGAGCGATAATTGGTGATTATCATGGTAATAATTGTCTTGAGAAAGTACGTTTACGCCTTCTGCATTCAATTGTTGCAAAATATTATTCACTACGGTGGTTTTACCAGAACCAGTTCCACCTGCAATACCTATTACTAACATTAAAAATATATTTTTTACAAATTTAGCTAAATTCCTAAATAATTGGTTTATTGATGCGTTCTTTTTTGGTCTGAAACTCTATTTTTTCAGATGTTCTTCTTCATTTGAAATCCCGAAAATATAATACACTACAGCTTGTACTCTTGCAAGAAATTCTCTAAGGTGATTTCTGTAATAACTCTGATATTTAGTAACATCTTGGGCATCAAATCCTAATGCGTTCATACCAATGTTTCTTGCAAAAAATAAAGCTCTAAGGTTATGAAATCCTTGTGAAACAATGATTACGTTTTTTTGTTTGTATTCATTTTTGCATCTGAGAATGCTTTCGCGAGTATTAAAACCTTTTGGGTCTTCTAGAATGATGTTTTCGGGAACTCCACCTTGGTAAATTAAGAAATTTTTCATGGCTTTTGGTTCATTATACCCTTCACTCTTTTCGCCACTTACAATGATTTTTTTGATTTTTCCATGATGATAAAGCAGCGCAGTAGCATCCATTCTAGAAATAAAATAAGGATTGGCATTTCCTGCCATCGTTTTTGGAGAAGTTCCTAAAACCAATGCTACTTCTCTTGGCGGAATTTTTGAAATTTTAGTATACGTTCTTCCTTCGGTGAGAGAAAACACCCAGAAGTTTGCCAATAACATCAGCAAAAATCCTAGTTCTATCAACAAGAAAAATTTTTTAAATATGTTTAAAATAATTCTCAATAAAATAATTCTCAATTCGTTTGTAACAAATATATCAAAAGAAGCATTTTGATTTTATTATATTTGTAAAATCGACTCAATAATCAATTCCATAACAAAAATAAACAATTAATATTTATGAAAAAATTAATCTTTTCCACACTTATATTAACCGCACTATTTTCTTGTAAAAAGAATGAAGCTCCAGACCAGCTGATAGAAGAAACAACCACTGAAAAAGTAGACAGCTCAGCTGTAACTCCTGCAAATGCTTTGCCTGAAGTGAGTCAAGAGCAATTAAAAGCAATGGTTGCACCACAAAAAAATGATACCATTTATGTAACCAATTTTTTTGCAACATGGTGTGGACCTTGTATGAAAGAGATTCCGCATTTCAAAGAAAAAATGGAAGAATTAAAAGGAAAACCAGTGAAATTTACTTTTGTAAGTGTAGATGCTAAAGAAGATTGGAACACTGCAGTAAGTGATTTTGCAGATGAATATGATATCAGAAAAAATGTAGTTCTTTTTGATGCTTCTATGATTGCACCAGATTATTTTACTACCATTACTAAGACTTGGGATGGTGGCTCTATTCCTTTTACCGTGATTAAAAAAGGCGATAAAGAAATAGAAACAGTTGGAATGATGAGCAAAGAAGATTTAGATGCAAAACTGAATTCTTTTAAATAAATCGATATATATATTAAAAATTTCCCGTAGATATTTATAAAATCTGCGGGAATTTTTTTTGCAATATTTTTTCAGTTAAATTTGTGAAGTTTTTAAATAAAATCTGTGAACAATAAAACCTTCAAAACCATTCTTATTTTCCTATTTTCATTGGTGGTGATTACGATTCTCATCAATTTAAATATAGGCTTTATAAAACTAGGTTTAGCAGATTTTGTTGACGCTAATGCTCAGAACTCACAAATTGCAGAACTCAGAATTAATCGTGTTTTAGCAATGTTTTTAGCAGGAGTTTCTATTCCTACTTCTGGATTTCTTTTACAAGAATATTTTCAAAATCCATTAGCGGGACCTTCGGTTCTTGGTATTACTTCTGTCGCCAGTTTAAGTGTTGCTTTTTACATCTTTTTTTCTCAAGATTTTATCTTACCAGAGTTTTTGCAAAATGGTTTTATTAGTATTTCTGCAATTCTTGGAAGCCTACTTTTAATGACCATTTTATTGGTTTTTTCTAAAAAATTTCAAGATAAATCATATCTGATTATTTTCGGTTTCTTGGTTTCTGCTTTAGCCGGAGCAGTAATTTCTATTCTACAGTTATATGCAGAAAACCAAAGTTTAAAAAACTATATTTTATGGAGTTTTGGCGCAAATAATCAGGTGACAAGAAATCAACTTTGGGTGCTGTTAATTGTAGTATTAGTTGGTCTGTTTTTAAGTTTCAAAAGCATAAAACCGCTCATCGGGAATAGTTTAGGAAATCAATATGCTAAAAGTTTAGGTGTAAATTTAGAGCAGCTGAAATATTTTGTTATCATAGCTTCTTCCCTACTTTCTGCTTCTGTTACTGCTTTTTTAGGGCCTATTTTGTTTATAGGAATAGTAGTTCCTCATTTTAGCAGAATGATTTATTCGCCTGCGAAATTGTGGCAACAGTGGATTTTGAATATGATTTTGGGAGTTTTTATTATGGAGTTTTTCTCTATTATTTCAGAGATTTCCCAATTCCCAATTAATGTCATTACCAGTTTGTTCGGAGTTCCAGTTATTCTGATGATGATTTTGAAGAAAAAATAATATGTTTTTACAAATAAAAAATACAACAATCGGTTACCAAAAACCTCTTATTTCCGTGGTTAATGCATCATTGGATTACGGTGATGTATGTTTGCTAATTGGTAATAATGGTGTTGGCAAAACCACACTGATTAAAAGTATTCTTCATCAGATTTCTACTTTGAATGGTGAGATTTTGATACATCAAAAAAATATTGAGAAACTTACTGATAAAGAAATTGCTGAACAAATAGCAGTGGTTTTTGCAAAATCTCAAATTCCTGCGAACTACACCACAGAAGATTTAATTTCCCTTGGAAAATTCATTCATTTGCCTTTTTATTATCAGTTAGAAAATGAAGATTTAGAACATGTTAACAGCATTATTTTTCAGCTAAAACTAGAAGAATATAGAAATATTCAGTTACAGAAATTGTCAGACGGTAATCTTCAGAAGGCCTTTATTGGAAGAGCTTTAGCTCAGAATTCCCCGATGATTATCTTAGATGAACCTACAACTCATTTAGATGAAGAGAATAAAATTATCATCTTAAAACTGCTGAGAGACTTAGCGAAAAATCACAATAAGATTATTCTATTTTCTTCTCATGATTGGCGATTGGCTAAAGAATTTGCTGATAAAATTTGGTTTATTAATGACCAAAATCTTCAAGAAGGTTTGGCAGAAGACATTCTCTTGAAGAATGATTTATTGACCAATCCTCGACTTTTTACCATCAATGAAGATTTTGTTTCTCCTGAAATTACTGCACCTTTTTTAGAAAAAGAAATGTTGTATTCTGCTTTGCAAAAAAACTTTAAAAGAGACCTTTCTGGTTTTAAAATAGAATTTCAGGGTGCATTTTGGGAGATTTTTCACCAAAATAATAGGTTTTCTTGTCAATCTATTGACGAAATACTGTTATCAATTAGAAATTGCTTATAATCAGTGTTTTTCGTTTAAAATTCTTCATTTTCATTTTCTTTCTCTTATTCTTTACATAATAAATAATTGTCACATTATCAGTTAGTTATCAGTTTGTAACAAAAATTACTATGCACGCATAGTATTTTTTTTATATTTGCTATGCACGCATAACATTTTTTAAAAATGGAAACTAAGACTAAAGAGAAAGTAGAAAATGTAGACTTAATGCTTAAATCAGTTTGGTTGACAGTCAGTAAAATGTACTCCGAACAAGCTTCTATGCATAATTCTACTGCTGTACAAGCTTTAACACTACTTAAAATCGATCCTAAAGAAGGAACAAGAAGTACCAATCTTGGTCCTAAAATGGCTATTGAGCCCACTTCTTTGACTAGAATAATTAAGCTTTTAGAAGATAATGGTTATATCTACAAAGAAAAAACAACTTCTGATAAAAGAGAAGTAATTATTAAACTTACAGACAAAGGACTTAAATCTAGAAACCTTTCAAAAGAGGTGGTTGTAGGATTTAATAAAAAAGTGTTAGAAAAAATAGACCCAGAGAAATTTGCTGTTTTCAAAGAAGTCATGGGAGATATTTTGAAAATTGCTAATGATATGAACAATAAAAAATAAACCTATATTTATAATGAAAAGACGAATTAAACACGTTACAGTTCTTGGTTCAGGAATTATGGGAAGCGGAATTGCTGCGCACTTTGCAAACATTGGCGTAGAAGTTCTCCTTCTTGATATCGTTCCGTTTGAATTAACAGAAGCTGAACAGAAAAAAGGTCTTACCAAAGAAGACAAAGCAGTACGAAACAGAATTGCTACAGAAAGTTTGGCTAAATTAGTAAAAGCCAGCCCTGCTCTACTTTATAAAAAAGAGTTTGCGGAAAGAATTTCTGTAGGAAATTTTGATGACGATTTGCAAAAAATCAAAAATACAGATTGGATTATCGAGGTGGTAGTAGAAAGATTAGACATTAAAAAATCTGTTTACGAAAAAATCGAACAATTCCGTAAACCTGGAACTTTGGTGTCTTCTAATACTTCTGGTATTCCAATTAATATGTTGGCAGAAGGAAGAAGTGATGATTTCAAAAAATATTTTGCAGGAACACACTTCTTTAATCCAGTAAGATATTTACCTCTTTTAGAAATTATTCCTACCAATGATACCGATGCTGAAATCGTGAAATTCTACATGGAATATGGCGCTAAATTCTTAGGAAAAACTACTGTTTTAGCAAAAGATACCCCAGCGTTCATCGCAAACAGAATTGGAGTTTTTTCTATGATGAATTTACTTCACAATGTAAAATCTATTGGTCTTAATGTAACTGAAGTAGATAAATTAACAGGTCCAGTAATTGGTAGACCAAAATCTGCAACTTTCAGAACTGCAGACGTGGTAGGTTTAGATACTTTGGTTCACGTAGCAAACGGAGTTCACGCTTCTGGTGTAGAAGATGAACAATTCAAAGGAACTTTTGTCCTTCCAGATTACATCAATATGATGATGGAAAACAAATGGTTAGGTTCTAAAACGGAACAAGGTTTCTACAAAAAAGTGAAAAATGAAGCAGGGAAATCAGAAATTCACGGTCTTAATTTAGATTCTTATCAATACGAAAATCAAGGAAAAGCAAATTTTGCAACGCTTGAACTCACTAAAAATATAGATAAACCAATTGACAGATTCAAAGTTTTAATTGGTGGAAAAGACAAAGCAGGAGAATTATACAGAAAATCTCTGGGAGCTCTCTTCGCTTATGTTTCTCACAAAATTCCTGAAATTTCTGACGAGCTTTACAAAGTAGACGATGCGATGAAAGCTGGTTTCGGTTGGGAAAATGGTCCTTTCGAAATTTGGGATGCTGTAGGTGTTCAAAAAGGAATTGAATTGGCTACAGAAGCTGGTTTCACTGTTTCAGAATGGGTAAAATCAGTAGAATCTTTCTACAAAGTAAATGAAGAAGGTCAAAGCATTTTCTTCGACAAAAATTCTGGAAATTACAATAATATTCCTGGTCAAGAAGCTTTCATTATTCTTGATAATATTAGAAAAAACAAAACATTGTGGAGCAATTCTGGTTCTGCAATCCAAGATTTAGGAGATGGAATCATCAATTTTGAAATTCGTTCAAAAATGAATTCTTTGGGTGGTGAAGTTCTAGATGGTTTAAACAGAGCTATCGACTTAGCAGAAAAAGAATACGACGGTTTAGTAATCGGAAATCAAGGTGCTAATTTCTCTGTTGGTGCAAATTTAGCGATGATTCTGATGATGGCAATTGAGCAAGATTGGGATGATCTGAACATGGCAATTGCTTACTTCCAAAAATCGATGATGAGAGTTCGCTATTCTTCTGTTCCTGTTGTGGTTGCGCCTCACGGATTAACTCTAGGTGGTGGTTGCGAAATGACCATGCATGCTGATAAAGTAGTTGCTGCTGCAGAAACTTACATTGGTCTAGTAGAAACTGGAGTTGGTGTAATTCCTGGAGGTGGCGGAACGAAAGAATTCGCTTTGAGAACTTCTAAAGAATTCGCAGCTGATGACGTGAAAAACAACAGAATGCGTGAAGCGTTCATGAATATTGCAATGGGTAAAGTAGCAACTTCTGCTCACGAAGCTTATGATATGGGTATTCTTCAAAATCATAAAGACATCGTGGTAGTAAACAAAAACCGTCAAATTGCTGAAGCTAAAAAAGTAGCTAAATTAATGGCAGAACAAGGTTATACTCAACCAATTCAACAAAAAGTAAAAGTTCTTGGTCAAGGTGCATTAGGTATGTTCTATGTAGGAACTGACCAAATGTTAACAGGAAATTACATTTCTGAACACGACAAGAAAATTGCAGATAAATTAGCATATGTAATGGTAGGTGGTAATCTTTCTGAACCAACAGTTGTTACAGAACAATATCTATTGAATCTTGAGAGAGAAGCTTTCTTACAATTATGTGGTGAAAGAAAAACACTTGAGAGAATTCAGTATATGTTACAAAAAGGTAAACCGCTAAGAAATTAATTTTTAAAAATTTTAAGAAAAATGTCAAAAACAGCATATATAGTAGCAGGTTACAGAACAGCGGTGGGTAAAGCTCCGAAAGGAAGTTTAAGATTTACCAGACCAGATGTAATGGCTGCAAAGGTTATAGAAAAATTGATGGCAGATTTGCCTCAGCTAGATAAAGATAGAATCGACGATTTAATCGTAGGAAATGCAATGCCAGAAGCAGAACAAGGCTTAAACGTTGCTCGTTTGATTTCTTTAATGGGATTAAATACTGATAAAGTTCCAGGAGTTACCGTAAACAGATATTGTGCATCTGGTTCTGAAGCAATTGCGATTGCATCTGCAAAAATTCAGGCAGGAATGGCAGATTGTATTATTGCAGGAGGTGCAGAAAGTATGTCTTTCATTCCAATGGGTGGTTATAAACCAGTTCCAGAAAGTCATTATGCAAAATCTCACCCAGATTATTATTGGGGAATGGGTTACACTGCAGAAGAAGTTGCTAAGCAATATAAAATTACAAGAGAAGAACAAGACCAATTTGCTTTTGAATCTCATCAAAAAGCTTTGAAAGCAATTGCTGAAGGAAAGTTTGCAAAAAGCATCGTTCCAATTCCTGTAGAATATAACTTCTTAGACGAAAACCAAAAAGTTCAAACCAAAAAATTTGATTTCTCTGTAGATGAAGGTCCTAGAGCTGATACTTCTGTTGAAGGTTTGGCAAAATTAAGACCAGTTTTTGCAGCTGGAGGTTCTGTTACCGCAGGAAACTCTTCTCAAATGTCTGATGGTGCTGCTTTCGTAGTAGTAATGTCAGAAGAAATGGTAAAAGAATTAAACCTTGAGCCAATTGCAAGATTAGTTTCTTATGCAGCTGTTGGTTTAGAGCCAAGAATTATGGGAGTTGGCCCAATCTACGCCATTCCAAAAGCGTTAAAACAAGCAGGGCTTTCTCTTCAAGATATTGGTTTAATTGAATTGAATGAAGCCTTTGCTTCTCAGTCAGTTGCAATTAAAAAAGAATTGGATTTAAACCCAGAAATTTTAAATGTAAATGGTGGAGCAATCGCTCTTGGTCACCCTCTAGGTTGTACAGGAACTAAATTGACCGTTCAGCTTCTTGACGAAATGAAATTAAGAGGTGTGAAATACGGAATGGTTTCTATGTGTGTAGGAACAGGACAAGGCGCAGCTTCTGTAATTGAACTATTGTAAAATAAAAAATTAATATATAAAATGAGCACATTAAAAGGAGGAGAATTCCTAATAAAAGAAATAGAAGCTAAGAATATCTTCACTATGGAAGATTTTTCTGAGGAACAAAAAATGCTTCGCGACTCTGCAAAAGAATTTATTGACAAAGTTGTAGTTCCTAACAAAGAAAGATTCGAGAAAAAAGACTACGGTTTCACAGAAGAATGTATGAAACAAATCGGTGAAATGGGATTCTTAGGAATCGCAGTTCCTGAAAATTACGGAGGTCTTGGTTTAGGTTTTGTATCTACTATGATTGCTTGTGATTACCTATCTGGTGCAACTGGTTCATTAGCAACTGCTTATGGCGCGCACACAGGTATTGGTACTCTTCCTATCCTATTGTACGGAACTGAAGAACAAAAACAAAAATATTTACCAGATTTAGCAGCTGGAACTAAATTTGGAGCATACTGTCTTACTGAGCCAGATGCTGGTTCTGATGCAAACTCTGGAAAAACAAGAGCTAAATTGTCTGAAGACGGTAAACATTATATCATCAATGGACAAAAAATGTGGATTTCTAACGCAG
Source organism: Cloacibacterium sp. TD35 (assembly GCF_028864635.1). Taxonomy (NCBI): domain Bacteria; kingdom Pseudomonadati; phylum Bacteroidota; class Flavobacteriia; order Flavobacteriales; family Weeksellaceae; genus Cloacibacterium; species Cloacibacterium sp. TD35. Next base: position 1,958,126 of record NZ_CP104850.1, on the reverse strand, counting down.
GTTTCGCAGATACATTCACATTCTTTGCTAAAATCGATGATGATAAAAATATCACTGGTTTCGTAGTAAACAGAAGCGAACTAGAAAATCCTGAAAGCCTTACTTTCGGCGAAGAAGAGCATAAGTTAGGAATTAGAGCTTCTTCTACTCGTCAGGTTTTCTTCAATGATATGAAAGTTCCTGTAGAATGTCTTCTTGGCGAAAGAAACAATGGTTTCAAAATTGCTTTAAATGCATTGAATGTTGGTAGAATTAAATTGGCTGCTGCTTGTTTAGATGCACAGAGAAGAGTTTTCAACCTTTCAGTAAATTATGCCAACGAAAGAAAACAGTTCAATACGCCAATTTCTACTTTCGGAGCAATTAGAAAAAAATTAGCGGAAATGGCTACTGCTACTTTCGTTTCAGAAGCTGGTTCTTACAGAGCGGCTCAAGATATTCAAGATAAAATAGATGCTTTAGTTGCTGGTGGTATGAACCATCAAGAAGCTGAATTAAAAGGTGTAGAAGAATTCGCAGTAGAATGTTCTATTCTTAAAGTTTATGTTTCAGACATCGCTCAAAAAGCTACAGATGAAGGAATTCAAATCTTCGGTGGAATGGGATTCTCTGAAGATACACCAATGGAAGCAGCTTGGAGAGATGCTAGAATTTCTAGAATTTATGAAGGTACTAACGAAATCAACAGACTTCTTTCTGTAGGAATGTTGATTAAGAGAGCTTTCAAAGGCGAAATTGATTTAATGTCTCCTGCAATGGCAGTTGGTAAAGAATTAATGGGTATTCCTTCTTTCGAAACTCCTGACTATTCAGAATTTATGTCAGAAGAAAAAGCAATTATCGCTAATCTTAAGAAAGTATTCTTAATGGTTTCTGGTGCTGCTCTTAAGAAATTTATGATGGAGATTGAAAAACAACAACACTTGTTAATCAATGCTTCAGAAATTTTAAACCAAATTTACATGGCTGAATCTGCTATTTTAAGAGTTGAGAAAAACTTCGGTCCAGATTCTATAGAAGCTTCAATGGCTCAATTAAACCTTTACAAAGCGGTAGAAGCTGTAATTACAGCTGCTAAAGAAGGAATTATTTCTTTCGCTGATGGAGATGAGCAAAGAATGATGCTTTCTGGTTTAAGAAGATTTACAAAATACACCAACCAGCCAAACGTAATCGCGTTAACTGAGAAAATTGCTAAGCATTTTGTAGAGAAAAATTCTTACTAAAATTTGTTAATTCAATAGCTATAAAAAAGCCGCTTCAAATTTTTGAAGCGGCTTTTTGTTTATTTAAGAAACGATTTTATATTCTGAAAATAAATTTCGTTGATAATTTTTCGGAGTAATACCTTCAAAAGTTTTAAAGGTTTTGATGAGGTGATTGGTGTCAGAAAAACCAGTCGCAAAAGCTACTTCTTTGATGCTTTGGTTTTCTTTGAGGAGTTCTTTGGCACGTTTTATTCTTTGCTGAAGAATATATTCATTTGGTGATGTTCCGAGTTCATATTTAAAGAGTTTAAAGAAATTAGATTTACTTACGAAAGCCAATTTTGCCAAATGTTCGATACTTAATTTTTGATGAAGATTGTTTTTGATATAGTCTATGATAAAAGCCAATCTGTTTGATGTTTTCAGTGTTTTGTAATCGTTTTCAATTAGTTTTCCTGCTTGAGTTTGCATGAGTCTTACCAACAATTCTTTCAGCGCCAAATCTGCCATAATATCCTTATTCATATTATCTTCCATGGCAATTCTCATGAGATTATTAGTTGCAGAAGCCAGCGGTAAACTGTTGAACAGATAAAATTCTTCACTAGAAATTCTCCAGCAAGTGCTTTCGTCTACTTTCATCAATTTGGTATTGAGATAATGTAAAGATTCTTCAACAAAATCTGGACTGAAACTTAATGCAATACACTGCGAAGGAGTTTCGTCTGCCTCTGGAAAATCGATGACCATCGTTTCGCCTGGAGAAACTAAAACCGTTTCACCAGGAAAATAATCAAAATACTCAGATTTATTTTCCAATTTCATGTGCTTTTTCCCTCGTAACATCGCTGTAAAAGTCAAATCATTAAACTTTAGTTTAACATCTTCTGTCTTCTTGTGCGTTTCATACAGAGAAAATTCACAATTATTTAAGGTAAAAGTAGTTTTGTTTTCTATGGTGTTCTGTAAATGCTCATGCCCCGTTAATTCAGGCGTGTAGAGCAAATGTTTGTCTTCTTGTATCATATAACATGAATGATATTTTTGATAAAATAATCAATATGGCTAAATATATGATATTTTTTTAATCAAACAAGATTTGTATTAAAGTATTATTACCCATATTTCAAAAACACTATTATACTATCATTTGAGACGATTTTACCATGACATTTGTCATGTTTAAGATAATTTGGCTGAAAATTAAAAAATTCAACAAATTATGTCAACACAAATCAATCGTCCGGTTTTAAAAGAAAAATACGACAATTACATTAATGGAAAATGGACTGCTCCTTCTACAGGACAGTATTTCGAAGTGCTTTCACCACTTGATGGTAAATTAATGGCTAAAGCAGCGCATTCTGCGAAACAAGACATAGAAATGGCTGTAGATGCTGCTTCTGAAGCTTTCAAGACATGGAGCGAAACTTCTGCTACTCAAAGAAGTATTATTTTGAATAAAATTGCAGATAGAATTGAAGAAAACTTGCCATATTTAGCAGCAGTAGAAACAGTAGATAATGGTAAAGCCATTAGAGAAACGATGGCTGCAGATTTACCTTTGGCCGTAGACCATTTCAGATATTTTGCAAGTGTTATTAGAGCAGAAGAAGGTTCTATTTCTGAATTAGACAAGGATACCGTTTCTATCATTGTACACGAACCCATTGGTGTAATTGCACAAATTATTCCTTGGAACTTCCCTATTCTAATGGCAGTTTGGAAACTGGCTCCTGCTCTTGCTGCTGGAAACTGTGTAGTGCTTAAGCCAGCAGAAAGCACCCCTGTTTCTATTATGGTTTTAATGGAATTAATTGAAGATTTACTTCCTGCAGGTGTTATAAACATTGTCAATGGTTTCGGCGCTGAGTTAGGAAGAACTTTAGTGACCAATCCAAAAGTGGCAAAAGCAGCGTTTACAGGTTCTACAGCTACGGGTAGAATGGTAATGCAATACGCTACAGAAAATATTATTCCAGTGACTTTAGAATTAGGAGGTAAATCACCAAATGTATTTTTCCCTTCTGTGATGGATGCAGATGATGAATTTTTAGACAAAACGGTTGAAGGAGCGGTATTATTTGCTTTAAATCAAGGTGAAATCTGTACTTGTCCTTCTAGATTATTGGTTCATGAATCTATTGCTGATAAATTCTTAGAAAGAGTGGTAGAAAGAACAAAAGCCATCAAAACAGGAAATCCTCTTGACCCAACCGTAATGATGGGAGCTCAAGCTTCACAAATTCAGAAAGATAAAATCCTTTCTTACATCAAATTAGGCAAAGAAGAAGGTGCAGAATTGCTTTGCGGTGGAGAAGTAAATCATTTGGGTGGAGATTTAGAAGGTGGATATTACATTCAGCCAACCATTTTCAAAGGGCACAACAAGATGAGAATCTTCCAAGAAGAGATTTTCGGGCCAGTTTTAGCAGTAACTACTTTTAAATCTACAGAAGAAGCGATAGAAATTGCGAATGATACCATGTATGGTTTAGGAGCAGGAGTTTGGACCAGAGATGCACATGAATTATACAGAGTGCCAAGAGCGATAAAAGCTGGTAGAGTTTGGGTGAACCAATATCACGCATATCCAGCTGGTGCACCTTTTGGTGGTTACAAACAATCTGGTATTGGTAGAGAAAATCACAAAATGATGCTTGATCATTACAGACAATCAAAAAATATGTTGATTTCCTATAACAAAAATAAACTAGGATTTTTCTAGTTAACTTGTGTTTTAAACTTGAAGGAATGTTGTTCATCAGCATTCCTTTTTTTAATTTTATAAAAAAATTAAATCAATGGTAAAAAGATTAGACGTAACAGAAAAAGCGTTGGAAGTCATTAAAACGCTAAAAGAAAAACACGGTGATTTAATGTTTTACCAAGCTGGGGGTTGCTGCGAAGGAACCCAGCCTCAATGTTTTGAAAAAGGAGGTTTCTACGTAAGAACCAATGATGCCATGATTGGTTTGGTAGATGGTTTTGAATTTTGGATCGATAGAGATTTATTTGAATACTGGAAATTTTCTCATTTTACGCTAGATGTTACAGACGGTTTTGGACCAGGTGGTTTTTCTCTAGAGACACCGTTAGGAAAAACCTTTAAAATTATTTACAGACTTTTTACTGAAGAAGAATTAAGAGATTTAGAGCCTGTAAAAAGAATGGAATAATCTGGTAATTTAGAACTTTTCAACCTGTTGAAAATCAAAAACTAATACATTTTTATGAGGCTTCCTAAATGCTCATTCTGTGAATAAAATTATAAAGCCTCATCAATAAAGACTTTTATAGGAAAATGATTGTGCATAAATCATATCTAAAAGTGAATAAAGAGAAAGCAAAATAGTCTATAAAAAGTAAATTTCTGTATTACCTTTACATCAACAAACAAGTCAAACTTTTAGGTAGAAAAATGAGAGTTGTGGAGTTTCTTCATACTTGATTTAGAAACCGAAAAAAGAAACAGGGTTTAATTTATTTGAGTAATTTTCAAGATGGTCTCACAACGATTTTGAAGTGAAAAGGTAAAAAAGATTTTGAATCTTCAAAGCAAGACTTAAACAGTCAACTTAGACTATGGTGTTTTCCAGAAGAATACGAAAGTGTTTGATAAGAAAATAATTTAATCCAAATTCAAGTTGATCAAATTGCTCGAGCAATGGAATATGTTTTAATGAAAAATGGCAAAATTTTTAGAAATATCTGCGGATAGAATTTAAAAAGATGCAGTTAAACATTTTTCGGGAGTTGAAGCAATAAAGGTTGCAGAGGCAATGTTTCTGGACTGATGACAGAAACGACAATGCTTTAAGAAAAGCAAAGAAGTTTTGCCATCAGTCTTTTTTTTGTGAGAAATTCTGATGAATTTAATCCACCGTTTTACTAGAATCTTGGAGAAGTTGAGCCAGTTGAGCCATTTCATCATCGGTTAAATCTCTCCATTTTCCTATAGGTAAATCCAGTTTGATGTTCATAATTCTAATACGCTTCAGTTTTTTTACTTCATAGCCTAGATATTCGCACATTCTACGAATTTGGCGGTTTAAACCTTGGGTAAGTACAATTCTAAATTGCAAAGTATCTATTTGTTCTACTTCGCATTTTTTGGTTACGGTGTCTAAAATCGGAACACCATTGCGCATTTTTTCTAGAAATTTGGGTGTAATCGGTTTGTCTACACGTACAATGTATTCTTTTTCGTGGTTGTTTCTGGCACGTAAAATTTTATTCACAATATCACCGTCAGAAGTCAATAAAATCAATCCTTCACTAGGTTTATCAAGTCTACCGATGGGGAAAATTCTTTTTGGGTGATTAATGTAATCTACAATATTATTTTTCTCACGTTTGGTATCTGTAGTACAAACAATTCCGATGGGTTTGTTAAAGGCGATATAAACGTGTTTTTCTTCTGTTTTTTTGATGTTTTTGCCATCTACGCAAATTTCATCAGCATCAGAAACTTTAGTTCCTAATTCTGGCTTTTTGCCATTGATGGTAATTCTGCCTTGTTCCAAAAGCTTATCAGCTTCTCTTCTCGAACAAAAACCTACTTCTGATAAATATTTATTAATACGCGTTTCCACAAATTTTAATTTTTTTATTCTTCTCTCACTTTATTGGAGTGAAAAGTAATTCCAAGATTTAACCCAATATAAAAATTACTTTTCAGTCCATCTCCGAAATTCATGCTATGATTTTCCAGAAAAAAGGAGTAATAATAATTCATTCTCACATTGATTGGGTTTTGGTCACCAATGCCTAAAGTATATACTCTGGCTTTTCTTACATCACTTTTAGTAAGGGCAAATCCTGCATTAAGATAGATATATCCAGAATCTGAGGTATTGTCTAAATAAATTTTTGACTGAACCAAAAAGTACAAATTATGGATATTGTCATAAATGTAATTGTATCGAAAACCAGCGCCTAAACCTATTCTATGAATCGGTTGAAAACCAATAACAGAAGTGATTCCAGCATTGGCATTAAAATCTACATTGTTATCTTCATTGACGATGTCTGCAACTGCTTTTGCCAATCCATAGGCAACTTGTCCATCGGTACTCCAATAAATTCCTTGATTAAGATTTCTGCCTTTTTGAGAATATCCTAAAAAACTAATAAAAATGAATAAAAAGTAATAGTTTTTCATGGTTAGAAATTTTCAAATCTAAACTCATTTTCTAAAATTTCTGCATGAGCATTTTCTACATGGTACTCTCCTATTTTGGTTCTTCTGAGTTGAGTAAGATAAGCGCCAACTCCTAAACTTTGACCAATATCATGCGCCAAACTTCTGATGTAAGTTCCTTTGCTACAACCTACGGTAAAAGTGACAAAAGGAAGATGAATTTCGATGTTGTTGAGATAATGAATGGTTGTTTTTCTAGATTTCATTTCTACTTCTTGACCCGCTCTTGCTAAATCATAAGCACGGTTTCCATCTATTTTTATGGCTGAAAAAACAGGTGGTTTTTGCTCAATTTCTCCTACAAATGTTGATAATATTTCTTTGATGAAATCTTCTGTAATGTGTGAATAATCAGTAGGTAGAATTTCTGGTTTTTCGGTGTCGTAGGATTCTGTTTGTACGCCAATTTTTATTTCGGCGATGTATTCTTTTGGCGCATCTTGAATTTCTGGAATTTTCTTGGTGAATTTTCCGGTGCAAACAATCAATAAGCCAGTTGCTCTAGGATCAAGCGTTCCAGCATGGCCTATTTTAAATTTTTTAGGAAGATTGAACTCCCTTTTGAGTTTGTACTTCAATTTATTAACAGCCTGAAAACTGGTCCAATCCAAAGGTTTGTCCACCAAAAGTATTTGTCCGTTTAAGAAATCTTCTGCGTTCAAAGTAAAAAGTATAAAATGAAATTATTTTACCCAACCAAAATAAATCAGCAATAAAATCCCCGCGATAATTCTGTACCAACCCCAAGGTTTGAAACCGTATTTGGTCAATACGCCAATGAAAAATTTAATTGCAATAACAGCTACTACAAATGCTACCAAATTTCCCACGAAAAAACTCATCGTGTTTTCTGGAGTGGCAAAAATCATTTCATATCCTTTTTGTACCAAACCATTATGATTCCAATCTTTTAAGAAAATAGAATAAGCAGTAACCGCTAACATCGTAGGAACTGCCAAAAAGAATGAAAACTCTGCTGCAGCTTTTCTGGTGAGGTTTTGTTGCATTCCACCAATGATAGAAGCCGCACTTCTACTCGTTCCTGGCATCATTGCTAGACATTGCCAAAAACCAATCGTTAATGCTTTTTTGAAAGTGATATCTTTTTCATCATCTATCGTATGTTTGGTGAAAATTTGGTCGATAAAAAGTAAAATAACACCACCCAAAATAAGAACTACTGCGATGGGAATAGGTTTTTCTAAAACTGTTTCTATTTTATCATCAAATAATTTCCCTAGGACCAAAGCTGGTAAAACGGCTACTCCTAATTTTAAATAGAATTTGATGTTTTTAAAATCAAAAAATTTCTTCCAATACAAAAAGACTACCGCTAAAATGGCTCCAAACTGAATAGAAACTTGAAACATTTTAACAAATTCATCTTCTTGAATTCCAAAAAATGAACTCGTGAAAATCATGTGTGCAGTAGAAGAAACTGGCAAATATTCAGTAAGTCCTTCTACAATTGCAATAATAATTGCTCTGATTAAATCCATAAACTGTATTGTAATAAAAAAATTAAAAGATTCAAATACCAATTCAAATCTTTTAATTCTTTAGTTTTTAAATGTTTTTATTTGTTTCTTTTAAGAATAGCGAAAACCTGAACTATAAATCCAGCAATCACTAACAGCGGCGCTATTCTGATTCTTCTGATGGAAAAAATGTCTTCATTCCAAGTATTAGGATCTAGTTTTCCGTTAACAGTATTGGCATCTGGACCAAGCATTAAGAGAAATCCTGCTAAAATTAAAGCCAATCCTATCAACATGAGTTGATAATTTTTTTTGCCAAAATAAAAAGGATTGTGCTGTGGTTCAGACTTTTCTATATTTTGTTTTTTAGACATTTTATAATTTTTCTATGAGTAATATAAATCATCTACACTAGATGCTAAGAATCTCCAAGTAGCAAAAACAGTACTGATTACGGTAATTAGAATACCTACACCAAAAACGATTGCTACTAACCAAACGTATTGATTGGTATCTTGTACAAATGGAGTTCCGATTTCGCTGGTAAAGAAATACCAACCCGTGAATAAAGCTGTTAAACCAATAATAGCACCGATGATTCCTAAAATCACTGCTTCTTTTACAAATGGCTTTAGGATGAATCTGCGTTTTGCACCTACCAATTGCATTGTTTTGATAATGAAACGTTTAGAAAATATTTTTAAACGAATAGAATTGTTAATCAACACCATTGCTACGATTAAGAATAAGATAGAAAAGGCCAAAATCCAAGTCAAAATTCTATTGAGGTTATTGTAAACTTCAATTGTCAATTTACTGTCGTTTTTCACTTCTTTTACCCCTTCTACTTCATTCAGTTTTTTTACAACATCATTTATTTTTGCAGGGTCTACATATTCTGGTTTCAAAGTAACTTCTACAGATGGTGGGAAAATATCTCCTTCAAAAAGTGCATCTGTTTCTATACCCAATTGTTTTTTGGCAAGTTCTGTAGCTTCTTGCTTAGAAATAAATTTAGCTTTTTTCACAAAAGGCTGCAATTTTATTCTTTCGTAAGTTACCTTTTGTAACTGTTCTGCTTTGGCAGAATCTCTAGGGTCTATATAATCATCAAAATAAGCTTCTACTACCAATTGCTCTTTGATATAATCCGAATATTTTTGAGCATTTATCAATATCAACCCAAAAAGTCCTACTAAAAATAATACCAATGCAATACTAATTGATACGGTAATGTTGCTAGAACGGAGCCTTTTCTTGTTTAAATCTTCTGCTAATTTTGCCATCAATAAAAAATTTTCTGCTAAAATAGAAAAAAAACTCCGAAATTTGCCCCTGAACAAACACAAAACTGTGTTAAAAAATCTTAAAAATTTTGAACGTAAAAGCAAAAAAACATCTTGGTCAGCATTTTTTAACTGATGAAAATATTGCCAAAAAAATTGTAGAAGGTCTTGACTTTCAACCGTATCAATATGTACTAGAAGTAGGTCCTGGAACTGGTGTTTTAACCAAATATCTCCTCGAAAAACCTACAGAAACTTACGTTGCAGAAATAGACACAGAATCCATAGAATATCTGAAATTACATTATCAAAAACTTGAAAATAAGCATTTTACAGGAGATTTTCTCAAAATTAATTTAGGTGATGTTTTTTCTGGAGAAGTTGCGGTAATTGGCAATTTTCCTTATAATATTTCTTCCCAGATTCTTTTTAAGATTATAGAAAATTATCAGCAGATTCCAGAAATGGTAGGGATGTTCCAAAAAGAAGTGGCAGAACGTACAGCTGCGGTTCCCAGAACTAAAGATTATGGCATTTTGTCGGTTTTGGTTCAAGCTTATTATGATGTAAAATACCTGTTTACCGTTCACGAAAATGTTTTCAACCCACCTCCAAAAGTAAAATCAGGTGTAATTAAACTCACCAGAAATAGAAAAGAAGGTTTAGAAGGAAATGAAATTCTTTTCAAACAAATTGTAAAAACGGGTTTTGGCCAAAGAAGGAAAAAACTGAGCAATGCACTAAAATCTCTAGATATTCCAGAAGTGTTAAAATCTCATACTTTTATGGATAAACGTGCAGAAGAACTGAGTGTAGAAGATTTTATCAACTTTACTCAAGAATGGAAAGCTGCAGAAAATTAATTAAAATCTTTCTGAATAAGATCTTCTAATTTTGCTTGTAAGTCGTGAATTTTAGCTTTTAGTTCCTTGATTTCTTGCTTATTATTAGAAACATTGCTCTTGAGAATTACTTTTTGAGCTTTTTCTTTGTGTTCATCTTCGTCTTCATCATCAGCAATCTCGTCGATGTCTTCTTGAATTTCGTCAATATCTTCCTGAATTTCATCGATGTCTTCTTGGATTTCATCAATGTCTTCCTGAATTTCGTTTACATCTTCTTTAATCACTTCTATGTGTTTATTGCTTTTGTTCACAGACATTTGAATGAAAATAGACAAGTAAATTGCTTCCAAAGACACAATCGTAGTGAGAACCAAAAGCATTTCTTCGAACTCTACCACTTTGAAAAGTGGAAGTAAAAAACTGACAATAAATAATATAGTGTGAAAGACCAATGAAGCGGTAGAACCAATCCAACTGATAACGCTGTCTGCCATCTTATCTAGCATCGTACTATTTTCTGTTTTGATATCTCTTAACTTCATTTTACTTAATTTTTTGACAAAATTACGATTAAAAATCGACTAAAATTTGACTTTAATGATTATTAATGCGAATTTTTGAACTCTTATTTTGTATTTTTGCAAAAATTCTAACTTTTTATCCCTATTAATTTCTGTGATTGAAGAGCAAAAAATATCTCACACCTTACAATTTCTCATCGAAGAAAGAAATGTAAAAGCTGTTTCTGAAGCTATTTCGGAAGTGGAAGCGGTAGATATTGCCAATATTTTTGAAATTCTAGAAGAAGAAGATCAAAAATTTCTTTACGAAATTATGGATAACGAGCTCTCTGCAGAAGTACTACTCTACATTGACGAAGACGAGCGTAAAAAATTCCTGAGAAACTTCTCTACCAAAGAAATTGCAGATAATATCATCAACGAAATAGATTCCGATGACGCAGCAGATATTATTGCGGAATTACCTGAATATCAACAAGATGAAATTATTCAGCACTTAAATGATGAGGAGCACGCACAGAATATTGTAGAACTTTTGCGTTATGATGAAGATGTTGCAGGAGGTTTAATGGCTACCGAATTGGTAAAAGTAAATCAAAATCTTTCAATCATTTCTGCCGTCAAAGAGATGCGTAAACAAGCCGAAGAGATGGAAGAAGTTTACTCTATTTATGTAGTAGATGATTCAGAAAAGTTACTCGGTTTATTAAGTCTCAAAAAATTATTAACCACTTCATCTTCTACTAGAGTTTTAGATGTTTATAATTCTAAAATTCAATACGTTAAAGATACAGAATCTGCTGAAGAAGTTGCGCGTTTCATGCAAAAATATGACTTGTTCGAAGTCCCAGTTGTAGATAAGTTAGGAAAATTAGTTGGAAGAATTACGGTAGATGATGTCATCGACTTTATTACAGAAGAAGCAGAAAAAGATTACCAGTTAGCATCGGGGATTTCTCAAGACGTAGACTCTAGTGACACCATTTTTCATTTAACTAAAGCGAGATTACCTTGGCTATTCATTGGAATGGTAGGTGGTTTAATTGGTTCTAGAGTATTGCAAAGCAATCAAACCGCTATGCATGACATTCCTGCTTTGATGTTTTTCGTGCCGCTAATTGCAGCAACAGCGGGAAATATTGGGGTTCAAGCTTCGGCGATTATCGTACAAGGTTTAGCGAATAACACTTTAGGGAAAGATACTTTTAAGACTTTATTCAAAGAAGTAAGCGTTTCTGCAGCATCAGGAATGATACTTTCTTTAATTATTTTTGGTTTTAATTTATTGATTAATCATAATGATTTGATGGTTTCTGTGACCATTTCTCTCTCTCTTTTGGCAGTAATTATGGTAGCGGCAATTATCGGAACCATTGTTCCTATTGTTCTGGAGAAAAATAAAATAGACCCCGCAATTGCTACTGGTCCGTTTATCACCACTTCTAATGATATTTTAGGAGTTTTAATCTACTTTGCTATCGCAAAAGCACTCCTTCACATTTAGAAATATTTTTTATAATAATTCCTTAGAAACTCCAATGCCAAAAAGCGCATAATCGTATACCGCAGGATCTTCTGGATTGTATTTTCTGATGATTTGGTCAAGTTCTTCTACTGCTTTCCAATCGTTTTGAGTTCTTTGTAGAATTCCTAATTTTCTTGAAATATTAGCAGTGTGAACATCTAATGGAATAGATAAATATTGAGGAGAAAGGTTTTTCCAAATGCCAAAATCTACGCCTTTTTTATCTTGGCGAACCATCCATCTTAGAAACATGACCAATCTTTTTGAAGCCGAATTTTTATACGGTGAACTCACGTGTTTATGGCTTCTGTGTGGGGTTTTTCCTAAAAAACGAGCTCTAAATCTTTCGATAGCGTGACAATAATTTTCTTCGTTTGCTTTTAAAAGAAATAAGTTTTCTAAACTTTCAAATTCAGAATAAACACTTTTTAAATTTAAAATGAACTTTTGAAAATCTTCGGCTGAAAAAGTTCTGTGAACGGCTTTATTTTCTAATTTTTTGAAATCTTTTTGGGTAACATTCATCACGAAATCATACGGAGAATTTCCCATGAAATTCATGATTTTTTGAGCAGATGTAATAATAGATTTTCTATTTCCCCAAGCAATGGTAGAAGCAAAAAAAGCAGAAATCTCTATGTCTTGTTTCAATGAAAACTGATGCGGAATAGAAATAGGGTCCAATTCAATAAAATCTACATGATTATATTGTCCCGCTTTTTGATTGAGAAATTCAAAGATTTCTTGCTCGTTCATTTTTATAAATGATAATGGATGATTGATATGAGTAATCTTTTCTTGTATAAATTGTCAATCGAAAAATCTTAAATTTTTACAGGTTCTAATTGCTGTGGCAGATAGGTTTCAGGGAAAATTTCACTAGCCTCATTCAAGAAAACTGATAAGTCATTATAACGATTAGAAAAATGGCCTAAAATTAATTTTTTAACATTGGCTTTTCTAGCGATTTTCGCCGCTTCTAGAGCGGTAGTGTGACCTGTATAGTCTGCCATTTCCTTTAAATCGTGTAAAAAAGTAGCTTCGTGATACAATACATCTACATTTTTAATAATCGGGATAATGCTCTCTAAATATCTTGTATCACTACAAAAAGCATAAGAAACAGAAGGTTCTGCAGGTTTTGTTAAGTCTTCATTTTTTAGAATATATCCATCACTCAACTGAAGGTCTTTGCCACGTTTTAAATTATGATAGTCACAAATTTCAATCTCAGGATATTTAGAAATTTCTTGCATGTTTAGGTGTCTTTCTTTTGGTTTTTCCTTAAAAAGATAGCCGTTACAGTAAATTCTATGATCTAATGGAATGGTAAAAACTTCTACTCTATTATCTTCATAGACTTTTTCAGATTTTTTAGAAGAAAGTTCATGAAAAACCACTTCGAAACCTTGGTGCGTTTCGGTAATTCTAAAAATTGTTTCCATCATTTCTTTAATCCCTTTCGGACCGTAAACGTGAAGTGGAGTTTCTCTGCCCAAAAGTCTAAAACTAGAAATTAAACCTGGTAGACCAAAAACATGGTCACCATGTAGGTGCGATATAAAAATATGATTAATTCTAGAAAATTTGGCTTTAGCTTTTCTCAATTGAACTTGTGTCCCTTCACCACAATCAATGAGGAAACAACGCTCTTCCATTTCTAGAAATTGCGCAGTAGGTGCGGATTTCACGGTAGGAATAGCTGAGTTAAATCCGAGAATTGTTAAATAGGTGCTCAAAATGCTTAAATGATGATTTTTAGAGGTTTAAAGTCTGCAAATTTCGTGAAAATTATTCTAATAGCAAAAGTTATAATGGTTTATAAATCTTTTAATTTTTGCAATTTCTATTTTTCTAAAAATGCAAGAAATTTATCTAAAGCATTTTTGCGGTGACTCATGGCATTTTTTTGTTCAGCAGGCATATCTGCAAAAGAGATTTCATGATTTTTGGGGATAAAAATCGGGTCATAACCAAAACCCTTGTTTCCACTTTTTTCTGTGCTTAAATCCCCATACACTCTACCTTCAAAGTATTCTGCTCCATCTTCTTTATACAAACATAAAACCGTAATAAAATAAGCTTCTCTGTCATTTTTGTTTTGCATTTCTTCTAGAACTTTTGCCATATTTTTATCAAAATCATGATTCCCAGCATAACGAGCAGAATAAATTCCTGGTCTTCCATCAAGCGCTGGAACAACTAATCCAGAATCGTCTCCTAAACTCGGTTTTCCAGTTTTTTCGAAGCAAAATTTAGCTTTAATCAAGGCGTTTTCATGAAAAGAATTTCCGTCTTCTATAATTTCGTCGTGAATATGATAATCGGTAAGAGAAGTAATGTGGTATTTTTCTCCTAAAATTTGTTGAATTTCTTCTTTTTTGTGTAAGTTGTGCGTGGCAACGAGGATTTCCATTAGGTAGTATTAAATATAAAGTTTGTAATTTTTAAATTTTTAGCGTTTATTCTCTGTAATAAATTCTATTTCGGTACATGAATAAATAATAAGAAACAAATAAAAGTACAATTCCTACTATAAGACCATAATATTCAGGAAGATGTAAGTTTTCTGTAACACTTTCTGAGTTTCCATTTAGTAATAAATAGGCAGAAATAAAATTATTAAAACCATGCAATAAAATGGGCATTAATAAGGATTTAGTTTTATAATATACCAATCCTAAAACTAATCCTAATAAAAATGCATTGACTGTTTGCCAAGGATTAAGATGAAAAATTCCAAAGGCTAAAGCTGAAAAAACAATTGCTTTTGCTGGTTTTATACCTTTATTAATCAATCCTTTTTGGATAATTCCACGAAAGAGAATTTCTTCTAATACTGGTGCAAAAAGTACAGTAAGAAGATAAATTCCCGCAGTATCAGTTGCGATAGTACTAAAAGCATTAGACATTTGATCGTACAAAGGACCAAAAAACTCCCCTTCAATTGGAATTCTAGTAACTAAAAATTCAGAAACCAGCATCATTCCCAGCATCATAGGAAAAATCATAAGGTAAACATGAAAAGGTCTGGTTTGCATGTTAAAATTGAGTTTTTTTCCTTGACTTTTCATCACGAAAACATCAAAACCTATAATCGGAAAAAGAACAGTACAGAGATAACTCACGATGAAAAATACCATACTGCTTTGGATTTCTGCATAGCCTTGTTTAAGAATAAAATAAGCAAAAAGCGTGTATAAGCCTAAAACCATAATTCCAATAAATAGTCCAGCAAATAAAGCTGTAGCCTCCTTGAAATCAAAAATATAATTTCTGTATTTTGAATTATTTTTATTCATAAGCAAAAAAATTGGTCCATTTAGTTTTCTAGCAAAGAAACAATACTTTTAATAAATTCTTTATTATTTTTTTGTGAGTACTTTAAAATTTCAGAAAATCTAAATTGTTTTGTTATTAATGTCATCGCAATGTTTGATGAAACTTAAAAAATGGTATTTAAAAATATGTTCTAACTCTTTCTTGATAATCTAGGGTTAGCATATTAAAGTTTCACAAATTTAACATAATTAATAAAATAACTTTACTTTTGCAAAATAACTATAATTATTGTTTATGAAGAAAATTTACATTTTTATTTTAATCAGTTTCTTTACACTGAATTTTTACAAAGCTCAAAGTTCAACAGAAGTTTTTGAGACAGAAACTAACAGAAGTACTAGCTTCACAGATAACGGAGTGATTTTCAATATCATTTCAAACGTTAATAGCTATTCTATTGATGCGGATTTTCCAGGCACAGGATGGAGTGGAACGGCTAATGATAATGCATATATTGATAATAGTGGTTCGGGTAACCAATCAGCAGGTTCATCTTTTAGTATTAAGACGACTTCAAATTTGTTTAAAGTAAATAAATTCTGGTTGTATGCTGCAGATGCTACAACAAATATTAATGTTGTAGGAACAGTTACCATAACTGGGAAAAGAGCTGGAGTAACTCAATATAGCCAAACCAAAACATCTGGTTTTAACAAACAATATACAGTTACAAATGGTTTTACTCTTATAGATTTAACCAATCTTAATGGACAAAATTATTCTAATATTGTGATTGATGAACTCCAAATAACTCTTGGTGGTAATTATCAGTATGCTAGTTTTGACGCCTTTACTTGGGTTAAAGACTCATCTTTTCTGAGTACAAATGATTTAAAAGAAAAGCTTAATAAAATTAAAGTATTTCCTAGCATTGCAACAGAAACCATCAATGTAGATTCTCCTTACAAGGTTAAAAAAATCGAAATTTATGATGCCAGTGGTAAAAAATTAATTGATATTAAACAGAATTTTAATAAAATTGATGTTAAAAATCTCAACAAGGCAAATTATTTTGTTAAAATATATACTGAAATAGGCACTTATAACACAAAATTCATTAAAAATTAAAAATTATAATTCCAATATAAAGCTGTCCAAAAATTTTGGGCAGTTTTTTTTTACTTAAATATTTTATCATTGAAGCGGAAATCTTCTACATATAACCTTAAAATAAGAGTCAAAATAAAAATTCCAAGTAATTCTTTTAACTTTATGGGAATTTTCGCAAAAATTCACGATTTTTGCAACTTCAAAATTTAGAAATGAGTTTATTACAAGAAATATCAAAACGTAAAACTTTCGGGATTATCTCTCACCCAGATGCTGGAAAAACCACTTTGACGGAGAAATTACTTCTTTTCGGGGGAGCTATTCAGGAAGCAGGTGCCGTAAAATCAAATAAAATCAAAAAAGGAGCAACTTCCGACTTTATGGAAATCGAGAGACAGAGAGGGATTTCAGTAGCAACTTCTATTTTAGCATTTGAATACAAAGGAAAGAAAATCAACATTCTTGATACACCTGGTCACAAAGATTTTGCGGAAGATACGTATAGAACGCTTACTGCGGTAGACTCTGTAATTGTAGTAATAGACGTAGCAAAAGGTGTGGAAGAGCAAACTGAAAAATTGGTGGAAGTTTGTAGAATGCGTAAAATCCCGATGTTGGTATTCATCAATAAATTAGACCGTGAAGGTAAAGATGCATTTGATTTGCTGGATGAAGTTGAGCAAAAATTAGGTTTAAAAGTGGTTCCGCTTTCTCTTCCGATTGGTATGGGAAGTGATTTCCAAGGAATTTATAATATTTGGGAGAAAAACATTCAGTTGTTTTTAGAAGAAAAAAAACAAAAAGTTGGTGAAACCATCGTCATCAATGATATTAATGACAGTTCAGTAGATGAAACCATCGGTGAAAAAGCTGCTGCTACTTTAAGAGATGAACTAGAACTCATAGAATCTGTTTATCCAGAATTTGACAGAGAACAATATCTTTCTGGTGACCAACAACCCGTGTTTTTTGGTTCAGCTTTGAATAATTTTGGAGTGAGAGAATTGCTAGATGCGTTTGTAGAAATTGCGCCAATGCCTCAACCCAAAGAATCTGA
Source organism: Cloacibacterium sp. TD35 (assembly GCF_028864635.1). Taxonomy (NCBI): domain Bacteria; kingdom Pseudomonadati; phylum Bacteroidota; class Flavobacteriia; order Flavobacteriales; family Weeksellaceae; genus Cloacibacterium; species Cloacibacterium sp. TD35. Next base: position 1,940,611 of record NZ_CP104850.1, on the reverse strand, counting down.
CCTTAGATTGGTAAAACCAGAAGAGAAGAATTTTACAGGATTTGTGTTTAAAATTCACGCTAATATGGATCCGAAACACCGTGATAGATTGGCTTTCGTGAAAATTGTTTCTGGAACTTTTAAGAGAAATGAAAACTATCTTCTAGTAAGAGAAGGTAAAAAAATGAAGTTTTCTTCGCCGAATGCTTTCTTTGCAGATAAAAAAGAAGTGGTAGACGAAAGTTTCCCTGGAGATATTGTAGGTTTACACGATACAGGAAGTTTCCGAATCGGTGATACTTTAACTGCTGGAGAAAAATTACAGTTCAAAGGAATTCCTAGCTTCTCGCCAGAACATTTCCGTTATATCAATAATGATGATCCATTAAAAGCAAAACAATTGGCTAAAGGTATTGACCAATTAATGGATGAAGGTGTGGCGCAATTATTTACGCTAGAAATGAACGGTAGAAAAATTATTGGAACAGTAGGTGCGCTTCAGTACGAAGTAATTCAATACAGATTAGAGCATGAATACGGTGCAAAATGTACTTATGAGCCAATTGGAATTCATAAAGCGTGTTGGATAGAAGCCGACGAAAAATCTGATGAATTCAAAGAATTTGCAAGATTAAAACAGCGTTTTATGGCAAGAGATAATCATGGTCAGTTGGTATTTTTGGCAGATTCTGCTTTCACTATTCACATGACTCAAGAAAAATTCCCGAATGTCAAACTGCACTTCATCAGTGAATGGAATAACGCGAAATAATCATAAGTTTAAATAAAACATCTAAAAATCTTCAAGGGAACTTGGAGATTTTTTTTGTAAAAACTTTCAAATTTATTTTACAATTCATTGATTTTGATTATTTTAATAGAAATATGAATTTTTCCTTACTTTTAAGGAACATTTTTTGTATTAAGTTTGGCATCAACAAAACTATTAAAATGAAGAAAACAATTTTTAGTCTTTTTACCGCTACTCTATTTTTGGTTGCATGTAATAAAACCGATATTCAGCAAACTGCAGATTCTTTTAAAACCGCAGATAGTCTTTTTAATCAAGCAAAAGAAAGTTATCAAACCATCGATACTATATCTAAAATTGTAAATGATTCTAACAGTACTGTAGGAAAAGTAATTGCTCCAGAGCTTAATAAACATAAAAAAATTATAGAAGAAGCGATTAAAAACGGTAATGTTAATATTGATTCTATCAACAAGGTTTTTAAAAAATTAAATCATAAAAACATACAAGCTCAAGATATTAGAAAAGCCATAGACTCCGCAAATAACGCTATAAAAAGCGGTGATAATGCAGCTGCAGTAATTGCTGAAACAGCGGATAAAATATTAAAACAAACTTCACAAAATAATACTCAAAACCAACCAGAGCCAGAAGTTCAAAATCAAAATCAAGTACAGAAACAACCTATCCCTCAGCGTGAACTCTATCCTATTGCTAAAACGATTAGACTGCAAGTTTCTGTAGAAGATTTGGCTGCTGCAAAAGCAATTCTGAATCAGGATTTAAGTGTTTATAAAGCAGATGTAATTACAGAAAATTATACCGAAAACGAAGGAATTGCCAAACAATATGTTACGGTAAAAGTTCCTTTAAGCAATTTTGATGAATTGGTTAATAAAATGAGCAATCTGGGTAATGTAGAATCTAAAAACACAGAAGTAGAAGGCAAAGATTATGTAGGGAGCCAAATGTGCGATGTGGAATTGACTTTAGTAGATAACACCCCAGACCTTAATAAAACTTCAGAAGATTTAAACATTCTTAATGATGAACAAAAAGACGAAACTTTCGTAGATAAATCTTCTAATGCATTTATGAAAGGATTTGCAGTTTTGGGAAGTTTATTTTTAGCACTCGTTCCGTTTTGGCCTATTTTCTTGATTGCTGGAATTGTTTGGTATTTTGTGGCAAAAAGAAATAAGAAAAAACGCGAAGAAGAATTCCAAAGACAACTCGCTATAGAAAAAGAAAAAATAAAAGCAGCAGAAGCATTAAAAACACCATCAGAAGAAATATCTCAAAATTCACCAACTAATACTGAGGAAAATAAAAAAGATGACGATATTTCTAAATATATGCCGAAAGAGTAATGAGAAATTAAGATATAGTAAAAAGGCTGTTCAAAAAATGAACGGCCTTTTTGTTATTTTTCATAGAAAGATGTTGAAAAATTTAGAGGGATAGTAATTCTAGATTTCACAGGAACGCCATCTAATATAGCGGGATTCCATTTTCCTTTTGTTCTATTGATGGAGCGAACAATATCTTTATTAAATGATTCATTATCTATTTTAGGTGAAACAATAGGATTAAGGATTTCACCATTTTCGTCAACAACAAAATCTAAAAAAAGGTTTCCGTTAACATGGTAATCGTTAAAAATAGACATAAAATTATCATGAATATCCTTATCCATCAATTTTTTTCCACCTTTGTAAGTTATAGGAATGTAAAATTTTTCGGGGGTATAATTTTTTGTGTATTTATCTAGCAAATGATTGGGAACAAAAAATAATCTAACAATTGAATCAAAATTTTGATCTTTAATTTTCGCAGAAATCCACTTGTCACTAAGTCTCAGTTCTCTCAGAACTTCTAAAGTGAAATTGTATGCACATTTGTTTTTTTTGATATTGGCAGAGTCAAAATCAGTGATAAATTTTATTTTGGCTTCCTTGGTCAATAGCAATTTTGCTTGATAAATCTCCTTTTTATCACAAGAAGAAAGTTTTTTCTCTGAAGCAATTGTGTTGATATCCTTATATAATTCTTGTAATCCGCCTTTGTAAAAATTTTGATTTTTTGGAAACTCATCTAAAATTTGAGCATTTAAAAAGGCTGTAAAAAATAGAAAAAGAGAGAATGTTTTTTTGGTTTCATGGTTATTTATAGTTTATTATTTATTACTCATCGCGTACACCGCAAAACTCGCTAGCCAATGATCACCACCATAATTTCCTTTAAAAACCAATGGCAAAGCATTTTCTAAAAATTTAGCAGATGTTTCTTCAAAATGTTTTTTGTATCGGTGATTTTTAGGTAAAACTTGAGCAATATTTTTCATGCACCAACTTCTAGTAAAACTTAAACCAACCAAGTGAACTGTTTGATAATCATTAATATCCGAAATTACAGGAATCTGAGAAATATTTTCAATACTTCTTTTTTCGTAGAATTTATTAAACCATTTTACATATTCATCCTGCGGAAGAATTCTGGTCATTAAATCAGCGATTTCTAAACTTGGCGAGAAAAAATCACTTCCGTCTGGTTCTAAATAAGCTGGCGTTTTTTCGTCTTTTAGATAGAAATATTTTGCTTTTTCGATGAGTTGGTTTTCAAAATCTTTTTCGCCAACCGTTCTTGCCCAGTCTATTGCAAAACTTAGTGCAAAGGCTGTGTTCGGATGAACTCCTGTTCTATTCGGATATGTTTGTTTGGGTAGATATTCTTTCCAAAGTTTTACTATTTCATCGGTTAATGGTTTTAAATTCTGATGCCAAGTTTTCGCTTGTGGATTTTCCCAATTGGCCAATTCTGCGTCTAATTGAAGCAACCAAGCCCAGCCATAAGTTCTCTCAAAACCTTTAGCCACTTGATATTTATTGAAATACTCTGCTTCTGTTTTTATTTTTTCGGCTTGAAAAGAACCATCCAAAATGCGAATAATTTCCTCTCTGTTTTTAAGAAATGGTATGTCTTTGAGTAATTTTACCAGCATCCAATGTCCATGAACGGATGAGTGCCAATCAAAACAGCCATAAAAGCTAGGGTGTAATTCTTTGGGAGTCAGTTTTACATCAATTTCATTATTGATGACATGTGCAGTTTTATTGGGGTATTCTTGATTAATGCAATGCACAGGTTTTTCCGATAATTGAAACGCAATTTCATCAGTAAGCGTAGGAATCTGCGCTGAAAGATTTAAGGAAAACAATACGACTAAAAGACTTAATTTTTTCATTGAATAAAAGTATGAAAATTTGATAAATATGAAAATAAAAAGTCGAACAATTGCTTGTCCGACTTTAATATTTTGAAAAGAATTTGCCAATTATTTTTTAGCAATACTTCTAGAAATTACAATCTTCTGAATTTCTGAAGTTCCTTCGTAAATCTGAGTGATTTTAGCATCACGCATCATTCTTTCTACGTGATATTCTTTTACGTAACCGTATCCACCGTGAACTTGAACAGCTTCAATGGTAGTATCCATCGCTACTTGAGAAGCATAAAGTTTTGCCATTGCTCCAGACTCTGAAATGTCTAAACCAGCGTCTTTTTCAGCAGCAGCTTTGTAGCAAAGCATTCTTGCAGCCATAATATTTACATGCATATCTGCTAATTTGAAGGCAATTGCTTGGTGATTGATGATTTCTGTACCGAAAGCTTTTCTTTCTTTAGCGTATTTAAGTGCCAATTCATAAGCTCCAGAGGCAATACCTAATGCTTGAGAAGCGATACCAATTCTACCACCATTAAGAACCGCCATTGCAAAATTGAAACCAAATCCATCTTCACCGATTCTATTTTCTTTAGGTACTTTTACGTCTGTAAACATTAATGAATGCGTGTCAGAACCTCTAATTCCTAATTTTTCTTCTTTTTTACCCACTACGAAGCCTTCCCATCCTTTTTCTACGATGAACGCATTGATTCCTTTGTGTTTTTTCTCTACATCAGTTTGTGCAATCACAATGTAATATTGAGCATTTCCACCATTGGTAATCCAGTTTTTAGTACCGTTTAATAGATAATGGTCTCCCATATCAATCGCAGTTGTTTTTTGAGAGGTAGCATCAGAACCAGCTTCCGGCTCAGAAAGTGCAAAAGCACCGATTACTTCACCTTTTGCTAGAGGAACTAGGTACTTTTGTTTTTGTTCTTCAGAAGCGAATTTTTCTAGACCAGCACAAACCAAAGAATTGTTTACTGACATTACTACAGCTGCAGAAGCGTCTACTTTTGCAATCTCTTCCATTGCTAAAACGTAAGAAACGCTGTCCATTCCTGCTCCACCGTATTTAGGGTCTACCATCATTCCTAGGAATCCTAATTCCCCCATTTTCTTTACTTGTTCATAAGGAAACTTCTGGTGTTCGTCTCTTTCTATTACGCCAGGCAAAAGTTCAGTCTGCGCGAAATCTCTCGCTGCTTGCTGAATCATCAGTTGTTCTTCTGTTAAATTAAAATCCATTTTTGTATTAAAATTATTTGCCGTAAATATACATTTTTTAAGGATTTCCACGAAAATTGATATTAACTATTTGTTAATTAAGAAAAAGTATTATTTTTACAAAAATCAAAAACCGTAAAGTATGTCAGTTACAAGATTGTTTGACTTTGCTCATCATGCATTATATAAATTCCCGAAAGAAGATGCATTGGTGACCAAATATAATGGAGTTTGGACAAAAACTTCTACAAAAGAATATGTGAGTCAAGGAAATAAAATTTCCAGAGGATTGTTAAAATTAGGGATTAAGCCAGGTGATAAAATTGGGCTTATTTCTTCTAATAACCGCACAGAATGGCACATTATGGATTTGGGAATTTTGCAAATCGGTGCAATAGATGTTCCTGTATATCCTACCATTTCTATTGAAGATTACATTTACATCTTTAACAATGCTGAAATAAAATATGTTTTTGTTTCGGATAAAGATTTGTACGAAAAATTACTTCAAGTAAAACCTCAAGTAGAAAGTTTGAAAGGAATTTTTACTTTTGATGACATTCCTGGAGCTCCAAACTGGAAGGAAGTGCTGGATTTGGGAGAAAATGATGACAATCAACAAGAAGTAGAAGACATTGCGAGAACAATTCAACCAGATGATTTAGCAACTTTAATTTATACTTCTGGAACTACTGGTAGACCAAAAGGAGTAATGCTTACTCATAGAAATATTGTTTCTAACGTATTGGCTTCTGACCACAGAATTCCTAGAAATTGGAAGTTAGAATATACAGATATTAAAGTATTAAGCTTTTTACCAATCTGTCATATTTTTGAGAGAATGATTTCTTATTTGTTCATGTACAATGGTTTCTCAATTCACTTTGCAGAAAGTATAGATAAAATTGGGGATAATGTAAAAGAAGTTAAACCTCATTACATGACTGTAGTACCAAGATTGGTAGAAAAAGTATATGATAAGATTGTAGACAAAGGTGCTGCTGCAGGAGGGTTAAAAACTAAAATTTTCTACTGGGCACTATCATTGCTTGAAAATTATGACATCAAAAAACCAAAATCTCTAAAACATAGAATTGCGGATAAATTGGTGTTTTCTAAGTGGAGAGAAGGTTTAGGAGGCAATATGATCACTCTAGTAAGTGGTTCTGCTGCTTTATCTAGTAAACTTAATAGAAGTTTCCATGGTGCGGGTATTCCTATTTTAGAAGGTTATGGCCTTACAGAAACTTCTCCAGTAATTGCGGTAAACTCATTCGAAAGAGTGAAAATAGGAACGGTAGGTCATGTTTTAGACAATTTAGATGTAAAAATCCAAGCAGATGGAGAAATTACTGTAAAAGGGCCTTCTGTTTTCCAAGGATATTATAAAGACGATGAAAAAACCAAAGAAGCATTTACGGAAGACGGTTACTTCATGACGGGAGATATCGGTCATATTGATGAAGAAGGCTTCTTACACATTACAGACCGTAAAAAAGAGATGTTCAAAACTTCTGGTGGTAAATATGTAGCGCCTCAGGTTTTAGAAAATTTAGCGAAAGGTTCTAAATTTATTGAGCAAATTATGGTAGTAGGTGATGGCGAAAAAATGCCATGTGCTTTAATTCAGCCAGATTATGCTTTTGCTAAACTTTGGTCAGAAAGAAAAAATCTTAAAATTGGAAAAACTCCAGAAGAGATGGCTAGTTCTCCTGAACTAAAAGCAAGAATTATGAAAGATATAGAATTGCTGAATGCTACTTTAGGAAAATGGGAACAAATTAAGAAAATAGAGCTTACTCCTACTCTTTGGACTATTGAAGATGGATTGCTTACTCCTACTTTGAAACTAAAACGTAAAGCAGTAAAAGAAAAATTCTTTAATCTTTATGAAAGATTATATGATAGAGCATAAAACAAAAAGACCTCACAATTAGAGGTCTTTTTTTATGTTACTTTTCTAAATGAAATAGATTTTCCTATCCATTCTGCTTTCCAGAATCCACGAACTTTTAATATTCCATTTTGAAGTAATTTAGCGCTAGAGTTCCAATATCTACCACTAGAAGCATCGTATATTTTTCCGTCAACCCATTCTTTTTTTTGGACATCATAACGTAAACCATCTAAAATCTCCATACCTAGAATTTTTCTGTTTCTAAGGTTGGGATTAGGATTATGAATATCTAATGACAAATGCATTGGTTTTTTGCTTTCGCTTAAAAGATGATTAAACCAAATGATTCTAGCTCTGAATTGGTTGTTGACTTTATAAACTTTTACCTTTACACTGTTGTCTACACTCATCCATGTACCTAAAACATCATTAGGATGGGTAGCATTTATCTTTCCAAAAATCAGAAATAATAAAATAAAGAATATTCTACTCATGTCTTTACAATTTAAAAGGTTAATGGGTTGTTTTTAATGTTTTGTAAAGATGAGAAAGCCAGTTAGAAAATATTTTACAAAATTTTATATAGTATTTACAAAGTTTTTAGTAAAAAGAAAAACCTCAAGGAATTGAGGTTTTTTTATAATGTTTTTTAGAAAATTAATCTTATTCTTTGTTTATGAAAATATTTTCTAAAATAGAAGTAATAATAGATAAGGCAATACTGAAAATAATAGCCCACCAAAATCCTTCTATCTGAATGCCGTCTGTAAAATAATCTGCCAAAAGAATAATAATAGCATTAATAACCAAAGCAAATAATCCTAAAGTAAGCAATGTAATAGGAAATGAAAATAAATCTAAAATGGGTTTTACAAATAAATTTAATAGTCCTAATACGATGGCAAAAATAATTGCGGCAGAAAAGGTAGTCACATGTACTCCGCTTAAGATGTTAGGCAATAAATAAGCCACAACAGCAGTAATAATGAGTTTGATAATAGTGTTCATAATTGGTGATTTTGATAGTAAATTTAGTTATTTTTTTGATAAGAAAATAAGATAGGAGTATTTTTAGGAACATCAAATTCATAAAGTTCTTGTGTCTTGGTGTTGTAAAAAAGCCATTGAAAAGTTTTCATATTGGTTTTACCTTTGGTAAAAAGTCCAATTTGGGTATATTTCACGCCTTCCCACTCGGTTTCTTCTGTAGAATACCCCAAATGAGCTTCTGGATTTTTGAGTTGAAATTGTACCGCATTTTGGTTGTTTTTATCTAAGTAATACTCTACCAACTTTGCAATTCTTTTTTGATAAGCTTCACTGTATTCACTACGGTCTCTTTTCATTTTAAGGAGAGGCTTTTTGTATACAGTATAAGTAAGTAATTGCCCATTTTTTTGAAGAATAGTATCCGTTTTAGAAATTTCTGATGTGTTTTCAGAACTTTTATTATGGCAAGAAACCAAAAAGGAAAAAGTAATTAATAAAGAAAGAAGAGATTTCATTTTTTCTTTTAAAGTTAATAAAATTTAAAAGATTAAAAATCAATGTTTCTAATGAATTTCTTCATTACAGAAATATAAAATTTTTCTTGCTTGAAAAAAAACTCTCCAGTCTTAAATTGTATTTAAGAACTGGAGAAGTATTTGTTATTTGCATGTGCTAATTAAAAATTAAAATTATATGAAGTTATATTTTAATTGCAAATAACAATTTAATTATATGAAAAGTGAAAAACCTAAAAAAGCCTTTCCCAAAAAAATACAAACACAAACGATGAAATATATATTTGCTAACTTTAGAAGGGAGAAGGCAATTTAAAATTCAATAATTTTATATTAATTGTTTATTTTTAGTAGTTGAAATTTTCAGTAACGGTATGTTAGTTACTGATTTGATAAAATTAAATATTCTTATTAGGATAAAAAAGTTTTATATTTGTCAAATTCGGAAAAACATTTAATTAAAGAGAAATCACTACCTATTTATACTGTTTCTAATTCTACTTCATTTCTCTTCTTTTTTATATTTCTGATGAATTCTGAAGGAGTTGTTTTTATGATTTCTGTAAAAGACTTGGTAAAAGCTGCTGGCGAAGAATAACCGCATAAATCAGATAAATGACTTATTTTATATTTTACAAAGTTATTTTCATTTTCCAATTTCTGAGTAATGTAATTAATTCTTAGTTTATTAACGTAACTGTTAAAGTTTTCTGCTTTGTGCTTTTTAATTACAATAGATAAATATTTTACATTAGTGTCTAATTCTGTAGCTAACTTTCCTAAAGTAATATTCTTTTGTAGAAAAATAGTTTTCTCCTCGAAATTTTTTAAACCATTGAGAATATATTTTTCGGTTAAATCATTTATAGAATCGTTTTGAATAATTCTAATTGTTGGTTGTACTTTTTGTTCTGAAAATATCTGATTGAGAGATGATGACAAATCAAATACTTTAAACCTTCTCATTTTTATTGAGAGATCCCAATAAAAATAATAAATTAAAAAATAGATGAGAATATTAAAGTATACAGTATTTCTTTTGATGTTATACTCTATTCTGTGAAAACTATCATTGAAATGTTTTACTAAAATAGGATTATATTTTTTTTCGATGTCATTTACAGATGAGTCTTGTAAAAAAGTAAAATTTGTCATCTTCCAGTTTTTGATATTACTGAAGGAAGAATGATGGGTATATTGATAAATAGACTCTTTAAAAGTAGAAAAACTATTTACTTTTTTTTGTGCAAACGAATACAGATTTTCTTTTTGAAGAATAGATTCACATGGGTTTTCAGTACTAATTGTAGAAAAAGAGACAATCAGATAGATAATCTTTCTAAAAACTAAATAATTACTAGACATATAATCTGAATATAAAAATTAACACTCTGTTAGTTATTAGTCTTTGTGATATAATTTAAAAATTATCTCTGAAAATAATCTCCAGCCTCAAATTACTTAAGAACTGGAGAACTATGTTACTTGCTGTTGTGAATTAAATAATCTAAAAATTAATTTTTGAAGTTTATTTTAATTGCAAATAACAATTAATCTTTATACTCAATACTTATTAAAAAAAACCTCCCCCATAAAAACACACAAAACAAACACAAACGATGAAATAGATATTTGCTCAATTTTAGGGAGAGGAACAAATAATTTTTATAATAAGTTTATAATAAGTTTAATAATTTCCTTTAAATGATCTTTACTAATAATTTTTTAAAATTTAAAGACGTCAAATTTATTTTAATAATTGATATCTAATCCATTAAAAAACAATAATTAAGTGTCTTTATCTTAAATTTTTAATAACTAACTGTTTTTTAAAAACTTACATATTTGTTAAATTCTGAATTTTGTAAAAAATTATTAATTATTAACTAAATATTGATAATAATAATTTATTATTTACTATAAAGTTAATAAAAATTAACATTATGTTTAACAATTTTTCTATAAAATATGACAAATAACATGTTTTTATTAAATGACTGTTTAATTATGCAATAAAGTCTTATAAAAAGAATAAAATTTTTAAAAAAATTGGTATTTTAACATTTCTACATGATTTATACAACGTTGTTTTTGACGCTGCAAAATTTTAACAATTTTTTCAATGTCACAAATAAAGTTACTACATCGTTTTCGTAACTTTTAATCTGCTGAAAATCAGCTAAAAATGTCAATTAAATTATATTATTTTTCATTTTATTTTGTTAACTTTGATGATACTGTTATAATTCTGTAACAATTTAAATAGGCGAAAATGAAAAATATCCTATCAATATTCGTTTTCCTTATATTGTTCCCATGTATAATCTTAGCACAGGACGCCAAATCTATTGTCAAAAAAGCTGACGAAAAAGCCAAAGGAAATACTTCCGTTGCTTTAATTTCAATCCAGACCATTCGTCCTAATTGGACTCGAGAAATGACTGTAAAAGCATGGACTAAAGGAAATGATTTAACCATGATTTTGGTACTAACCCCAGCAAAGGAAAAAGGTGTAGTCTTTCTAAAAAAGAAAAAAGAAGTATGGAATTGGGTTCCATCCATCGAAAGAAACATTAAAATGCCGCCTTCTATGATGAGCCAAAGCTGGATGGGAACAGATTTTACCAATGATGACTTGGTAAAAGAAGCTTCAATTTTAGAAGATTACAATCATACTTTTCTGGAAGATATTGAAATAGATGGGAGAAATTGCTACAAAATTCAATTAATTCCTAAACCTAAATCGGCAGTAGTTTGGGGAAAAGTAATACTCTCTATCGACAAAAAAGATTATATGATGCTTCATGCAGAATATTTTGATGAAGATGGAAAACTCATGAACACCATGCATTGCAGCGATGTTAAAATGCTTGGAGGAAAATTACTCCCTGCGAAAATGGAAATGATTCCAGCGGATAAAAAAGGCAACAAAACCATATTAACCTACAAGTCTTTAATTTTTGACACTCCTATTACTGACCAGTTCTTTAGTACTCAAAATATAACGAAAGTAAAATGATAGCCAAATTAATTTGGAGAAATCTTTGGCGAAACAGTCGTCGAACATTGATCACCATTGCTTCTATTGCTTTTGCAGTGCTGTTTGCAATTCTCATGCAATCTCTTCAGGAAGGGGTTTTCAATAATTTAATTAAAAACGTGGTTAATTATTACACTGGATATGTGCAAGTTCATCAAAAAGGATATTGGGACGAGCAAATTTTAGAAAATAGTTTTACAGAAGATGCTCAACTTTTTACAAAACTTCAAAAAAATAAAGCGGTTACCGAAATTGTTCCTCGTTTAGAGACTTTTGTTTTGGCGTCTAATAAAAATATAACCAAAGGTTGTGTACTCATAGGAACAGATACCGATAAAGAAAGCCGTTTAACCCAATTACAAAATAAAATCATCAAAGGCACTTATTTTAAAAATAATGACGAAGCAGTCATGCTCTCCGAAGGCTTAGCCAAAAGACTGCAACTGAAAGTCAATGACACCATTGTCTTATACGGACAGGGTTACCAGGAAGTAATGGCTGCAGGAAAATATCACGTAAAAGGCATTCTGCATTTAGCTTCGCCAGAAATGAATGATAATTTTGTGTATTTGCCTCTAAAAACTTGTCAATATTTTTTAACTGCCGAAAACCGCTTAACAACTCTTTCTTTGGGAATTGATAATCCCAAAAATGCAGAAAAACTAACTGAAGAATTAGAAAACAGCATCGGAAAAGAATATGAAGTCATGACTTGGCAAGAACTCATGCCAGATGTAGCGAATCATATCAAAGCAGATGGTTTTTCCTTCTATATTTTTTCGGGTATATTGTATTTGATTATAGGGTTCGGATTGTTTGGTACCATCATGATGATGACGGTAGAAAGAACGTTTGAATTCGGAATGCTCCTTGCCATTGGCATGAAAAAATCTACACTGAAAATAATTTTATGGAGCGAAACCGTATTGATTACATTGTGCGGAATTCTGCTAGGTATGCTTTTGAGTTTTCCCGTGACTGCTTATCTTAAAAAAAATCCGATGCAATTAACCGGAGATTTGGCCAAAAGCTATGAACAGTTTGGTTTTGAGGCAATATTTCCTACAGAAGTAGATGTCAATATCTTTATCAATCAATCGCTAATTGTTATGGTAATGGCATTGTTGATAGGATTGTATCCACTTTGGTTTGTGAATAGTCTAAATCCAGTAAAAGCGATGAAAAAATGAAAATGCTTATCAAAATAGCAAGTCGTAATCTTTGGAGAAACAAAAAAAGAAGTCTCATTATCATCTCTGCGGTAAGCATTGGTTTGTGGGCAGGAACTTTTTTGATTGCATTTTATAACGGGATGATAGAACAGCGAATCAACTCTGCAATTGGCAAAGAAGTTTCTCACATTCAGTTGCATCATCCAAAATTTAGAAATGATCACGACATCAGATATTTCTTGCCCAAAAGTCAAGAAATGCTTCAGTCCATTAAAAAAGACACTTTAGTAAAAGCAGTGACTGGTCGTGTCATCATCAAAGGAATGATGGCTTCAGCATCAGGAAGCAGTGGTATTACCATTAATGGTGTAGAGCCTAAAATAGAAAATACCATCACCAAGCTGGATAGTAAAATTATAGAGGGGAAATATTTTAATCCAGATAAAACCAATGAAATTATCATTAGCGAAAAAATCAGAAAAAAACTAAAGTTACAACTTCATAAAAAAGCGATTCTAACTTTTCAGGACAAGGAAGGAAATCTCGCAGCAGAAGCTTTTCGAGTGGTTGCCATTTATAAAACCATCAACGGGCCTTATGATGAAAGCAATGTTTTTGTGAAAAATACAGCTATAGATTCTTTGGCGGGAATAGATAACGCTTTTAATGAAATTGCAGTCTTACTAAAATCCAACGAATATTTAGATAAAAGCAAAGAAAAATTTAGTCAAAATTTTCCCAATACAGAAATTAAAACTTGGAAAGAAATCGTTCCAGAGCTTGGTTTAACCATTTCTGTGGGAGACCAAATGACGCTTATTTTCATGGGAATTATTTTAATTGCCCTGACTTTCGGAATTGTTAATACCATGATGATGGCGGTTTTAGAAAGAACAAGAGAAATAGGAATGCTGCTCGCATTGGGAATGAATAAATTTAAAATCTTTATCATGATTCTCTTGGAAACGCTCTTTTTGATTCTGGCAGGCTGTCCTATCGGAATTATTTTAGCGGCCATTTCTGTAACGATAACCCAACATACAGGAATAGATTTAAGTAGATATTCTGACACTTATTCTAGCTTTGGGTATGATGCCATCATCTACCCTTCTCTCACTTTTAATCAAATTAAAACTGTTTTGTGGTTGGTGGTTCTCACTGCTTTAATTTCCGCTTTATTCCCAGCAAGAAGAGCTTTGAAATTAAATCCAGCCCAAGCTCTTAAAAAGTAACTATTATGAAAGAAACAGTAATAGACGCGCATAATTTATCGAAAATATACGATGAGAAAACCATTCCTGTATATGCGTTAAACCATGTACATCTGCATATTGCACGAGGTGAATTTACCGCAATTAAAGGGCCTTCTGGTTCAGGAAAAACCACACTGCTGAATATGATTGGCGGTTTAGACAATCCTTCTGAAGGTTTTGTGGAAATTAATGGAACGAATATTACAGAACTCAAAGGAAATGCGCTCATTGATTTTAGATTAAACAACATAGGTTTTGTATTTCAGTCTTACAATCTCATCCCAGTGCTTACTGCGAAAGAAAATATAGAATTCATCATGCTACTGCAGAAAAGACCAAAAAATGAAACAGAAAAGCGTGTATTGGAACTTTTAAAACAGATAGGATTGGAAGACAAAATCAATAAAAGACCTCAAGAATTATCAGGTGGTCAACAGCAAAGAGTTGCTGTAGCTAGGGCACTCGCTCCAAAACCTCAATTTATTTTAGCAGATGAACCTACCGCCAATTTAGATTCCGTGTCTGCTGAAAATTTATTAGACATGATGCTCAAACTGAATCAGGAGGAAAACATGACCTTTGTTTTTTCTACCCATGACCAAAGAGTCATCAACAGAGCAAGAAGAGTGATTACCTTAGAAGATGGAAAAATTGTAGCAGACACCGCAGAAACTGCTATCATACACGAAACCGCCGAAAAATAAAGCTCAAATGCGTTATTATCAATACATATGGCTTCTTATTTTTTATAGCTTTTCGATGAGTCTTATCGGACAGGAAACAGATTCTATACCTTCAAAATTAGAACTGAAAGGCTATGTGAAAGGAATGCAAAGCACTCTTTTCATGGGAGATATTGATGATAATGCATCTGCAAGTCTACTTCATAACCGATTGAATTTTAAATACAATATTTCTACAAATTGGACAGCAAGGTTAGAAATCAGAAACCGTGTTTTCTTTGGTGAACAAGTCAAATTAACACCAGATTTCAGCCAACTGCTTCGTCAGAATAATGAACTTTTCAATCTTTCTAAAGTGTGGATAGATGAAAAATCTTTGGTAGCACATTCAGAAATTGATAGGTTTCTAATAAATTATGCAGATGATAATTGGAACATCACTCTAGGAAGACAGCGCATCAATTGGGGAATTAACAATGTCTGGAATCCTAATGATATTTTTAATGCCTACAATTTTTTAGATTTTGATTATGAAGAACGCCCAGGTAACGATGCAATACGCATTGAACGAAATGTAAAAGAAAATGCTTCTCTGGAATTGGCCTATAAACCTGGCAAAACCAAAGACGAGCATACTGCTGCTTTACTCTATAAATTCAATAAATGGAAATATGATTTTCAGTTTTTAGCAGGAATCTATAATACCGATTATGTCATCGGTGGTGGTTGGGCTGGAAACATTAAAAACGCAGGTTTCAAAGGAGAATGGAGCTACTTTATCCCAAAAGAAAACACACTGATTTCTAAAGAAAGTTTCAGTATTTCACTGATGGCTGACCAGACTTTCAAAAATGATTGGTATGTTTCTGTATCAGCGTTATACAATAGCAATCCTTCTGATTTTTCTTTGTTTTCAGGCAATGTATTTAGCAGTCAGCTTTCTGCCAAAACACTTTTCCCTTTCAGGTATAATTTCCATAGTATGGTCATGAAAACCATCTCTCCTATTTCTACGGTAAGTTGTTCTTTTATTTATTCTCCTGAGAAAAACACGCTGATTATTGTCCCAACTTATCTTTGGAACGTCGCCAATAATTTTGACTTAGATTTTACAGCACAATCTTTCTTTGCAAAAGAAAATCAATCTTATCATAACCTTGCAACACAAGTGTTCGTAAGAGGACGATGGAGTTTTTAAAAGTTATTTATACGAAAATTAAAATAGCAATATCTATAAAAAAAGCCAACTCTTAAAGTTGGCTTTTTATTTATCTCAAACGATGTTAAAAATTCAGAGAGTTATTCTTTATTTTTCTATAAAAAACACTATAACTCCAATAATAATTACGATAGGTATCAAAAGTAATCCTGCTATTGTGTTTTTATGACTTTGTTCAGGAGAGGTATTTGCGTTCATTTTTTTTAAATCAAACTTATACACAAAAGCAAGTCTGATAAATAATCCGAAAAAGCCAAAAATAAAGTCTATCATTTTTATCTTCGTATTTGTTTTTTATTAGAATATGATACTTGGTCTAAGATGTTGCGGAGCATTCTATGTTTACGAAGAGTATTGACTAAGCATATAAATAAATTTTTCATTATCTATTTCAAAAAAGATATTTGATTTATTCTGAATTTCAATTATTTGAGGAATATCTAACGTATATATTAAAAAAACGTTTTCATCATCTTTATTTGGGTTGATAATATTCTTTAATTCACTTATACTTATTTCTGAAACATTATATTCAGCAACAAACTCTATGTTGTATGTTTTTTTAGAATTTTTTTTATCCCTTCTATAAACTTCTATTGTTTTTTGTGTTTTCATTAATTTTTATAGTACTAATAATGGTGCAATAGTTCCGTGACAATACAGTTCAATTTATCAAAAGCACGCAAATTTTCACATCATCACATCATCACATCATCACATCATCACATCATCACTACTTTCCGATACAGAACTTAGAAAAAATATTCCCCAATACTTCATCGTTGGTAAATTCACCTGAGATTTCGCCCAGATGTTCCAAAGCATTTCTAAGCTCGTAGGCTAATAATTCAGTAGAAATTTGATGAATAATGGCTTCTTTTACTTTATAAACCGCGTCAATAGATTTTTGAAGAGATTCGTAGTGTCTTTGGTTGGTAATTACCACGTTGCTTTCAGATTTTAGGTGTTCTACATAGGTAGAAAGTTCATCTTTTAAATCCTGAAGATGAATATTTTCCTTAGCCGAAATTTGTAACAACTCATGTACAGGAATTTCAGATTGAAGGATTTGGGCAATGTTTTGCGATTTTTCTTCAGCCTGTTCTACTTCATCAATTTTAGTAAGACAAATAATGATTTTCAAATCTTCTCTTGCTAATTCCTGTAGCATCGCAAGGTCGTCTTTTAAATCGGTAGTCGCAACATCAATCAGATACACCAAAACATCAGCTTGAGCCACTTTTTCTTTGGCTTTTACCACGCCTATCGCTTCTATAGCATCTTCTGTTTCACGCAAACCTGCGGTATCAATCAATCTAAAGGCATTTCCTTTGATGTGCAACACTTCTTCTATCGTATCACGCGTAGTTCCAGCAATATCCGAAACGATGGCTCTTTCTTCTTTTAAAAGAGCATTCAGTAAAGTAGATTTTCCAGCATTTGGCTTTCCGATAATGGCTACTGCTACTCCACTTTTAATGGCATTTCCGTATTGGAAACTGTCAATCAAAGATTTTAGTTTGCTTTCTATTTTTTGGAGCAGTTGTACCAATGCAGTTCTATCTGCAAATTCCACATCTTCTTCCGCAAAATCTAATTCTAATTCAATCAAAGAAACAAAATTGAGCAAGTCATTTCTCAAAACAGAAATCTCCTGAGAAATTCCACCTTTCAGTTGCTGAAGGGCCACTTTTCTGGAAGCTTCATTCTCCGAAGCAATAAGGTCTGCAATAGATTCGGCTTGACTGAGGTCTATTCTACCGTTCATAAATGCACGCATGGTAAACTCCCCTGCTTTTGCCATTCTGGCTCCATTTTTAATCAAGACTTCTAAAATTCTTTTGCCAATATGCGGTGAACCATGGAAAGAAATTTCCACAGAATTTTCGGTAGTGAAAGATTTGGGAGCCAGAAAGATAGAAACCATTACTTCATCGATGACTTCATCTCCATCTTTAATGAAACCATAATGTACCGTATGAGATTTCTGTTGGGTAAGTGCTTTTCCATCAAAGCATTTTTCACAGATTTCTATGGCTTGTTCTCCAGAAACTCTAATAATTCCTATCGCTCCAAT
Source organism: Cloacibacterium sp. TD35 (assembly GCF_028864635.1). NCBI lineage: Bacteria > Pseudomonadati > Bacteroidota > Flavobacteriia > Flavobacteriales > Weeksellaceae > Cloacibacterium > Cloacibacterium sp. TD35. Next base: position 1,922,579 of record NZ_CP104850.1, on the reverse strand, counting down.
TCCATTGGCAGTCGCGAGTGCACAAATAGTGTCTTGATTCATGCCACAAAGGTAGTAAAACTTAAAATGCTTTCAAAAAAAGCCTAAAAAGCTTCTGTTGATGTATAAAAATGACGGATTAAATCTTAATATAAATTTTCTTCTGATGCTACATGAAATGCTTTTAATGCTTAACATTGAAAAAGCAAATGACTATGGAGCGTGTTCTAGATAATCCCTTTTAATGTTTTGTTGTTTCAGAATTTCTGGTAAGAACGGTTGAATCTCATGGTTGATTTGATCCTCGGTATAATCATTGGCATGAGGAGATTTGATGAGCTGTAACCAAGGTTTTTTATTGAATACCGGCGGTCCAAAAATAATCACAGGTGTACCTTTAGCCAAAGCTACAGTCCCTTTTTTGTTCAGAATCCATTCGTCTGCCCAATTGTACATAAAGTAGGCATCTTCTTCCAACAAACGAACACAAGAGTGTGAAGCATGATGCCCCGGCAAATCATACTGATGCCAACCGATGCCTAAATAATTATACAAATTGAAATTCCATCTCAATTTCCAATCAGAATTCACGGTACTGATGGCGATTTCCTTTTTCCAATTGGTAAAGGTGAGCCCCATTTTGGTAGGCGTTGCTTTTTTGCCCATACTGGTAGGTCCCCACTTGATGAGATTCCCGTTTTCATACAAGGCATAGGCATGAATACTATAACTGAACATCGCCAATTTCTGAATGTTTCTAGCCGCAGAAACGTTTTTAGGAAACGGACTGTACACTGTAAAATCTTTCTCCAAAACGTCTGGAACCACTAAGGTATCGGCTCTCCATTTGTTTTTATAATCCAAACGATTGATGGCTAAAATAGCATGCAGTTCTTCTTGAGAATACTTTTTCTCTAAAGTGTTAAAGTCTTTATTTTTATTTTTAACCACAAAAGCATGATACTTTATTTCTTTTTTCACCACCGTATCTTTTTGGACGGTATCTGCTTTCTGTTGCTGCTGAGTGGTATCATAATGCACCTCCTCTGCTCCAGCGCTTTTATTGCACTGAACCAACAAGAACACACCGATAAGATAGATAAAGCTTCTAAAACAGTTCATGCTATTATGATTAAAGATCAGTATAATTTTTATTTTTTTGATACCCTAAATTTACGAAAGAAATAGCAGATTTTCAAGGATTTGTAGGAAAGATTTATTATTACTACTCCCGATGCCTGAGCACAGACTGAAGGTCTGCGAACGAAGTTCACGAAGGCAGAAGTGCATTTTTTTCATCTGGTGATTTCGGCTCCGCTCAATCACCGTGTTGCTTTCGGTGCCTGAGCATTCTAAGATAAAAACAAGAGTTTAGTTAAAAAGTTTTACAAAATTTTGTTTTCTTTTAGATACGGCAAAAATTCTTAGCACAATTTTACTTGCTACAGCGTTTATTACAGATAATTTGTGTTTTCCCTCAGAAGTTTTTCTTAAGTAATAATTTTTCAGTTGAGGGTCATGCTGTATAGCTGAGCAAGCAGCTTTAAAAAGGATGCTTTTAAGGGATTTGTCACAGAGCGAACTTGTTTTAGTTTTCCCTCTAATACTGCTTCCAGATTGATATTTAAAAGGGGCTAAACCGCAGTGACAACTGAACTTTCTTGGGTTGTTGAATTTGGTAAAATTATCCGTTTCAAGAATGCATTTTATAGCAGTAATCTCTCCTACACCAATAACAGAAGTTATTTTCTGAAAGTTGTTTTTCAATTCATCGTTTTGTATAATAATTTCTCTCATTTGTTTTTCCGTAGACAATATAGATTTTTCTATTTGAAGAATGATTCGCTCCATTTCTTGAGTGTGAGACTTTAGAGAGATTATTTTTGCTTCTATTTCTAAGCTTTTTAAACCGTTTTTCATTTGTACATGGACTTTAACCAAACGTTCTCTAGAACTCATTAATATTTTGAGTTTTCTAAGTTCTTTTGCTGGTAATATGTATGGTTTTAGTTTATGTTTATTAGCTAAAGCATAACTTGCGATTCTCCAAGCATCTACTGCATCAGTTTTTCCTCTGCTAATTCCAGTAGCATGTTTCATTTCTAAAGGATTGATTAAGGAATAACAAAGTTGACGAATAGAGAACTCATAACATAGTAAACTTCCATAATGCCCAGTGTGTTCCATGGCAATCCAGATAGAATACTCTTTTAATTGGTCAAGTTTTTGACAAAATTTTTCAATTCCATCTTTGGAATTTGGGGCAACTTGTTTATTGATGATTATTTGGTTTTGCTCATCAATAGCACAATAATCAAATACCTCTTTGGAAATATCAATTCCAATAAATAGATTTTTCATAAATTTACAATTGAAAGGTCATTCTGATTTCCAGCAAGGTTCTAACTAACGCTATTACTAAGTCTAGAAACTTAAAATTCTAAATGGTTCAAGAACCTAAAAGGCGCTAAGGTCTAATGCTCAGTATAAGTCTTATTTATTAGTCGAACTAGTTCACCATAGCGCCTCTGGTATCAGTATAACTTAAATTAATATTTAAAGTTACTTTTTCTTTTGCAAATCTAATAGCCTGTCGAAATCACCAATTCTTCTATTACACGTTGCCTGAGCACAGACTGAAGGTCTGCGAACGAAGTTCACGAAGGCACATTCTCACTTCTCATCCCGTTGCCTGAGCCTGTAGAAGGCAGAGCTAGAAAAAATTGACTTTTTCTTTTCGTTTTAATGTTACAGTTTTTGTTTTATAGCCCCCCTAACTTCGTGCAAAAATCTACAAACCTCTTTATTCATAATAGTTTTAAGGAAATGTAGAAAAGGTGTCCTTTTACGAATAAAGACATAAAAAGATATTTGAAACGAAAATAAACATGAGAAAAAATGCGTCACAGAATTTTATTTCTACATCCTGAAATTTGAATAATAATAAAGCAAAATGAATATTTACAAAAACCTAAAACCGAAAATTAATTCTTTTCTAAAAGGCTGTAACTGTCATAAAGAAAAAAATCTAAACATAATACCGATTCTGTCAATAATAACACCACGAAAAAATAGACTTTTTCTTTTCGTTTTAATGTTACAGTTTTTAGAGAAACCCTTCTATACCTTAGCTCAATAATTTTTTAATCCTAAAAATACCAGTACAATGAAAAAATACAGAAACAAAGATCCCGTAAGAAATCTAGTCAATCTAAAATTAATTTTTAACAATTTAAATATTAAAATCTATGTATACAGAATTAAACATTTTTCAAACTCACAACAAATATTCATCAAAATTAAAAAAACAAATTATGAAAAAGAAAATTCTCTTCATCAGTCCGAAACATTTAGAAGTGTTCCATAATGTTTCACCGCGTACAGCAAGAAAATACTTGCTAGAACTTAAGTTGGAATATAATATTCCTCCGAAAAGACCATTACCTGTAATTAAGTTTTGTCAGTATCATCAGATTACTTTAGAAGAGTTTGAAAAATCTATTGATTTTATTGCTCCCAATAAACCTCTGAAATAAGAGTACAATACTTGCAAAACAATGGCAAGATAAAGGCAGGATAATTGCTTATCCTGCCTTTCTTTTTTGTGTAAACAAAGATATAAGAAAAAGAATATCATTAAAAAAACTCGAGTTCTAGTCTCGAGTTTTTTGTTATTGAAATGAGTTTTAGTCTTTGTTATGATTTACCCAGATGAGTTTTGAAACATCGAAACCGTCTTTTTTAGCTTTTTCGATGAATCTTTTTTTGGTGGCTTCGTCTATGGTCTTCGTTCTTGATAGAATCCACATGTATTCTGTAGAATTCCCGTAAATAAGGGCATTTTGATAATTTTCGTCAATGTCTACTACGTTATATCCGCCGTAAAATGGCCCAAAGAAAGAAACTTTGAGTCTCGCTTCAGATTCAGAGCCTACAAATTTAGCTTTTCCTTCAGCAGAATCCCATTCTTTTTTTACATAGTTGTAGCCTTGGTTCAGTACTTTGATGCTACCATCTGGATTGATGGAATATTGCGCTGTAGTATTGTCTAGATTTCTTTCGAAACGGAAATCAAATCTGGCGATTTCATACCATTTGCCTAGATATTTGTCTTTGTTAAAGTTTTGTACCGCCGTTACTCCTTTTGGAATTCCTACACATGAAGTAAAAATGGTGGCTACTACTGCCATGATGGCAAATCCTTTTATGATTTTCATTGTCTTTATTTTTCTACAAATTTCGGTTAAATTAGTGAAGCAAAATTATAGAATTGTGGGAAATGTTTTTATTTTATTTTTCTATCAGACTTATTTTCTTGTAGTTCCATAAAATGTAACCGAAGTGTTTTGGTGGGTGAAGGTTTATATTGTATTTTTGTAGGATATGAATAAGAACTGTTTCTCATCTTCATCAACAAATTAAAATCTAAAATTTAAAAGTATATGTCATTCGCAATTTCGCAAGTTCCTACTCCTAAAAACGAACCTGTAAGAAGCTATGCTCATGGTTCTGCAGAGATTAAATCCCTGATTGCTACTTACCAAAAAATGTGGTCAGAAGAAGTAGAAATCCCAATGGTTATTGACGGAAAAGAAGTGAAAACTGGTGAAAAGGTATCACTACACTCTCCTCAAGATCATCAACACACTTTAGGATATTACCACAAAGGAAATAAACAACATGTAGACGATGCCATCAATTCTTGTCTGAAAGCAAGAGCAGAATGGGCTAATTTACCATGGGAGCAAAGAGCTTCTATTTTCTTAAAAGCTGCTGATTTATTGGCTGGTCCTTACAGAGATAAAATCAACGCTGCTACGATGATTGGTCAAAGTAAAAATGCAATGCAGGCAGAAATAGATTCAGCTTGTGAAGCGATAGATTTCTTACGTTTTAACGTACAATTTATGACGGAATTGTATTCTGAACAACCCGTTTCTGATGCAGGAATCTGGAACAGAGCAGAATATAGACCATTAGAAGGTTTTACGTATGCCATTACGCCGTTTAACTTTACCGCAATTTCTCTTAACTTGCCTACTTCTATGGCGATGATGGGAAATGTAGTGGTTTGGAAACCATCTGCTACACAGATTTATTCAGCTAAAGTCATTATGGATGTATTGATAGAAGCAGGTTTACCAGCAGGTGTTATCAACATGGTTTTCTCTGGTGGTGCAGAAACTTCTAAACAAATCCTAGAACACCCAGATTTCTCTGGAATCCATTTTACAGGTTCTACAGAAGTTTTCCAATCGTTATGGAGACAAATCGGCGAAAATATTCATAAATATAAAACTTACCCTAGAATTGTAGGTGAAACTGGAGGTAAAGATTTCGTAGTAGCCCATCCTTCTGCTGTTCCTAGTCAAGTTGCTACTGCTTTGGTAAGAGGTGCTTTCGAATATCAAGGTCAAAAATGTTCTGCTGCTTCTAGAGCTTACGTTCCGCAATCACTTTGGGGAGAAGTAAAAAGAATAATGGGAGAACAATTGGCAGAAATTAAAATGGGAACTCCAGAAGATCCTTCTAATTTCGTAAATGCTGTAATTGATAAAGCTTCATTTGAAAAATGCAAAGGCTACATCGAAAGAGCTCAAAATGCCAATGATGCAGAAGTAATCTTCGGTGGTGGTTGTGATGACAGCAAAGGTTGGTTTGTACAGCCTACCGTTATTCAAGCCAAAAATCCTCACTACGAGAGTATGGAAGAAGAAATCTTTGGCCCTATTCTTACGATTTATGTATATGAAGATCAAGATTGGAAAGCTACCCTAAAATTAGTAGATGAAACTTCACCTTATGCCTTAACAGGTGCTGTATTTGCACAAGACAGATATGCAATTAACGAGGCTACTAAAGCCCTAGAAAATGCAGCAGGAAATTTCTATATTAATGATAAACCGACTGGTGCTGTAGTAGGTCAACAACCTTTTGGTGGTGCTAGAGCTTCTGGAACTAATGACAAAGCAGGTTCTAAAATGAATCTTCTTCGTTGGGTTTCTGCAAGAAGTATCAAAGAAAATTTCTTATCTCCTACCGATTATAAGTATCCATTCTTAGGGTAAGATCATTTGAAATTAATAAATAAGAAACGCCTCTCAAAATACTTTGAGAGGCGTTTCTTTTTAATCATTTGTGTTTTCTCCTTTTTCTGAGTACAAAGTTAAAATAATTCTGCATTGTAAAAAAAATAAATGCACTTTATTTATAAAAACTACCATTATTTGGATAAAAATAACAAAAACGCTTCACTTGTAAAGTAAAGCGTTTTCACATCATTCATCTATTAGAATTTGAAATCTACTCCTATTTGAGCCATAGATGTAGTCATTTCATAAGCTACAGTACTTCCTGGGATTGCGCCATAAGGATTATCTGGTGAAGCCATCATAGGATTAAGCAATGAACCAGATGTTTTGCCATCGCTAGCTCCGTAATGGTAATTTGCATTGATGGTTACTTTGTCATTCAGTTTATACCCTATTCCTATTTCGTAAGCATCTCTAATAATAGCAGAAGCAGGAACAGAGAACATCGTCAATTCTGGGTTAATAGGATTAGAACTGTAAGTGTATCCTAGTCTAATTGGCATTTTTTCGATGGCTTTGATTTGTACACCCGCAGAAATCACATCAATACTTTCCCAGCCAAAACCTTTAACAGAGCCATCATAATTCCAGCCGTTTGCCAAGAAACCACTGGTGTTTGCATAATCTACATATCTGTAATCCAAAGCCAAGTCTAATAAAGCATTAGAGTAACCCGCACCCACTGAATAAATTGCAGGGAAATTCATGGTAAATTTATTTTCTCCTTTAGAATTATCCAGATAAGTATTTTCAAATTTAAATTCATTAAAGTAAACAGGTGATTTATAAGAAAGGCCTAGTTTAAAACCATTGTTGGTTTTGTAATACATCCCCACTTGTGCTCCGAAACCTATTGCAGAAGCATTGTTAGAGTTAGGATACCCCGCCGTCATACTTGGCGTAGCCAATGGATTAGGGTGAATTTTGAGAGCAGAATAATTCACATTAGGCTGTATCGCCATAGAGAAATTTTCATTGAATTTATAGGCATAAGCAAAGCCTACTTGCATCAACATATAATTAGATTCTACCTTTCCAAAACCGCCATATTGCTGAGACATAAGGATAGGATTAGTAGTGCTTTCTGGATATTCTACTCCAAAACCACTCACACCGAAAACAGATATACCAAATTTATGATGAGGATTTTTACCAAAAGTTACTGCTACAGCAGGCATGATAGAATTAGCTTTTTGGTCTTCGGTTACGCCAGACATTGGTCCATAAGAAGAAGACAATTCTGGATTAGACATAAACAAACCAGCATTTACAGAGACCATATTTCCATTAAAATCTGTAATACCAGCGGGATTCCACTGTAGCGCACCACTGATATCTATAGGCTGTCCTGTAGCTGCACCACCCATACTCATATTTACAGAACCTATTCCTTGCATGAGATGACCCACTTGAGCCATCATAACTCCTGAAAATAAAATACCAAGAGTAATCGATATACGTTTCATAAAGTTGTTTTTAGTATCATAAAATTACAACGAGCTATCCTATTGATTTTAAATCACTTGCTGTCATTTGTCATGTTTCATGAAAACTACCACTTGCTGTATAAATTTTACCATTATGTATTTCAATGAGCATAAAAAACCTTTCGCTAATGCGAAAGGTACATTTTTTCATAGGTTTTTCTCAAATCATAATGATTATGGAACAAATATAGAAAATATTTGTGAATATCAAAACTAATTCACGATTAAGTTGAAAATTCTTTATTTACCGCCTTTATAGAAAATACTAAAGGTACTTTTTTCTCAAATATCTGGATTCTATATTTCCCTTTCTCTACTTCTATGGTATGTTTAAAACATGCATACGGACCAATCATACTCTAGAAAGTGTTTAATTTCTAAATTCTGATTAATTACACTTTGAAGTACTTCTGAAAGTGCATGATTCCACATGACGTATTCTTGGGAAATATTAGCTTCTCTATCTGCATAGGTTCCTTCGTAGGTTTCTACAATAGGTTCTGTAGATTGGTAATCATATGCTATTTTGGTAAAATCATCATCAAACATCCAAACTACAGGGTGAAACTCTACCATGATGAATTCGCCATTGGGCTTAAGAAAGTGCTGAATCACTTTTGCCCATTTTTCTAAATCTGGCAACCAACCTATTACACCATAACTGGTGAAAACCATATCAAATTTATCATCTAAAACATTTGGTAAATCATACACATTAGATTCAATAAAATTGACTTCTACTCCACATTTTTCGGCAAGTTTTCTAGCTTCCTGGATGGCTTTATCAGATAAATCTACTGCAGTAACTTCTGCTCCCATTCTCGCCAAAGAAATAGAATCTTGACCAAAATGACATTGTAAATGCAGAATTTTCTTTCCTTGAATATCTCCTAGAAGTTCTAATTCTGGCTCATTAAGAGATGTTCTTCCTGCAATAAATTCTTCTACGAAATAGAAATCAGATTTTAAGTGATAATCTACTTTGGCGTTCCAAGAATTTTTATTGATATTGATATAATCCATTGTTTTTAATTTATTCAAAGATAAATTAAATGTAGAAATCCTGTAATGTTTTAATTATATTTTGTAACTTTAATCATTGATAATCAAGTAATTTTGATTTTGAAACAACTATTTATACACATCACTAAATACCAAAATTATGAAAACAAAAACTAAACTATTAACCCTTTTAGGCATTAGTAGTCTTGGAGCACTTGCTTTTTGGAGATATAAAAAAGCAACTCCTGAAGAAAAACAAAAAGTAAATGACCTATTGCATAACGCCAAAGATAACCTTACCAAATATGGTAATGAGCTAAAATCTAAAGCTGAAGATTTAAAAGACAAAGCAGAGGACTTAAAGGACAAGGCTGAAGAAAAAATAAGCGATTTGAAAGATAAAGCAGAAGCTAAAGTAGATGAAGTAAAAGAGATGATCGAAGAAAAAATAGAAAACATACAAAAAGCATAAACAAAAAAGCCATCGTAAAGATGGCTTTTTTTATGATAAAAATTCTTCTGTTTTCATTGTTTTCTGTTCACCAGAAGTCAGATTCTTTATGGTAATATTACCTTCTGCAATTTCTTGTTCGCCAAGGAAAATGAGATTTTCTATGCCTTTCTTTTCGGCGTAGGTAAATTGCTTTTTCAGTTTAGCACTTTCAGGATAGATTTCTGCGGCTATTCCTTTTTCACGAAGTTTGGCTAAAACCTTCATGGCTTCTGCAGCTTCTTTTTCTCCGTAATTGGCAAAAAGATATTCTATTTTTCTTTCAGAGTTTTGTGGGAAAAGATTCAGTTCTTCTATCACCAGATAAATTCTATCTAACCCGAAAGAAATCCCAATCCCCGGAATATTTTTTACCCCGAAAACTTCGGTAAGGTTGTTATATCTACCACCGCCACCAATGGAACCCATTTCTACACCTTGTGCTTTCACCTCGAAAATAGCACCTGTGTAATAATCTAAACCACGCGCCAGAGTGATGTTGAACACCAACTCATCTTCTATGCCTAGATTCTTACAATTATCTAAAACAAATTCTAGTTCTTCTACTCCACTTTTCCCGATTTCTACATTGGCGAAATTGGTTTTAAGAATTTCTAAAACTTCGCTTTGAGGTTTATTTTCGAAAAGGAAAGATAGTTTTTCTATCGCCTCATCAGCTATATTTTTTTCTTGAAGTTCTTTTACTACGCCTTCTTTACCGATTTTGTCTAATTTATCAAGCGCCACGGTAAAATCAATCAACTGCTCAGAAATATTGGTAAATTCAGCTAATCCAGAAAGGATTTTACGGTTGTTGATATGGATTTTTACAGGAATTTGTAATTCTTTGAAAGATTTCAAATACAGCTGAACCAATTCTACTTCTTGCCAAAGGCTTTCGCTTCCTACCACATCTGCATCGCACTGATAAAACTCTCTGAAACGTCCTTTTTGAGGTCTGTCTGCTCTCCAAACAGGTTGAATCTGATAACGTTTAAAAGGAAAAGTAAGCGTTCCTTGATTCATGGCAACAAAACGTGCAAAAGGAACGGTTAAATCATATCTTAAAGCTTTCTCTGAAATCTGAGCGATTAGTTTTTGAGAATTTTTAGCATTCCAATCTTCCTCTTTTGTTTTGGCAGCGTAATCTCCAGAATTTAGAATTTTAAAGATCAATCGGTCTCCTTCTTCTCCGTATTTACCTGTCAAAGTTGATAAATTTTCAAAACTTGGCGTTTCCAAAGGTTGGAATCCAAACAATTCAAAATTCTTCTGTAAAGTATTGATAATGTATTTTCTGCGATAAACTTCCTGCGCTGTAAAATCTCTGGTTCCTTTCGCTAAACTTGGCTTCATTTGATAATTCGATAATTTGAAAATGTGATAATGATGTAAAAATCTTTGCAAAAGTAGTGAAATTAAAGAAATTAAGCTAATGATGTAATTTCTACATTTCTTTTAGCATCCAAAGATTACAACCATCATGGCCTGTATTTCCCAGAGGTTGATTCAAGTAATGAAAACCTTGTTTTTCATAAATAGAAACAGCGGTAGAAAATTCTGGAATGCTTTCTAAATATATCTGCGAATATCCTAATTCCTGAGCGGTTTCTATGGTTTTTTCTAACAGTAATCTGCCAATTCCTTTTCCTCTTCCCTCATTAGAAATATAGAATTTTACGAGTTCTGTACAACCTTCTGGTAGATTTTCGGTGGGGAAAACTCCGCAACAGCCTACGATTTTATCATCTGCTTCTGCTACCCAAAGTTGAGATTTAGGTGTTTGAAAAAGCGAATATAAATCATCTGTCGTAGGGTCTGTATAAACGGTTCCTGCGGTACATTTTACTTCGAAATCATGGAAACAACTTCTGATAATTTTAGCTAAAATAGCGTTGTCTGATGATTGAATAGGTCTGATATTGATTTTCATATTTCAAAAATAGTGAAAATTATTTCTATTGTTTTAAATATATAAAAACATAATAAAAATTTAAACCAATGTTCTTTTTCTTGATAAAAAGAACCAAAAATAAAGACTTCACTTTCTTCGGCTAAAATTAAATTCAAAATTCTAAAATCCCTGAAACTCACTCATCATTCTAATGGGTTCAAACAGCAGGAATTTTTTAACGAATTTTAAATTTAATTTTTATACGCCTTCGAAAATCAGGTCAAATGGAAAATCTTCGATTTTAAAAAAAGCCTTGCTAAAAAATGACAAGGCTATAATTTCATTTGTGAGTTCTCCTTTATTTTGTTCCTAGAAGCAAAAGTTCTTCTACTCTAATTTCGGTGATGTAGCGTTTTTGTCCGTCTTTGTCATCATACGTTCTGTAGATAAGTTTTCCTTCGATGGCAATTTCTTTTCCTTTTTGCACGTATTTCTCCATAATATCTGCGAGTTTTCCGCTGGCTACGAGATTATGCCACTGCGTTTCTTCTACTTTTTCTCCTTGAGCGTTGGTATAAAAATCATTGGTTGCCAAAGTTACTTTAGCGATTTTTCCTTTTTCGAAATTTACGATTTCTACTTCTTTTCCGGTGTGACCAATAAGCGTCACTTTGTTTCTTAAAGACATAATAATAGATTTTAAATTAAACGTTAGAATCGAGTCGTTCTGTATTTTCCTCGAATCTCTGTGGCAAAGTTGTGACGTAAGTGAGATATTATTCGGTATTTAGTCATTTATATCCGTTTGTAGTCGTTTGCATGATTTTTTATAATTGAAAATCAATTGCTTATAAGGATTTTAAATTTTTGTGATTATTGTGTATATTTGAGTGTTATCAGCAATTATGACAAAGCCAACGCTAGTATTACCAAAAACAATAAGATTCCCAAAAGAAAATGAAGTTCCTATGAATTCATCTATATTGGAAAGATTAAGAGAAAGCAAAAATGCGAATATTGTTCCAGGTTATGTTTTTAAGCCTAAAGATGACAATCCTGACAATATTGATTTACCATTTGAATTTTATGCTGAAATAAATATTGATAATCCGCAGCTTTGGAATTTAATAATTACTTTGTCTGAAGAAACTCTTCCTGAAAATTGTGCTTTAATTTTTGGGTATATAGATTCTGAAATCAATTACGGATTTTATGAAAATAAATTTAAAATTTTAAAATATTTAGAAAAATACAAAACGGAGTTAATTCATGACACTTTGTTAATTTGGGGATTAATTTATCAGGATAATGAGAATTTAACAGAAATATATGTAGACGAAAGTAAATATCTTAAATATTGGGGGAATAATGAAGATAAGTTCAGAAGTATAATGAATCGATTTAATTTAAATGAGATTGAGAATCTTGAATTTATTGACGAATATCCAAAAGTCCGAGAAAATATAAATCTTCATTTCGAAAATATTATAGAAACTAGAGAATTAATTGAAACTTTAAGAAAGACCTATATAATATAACTTAAGACAATATAAGCTTTTAAAAATTTGACTTAAAAACAAACTTAGAAACAATCTAACTCTATATCAAATATAAAAAAACAAAAATCCTTATCCGTTTACAAACGGATTTTTTTATCTTTACTTTAAAACACAGATTATGCAAAACTGTCTAGAATGTGGCGAAAAAATCATGGGCAGAATAGATAAGAAATTCTGCAGTGATGCTTGTAGAAACGCCTATAACAATAAACAAAACAAAGACCAAACCAACCTTATGCGCAATATTAACAATAAACTGCGCAAAAATTTTAGGATTCTATCAGAACAGAATTTTGTAGAAAATAAAGCCAAAACCACTAGAAACAAACTTTCGGTAGCGGGTTTTGATTTCGAATATTTCACCAATATTAAAAACTATAAAAACGGCGCACAATATTTTTTTGTGTACGATTTTGGGTATAAATTCTTAGAAGATGATTTTATTCTGATTGTAAGAAAAGATGAAAATTAAAAAAGAACAGAAATTTCTGCTCTTTTTGTTTTATTCTTCGCTAATGAGTCTGATTTTGTCTTCCAGAATTTCTATGACTTGGTCTTTATATAAACCGCCAATTGCCTTTTTGAAATTCTTTTTGCTCATTTGGAGTTCTTGCTTTATTTCTTCGGGTTCTGATTTGTCTGAGAGATAAAGAATTCCGTAATTTTCTTCTAATTTCTGAATAATTTTTTGTTGAAACTCATCATGATTGTTTTCATAGCCTTGTTTTTGAAGTGTAACATCTATTTTACCGTCTTCTCTGATGGTTTTGATGTAGCCTGTTTCTTCAGACAGCGGATATAATTTTTTAAATACATCCGAAGTATAAATTAAGCCTAAATATTTTTTATTTACCACTACATTGAATCCAATTTCTGATTCTCCTGCAATAATAAGATTTACTTCTTCTCCTTTTTTGAAAGGAACATTTTCGTAAGACTGATTTCTCTTAAACTTAGTTGTACCCGTAATTCTGTCAGAAACATCATCAACATAAACGTACACTAAATAACGTTTTCCTTCGAGGATTTTACCTTTTTGTTGCTTGTATGGAATAAACAAATCTTTGATAATTCCCCAATCCATAAAAGCGCCACTTGGCAAAGATTGCACACAAGTCATCACTGCAAACTCTCCTACTTCGCAAAGCGGAATTTCTGTAGTAGCTTTCAACGCAGAATCATCTTGATACACGAAAACTGATATTTCATCACCTATTTCTACATTTTCGTCTGTAAAAATTTTAGGTAAAAAAGCTCTTTCACCGGTTTGAGATTCTAAGAAAAGTCCAGAGGTATTTTTTTCTGCGATTTTTAAAGTTTGAGTTTTTCCTAACTGCATTTTTATAATTGATAATTGGTAAGTTTTGCAAAGGTAAGGTTTTATTTCACAGCATCAAGTAAAGCTTGTATATCAAATTTTACCATTTTCTGAAATGCTTCAACTGCTTTTGGTGCTTTTTCGGTGTCATTCATCAATTCCATCAAAACTTTAGGATAGACTTGCCAACACATTCCGAATTGGTCTGAAAGCCAACCGCAAACATTTTCTTTACCACCGTTTTTTAGCAGATTTTCCCAGTAGTAATCTATTTCTTCTTGTGTTTCGCATTCTATACAAAAAGAAACGGCTTCATCAAATTTGAAATTTGGCCCGCCATTTAATCCCATGAATTCTCTTCCGTTCAGTTCAAATTTTACGACCATTCCATTATCCGAAAGGACTTTAGAATTAGGGAAAATTTGGCAATAAAAATCTGCAGCTTCTCTGGCTTTTCCATCGTACCAAAGACATGGAAATATAGGTTTTGTAATCATTTTCGAAATATTTAGTTGGTTAGAATTATAAAATTAACCTTTTTTTCAAGACGAAACACAAAAAAAGAGAAGCCGAAACTTCTCTTTAATCTTTATATATTTAATTTTAAATTTTACAATCAAAAATTACATGTGAATCGCACGTTTTCCTGTAGCGTCTAATGCAGCTTCTTTAATCGCTTCTGCATAAGTAGGATGCGCATGAGACATTCTAGAAATATCTTCTGCACTCGCACGGAATTCCATAGCAGTTACGGCTTCTGCAATTAAATCTGCAGCTCTTGCACCGATCATGTGAACACCTAAAACTTCGTCTGTTTTTTCTTCAGCCAAAATTTTAATTAATCCGTCAATATCTCCAGAAGCACGGCTTCTTCCAAGTGCTCTCATTGGAAAAGAACCTACTTTATAAGCTGCTCCTTCTTCTTTTAATTGCTCTTCTGTTTTACCAACTCCTGCTACTTCTGGCCAAGTGTAAACTACACCTGGAATTAAGTTATAATTGATATGAGGTTTTTGACCTGCTAAAGTTTCAGCTACGAAAACGCCTTCTTCTTCAGCTTTGTGAGCCAACATAGCTCCTTTTACTACGTCTCCAATTGCATAAATATTTGCAACATTGGTTTGTAAGTGATCGTTTACTTTTACTCTTCCTCTTTCGTCTAATTCAACTCCTGCTTTTTCTAGACCAAGACCTTCAGTGAATGGTTTTCTACCTACAGAAACCAAAACGTAATCTCCTTCTACGGTTACTTCTTCTCCTTTTTTGTCTTTAGCAGTTATTTTTACAGAATCTCCATTTCTTTCTACAGATTGAACTCCAGTCGAAAGCATGAATTTCATGCCTTGTTTTTTAAGAACTTTTTGTAATTCTTTAGACAAAGCACCATCCATTGTAGGGATAATTTTGTCCATATATTCTACAACGGTTACCTGAGAACCTAATCTCAAATAAACAGAACCTAATTCTAGACCAATTACACCACCACCGATTACTACCAAATGTTTTGGAATTTCTTTTAAATTCAACGCTTCAGTAGAAGTGATAATTCTTTCTTTATCTAGGGTAATGAAAGGCAAAGTAGATGGTTTAGAACCTGTAGCAACAATTGCATATTTGGTTTCTAAAACTTCAGAAGAACCATCAATTTTCGTTACTTTTACTTGAGTAGCAGATTCGAAACTACCCAAACCTTCAAAAACAGTTACTTTATTCTTGTCCATCAGGAAATTAATTCCTTTGGTAGTTTGGTCTACTACTTCGTTTTTACGAGCCACCATTCTTGCCAAGTCAGCTTGAGGTTCGTTGATAATAATTCCGTGATTTGCAAAATTATGCTTTGCATTTTCGAAATGTTCTGAGCTGTCTAAAAGCGCTTTTGACGGAATACAACCTACATTTAAGCAAGTTCCACCTAGACTAGAATATTTCTCGATAAGAGCAGTTTTGAAACCTAATTGTGCGCATCTTAATGCAGCTACGTAACCACCAGGTCCAGAACCAATTACAGTAACATCAAATTGTGACATTTTATATTATTTTTTATTAAATTTTAATTTTCGCTAAATTACAAAAAATATTTCCCACAGAAAGCACAGAATCTATAGATTTTAAATAATAATCAATGACTTAAAAACTATCGTTTAAATCTCTTCAAAAACTTCAAAATATTTCTCTAAAATAATCTCTTTTGAAAATCTAGATTGTATTGAATTTTTAATCGCTAATGAATCGTGATTTTGTTCTAGAATTTCTACAATTTTAGTAGCAAATACTTCTTGATTTTCTATATCAGAAATTTCTCCGTTGACTTTTGGTTGAATAATTTCATTAATTCCGCCTTTGCAATTGTTGGCTAAAGCATACGTTCCGCAAGCTCCTGCTTCTAATAAGACATTTGGGAAACCTTCATATCTGGAGCTCAAAACAAATAAATCTGAAAACTTAAGGAACGGATAAGGATTTTTTTGTATTCCATGAAAAATTACGTTTTCCAGACCTAAATCTTGTTTCATTTGAAGAAGCAATTCCTTGTCTCTTCCGTCTCCTAAAATATGCAATAAAATGTTTTTATCTTTCAGATTATTGAATACTTTTAATAAGTTATCAAAACCCTTTCTTGAAGATAAATTTCCAATGGCGACAATATTTTTGAATCCTTCTCGATAGCTTTCAGGTTTCGTAGAATTTTCTAATTTTTCTTCTATGAAACTAAAATCTACGGGATTGTTGAT
This sequence comes from Cloacibacterium sp. TD35, assembly GCF_028864635.1. Lineage (NCBI taxonomy): Bacteria > Pseudomonadati > Bacteroidota > Flavobacteriia > Flavobacteriales > Weeksellaceae > Cloacibacterium > Cloacibacterium sp. TD35. Next base: position 1,906,026 of record NZ_CP104850.1, on the reverse strand, counting down.
TTTGATGAGTTTATCTTTTTTAATATTAAAATTCTCCACCAAATCATTCATCATATCATCACTTTGGCAAATGATTTTATTGTAATTATTGTAAAATTTATAGAAAAATCGGATTTCTTTTCTGGTAACATGTTGAGAAACAACATTGGTTTCTCTTGCAATAAACTTAGTTTTCGGGAAAAGCTTAATGAATAATGATAAATAAGCATTCACTTCGCCAAAACCACTGAAAACTATGTCTGGCTTTCTTTTTCTGATTTGCTGTAAAATCGGTTTTAGAGCATGACGAATTCTTGGCGTTTTAATGTCAATAATTTCTACATCATTTTGTAAAAAATCTAAATACAAACCTTCTTTTCTCAACAATAAAATGCTTGGAGAGAATTTTTCTCTTGGCAAATGATTGACAATAGTTGTTACAATGCGTTCTGCACCACCTGCATTAAGATCTGGAAGGATAAAAAGGATAGACTTTTTCATTCATTTTCAAAAAAATCATTCTGAATAAAAGAAGCGGAAATCTAAAAGATTCTTCATTACGCTTCGCTTCATTCAGAATGACATGTAAGAGTTATATTTTTTTAATTTGCTACGTCTGAAATAAACTTGATTCTAAGCATTCTTACTTCTTCATCAGTTAAATCATCGCCAAATTCTGCCAAAAGAACTTTCATAGAGTCACTTTCGGATTCTTTCATAAAATCCATAAAATCATCTACAATATCTTCGTCAAAATTTTCTTCTATGTAATAATCTATATTGAGTTTAGTTCCTTGATAAACAATAGATTCCATTTCAGAAAGCAAATCATCCATGCTCAGATGTTTCGCCTTGGCAATGTCTTCTAAATCTATTTTTTTGTCGGTATTTTGAATGATAAAAACCTTGTGAGAAGACTTATTGGCGACTGTTTTTAGCACCATGTCTTGAGTTCTCTCAATGTTGTTATCTTCTACATATTTCGCGATGAATTCTGCAAATTCTTTTCCGTATTTTTTAGCTTTTCCTTCACCTACTCCGTAAACTTTGGCAATTTCGTCTACTGTAATAGGATATTGCACGGTCATGTCTTCTAAACTTGGATCCATGAAAACCGTGTAAGGTGGAATGCCATGTTTTTTTGCTACTTTTTTTCTCAATTCTTTTAACTGAGCGAAAAGATTTTGGTCAAGACCACCTCCAGCTTGTACCTGTACTTGTTCTGCATCTGCAATTGCTGCCAAATCATATTCTCTATCTTCGGCAATCAAAAATTCTGGAGTTTCTTTTCCAGAAAGGAATTTTTTTGCTTTGTCAGAAAGTTTCAGAACGCCGTAAGTTTCTATATCTTTGGTAAGATAACCTTGTACAGTAGCTTGTCTGATGATGGATTTCCAATAATTATCATTTTCTGCTTTACCAATTCCGAAATGTTTAGAGTTCTCTAATTTGTAAGCTTTGGTAGTTGCAGATTCCTTACCTGAAATAATCGAAATAAGATCTTTGGTTCTGAATTTTTCTTCTAAATCTTTTACGATTTCTAAAACTTTTTTCAAATCTTTAGAAGCGTCTTTCAATTTTGGTGGATTTACAGAATTGTCATCCATTTTAGCACCATCACCATGAATTGGGTCAAATTCTTCTCCGAAATAATACAGTAAATATTGTCTTCTGCTCATAGAAGTTTCGGCGTAACCTACAACTTCATTCAACAGTTGAAGACCTATTTCACGTTCAGAAACTGGTTTTTGAGCTAAGAATTTTTCTAATTTTTCAATGTCTTTTGGGTCATAAAAAGCAAGACAATGACCTTCTCCACCATCTCTACCAGCTCTACCAGTTTCTTGGTAATAACTTTCGAGAGATTTCGGTATATCATAATGAATCACAAATCTTACATCTGGCTTGTCTATTCCCATTCCGAAAGCTATGGTAGCCACAATTACATCTGCTTCTTCCATCAAGAATTTATCTTGATTTGCTACTCTAGTTTTTTGGTCAAGACCAGCGTGATAAGGCAGTGCATTAATCCCATTAACTTGAAGTAATTGGGCAAATTCTTCTACTTTTCTTCGGCTTAAACAATAGACAATCCCTGATTTACCTTTGTGTAGATTGATAAATTTTACAATTTCTCTATCTACGTTTACTTTAGGGCGAATTTCGTAGTAAAGATTGGGTCTATTAAAGCTGTCTTTAAAAACCTTTGCATTGTTCATACCCAAAGTTTTTTGAATATCATCTTGAACTTTAGGGGTTGCAGTAGCAGTAAGAGCAATAACTGGAACTTTTGCAATTTTATCAATAATTAATTTGAGATTTCTATATTCTGGACGGAAATCATGCCCCCATTCCGAAATACAGTGGGCTTCGTCTATCGCTACGAAAGAAATTTTTATTTCTTTCAAAAAATTAAGATATTCTTCTTTTACTAAACTTTCTGGAGCTACATAGAGCAACTTGGTTTTCCCGCTTTTGATATCATCAAAAACTTGTTTTGTTTGGGTTTTATTGAGAGAAGAATTCAGGACATGACCTACTCCTTCTTCGGCAGAGATACCATTAATGGCATCTACTTGGTTTTTCATTAAAGCAATCAGAGGAGAAACTACTATGGCAGTTCCTTCTGAAAGAAGTGCAGGAAGTTGGTAACACAACGATTTACCACCGCCAGTTGGCATCAATACGAAAACATCATTACCACTCAATAATGTGGAAATAATTTCTTCTTGTCTTCCCTTAAAAGTAGAAAATCCGAAATATTTTTTTAGTGCACTTGTTAAATCTTCATGTTTAGTCTTCATCTGTTCAAGTAAGTTTTACTAAATTTGCATCCTACCAAAGATAAAACTTTTTAATGAGATTTGAAAATTTTTAAAAATTTAAAAAAAACTATGTTTTATCCTTTAAGAAACTTATAAATCTAAGAAATTGTATTTTGGAAAAAATAGACATTATTAGCCTTGCCAAAAACGCTATTGCAGTAGAAGTTACTGAGTTAGAATCGCTTAAAAGTAGAATTAATGAACAATTCGAAAAAGCGGTAAACATAGTCAATAACTCTCATGGAAAACTGATTGTAGTAGGTATTGGTAAATCTGCACACGTAGGAAACAAAATAGTAGCTACGCTAAATTCCACAGGAACACCCTCGCAGTTTTTACATGCTGCGGAAGCGATTCACGGAGATTTAGGGGTGATACAAAAAAATGATGTAGTGCTTTGTATCTCAAATTCTGGAAATTCGCCAGAAGTTGTTTATTTACTGCCATTTTTGAAAGATTATTCCGCTGCTTTAATCGGGATGACAGGAAATCTAAAATCTAAATTGGCAGAAGCTTCTGATGTGGTCTTAGATTCTTCGGTAAAAGTGGAAGCTTGCCCAAATAAATTAGCGCCCACAAGTTCTACTACGGTTCAAATGGCAATTGGAGATGCATTGGCGGTTTGTTTAATGGAACTCAATAATTTCAAAGACCAAGATTTTGCCAAGTTTCACCCTGGTGGAAGTTTAGGAAAAAACTTAACGGCAAGAGTAGAACAATTCGTTTCTGAACAGAGACCTTTAGTTGAAGTAAATTCTAGTATAAAAGATGTAATTTTCTCTATTTCAAGTTCTAAGCATGGAATAACAGTGGTAACAGACCAAGAAAAAATAGTAGGTGTAATTACCGATGGAGATTTAAGAAGAATGCTTCTGAAAACAGAAAATCTTACTGGAATTTTAGCAAAAGATTTAATGTCTGCAAATCCGAAAACAGTTGACAAAAATGCGCTTGCAAAAGAAGCTATGACAGTTTTGAAACAAAATAATATAGGCCAACTGATTGTAACAGATAATGGAAATTATTTCGGAATTATAGATTTGCACAGATTGCTGGATGAAGGGATAAATTAGAAGAGACAAGAATCAAGAGCCAAGATTCAAGAAAAAAGATAAAACATTTCAAACAAAAAATAATTAAACTATAAGTTTAAATAATAAAAAATTAAACCCGAAAATTCGGAACTAGAATATATGGCAGAAGAGAAAGAAATGTCCTTTTTAGGACACATAGGTGAACTAAGATCGCATCTTATTCGTTGTATTATCGCAATAATTATTGGAGCTTTAATTGTAGGTTTCAATATTAACTGGATTATGGATCATGTGTTTTTTGCACCTACCAAAAATGATTTTATTACTTTTAGAGTTATCAATCATTATTCTCAAGAGTTTTTTGGCCACGAAAGTTTCGTTTTGCCAGATACGTTTCAAGTTCAACAGAAAAAATTATTGCAACAGTTTGATGTAATGATGTCTGTTTCTATATTTGGAGGAATGGTTCTTGCGCTTCCTTATATTATTTGGGAATTGTGGAGATTTATTAGTCCAGCACTTCATCCTAGAGAAAGAAAAAATTCTTCATTTGTGATTAATTTCATTTGGATTCTTTTTATTATTGGTGCATTAGTAGGATATTTTCTTATCCTTCCATTGGCAATTAATTTCGGATTATTGTTTACCATTTCAGATTCTATTACACAATTATTTGACTTATCAGACTACACTACTCTATTCTTGCAAGTGGTTTTAGGAATGGGATTGGTTTTCTTATTTCCAGTAGTCGTTTATTTTTTAACAACGATAGGAATTTTAACGCCTGTATTTTTGAAAACTTACAGAAGACATGCGATTGTAGTTATTATGGTAGTTGCCGCCATTGTAACACCGGCAGATGTTTTCAGTATGTTGGCCGCAGCATTTCCGCTTTTGGTTTTGTATGAATTTAGTGTTTTAATGAGCATTTATGTTTACAAAAAAATTCAAAAAGCAGAACAAAAAGAATTAGCCAAAAGAAACTCATAACCATTAAAATTAACAAATGAAATTTCTCAATAAACAGTTTACGCAAGAAACCTTAAAACTTGCGCTCCCAGTAATGCTTACACAAGTAGGGCAAGTTTCTGTGAACTTGTTTGATAACATTATTGTAGGGAAACTTCTTGGTGCAAAAGCATTGGCTGCAGTTTCTCTTGGAAATGCTATGTTTTTCTCTATTTTCATCTTTGGATTAGGATTTTCACTTGCGATTCCGCCATTAGTTTCTGAAGCGCATTCGCAACATAATCACAACAGAATTAACAGTATTTTCCGACACGGGTTTGTGGTGAACATTATTTTAGCTTTTGTTTTAATGCTTTTGATATTTGGAATCATTCCTTTTCTTCCTTATTTGAATCAGCCAAAAGAAATTTTACCAGATATGATTACCTTTCTTTCCATCGTAACCTTGAGTATCATTCCATTTATGATCTTTCAAACGATGAGAGAAGTTTCAGAAGGGCTTTCTTTTACGATTGGGGTAACCAAAGCCACTATTTTCGCAAATATTATCAATGTTATTCTCAATTATGTTTTTATAGAACATTTTAAAATGGGAGTTGCAGGCTCAGCTTGGGCCACTTTTATTGCAAGAGTTGCTATGATGGTTTTCTTGTATTATGTATTGATAAAAGAAGAAAAAACGAGAAGATATATCAAAGATTTTTCATTAAAAATAAAGAATTTCAGCAAGGAAATGTTCGAAAAATTAATCAGATTGGGCTTTCCTACTGCATTGCAACTGTTTTTTGAGGTAACGGCTTTTGCTGGTGCTGCTTTTATCTGTGGATTGATTTCTGCAAAAGATATTGCTGCACATCAAATTGCGCTATCTATGGCGAGTTTCACTTTTAATCTTTGTGTAGGATTCAGTGTAGCTTCTACGGTAATGATTGGAAGAAAATTAGGCGAAAAAGATTTTGTAAACTTAGAAAAAGTAGGTTTTAACAATCTGAAAATCGCTTTTATCTTTATGCTGATGTGCGGATTGGTTTTTATTCTTGGAAAAGATGTTTTACCTACATTTTTCACCAAAAAAGAAGACATTGCTGTTGTAGAATTGGCGTCTCAATTGATGATTATAGCGGCATTATTTCAATTATCAGACGGTGTACAAGTAACCGCATTAGGTTGTCTCAGAGGAATACAAGATGTGAAAATCCCTTCTATTCTTACCTTTATTGCTTATTGGGTCATCACTATTCCATTAGGTTATTATCTGACGGTTTCTATGAAGATGGGTGCTTTCGGAATGTGGATTGCTCTAGGAATAGGACTTACCATTTCTGCAGTGCTTTTGGTGATAAGATTTAGAAATCTTTCGGAGAAAAGAATTAAAGCTCAATCTAACTAAAAATAAAAAAGTCTTGAAGAATTTTTCAAGACTTTTATTTTTTATAAAATTGTTAGAAAGTATATCTTAACCCAAAACTAAATCTACCTGGTTCGAAACCTTTTTCTATTTGCATGGTATTGTAAAAACCTGGGTCTTCTTGGTATAATCTAGGTCTCCAATCTGCAAAGAAACTTATAGGATAATCTACCAATTCAAATTCTGCTCCTGCAACTCCTACAATATTGAAGGCCTTCACTTTCTCAGGATGCCCACCCGTAATGTATGAAGGTCCAGCGCCTACATAAACAGCAAGACCATCCGTTTGTTCACTTACTGTATAAATAAACTGTGGAATAACTTGTAATGCTGTAAAGCCACCACCATAATTTCCAGAAAATTCTATCCCTACAAACTGAAATGGTTGATATTTTATAGAAACACCTACCAAAGACTCTCCTACACCTGTATCTACCTGTCCGCCAACTGCTACATCATACAACTGTGCTTTGATTTCCTGAGTTCCAAAGAAAATAAAGGATAAAAGACTTAAAGCTTTGATTATTCTTTTCATTTATTTATTATTTCGAATTCAAAAGTAGTAATATTTTTAAAAATTTAGCAATATTTTCTTTAAATAAAGTTAACTCAAAAATAGATTACTAAAATTTAAAATTCAATTTTACATTAAAAAATCTACCGGTTAATCTTACAGGAACTGGATAAATATAACTTGAATTAACGTCGGTAATCCATTGGTTAGCAATAGTATTGTTTATATTAAAAGCATTGAATATTTGCACGCCTAATGATAATTCTTTGCATTTTCTCCAGAAATCACCCGTTGCTTTATTGTCTTTTTGGTCGATAAAAACTTTTTCTAAACCAATGTCAACACGTTTATAAGAAGGTAAAGTTTTGGTGTATTCATAAGGGTCTGCAAATAACGAAGCTCCATTTGGTAAACCACTTGCAAATAATAAAGTAAGATTTACTTTCATGCTAGGGAATTTCGGCATGTAATCCTGATAAAACATAGAAAATCTAAATCTTTGGTCAGTTGGTCTTGCAATGTAGCCTCTTCCATCAATATTTTCTTTTGCTCTGGCATAACTTACAGAAATCCAAGAATCTACACCTGGAACAAATTCTCCAAATAATCTAGTATCTATTCCATAAGCATAACCTTCAGAATTATTTTTTCCTGAATATCTAATCCTAACATTATCAATATAATACGGAATTAAGTCATTCATTTTTTTGTAATATAATTCTGTGGTCAGCTTAAATGGTCGCTCAACCATTTTGAACTCATAATCATTCGCTAAAATAAGTTGAATTGATTTTTGAGCTTTAATATTTTCGTTAAATGTTCCGTCTAAATCTTTGATTTCTTTGTAATAAGGCGCTTGATAATAAACTCCTCCCGAAATTCTGAAAAGCATATCTGCATCCCAATCTGGTTTTATTGCGAACTGTGCTCTTGGCGAAATTAAAGTTTCTTTATTGAAACTCCATTGTTGCGCTCTTACCCCACCGTTAATGAACACTCTGTTTTCTCCCCAATACAACTTTTTAGAAAACTGTGCATAACCAGAAATTCTCGTAGGATTGATTTCATTATTTCCAGAAATATTGTATTTCAATTTTAAATCAGAAGCGTCTAAAACTCCAGGATTCAAATAAGTTCTTGGTGTGCTGTAACCTAAAGAATCTACCAATTGCCATTCATTCGTAAGATCTTTAAGCATTTCTTTTTCCATTTTTGCACCTACTTCTATATCTGTATTGGCATCAGGTGAAAATTTAACTCTCAATTGACTTCCATAAGTTCTTGCCAATAAATCGTTTCTTGCATGATCTATTTGTCCGCCCGCATCATAACTAGAATTTGGGTCTCCAGTCACAGGATTAAAGGTTTGCAATAAATAACCCGAAGCAATGGTATAATATTCTCTTTCTCTATTTTGATAGGCAAAATTATCTAGTGTAACACTTAATTTTTTGCTTGGTTTATAAGTAATAGAAGCAGTTCCCATCATATTTTTATAAGAATCATCTTCTTTTCCTTCATAGCCCACCAATAATTTTATAGGCTGTTGTACGGTTCCAAAATCTACTTCTTTGTAATTTGGAATCATTTCATAGTCATTTTTTGACCAGTATCCTAAAAATGATACTGACCATTTATCATTGATGTAATAATTTATATACGATTGAAAATCAAAATATTGAGGATTAAAATCTGTATCTTCATTTAAAGTATTCAGAACCAAATTGGTGTTTCTATATCTTCCTGAGAATAAAGCTGATAATTTCTTATTTTTAGAAGCTAAACCTAATGATAATCTTCCGCCAATAAGACTTGCTTCACCAGAGATTTCCGTTTTTGAAGGTTGTCTGTAATAAATATTAAGCGCAGAACTCATTTTATCACCATATTTCGCTTCGAAACCACCTGCAGAAAAGTTAATCATAGAAACCATATCTGGATTGATGATACTCATTCCTTCCTGTAAAGAATTTCTAACTAAAAATGGTCTGTAAATCTCAATATCATTAATGTAAATTAAATTCTCATCATAATTACCACCTCTCACCATGTACTGTGATGATAGTTCGGCATTAGAATTTACCGAAGGTAAAGACTTAATCAAACCTTCTACACCTCCTGAAAGTGATGCAACGACCTGTGCCTGTTTTGCAGAAATTTCTAGAGAAGTAAGATCTGTATTCTTTGGTTTTCCTCTTCCACGAAAGGTAATTTCTTGAATATCTTTAGTTTTTATAGAAAGAACCATCAAAACATTTAAGTTTTGGTATCTTAATTTAGGGTTAATTTTTTTGGTAAAAGAAACATAAGATTCCTTTTCGGCCGTCAATACTTGTTCTGTTTCAGTTACAGGAATTTTAACAAAACCTTGTGCATTGGTGGTATAGTTTTGATTGTTATAAGTGACTTTAACATCAGAAACAGGAGTTCCATTTTCATCTAAAATTTTCAAATTGATTTGTGAAAAAATCAAGATTGGAAATGTGAGAACTAAGAATAATATGAGCTTTTTCAAAAGGTTATATTTTAAAGGATAAATTTATAAAATTTAATCAAATTGATAAAGATTTATTTCAATGGTAAGTTATATCTTTTTGCAAAGAAAAAACCAAGCAAAAATGCTTGGTTTATATTATAAAATAGCTTCTCTTACTCGGGTTAGCTTTCCTAATAAATCATCGAGTAAATCTAGTTTCAGCATATTCGCTCCGTCTGATTTTGCACAAGAAGGATCTGGATGCGTTTCTATAAAAATTCCGTCAGTTCCTACTGCAATTCCAGCTTTAGCAATTGTTTCTATCAATTCTGGCCTTCCTCCTGTTACTCCAGAATTTTGATTCGGTTGTTGAAGAGAGTGCGTAACATCTAGAATCACTGGCGCATAATTTTGCATGGTAGGAATTCCTCTGAAATCTACCACCAAATCTGTATATCCGAAAGAATTTCCTCTCTCGATTATCGCCACTTTATCATTTCCTGAATCTAAAACTTTTTGTACCGCAAATTTCATAGACTCTGGCGAAAGAAATTGACCTTTTTTCAAAGTCACTGCTTTTCCCGTTTTTGCAGCAGCAACTACCAAATCCGTCTGACGAACCAAAAACGCAGGAATTTGCAAAACATCTACTCCATAAGAAGCTGCGAGTTCTGCATGAGCGTTTTCGTGAATATCTGTAGTGGTAGGAATGTTAAAATGTTCTCCTACTTTTTTGATGATTTCTAAAGCTTTTTCATCGCCAATTCCTGTGAAACTGTCTACTCTACTTCTATTTGCTTTTTTAAAACTCCCTTTGAAAATGTAAGGAATTTTATATTTATCTGAAAGTTTTACAATTTTTTCGGCAATTTCAAATGCCATTTCTTCACCTTCAATAGCACAAGGACCAGCAATTAAGAAGAAATTTTTAGAATCTTTGTGATGAATTTTATCAAGTAATTGTATCATTATAACTTTAAATTTTAGATTTTAGGTTTGTGATTTGTTGAATAAAATCTTCTGTATTTTCTGGTGAAAACATATAGATTTTCCCAGATTTCATGGTAATTTTTACTTTTTTATAAATATTGGTTACGTACCAAACATAATTTCCATTAAAATAACCAAAATAACCAAAAACGCCTCCTGCTCCAAATGTTCTGATGTTTAAGCCTAGTTTTTCTACTTTTTCAATTTGAGAAATGTCTTGAATTGAAATTTTAAAGTTAACAAAAGAATTTTTTACATGGATTGCGTTTTCACTCAAACTTATTTTGGGAATCATGAAATAAGTAAAAATAAAAGCTCCTGAAAGAATGCTGCCCACCAAAATTAATGGAAATTTGGACTCTTCAGTCTCGAACATGAAAATCACCATTCCGATAGAGAAGAAAATGTATAAAATGGTGTAAAATAACGTCCATTTATCCATTTTGGCATTCACAAATTCTTTCATATCATTGTTTTATGCAAAAATAAAAAATTCCGTTCAAAAAGAACGGAATTTATATTGATTTAACATTTTTAGAATTTAATGATAGAAGCCATTTTTTCGTTCTCTTCCATTACCAACTCATCGTCTACCAAGATTTTACCAGAATGCTCATCGATGATAATTTTCTTACGTTGAGCGATTTCCATTTGTTTCTGTGGCGGAATAGTAAAGAATGAACCTTTTGGCGCACCTCTTTCTAGACCTACTACAGCTAATCCGTTTCCAGAATTATTTCTGATTCTGTTATAAGAAGCTAGTAATCTTTCATCTATTTTTTCCGCAAATTCTTTAGATTTTTCGATAAGATAATCTTCTTCTTTTTGCGTTTCTGCGATTAAGGTATCTAGTTCGTTTTTCTTAAAGTTTAAGTGACTGTCTAGCTCTGCAATTTTACCTTTCAACTCATCTAAAAGTTCATTTTTGTGAGCAATTTTTGCAGTAAATTCTTTGATTTTCTTTTCAGCCAACTGAACTTCTAAATCCTGAAATTCTATTTCTTTAGCAAGCGCTTCGAATTCTTTATTATTTCTTACGTTGTCTTGTTGAGATTTATATTTTTCCATCAAAGATTTAGAATGATTAATAACTTCTTTTTTGTTATTAATGTCATCATTTAAGTCTTTAATTTCGTTTTCGAATTTTTGTGCTCTCTTGTTAAGACCTTCGATTTCGATTTCTAAATCTTCTACCTCAATTGGTAATTCACCTCTTGTATTGCGGATTTCGTCTAATCTAGAGTCTATGATTTGTAAATCATAAAGAGCTCTTAATTTTTCTTCTACTGGAATTTCTACAGTTTTTTTTGCCATATCTTAATAGAAATAATTTACAGGGTTAGTTTTTTCTGTGGATTTTGAGAATGCAAATGTAGGAAATTTTTCCGACAAAATCTCAACTAATTGCTCAGTAACAAATTGTTCTGATTCGAAATGTCCTATATCACAGATTAACATTTGGTTTTCGCTTTGGAAAAAATCATGGTATTTTACATCTCCTGTTAAGTAAGCATCACATCCAGAAGCTTTTGCTGCCGAAATTCCACTTGCTCCACTTCCTCCTAAAACGCCTACTTTTTTGATTTTTTTATTCAGGAATTCAGAATGACGAATCACTTCTAAATTAAATTTTTCTTTTACGAATTTCAAGAAATCTTTTTCTTCCATTTCTTGTTCTAATTCGCCGTATCGTCCTAAGCCAACATATTGATTATCATTCTCTAAAGCGTAAAGTTGATACGCAACTTCTTCATAAGGATGTGCAGATTTCATCGCTGATAAAATCTGATTCTTTTTGAAACTTTCAAAAATCACAGAAATCATTTCTTCATCAGCATTTTCTCTCACATTATATGTTCCCAAAAAAGGATTAGAACCTTCAATAGGTCTGAATGTTCCATTTCCTTTTACAGAAAAACTGCATTCATCATAAAAGCCAATATTTCCTGCTCCTGCTTCAAATAAAGCATTCTTCACCTTCTCTGAATATTCTGAAGGAACATAAACCACCAATTGCAAAAGATGATTTGATTTTGGCATTAGAATTTTTTGATTTTTCAAACCTAATTCATTGCAAATTCTATAATTCACGCCGAAATAATCATTATCAAAAGCTGTGTGAATGGCATAAATAGCGATTTTATTTTCGATGGCTTTTAGAACCGAACGTTCTACATAGTTTTTGCCAGTGATGGATTTTAATCCTGAAAAAATGATTGGGTGAAACGTTACAATCACGTTACAACTCTTCGCAATAGCTTCATCTACTACATTTTCTAATGCATCATGACATACCAAAACTCCCGAAACCTCACGATTAGGATTGCCACACAGTAAGCCTACATTATCAAAATCTTCAGCTTGTTTAAGCGAAAATAGTTTATCTAATTCTGAAGTAAATTCTTTTAAAATCATTTTCAAATAATTATTCTTAAAAATTAAGTTTTACAAAAATACAATTTCATTCTTGCTTTTATATTCTTGAAATCTAAATATTTCTCTTATTTTTGACAAGAGGAAGCTGTCATTTGATTAAAATGGCACAAAAACAATTAATTTTATATAAAATGCAGAAAAGAGAACATAATTTAATTGCAGAAGATACACCTTGGAAAAAGAAAATTTTCAGGATTATCTATTTTTCTGATACGCCATCAGGAAAGGTTTTCGACTTGTTACTTCTTCTGATGATATTCTTGAGTACTTTTATCGTAATGATGGAGAGTGTTCATACTATAGACGAGCATTATCATTCTCTTTTGGTAAGTCTAGAATGGCTAATTACTATTACATTTACGATAGAATACATTCTGAGAATTTCTGTGATTAAAAATAAGAAAGATTATATTTTCAGTTTTTTAGGGGTGATAGATTTGTTATCACTACTTCCATTTTTCTTAAGTTTATTTTTCCCTTTCACCAAATTTCTTTCTATTATTAGATTATTGAGAATGCTAAGGATTTTTAGAGTGCTCAACTTATTAGACTATATGAATGATGGTCAATACATCGTTCAAGCACTAAAAAACAGCTCTAGAAAAATTTATATTTTCCTTCTTTTCATTATGATTTTGGTAACCATTATTGGTTCACTCATGTTTGTGGTAGAAAACGGTAAAAATGGATTTGTGGATATTCCTACTTCCATTTATTGGGCCGTTGTAACCATTACCACAGTTGGTTATGGTGATATTTCTCCGGTAACTCCATTTGGTAAATTTTTATCAGTGGTATTAATGTTATGCGGTTATAGCATCATTGCTGTTCCTACAGGAATTGTAACCTCTGAAATGAGAAGAAAAATGGCCAAAACAAGACTCTGTGACAGATGTGGTAATAGTGAAAATGATGAAGATGCAAGATATTGTAAGACTTGTGGTGAAAAGTTATCCTAATTAATTAACATAAAAAAACGTGCTAAAAAGCACGTTTTTTCTATGAAATATATGAAGTAATATTATTTTACTTTCACTAATTCTACATCGAAGATTAACCAAGCATTTGGTGGAATTACACCTCCTGCTCCTCTTGTTCCGTAACCCAATTCAGATGGAATCAATAAAGTAGCAGCTTCTCCTTCTTTTAGAAGTTGGATTCCTTCATCCCAACCTTTAATTACTTGACCAACTCCGATTGGAATTTCGATAGGCTCACCTCTTTTGAATGAATTATCAAACTCTTGACCATTCGTTAATTTCCCTGCATAGTGCACAGAAACCATATTACCAGCTTTTGGAGCTTTTCCTTCTGGATTAGTTTTTGTAATTTTATACATTAAACCAGAAGCAGTTTTAGTCATTCCAACTTTTAAATCTTCTAATTTTTTAGCAGCTTCTGCTTCTTGTTTAGCGATGTAAGCTTTATTGTTTTCTTGGATTTTTGCTTTACCTTCGTTAAAGATTTTAGCAGCGTCATATTTTTCGTAAGCATCACCTTTAGTGAAAACTGTTACTTTTACGATTTTAATTTCTTCTTTTGGTCTATCTTGAGCACCAGTTTCAGAATTAGCAATCGCATCAATTACATCCTCTCCTTTGATTACTTTTCCAAAAATAGTATGTCTTCCATCTAACCAAGGCGTAGGAACTTCTGTAATGAAAAACTGAGAACCATTAGTATTAGGTCCAGAGTTCGCCATAGAAAGATAACCTTTTCCTTCATGTTTTAGGTCGTTTTTCTCATCATCAAACTTATAACCAGGATCTCCCATTCCTGTTCCTTGAGGATCACCTCCTTGAATCATAAAGTTTTTAATAACCCTGTGGAAAACAATTCCGTCATAATAAGGAACCCCTTTTGCTTTTGCTTTATTTTCGATAGTTCCTTGTGCAAGACCTACGAAGTTAGCTACTGTAACAGGTGCGTCTTGATCAAAAAATTGGATAATCAATTCGCCTTTAGAAGTTTCCATTTTAGCGTAAACACCGTCTTGAAGACCGTTGTAAAAATCTTTGTCTATATTCATTTTTTTATAAATTGGAGTACAATTAATTAAAGTAATAATTGCAATAGTTAATAAAAGTATTTTTTTCATTTTATGAATTTACAAAATTTTAATTTTAATGATTAAAGGCATGTCATTTGGGATTTTTTCATCATCTCCATACGTCCCAAAAGCCAGAACTGAAGGCACTAAAAGTGTGGCTTGTTCCCCTTTTTTCATATATCGCACCGCATCTTCTACCGCTTTCAATTCTTCAAATTTTCCTAATGGGGCATCTATATTTTGATTGGGCTTTTCGTATAGTTTTTCTTGGTTGAAATCGTATAAATCATATTCATACGAAACTAATTCACCATCTTTTTTCTTATCCCTAGATTCAGAATCACTGATATCCGTCCAATAATTTAGTCCTGTAGAGTAGAATTTTTTGTCTTGCTGGTCTATCCAATCTTGAATTTGTTTTCTTTCTAATAAATTGAGATTTTTAGCTCTATTTTTAGACACATTTAAGTCTTCTTGTGATAAAACACCGCCAACTGGAGGATGAGCTGGTGAATTTTTAACACAAGACAAAAGTGATAATATTGAAACGAAAACTACCTTTTTCATATTGACTGCGAAAATACTAATTACTCAATAAATAACAACGAAAAAACCGAGAAAAGATTTCCTCGGTTTAAAATATTTAAAGTCTTATTTCTAAGCAGTTTCTAAAATATGCTTTTCTACTTTTACTCTCCATCCAAAAGGATCTTCAGCTTTATTGGTTTGAATATCTACCAATGCTTTTTTAAGAGTTAAAGCGAAACTTTCTTCTTTTGAAAGTTCCGGTAAAGTTAATTTTTGGTCTTTGTAACCAATCGCTTTGAAAACGCTAGTTACTACGGCAGTTCCTACTCCCCAAACTTCTATTAATTCTCCTTTTGAATGTGCTTCTAGTACTTTAGCAACTTCTACTGGCTCTACTTTTACGTCAATGCCTTTGTGTTTTGCTAACTGAAGGAAACTATCTCTAGTTACCCCATCTAGAATTTTTTCAGAAGTTGGCGGTGTATAAATTGTATCGTTTATTCTTACGAAAACGTTCATTGTACCACTTTCTTCAAAATATTTATGTGTAGCGTCATCTGTCCAGATGATTTGCTCATAACCTTCTTCAGCAGCTAATTTTGTAGGATAGAATGAAGCGGCGTAATTTCCGGCAGCTTTAGCAGAACCTACCCCACCACTTGCAGCTCTAGAATAAAAATCTGAAATTTTTACAGAAACAGGCTCAGTGTAATAACTTTGTACTGGAGTCGCAACAATTGCAAACATAAATTTATTAGCAATTCTTGCTTTTAAACCTTCCTCTGTTGCAAAAATTAAAGGTCTAATATAAAGTGCTTTTCCTTCTCCATAAGGAATCCAGTTTCTATCAACATCTACTAATGCTTTAAGACCACCAAGGAAAACTTCTTCAGGAATCTCTGGCATTGCAAGACGTTTCGCAGATTTGTTAATTCTCTCAAAATTTTTCTCAGGACGGAAAAGATAAATTTCTCCATCTTTATCTTTATAAGCCTTCATGCCTTCAAAACAAGCTTGTCCATAGTTTACGCCCATCATCGCTGGTGTAAAAGGAAGTGGACCGTATGGCATAAGCCTCACTTCACCCCATTTTCCATTCTCGTACTCACAAATAATCATATGATCTATAAATGCAGTACCAAATCCAATGTTTTCTGGGTCAAATTGACCAATTCTTGAGTTTGAAGTTTTTTGAATTATCATTTTAAAAATTTTAGTTGAGTTTCTACAAATTTAATATAATTTTTTAAATATCAAAATTTTAATTTATTTTTGACAAAAAATACTTTGAAAAGAGAAATAAAAACTACGCTAGACGGAAGTAAAACATTGTATATCAATGATTTAGATGAACACTACCATTCTCACAACGGAGCCATACAAGAAGCAGAACATGTATTTATAAAAAATGGATTAAAAAACGTTTATGATTACGAAATCAACATTTTAGAGATGGGTTTTGGTACAGGTCTTAATGCTTTAGTCACAATTAATGAATATTTGAAAAATGATAAAAATCATGTTTTTCACTATATCACATTCGAAAAATATCCCGTAAATGATGAAGAAATCTTAGAATTGAACTATGCAGAGCATTTTAAGTTTGAAAATTCGCAGGAAATTTATCAAAAACTTCATGAATTAGAATGGAATAAAACACATGAAATTTTCCCAAATTTCTTTTTTACTAAATATAATTTGGACTTTTTTCAGATAAAAGAGATAAATTTACCTGCAATTAACCTAGTGTATTATGATTGTTTCGGTGCTAAAGTTCAACCTGATTTATGGGAAAAGCCACTGTTTGAAATCGTAAAAAGTAAAATGAAAGAAGGTGGACTACTCACTACTTACTCTTCAAAAGGAAGCGTAAGAAGAATTCTGAAGGAACTTAATTTCGAAGTCACTAAATTAGAAGGCCCAAAAGGAAAACGCGAAATGATTAATGCCGTTTTGAAAGAACCAAGTTATAAGTAAAAAGAGCCAATTAAATTAAACAAAACATGATAGATAAAATTAACATAAGAGTTTATGCCATTTACATTAATGAAAATCAAGAAATAATGGCTCTAGATGAAGGTTATGCCGGACAAAAACTGATTAAATTACCTGGTGGTGGTTTAGAATTTGGCGAAGGAACTTTAGAATGCCTTCACAGAGAATTTGCAGAAGAACTTAACCTGAAAATTAACATAGTAGAACATTTTTACACTCAAGAAGATTTTTTGGTTTCTAGATTTAGAAAAAACGAGCAATTGCTTACTATATATTATAAAGTAGATATTTTAAATCTAGATGAATTGCAGATTTTAGATGAAAGCATTGAAAAAATAAAATGGATTTCCTTACATGAAGAAAACCCATTAGAATTGCCTATTGATCAAATTGTTTTTCAGAAACTGAAAGAAAAATTATTGTAAGATTTCGTCTAAAACTTTAGCCAGTCTTAGTCCGCCTGTTATTAATTGTTCTTCTAATAATCCTGAAAATTTATAATTATAATCATAACTGTATACACCATTTGGTTTAGTCTGCGTGTAGATTCTATTGGCTTTCGTGTAACTTTCATACAACCAATTTTCAAGAGTTCCGCTTTGTATTTTTTGGATTTCCTCTTTAGATTTATAATCTAGCACTTTAGCAAACTCTTTATATGAATATCTTTGATAATCTACCAATTTAGTATCCCATAAACTGTGTAAATTCGTTTGATCTCTATTAAAAGTTAACTGGATTAAATTTCCACCTAAATCTTCCGCTCTTCCCACGTGCATTGGTTGGTGTAAATCTCCCATTAAATGAACCAAAAACTTAAGCGCTACAATTTTTTCGTCTTTTGATGAATTTTTGCTTGCGATAATTTCTTTTTGCTTAATAATTTGATTGTAAAGATTTGGGGTATTAAGTTCTTTTAGAGATTTCTCGAACTCAGAAAAATTCTGGTTTGGTTTTACATTTACATAATGCCAAACTTCTGTTTCTTTATAGGTATTTAGCGTATCAGATTTCACGAAATCTGGCCAGTTAGCAACGTAAGCTAGATTTTGTTTTCCGATAATCTTTTTAAGTTTTCGCTTTGATTTATTAGAAATATGATTTTCTGCAATTTCTGCGATGGTTCTATGCCCAATAATTCCCCATGAGTAAGCTTCTGCTGAATATAAAATACTTACCGTAAATAATAGTTTGAATAAAAATTTCATGTTATTTTTTGATTTTAAAATCCCTGTATCCTTCATAAGGTTGCAAATATCCTAAATTCCAATTAGAAAACAAAAGAGATTCTACAAAAGCGTCTTGTCTATTTGAATACGGATCGTAAGGCTGTTTAATATCTACATCTGCAATATTTCCCTTTACATTCCACCAAAAAGCACTCCATCCTCCTCGCAATTCTTTAATAATTTCGTATACTGTTTTTCCAGTAGCTCGGTGCATTAATTTAGCGAAAATTCTTCCTTCTGTTGTCGTCAAATCCCTTAATTGGGTTTCATATTGATTCGCGAGCTCTTCTTGTCTTTTTCTAATGTATGATTTTCTTCTGTCATCATCAATTTTAGAAAGTTCGTCTTGAATATCTCTATATTGCTCGAGTGCTGTAATAAAGTAAGGATAAACTCTATTCAATTTTTTATTGAGGAAATAATAGAAATTACGGTCAAGTTGATTATTAAAATGTGGTCTTTGCATGAGAAGTAACTCATCCATCACCACTACTTTTTCTCCGTTTATCTCGTAAATTCTAGCTTTTTGTCTTTCGTCGTAATAAAAAATATTCCCGAATTCATCTTTTTGAAGTTTTTCTTTCGGAATATCTTTTAGTGCCTTCAATTCTATTTTTATAGTATCTTGCTGAGCCTGAAAAGATAAGCTAAACAACAAAAGAAATATGGTGAAAATGTTCTGAAATTTCATTATTTTTACCTGAATTAAAATTTAATTTTAAGTATCACAAAAATCGTTCCTTTATATGAAATTTGAAAATAAATCTTTAAAATTTTTAGAAAAATATTTAAATACTGCTTCACCAACAGGTTTTGAGCAGAACGGACAGAAAATTTGGGCAGATTATATTAAGCCTTATGTAGATGAAATAAGAGTAGACCATTATGGAACTTGTTACGGAATCATCAATCCAGAAGCGGAGTTCAAAGTAGTGATAGAAGCTCATGCAGACGAAATTTCTTGGTACGTAAATTACATTTCTGATGATGGAATGATTTACGTAATTAGAAACGGAGGTTCAGACCAAATGATTGCTCCTTCTAAAACAGTACACATCCACGGAGAAAAAGGCATTGTAAAGGGAGTTTTCGGTTGGCCAGCGATTCATACAAGAAGCGCAAATCCTCATGAACCTGTTCCAAAAATTGAAAATATTTTCATCGATTGTGGTTGTATATCTAAGGAAGAAGTAGAAAAACTGGGAATTTATGTTGGCTGCATGATTACTTATCCCGATGAATTTTTTGAACTCAACGACCGTTATTTCGTTTGTAGGGCGCTAGACAACAGAATGGGCGGATTTATGATTGCAGAAGTAGCTAGACTTTTAAAAGAAAACAAAAAGAAATTACCTTTCGGGTTGTATATTACCAATTCTGTACAAGAAGAAGTTGGTTTATATGGAGCAACGATGATTGCACAAACTATAAAGCCAAATATCGCAATCGTTACAGACGTGACACATGACACCACTACTCCACATATCGAGAAGAAAAAAGAAGGTCACATGAAATGTGGAGACGGACCAGTAATTGCTTATGCACCATCTGTTCATCACATCATCAGAGATTTGATAACTGATACCGCTAAGAAAAAGAAAATTCCTTTCCAGAGAAACGCTTTAAGCAGAGCAACAGGAACTGATACAGATTCTTTTGCATTTTCTAACGGAGGTGTTCCTTCAGCACTGATTTCTCTACCATTAAGATATATGCACACTACCGTAGAAATGGTATCAAAAGAAGATGTGGCCAATGTTATTAAACTCATTTATGAAACATTACTTCAAATAAAACCAAACATGAGTTTAAAATATTTTTAACCAAAATTCATGATAATATCACGCTTTCAAGGGATTAGAACTTGGAAGCGTTTTTTATTTTAGATTTCAAAAATTTTGTATTTTAGAGCAAACGAAAAATCTAATGATTAATAAAACAGTAAAAAACGTAACAGAAGCTTGTGCTGATATTCAAGATGGCGCTACCATTATGCTCGGTGGCTTCGGTTTATGCGGAATTCCTGAAAATTCTATCGCCGAACTCGTAAAAAAGGGAGTTAAAAACCTTACTTGTATTTCTAATAACGCAGGTGTAGATGATTTCGGGTTGGGCTTATTGCTGCAAAAAAAGCAAATTAAGAAAATGATTTCTTCTTACGTGGGCGAAAACGCTGAATTTGAGCGTCAATTACTTTCTGGAGAATTAGAAGTTGAGTTGATTCCTCAAGGAACTTTGGCAACTCGCTGTATGGCTGCAGGTTACGGAATGCCAGCTATTTTCACTCCAGCTGGTGTAGGAACAGAAGTTGCAGAAGGAAAAGAAGTGAGAAATTTTAATGGAAAAGATTATTTGTTAGAATATGCTTTTGATGCAGATTTCGCGATTGTAAAAGCTTGGAAAGGTGATACTGCAGGAAATCTCATTTATCGTTCTACCGCTAGAAATTTTAATCCAATGATGGCAATGGCTGGTAAAATTACCATAGCAGAAGTTGAAGAATTGGTAGAAGCTGGAGAACTAGATCCAGACCAAATTCACACTCCAGGAATTTATGTTCATAGAATTTTCCAAGGCGAAAATTATGAAAAGCGTATTGAACAGAGAACTGTAAGACCAAAAAATTATTAATCATGGCTTTAACAAAAGAACAAATTGCAATGAGAATTGCAAGAGAAATAAAAAACAACACGTATGTAAATTTAGGAATTGGTATTCCTACATTGGTAGCGAATTACATTCCTGAAGGTTTTAATGTAGTGTTACAATCTGAAAACGGAATTCTGGGAATGGGACCTTTTCCCTATGAAGGTGAAGAAGATGCAGACCTCATTAATGCAGGAAAACAAACCGTTACTTTACTAAAAGGTGCATCTATTTTTGATGGTGCTACAAGTTTTGGGATGATTAGAGCTCAAAAAGTAGATTTAACAATTCTT
The DNA here is from genome assembly GCF_028864635.1 of Cloacibacterium sp. TD35. Lineage (NCBI taxonomy): Bacteria > Pseudomonadati > Bacteroidota > Flavobacteriia > Flavobacteriales > Weeksellaceae > Cloacibacterium > Cloacibacterium sp. TD35. Next base: position 1,884,654 of record NZ_CP104850.1, on the reverse strand, counting down.
GGCGCAATGGAAGTTTCACAAAATGGAGATATTGCCAATTGGAAAATCCCTGGAAAAATGGTAAAAGGAATGGGCGGTGCAATGGATTTAGTTGCTTCGGCGAAAAATATTATCGTAGCAATGCAACAAGTGAACAAGCATGGCGAAAGCAAACTTCTACCAGAATGTACTTTGCCTTTAACTGGAGTGAAATGTATTAAAAAAATCGTAACAGAATTAGGCGTTTATGAAGTTAAAGATGGCGCATTTCATTGCTTAGAAAGAGCTCCTGGAGTTTCTGTAGAAGATATTAAAAAAGCAACTGCTGGAAAATTAATCATTGATGACAATGTACCTGAAATGGTTTTCTAAAAGTAAAAAACTAAAGGAACTTCAATTGAAGTTCCTTTTTTTATTCTAGAATATCTGAGTAATCATCTTTTTTTAGCACATGTGAAGCATATGAACAAAGTGGTTTTATTTTTAAATTTTTATGCCTTGCATATTCTACGGCTGTATTTACCAATTCTATGCCTATTCCTTTTCCAGTATGATTTTTATCTACTTCGGTATGGGTAATTTTCATTATACCATTAACTATATAAAACTCAACATGTCCAATTTTTTGACCATTTTCAGAGGCTTCAAAACCCTTGACCAATTTATTAATTTCCATTTGTGCATATTTTATATAAATATAAAAAATTATTTCCTTCGCACCAATTCTTTTCTTACTCGGCTCAAACTTTCTGGAGTAATTCCTAAATAAGATGCAACCATCCACTGCGGAACCCTTTCGAAAATATTAGGATAAGTCTTCAAAAAATCCACATATCTTTCTTCTGCTGTCGCACCTAATAATTGCGTAATTCTTTTTTGTAGACTGCTTACATGCTTATGTAAAAGAACATTTTGTTTAGAAATTATAGAAGGTTGTTTTTCCGCCAAAAAATCAAAATATTCTGGCGAAAGCACTAAAACTTCTGAAGGCTCTACAGCATCTATATAATAATCTGAAGGCTGATTAAGATAAAGACTACTTCGGTCTACTAAAATCCAGTTTTCTGGAGCAAAATGCAGGATATGTTCTTTCCCGTTTTTGTCAATGCTATACATTCTTAGCAAGCCTTTATTCACAAAAAATGTATCATTACATACTTCGCCTGGCTGCAAGAAAAAATCGCCTTTATTTACTTTTTTTACTTTGATTTTCTCACTACAAAATTGCACAACTTCTATAGGAGCATCAAATAATTTAGAAATTTGAAATTGAAAATTTTCCAACTGTTTAGTTTTTATAATGTTAAGATGGTACTTAGATTAATATTATCATGTGAGGCATTATGAATAGCATGGCCATTTTCTATGACGACAATTTGTGGACTCTGATGAGCTACAGAAAATTTATGGGCAATTTCATTAGAAATATCTCGATGATTCAATAAATCCAAATAATAAAATTTCGGTAAGTCAATTGTTTGTTTTTCAATTTGTTTTTCAAAATTTCTAAGAACCGTTTTACTAATAATACATCTAGTAGAATGCTTAAAAATCACAATTTTCTCTTTTTTTGACGCTTCTACTATAGCTTCTAAATCTTCTTCAGACTGAATTTCATTCCAAAAATCCTTCAAAGAAGAAACATTAGAATTCCCGCCAAATAAATTATTAAAAATACTCATACATTAAATTGTTATAAATGATGATTAAGATTTTATTCTCTAAAATCCTCATTCAAATTTCGTCATTTTCCCGAAGAATTAGAACTTTTTAAATCAATTATTTTAATTTAAATTTTAAATAAAAAAAGAGCGTTATAAAACGCTCTTCAATTTCTTTATTTTACTATAACATTTTCAAGTTGTTAACTTCTAAATCTGTAAGAATTCGCCAGTAGCCTCTTTTTACATTTTTCTTGGTAAGACCTGCAAACATTACTCTGTCTAGCGCTTCTACTTCATAGCCCATTTTCTGGAAAATTCTACGAACCACTCTATTCCACCCAATGTGGATTTCTATTCCCACTTCATTTTTAGGTTTTCCATCGATGTAAGAAATCGCATCTACTTCTGCTACACCTTCCTCTAATCTAATTCCGTCTGCAATAGCTTGCATATCTTCTTTAGAGATTTTTCTATCAAGCGTTACGTGATAGATTTTTTTCATGTTAAATGATGGGTGCGTCAATTTTTTTGTCATGTGGCCATCATTCGTCAATAAAATAACTCCAGTAGTACTTCTGTCTAGTCTTCCAACAGGAAATAAACGATAAGGCGAAGCATTTGCAACCAAATCCATTACGGTTTTACGCATTTTTTCGTCCTTAGTTGTAGAAATATAACCTTTTGGTTTGTTAAGTAAAACATACACTGGTTTTTCTGGTGTAATTCCTTGTCCGTCAAAAACTACTCTATCTGTTTTCTGTACTTGGTAACCTAATTCTGTGATTACTTTACCATTTACTTCTACCAAACCTTGAGCAATCAATTCATCTGCTTCTCTTCTACTACAAATCCCTGAATTGGCAATATATTTATTTAAACGAATCGTTTCCTTGTTCTCAGATTTCGTGAGTTTTTCTAAACGTCTCTTTTGAACGAAAGATTTTGCTTTATCTTCGTCTTTTTCAAATTTCTTAAAAGGTTTTTTGCTTAACTTCAAATCACCTTTTACATATTTTTCTCTAGTATCAAAAGTTTTCTCGCCACCTCTTTTCGGGGTGTCAGTTCCTCTTGTTCTCTTTGGTTTATCAAATGAAGGTTTTGAGCTTTTAGGTGAGGAAGGTCTCCTCTCAGAATTTCTATTGTTACTTTTTCCTGAATTTCTTTCTCTGCTCATAAATAATAAATTTTTGCAAAGATAGTGAATTTTTGTCGGATGATGATTGTTGGAAGAGTGATGATGAATTTTGAATCTCTAAAATTTCTCAAAAATTCCATTCAAGAGCATAAAAATTACACCGACAAAAACCCAAATTCTAAAAAAATTGATTACCCAGAATAATTTAGATTTTTGATAGGAAAGAATAGGAAAACTCAAGAAGACAAAGAAAATAATACTCAATGAAAAGTACCCTAGCATATAATTGGTTTTCGGAATAAAGAAAAGCAACAGAATAGAAACCAAAACGTTTGCAAAAATCACCATTCCAATGGTAATATAACTTACTTTTTTTCCAAAAACATTTGCAATTGTATTGTATCCAAAAACTCTATCTACATTACTCGTCAAGACATCTTTAATCAAATCTATAGTCAGCATAATTAAAAATAAGAAAGCTGCCATTAAAAATAATTTGTACGAAAAATGCTTATAATAAACTAATAATCCAAAAAAAGGATACAGGGTTAAACTCACAAAAGTGAGATTATTAATAATGAGTACTTTACTCAATTTATGACTGTAAAACCAAATAATAAATTGATAAATCAAGAAAAAAATAAAAATTCTCCAAGAAAGCATCGCTGATATTCCCAAAGAAAAAACATTCAAAATAACATAGCTATACAAGAAATATTTTTCTTTTAAGAAACTTTGTAATCTGCTTCTAAATGGCTTTTCTACTTCGTCTTTTTCTTTGTCATAAAACCGATTAATAATTCCGCCTGCCGCAATACTAAGCATGGCACAGAAAATAATTCCGTGTACTTTATAATCGAAAACAAATTTTCTAAGACTTTCTTCTTGGTTAAAAAGGAAAAAAGTAGAAACATATAATGCGAAAGTGAACAATGCCAATACAAAAATCCTCGCTCCTAAAAGCAAACTCACCAATTGAGATAAACGATGAAGAATGGGATTGTTACTCATTAGATTTGAGATTTTAGATGTCAGATTTCAGAGAAAAAATTTGAAAATTTCAGACTTCTTTACAAAAATCTTAAAATCTATAAATCACTTCTTTGTTGAAGCCTTCTAGCATTTTATCAGCTTTTTCATAATCTTTAGCGAAACCAAGAATATAACCACCGCCTCCACTTCCGCAGAGTTTTAAGTAATAAGCATTGGTATCAAGACCTTTTTTCCAAGCGTTGTAAAGATTGGTAGGAATCATCGGTTTAAAATGAACATAAGCCCATTTAGAAAGGTCTTTCAAATGTTTGAAAAACGGAGTCATTTCTTTGTTCAAGAAAGTATCGATACAAGCATTATTGTACTTAATGAATTCTTCTTTCAAAGTTTTTCTGAAACCTTCATTTTTCAATTTTTCAAAGAAAATTTGAACCATAGGTCCAGTTTCGCCAACAGAACCAGAATCTATTAAGAAAATAGCGCCTTTCCCAGCTTCTTCTTTAGGGATAGAAACCTTGTCTACACTTTCTTTATTTTCAATTAAAATCGGAAGGTTCATGTAGCAAATCAATGGGTCAATTCCAGAAGATTTACCGTGAAAATAAGACTCTAATTCTCCGAAAACTTTTTTCAAATCTTTCAGTTGAGTTTTAGAAATATTTTCGGGACTGTATTTTTTGAAAGAATATTTTTCGAAAATAGCAGCCACCAAAGCTCCAGAACTTCCTACGCCATAACCTTGCGGAATATTAGAATCAAAAAACAATCCTTTTTCTATATCTTTTTTGAAGGCTTCTACATTTATTTTAAAAGCCTCTGGAAGATTTAATTCAGATAAATATTGAGCGTATTTAGATAGAGATTCGTTTGATTTTTTCTCGAAATCAGATTGATTTTCAGAGAATTTAAGCGTGCCTTTGTAGAAACTGTACGGTAAGGTTAATCCTTGAGAATCTTCTATGATTCCGTACTCTCCGAAAAGTAATATTTTAGCGTAAAATAATGGGTTGGTCATTAATCTATTCTATGTTTGGTGTTGCAAAGATAATAAAAATTCTTTTTCTATGTAAAGATACTGATTATCAATAAAATCTATAACAAATTTTCTATGATAATTGTCTCTATTTCTTTTGATTGATTCAATGTCATAAAATGAGTTCCACCTTTGAGTAGATAATCATACTTGACAAAAATATGGGGTAAAATTAAATCACTATCTCCTTGAATATGAATAATATTTTCGGAATAATCTTCATTTTTCCAGTTCATTATTTGATGTAAAGCCCATTTCAAAAATCTCTCATCAGTATTTCTTACAATATCTTTCAACAAAGACTTTTCATCATTAGTTTTAGCTCCAAAAACTAAATAAGTTAAAGAATTCACTCTTTTCAAAATTGAATTTGGAAGTATTTTAAGAATATTTAATTTGCCTATCAATCTATAGTAGAATGGGATTTCAAACTTTGTTTTAGCAGAAGATAAAAGAAAAATTTTCTTGAATTTTTTAATTTTTGAAATTTCTACAGAAAGTATTCCTCCAAAAGAAAGACCGATTAAAATCGCATTTTCATCTTTTATATTCTCAGAAATTCTTAGAGCGTAGCTTTGCAAAGTTTCATTTTCTAGTGGCAAAATCCAATCAATATGAACAACTTCAAAACCTTCAAAAGTAAAATTCTGGAACATTCTTTTGTCAGCTCCAAGTCCACTGATTATGTAGATTGTATTTATCAAATTTTATAACTGATTTTGCTCCTCAGCTTCTTCCATTAATTTAAGATAAGTGATATATCTGCTTTCCAAAATTTCGCCAGTCTCTAACGCTTCTAAAACGGCGCATTTTGGCTCGTTAATATGTTTACAATTATGGAATTTACAAGCTCTCCCTTTTTCAAAAATTTCCGGGAAATAATGTTGAATTTCTTCTTTTTCTACGTCTATCATTGCAAATTCACGAACACCAGGTGTATCTATTACAGCACCACCAAAATGCCAAAAATGCATTTGAGCAAAAGTAGTAGTATGCTTTCCTTTATTATGCGTTTCAGAAATTTCGTTGGTTTTCAAATTCAAATCAGGTTGAAGTGCATTTGCCAAAGTAGATTTTCCAGCTCCAGAATGACCAAAGAAAACGCAAGTTTTATCTTTTAAAATTTCTTGAAGTTTTTCTAAATTGAGTTTTTCAGCAGAAGAAACTTGCAATGTTTGATAACCTAAATTTTCGTACATGGCTTGTAATTCCTCAACCAATTCTACTTCTTCAAAATTGAGCAAGTCTATTTTGTTAAAAAGAATTAGAACGGGGATATTATACGCTTCGCAACACGCCAAGAATCGGTCTAAAAATCCTAAAGATGTTTCTGGAGATTGCAAGGTAAAAATAATACAAGCTAAATCTAAATTACTCGCAATAATGTGAGCTTCTTTAGATAAATTTACAGATTTTCTGATGAGATAATTTTTGCGAGGTTCTATTTTTGTAATCCATGCAATATCATCTTGCTCAAGTTGAAATTCTACAAAATCACCCACAGCCAAAGGATTGGTGAGTCTGGTTTTTATTAGTTTAAATTTCCCACGAATTCTCGCTTCGAAAACTTGTTGAGTTTCCAAATCTAAAACTTGATACCAACTTCCTGTAGATTTTGTGATGAGTCCTTTCAAAACGAATTTCTTTTGTGCAATTTACGAAATCTTCTCACAATAAAAAAACACGCTTTTCAGCGTGTTTTCTTGTTATTTATCAATCATGATATTGTTTTGAACTTCAATGGATTCTTCGTGAATCGCTTTGAAAACTTTCTCTATAAAATCTTTATCCATTCCAGATTCTTCGGCTCTTGCAGAGGCATATTCTGCAATGACTTTCCAACGGTCTGGCTGGAAGATTGCGATATTATTCTCTTTCTTTAACGCTCCAATTTTTTCAGAAATTTTCATCCTGTTTGACAATAATTCTATTAATTGGAAATCGATATCAGAAATTAAAGCTCTGTGTTTACCCATTTCTTCATCAAATCCAGAAATATCAGAGTTTCTAATTTGTAGATTTCCTAACATATCTGCTAAAACTTCTGGCGTAATTTGTTGAGCTGCATCACTCCAAGCTGCATCTGGGTTGCAGTGAGATTCTATCATCGCTCCTTCGTAACCTACGTTAAATGCTTCCTGAGTAACATCTGAAAGTAAATCTCTTCTACCACAAATATGAGAAGGGTCTACAAACATTGGGATATTTGGAAACTGGTGTTTAAAATCTAATGCGATTTGCCAATTGGGTAAATTTCTATATTTTGTTTTTTGATAAGATGAAAACCCTCTGTGAATTACCCCTAGATTTTTAACATCTTGACCTAAAAGTCTTTCTAAAGCGCCAATCCAAAGTGCTAAATCTGGGTTTACCGGATTTTTTACCAAAACGGGTTTATTGGTTCCCTTTAATGCAACGGCAATTTCTTGAACTGTAAAAGGATTTACGGTAGAACGTGCACCAATCCAAAGAATATCTACATCTGCTTCTAACGCTGCATAAACGTGATGCGCATTGGCAACTTCAGTTGCTGTTTTAAAACCAAATTCGTCTTTTACTTTTTTAAGCCAATTAAGACCAATAACTCCTACTCCTTCAAAACCATTTGGTTTGGTTCTTGGTTTCCAAATTCCTGCTCTAAAAACGGGAACTTCTGCACCACTTTCTTTCAATCTTTGGGCAGTTTCCATCATCTGTGCTTCTGATTCTGCACTGCATGGTCCTGCTATAATTAATGGTTTTGGGAACTCATTAATCCAATCGTTTTGTAAATCTTTTAAATTCATACTCCGTGATTCTTACAACTTTTTATAAAATACAGAACACGCAAAAAGCGTGTTCAATTATGTTTTTTTTGAAATATTTTTCAAATATAGAAAATTACGACTATTTGTTTTTATTTTTTTTCAATATTTTCTTGATTAAGAGCCTTTTCGATGTATTTTTCTTTCAAAACATCATAAAAAGCTCTCTTGGTTACAAAATTACAAAC